>NZ_JBITIG010000003.1:0-609944 GCF_044458745.1 Streptomyces sp. NPDC050418
AACGCCCGGTTACATTCCGAACCCGGAAGCTAAGCCTCACAGCGCCGATGGTACTGCAGGGGGGACCCTGTGGGAGAGTAGGACGCCGCCGAACTAATTTTGATAAAGCCTCAACCCCCAGACATTGTCTGGGGGTTGAGGCTTTTTTGCGTTCTGTCCGTTTACAGTTCGTCGTATGCGCTACGACCTGGTGATCTTCGACAACGACGGCGTCCTCGTGGACAGTGAGCCGATCTCCAACACCATCCTCGCCCAGTACCTGACCGAGCTCGGTCACCCCACCACGTACGAGGAATCGCTCAGGGACTACATGGGGGCCGCCGTGCACCGCGTGCACGACCTCGTGCGCGAGCGGACCGGTCAGGAGCTGCCGGCCGACTTCGACGAGAACCTGCATCAGCGGGTGTTCTCCGCGTTCGAGCGGGAGCTCACGCCCGTCGCCGGCACCGAGGATGTGCTCGGGAAGCTCACCGCCGAAGGGATCTCGTACTGTGTGGCCTCCTCCGGGAGTCACGAGCGGATCCGGGTCGGACACCGCACGACCGGGCTCGACCAGTGGTTCGAGGAGGAGTGGATCTTCAGCTCCGAGGACGTGGGGCAGGGGAAGCCCGCGCCGGACCTGTTTCTGCACGCCGCCGACCAGATGGGGGTGCCGCCGGAGCGCTGTGCCGTCGTCGAGGACAGTCCGCTCGGCGTGCAGGCCGCGCGGGCTGCGGGGATGGATGTGTACGCGTATACGGCGATGACTCCCTCCGAGCGGCTGGCCGGGGCCAACGCGTACTTCTTCGACATGGGACAGTTGCTCGAATTGTTGCGCTGATCCATCTACCCGTCGGTAGGCGGCGGCTCTACGCTGTGCGGCCATGACAGAAGCGCGGCTGCGGCAGGGCAGAGCCTCCCTGGTGTTCAGTTTCTTCGTGCAGGGCGTGACCTTTGCGCTGCTCGTGACCCGGATTCCGGCGATCCAGGACCGGTACGGGATATCCGACGGGCTGCTGCCCGCCTTCCTGGCCGCCGTGCCGGTCCTCGCCGGTGTCGGCAGTGTCGTGACCGAGCATCTGGTGAAGCGGATCGAGCCGCGGCTGATGCTGCGGTGGTCGCAGCCGGTCGTGTTGCTCTCGCTGCTCGGTGTGGGTGCGGGGAGCGAGCTGTGGGAGGTCGCGCTGTCGCTCGGGGCCTTCGGGCTCGCGGTGGGTGCGCTGGATGCCTCGATGAACATGATCGGGGTGAGCCTGCAGCACGCGTACGGGCGCAGCATCATGCTCGGTTTCCACGCGGCGTACAGCCTCGGCGGGATCGTCGGGGCCTCGCTCGCCTGGGTGGGGGCGCACTGGGATCTCTCGCTGTTCGTGTCGTATCTGCCGGTGGTGGTGGTTCTTGCGCCGGCGGCGCTGATCGGGAGCCGGTGGTACGCGGACGGGGGCCGGCCCGCGGCCGCCGAGGGTGGCAAGGGTGTCGCGCAGCCCGTGGTGTTCAAGGCGCTGCTGCCGCTGTGCCTGGTGATGACGTTCGCGTATATCGGGGACTCGACCGTCTCCAATTGGAGCGCGAAGTATCTGGAGGACGTGCTCGGCAGCTCCGATGAGGTCGCGACCGTTCCTTACAACGTCTATATGGTGACGACGCTGCTGGGGCGGGCCGTCGGGGATCTCGGGGTGCGCCGGTTCGGTGCGGTGTCCGTGGTGCGGGGCGGGACGGTGCTCGCGGCGCTCGGCTTTGCGGTAGTGGCCGTGGCGCCCGGGGCGTGGACGGGGATCGCCGGGTTCACGCTGCTCGGGTTCGGGCTGTGTGTGATCGTGCCGCAGACGTTCGCGGCGGCCGGGCGGATGTTCCCCGAGGATTCGGATACGGCGATCGCGCGGCTGAATATCTTCAACTACGTGGGCTTCCTGATCGGTTCGCCGCTCGTCGGGGCGATCGGGGACGCGTGGAGCTACCGGGGCGCGATGCTCGTGCCGATGGTCCTGGTGCTGCTGACGCTGGTGTACGCCCGGTCCTTCGCGGCCGGTGCCGACCGATACGGTGAGGGACATGAGCGGCCGCGCGCAGTTGATGTGGGATGACGCAGTCACGGGGTACGACTTCGGGCCCGAGCACCCGATGGATCCCGTACGACTGGACCTGACCAGGAAGCTGATCGGCGCCTTCGGCCTGGACCAGGAGCTGAAGGTGGTGGCCGCGCAGCCGGCCGGGGACTCGACGCTTCAGCTGGTGCACCGTGAGGACTTCATCGCCGCGGTGAAGGCGGCGTCCGCGGATCCGGGCGCCGCGGATCCTTCGTACGGCATCGGGACGCCCGACGATCCTGCGTTCGCGGGCATGCACGAGGTGTCCGCGCTGATCGCCGGGCAGTCCGTGGCGGCGGCCGAGGCGATCTGGCGCGGTGACGTGGCGCACGCGGTGAACTTCGCGGGCGGACTGCACCACGCGATGCCCGGGGGCGCGGCGGGTTTCTGCATCTACAACGACGCGGCGCTGGCGATCGCGCGGCTGCTTGAGCTGGGCGCCGAGCGGGTCGCGTACGTCGATGTCGACGTGCATCACGGGGACGGGGTGCAGGCGGCCTTCTGGGACGACCCCCGCGTCCTGACGATCTCGCTGCACGAGCACCCGCGGACCCTCTTCCCGCAGACCGGCTGGCCCGAGGAGACCGGGGGCGGGGCGGGTGAGGGCAGTGCGGTGAATGTGGCGCTGCCCGCGGGGACCAGCGACGCGGGGTGGCTGCGGGCCTTCCATGCCGTGGTGCCCGAGCTGATCGGGGACTTCCGGCCGCAGGTGCTGGTCACACAGCACGGGGCCGATACGCATTTCGAGGATCCGCTGGCGCATCTGGCGATCTCGCTGGACGCGCAGCGCATGGTGCAGTCCGCCTGTCATGATCTGGCGCATGAGCACGCGGACGGGCGGTGGCTTGCGCTCGGCGGCGGGGGCTACGCGATCGTCGATGTCGTGCCGCGGTCGTGGACGCATCTGACGGCGATCGCCGCGGGGGCGCCGGTCGATCCGGCGGCCGAGGTGCCGGAGGAGTGGCGGCATGAAGTCTTCGCGCGGACGCGGCAGTTGGCGCCGGCGCGGATGACGGACGGGCGGACCCCGAAGTGGCTGGACTGGGCGTCGGGTTACGACCCGGCGGACCGGCTCGACCAGACGATCCTGGCCACGCGGCGGGCGGTGTTCCCGCAGCGAGGGCTGCTGGCCTGAGCGCGGGAGTGCGCCGGGCCCGCGGACGAGGCGCGGCGCGCGGCACAGGGCGTTGTTAGCCCAACTGTGGGGTATTTAGTTTGTTTTGGGGCCTTCATGCCGTCAACTGCGCCAACATCAAGGGGTGTTGAGCGCCGGCGCCTTACGCGCGCATCTGCTGGCGGCCCGGCTCGCCGGCCCCATCGCCACCTCGCGGGAGAAATCTCTCCGCAACTATCGGCTGTTCGCGGCCCGGGACCCCAGAATGCTCCTCGGGCTCGATCCTCAAGGAGCTTGGGCGGCAGGGGACTTGCTGGCCTTGATGGCCGACAGGTGCGGAGTCTCGCCCGACCCGCGGGAGTGCGAGGGCGGCGATGTCATCGACCCCGAGCTCACCCTCGCGGCCCTGAACGCCTTCGCCGCACGGCTCGCGGCGGCTGCGGAGCGTCAGCTCCCGGTGCTCTTCGGGACCGGCCATCCGCACCGGCTTCTCGGCTTCTACGGTGCCCTGGCAGACGCTCTGTCGGCGGCGGGATGTGCTGTTCTCACCCCTGCGCAGGGTTGCAGTGTCGACATAACGACTCGGTTTGGTCTACGCACGTACAACCTTGATTACGTACGAGGAGTCGCGCTGCTGCGCGAAGCCGGCGCGGAAGGCGCCGGGCGTGAGCCGGGCGCACACAGTCACTCCCCGCTGCCGGTTCGGACCGCCCTGGGTGCCGCCGCGGCTGCCCGCGGACCGCTGCCCGGCCTTGTCGTGGGGGACCACGGATGGGTCTGCGGTGCAGGTCAGCTGGGTATTGAGGCGATCGGCCTGGCAGATACGGATGATCCGGCGCTGTTCGTCGGAGAGGCCGAGGGGCGCGTGTCCGTCGCCGTTCCGCTTGATGACGCTGTGCGGTCTGATTACTACCGACCGCTTACTCGCTACGTACTCAATCGGGCGGGTCTGTCACAGTAGAGGACCGATCGCAGCACCTCTTCCCCACTCGCACCACCCGCCCCTACTCTGGGGAGTGAGCGCATGGCGACGAGGAGTCACCGGAAGGGGAAGCCGGTGCCCGTCCATGTGCGGAAGGTTCAGGTGTGTCATGGCTGCTGACCAGAGGCCTCTTTCCGAGGTGGCGTTCCTGACCGTGGCGGAAGTCGCCTCGGTGATGCGCGTATCGAAGATGACCGTGTACCGCTTGGTGCACAGCGGTCATCTGCCCGCGATCCGGGTGGGGAGGTCCTTCCGAGTCCCGGAGAACGCGGTTCACGAGTACCTTCGCGATTCCTATGTGGGGGTGGAGACGGCCTGATCGAGCCCTCGCGGGAACCTCGATTACGGGCTTGGAGCTCGGGCGGGTAGGCTTGCCCCTCGTAGGTCGTGTGGGCCTAGTCTGCCCCGCACCGAGTGAAGAGAAGTGAGCGAGGGTAGTCGTGGGCTCTGTTATCAAGAAGCGGCGTAAGCGGATGGCCAAGAAGAAGCACCGCAAGCTGCTCAAGCGCACTCGCGTTCAGCGTCGCAACAAGAAGTAAGCGACGCTGGAACAGCGCTCTGTGGCCCTCTCACCGTCCGGTGGGAGGGCCACAGCCGTTTTCCGGCCTTTCGTTTCCGGTCGTTTCCGGCCCCCGTTTCCCGTTTCCTGTGGCTGTGGTCACTTCGTGCATCGGTCGGTCATCACAGCGCAACATCGACCCGATACGGTGGCGATGGCGCGCGGTTCTACGGGGCGGTACACGGGGAAGGCAGGAGCTGATCTTGGGCAAGGTCGTGCTCGTCACCGGGGTGGCCCGGCAGCTCGGCGGTCGTTTCGTACGGCGGATCCAGCGCGACCCCGAGGTGGACCGGGTGATCGCCGTGGACGCGCAGGCGCCCGCGCATCTGCTCGGCGGCGCGGACTTCGTCCAGGCCGACATCCGCCAGCCCGCCATCGCGCGGGTCCTCGCCGAGCACTCCGTGGACACCGTGGTGCACATGGACGTCAGCGGGACGCCGTTCGGCGGCGGCAGCCGTGGCTCGGTCAAGGAGACCAACGTCATCGGCACGATGCAGCTGCTCGGTGCCTGCCAGAAGTCGCCCACGGTGAAGCGGCTCGTGGTCAAGTCCTCGACCAATGTCTACGGCTCGGCGCCGCGCGACCCCGCCGTGTTCACGGAGACCACACCGCCCAAGTCGCTGCCCAGCGGCGGCTTCGCGAAGGACGCGGTCGAGGTCGAGGGGTACGTGCGCGGCTTCGCCCGGCGCCGGCCCGACGTGGCCGTCTGCGTGCTGCGTTTCGCCAACATCCTCGGGCCGACCGCCGAGACCCCGCTCGCCGAGTACTTCTCGCTGCCCGTCCTGCCGACCGTGTTCGGCTATGACCCGCGGCTGCAGTTCGTGCACGAGGACGATGTGATCGAGGTGCTGCGGATCGCGTCACACGATCCCGTCCGCGGCACCCTGAACAGCGGGACGTTCAACGTGGCAGGGGACGGGGTGCTGCTGCTCTCCCAGTGCTCGCGGCGCCTCGGCCGGCCGACCGTGCCCGTGCTGCTGCCCGCCGTCACCTGGGCCGGGACCGCGCTGCGCACGGTCGGGCTGACGGATTTCTCGCCGGAGCAGGTACGGCTGCTCACACACGGCCGGGTCGTCTCGACGGTGCAGATGCGCGAGACACTGGGGTTCCGGCCGAAGTACGGCACCGCCGAGACCTTCGCGGACTTCGCCCGCAGCCGCGGGCCCGGGCTGCTGCCGCCCGAGGCCCTGGCCGCGGCGGTCGATCGGGTCGCCACGGTGCTGCCCTCGGGCGGCGGCGCGGCGGCCGGGGGATCAGGCGGCGACAGCAGTACGCACCCGACGCAGAGCGCCAACTGAGGAGCGCAGGAGCAATGGCGGACGCCAAGGTCATTCCGTTCGACGACGACCGGTCGCGCGGTGGTGCCAAGGGGCAGGGACCGGGGCGGCGGCGGTCGTCGCGGCGTGCGGGGCCGGGTGCTTCGGGTACTTCGGGTACGGCTTCCGGTGCCGCCGAGCCCGTCTCCGTACGGGAAGTGCGCGGGGCCTCCGAGCAGCCGGTGCAGGCGGTGCCCGGGCAGGGGCAGCAGGCGTCCGCGCGGGCCGAGGTGCCCGCGTCGACCGGTGGCGGGGGCGGCTGGGAGCGGAAGCTCGCCGGCGGGCTCGCGTTCCTCCGGCGGCGGATCACCGGGGAGTACGAGGTCGACGAGTTCGGGTACGACGAGGAGCTCACCGACCAGGTCCTGATGTCCCTGCTGCGGCCCGTGTACGAGAAGTACTTCCGGGTCGAGGTGAAGGGGATCGAGAACATCCCGGCCGACGGCGGTGCGCTGATCGTCGCGAACCACTCCGGGACCCTGCCGCTCGACGGTCTGATGCTGCAGGTCGCCGTGCACGACAACCATCCGGACCAGCGGCATCTGCGGCTGCTCGCGGCCGACCTGGTGTTCATGCTGCCGGTGGTCAACGAGCTGGCCCGCAAGGCCGGGCATACGCTCGCGTGCGCGGAGGACGCGCAGCGGCTGCTTGAGGCCGGTGAGCTGGTGGGTGTGATGCCCGAGGGGTTCAAGGGGATCGGCAAGCCGTTCAGCGAGCGGTACAAGCTGCAGCGCTTCGGGCGGGGCGGCTTCGTGTCGACGGCGCTGCGGGCCGGGACGCCGATCGTGCCGTGTTCGATCGTCGGGGCGGAGGAGATCTACCCGATGATCGGGAACGCGAAGACGCTGGCGCGGGTGCTCGGCTTCCCGTACTTCCCGATCACGCCCACGTTCCCGTGGCTCGGGCCGCTCGGTGCCGTACCGCTGCCGACGAAGTGGACGATCCAGTTCGGTGAGCCGATCCCGACGGACGGATATCCGCCGGAGGCGGCGGAGGACCCGATGCTGATGTTCAACCTGACGGATCAGGTGCGGGAGCAGATACAGCACACGCTGTACAAGCTGCTGGTGCAGCGGCGGTCGGTGTTCTTCTGAGGACATGACGAAGGTGGGCACCCTTTTCGCAAAGGGTGCCCACCTTCGTACGACCTGCTACTCCGCGTCCTCGCCATCGATGCCGAGGCCCGGAAGGAGGCCCGGCAGGAGCGGAGGCAGGGTGATGTCGGGCTCCGGGGACTTGCTGCCCTTGCCGGAGGGGCTGGGGCTCGCCTCGTCCTTCGGCGGGTCGAGGAGACCGCCGGTGGAGCCGCCGAGGAGGCCGTCCTCCTCCTCGCCCGCGCTGGGCGGCGGCTTGGGCTTGCTCTCGCCGCTGGGGCTGCTGCCCTCCGTCCCCGCGGTGCTGGGCGTCGAGCGCTCGTCCCCTTCCGGGCGGCCGCTGTCGGTGCCGCGGCCCGGCTGCTCCTTGCCGCCGCCCGATGAGGGCGGGGTGGGCAGCAGGGACTCCAGCGGGCCGACCTCACGCTCTATGGCGTCGAAGACCGAGGCGACCTCATCGCCCACATCCGTCAGCTGCGGCGGCAGCGCACTGCGCAGAGCGCTCCAACTGCCGCGGTGCGACTGCGAGAACGTGGAGAGCGCCTGGATGGGGGCGAGCGAGCCGTCCCGGGCATAGGCCTCGCTGAGGAGGCGGTGGCCCTCGGAGGCGTCGTGCTTCATCCCGTTCAGCGCGCGTCGCACCTCGCCCAGCGACTCGTGGTCCAGGGGGCCGGACCGGCCGCGCTCCATCAGGCGGCGCGCCTCGGACAGGCGCGTGGACGCCTGGTCGAGGTAGAGCTCGCCACGCGAGGAGTCATTGTCGGCCAGGCCGAGCTTGAAGTCCTCCATGCCGCGCTTCAGCCCGTACAGCGAGTCGCCCGGCAGGGCGTCGGAGCTGGCGGCGGCGACGCCGCTGAACGCTCCGGCGGCCACGCCGACGGTGAGCCCGCCCGCGGCGATGCCCTTGGAAAGACGGGACCGCGGCCGGAATCTGCTCGCCGGGCTCGCCCGGTGGGCGCCCTTGCGTGCGCGCTGTTCCGGAACCGAAGCCTCGCCGCCCGCGAACATCGCCTCCATCGCGGCCACGAGCTGCGCCCGCTGCACGACCTTGACCTCGGGGTCGAGCTCGGGCTTGGGCAGCTCGGCGAGACCGTCCGCCAAGGCCAGCATCCGGCCCTGCTCCGAGGGTTCGGACCGGTCAGTCGCCTGCGACTGCTGTGCGGCCGCCGTGCCCTGGTCGGACTGATCCTCCAGGGCCTGGGCGAAGGCGTTCGCCCGCCGGTGTGCCGAGACATTCGCGATCACTGGCGGCACCTCCTCTCATCAAGACGTCCGACTCCCCAGGGGGTCCTGAGGGTTGCACGCCCGGCGCGGGTCCACTCCAACGAGTGAGGGGACCCGTCCAGGCTGCGACCACAGGGAGCCTGCATCCCGCACAACGACCGTCGCGGCACTTGGGTTACGGACGAAAGATGATCGGACCGCTGTCTCTTGAAGTGAGGCATCCGCTCGTCACAAGGGGTGAGTTGGGAGTTACGGGCCGTGGGGGGAGAGGGGCTCGTGAGGCGCGTGAGGCGCGCCCGCTCAGCGTGCGTCGTCCGGAAGGAGGCGGGCCAGGGTGCGCACGGCGCGGTACTGGAGGGTCTTGATCGCGCCCTCGTTCTTGTTCATGACCCGTGCGGTCTCGGCGACCGACAGACCCTGGAGGAAGCGCAGGGTCACGCATTCCTGCTGCTGCGGGTTGAGGCGGCGGACGGCTTCGAGCAGGGCCGCGTTGGAGAGGGACTCGAGGACCGAGTCCTCCGGGCTGCGCTCCACCTCGTTGGCGTCGAGCATCTCGCCGGTGGTGACCTCGAGCCGGAAGCGGCTCGACTTGAAGTGGTCGGCCACCAGATTGCGCGCGATGGTCACCAGCCAGGCGCCGAAGTCGCGGCCCTGCCAGGTGAAGGTGCCGATCCGGCGCAGGGCGCGCAGGAAGGTCTCGCTGGTCAGGTCCTCCGCGGTGGCCTTTCCGCCGGAGCCGACGCGGTAGTAGATGTACCGGTACACCGTGTCGCTGTACTGGTCGTACAGCCGGCCGAAGGCATCCGCCTCGCCGGCCTGGGCGCGCTCGACGAGCTCCATCATGCGCGCGCTGTCACTGTCGGCGGCGGGGCGGCGGGTGGTCGTGGACGTACCTCCCGTGGTGCGCCGACGTCTGCCGACCGAGGCGGTACTGCTCTCGGCCAGCGCATAGCAGGGACCGGCCGGGCCGCTTGCGACAGCGACCGGCACGGCGAAGGCGGGGACGGCGTACGCGGTGGGGACGAAGCCGCGCAACAGGTCCAGATGCGATTGGACCGTTGCGCGCAGCGTAGCCAGGCCCGAGGCGTCAACCCCGACGTGTGGGTACACGGGACTCCCAGAGGCAGAGCTTCCATCACGTGCAGTGGTGGACCGTTCACCCGTCGTAGCGACTGGTGGGGTCCTCAATGCGTCTGAGGAGAATAACGCTTCGTACAGGCAGCACTACACCCAGTTGCTCAAATCACCGGTTCCGTCTCTTCTGTTACCTAGTGCGGGCGGTTCAAGTACCACTGAGTGACCGGTTGTTGATCAGATGAGACCGTGATCTGTCTTTGCCCAGGGCCTGTTGTGGTCACTTTCCGCGAGGTCGCGTCAAGACGACTGGCGGGAGCGGTGCGCGGGTAAGAGACAGGGATTGCCGGTGTGGCGCGCCGATTCGCGCGCATATGCGGGTCGTCTCAGCGACGGCGGCGGTGGACCGCGATGGCGGCGGCCGTTCCGCCCGCGAGCGCGCCGACGCCGGCCGCGGCCGGAATGCCGACCTTGGCCGCCTTGCGGCCCGTCCGGTAGTCGCGCAGCCGCCAGTCCCGCTCGCGCGCGTGCTTGCGGAGTTTGCTGTCGGGATTGATCGCGTACGGATGTCCCACGAGCGACAGCATGGGGATGTCGTTGTGCGAGTCGCTGTACGCGGCGCAGCGGTCGAGGTCGAGATCCTCGGCGGAGGCCAACGCCCGTACGGCTTCCGCTTTCGCGGGGCCGTGCAGCGGTTCGCCGACCAGCTTGCCGGTGTAGACGCCGTCGACGGACTCGGCGACGGTGCCGAGGGCGCCGGTGAGGCCGAGGCGGCGGGCGATCACCGTGGCGATCTCGACGGGGGCGGCCGTCACCAGCCAGACCTTCTGGCCCGCGTCCAGGTGGGCCTGGGCCAGGGCGCGGGTGCCGGGCCAGATGCGCTCGGCCATGTACTCGTCGTAGATCTCCTCGCCGATGGACATCAGCTCGGAGACGCGGTGGCCCTTCACGATGGACAGGGCGCTGTCGCGGGCGTCCTGCATGTGCTCCGGGTCCTCGACGCCGGCCAGCCGGAACCAGGCCTGCTGCCAGGCGAAGCGGGTGAGCTCGCGGCGCTGGAAGAACTTCCGCTTGTACAGGCCGCGGCCGAAGTGGAAGATCGCGGCGCCCTGCATGACCGTGTTGTCGAGGTCGAAGAACGCGGCGGCTCTGTCGTCGCCCTCCACGGGGAAGGGCGTCTCCTCCTCGGCGGCGGGCTGGTCCTGCTCGTACTGCTCGTGCAGTTCCTGCTCGGATTTGCGGGCGGCCTCGGCCGAGGCCTCGCCTGCCAGGACGCTGCGCGCGGTGGCGGAGCGCCTACGGGGGGTGAGCCATCCCAGAGCGGCCATGTCGTGAGCATAGCTATTTCGGGCGGGCGTGCCGGATGCGGGCTGTGAACAGTGCGCTACCGAAGCGTTAAACCGGCCGGGGGCGCGGGGTTGGACAATGGGGGAATGAGCCCACTGTTTCGGCGGAGTCCGAGGAAGAACCCGGCGCAGAGCACGGTCACCTTGATCGGGAAGCCGGGGTGTCATCTCTGCGAGGTGGCGGCGGAGGTGGTCCGTGGCGTGTGCGCCGAGACCGGGGCCTCACTGGTGATGGAGGACATCACGCAGGACGCGGAGTTGCGCCGTAAGTACTGGGAGCAGATTCCGGTGGTCCTGGTGGACGGCGAACAGCATGACTTCTGGAAGGTGGATCCGGACCGGCTGCGGCGCGCGCTCGGCGTCGCGTGAGCGTCCGGTGAGGGTCCGGTGCCCGGAAAGTCCTTTAGGATCGGGGGCGGTTTGGTCTCGGGGGCGAGGAATCGTGAGGAGTGTGTGCGGTTTTGCCCCTGTTTCGTATGTCGAGAGCGCGGTGTCGCGCCGGTCGTCGCTTTGGTTCCACTCCGGCGCACAACTCGTGCGTGACCCCGGTCACTTTGGCCGGGCAAATCGGACACCATCTTTGTGCACGCGTTCACAAAGACATAGCCTGCATTCGACGGGGCGGTCCAGGGACACAAGACCGCCTGCAGCCCCGCTCTACCCGCAGGAGCACCGTGGCAACTGGCCGAACTCACCGACCGGCGACCCGCAGCCGAGGGATTCCCGAGGCCACCGTCGCCAGGCTTCCGCTGTATCTGCGCGCCCTGACCGCGCTGTCGGAGCGCTCCGTTCCCACGGTCTCCTCCGAGGAGCTCGCGGCTGCCGCCGGGGTCAACTCCGCGAAGCTGCGCAAGGACTTCTCCTACCTCGGGTCCTACGGGACGCGTGGCGTGGGCTATGACGTCGAGTACCTCGTCTACCAGATCTCCCGCGAGCTCGGGCTCACGCAGGACTGGCCCGTCGTGATCGTCGGTATCGGTAACCTCGGTGCGGCGCTTGCCAATTACGGCGGTTTCGCGTCCCGCGGGTTCCGGGTGGCCGCGCTGATCGACGCCGACCCCGCGATGGCCGGGAAGCCCGTCGCCGGGATGCCCGTGCAACACACCGATGATCTGGAGAAGATCATCGACGAGAACGGTGTGTCGATCGGTGTCATCGCGACGCCCGCCGGTGCCGCCCAGCAGGTCTGCGACCGTCTGGTCGCCGCCGGTGTCACCTCGATCCTGAACTTCGCCCCGACCGTGCTCTCGGTGCCCGACGGCGTGGACGTGCGCAAGGTCGATCTCTCGATCGAACTGCAGATCCTCGCGTTCCACGAGCAGCGCAAGGCCGGCGAGGAGAGCGAAGCGGCCGGTGCCGCAGCGCCCGCCGCGCGGACGGCCGCCGAGCAGGGCGACCGGAAGGGACCCGACGGGGACGTACCCGCCGTGATGCCCGCATGAGTCTCCTCGTCGTCGGTCTCAGCCACCGCAGCGCACCCGTGAGTGTGCTGGAGCGGGCTGCCCTGAGCGCGGACGCCCAGCTGAAGCTGCTGCAGGACGCGGTGGCCGCCGAGCCCACCGCCGAAGCCGCGGTGCTCGCGACCTGCAACCGGATCGAGCTCTACGCCGACGTGGACAAGTTCCACGCCGGTGTCGCCGAGCTCTCCACGCTGCTCGCCCAGCACTGCGGTGTCGGGCTCGAGGAGCTCACTCCGTATCTCTATGTGCACTACGAGGACCGGGCCGTCCACCACCTGTTCTCGGTGGCCTGCGGGCTCGACTCGATGGTCGTCGGCGAGGGCCAGATCCTCGGGCAGATCAAGGACGCGCTGGCCAACGCGCAGGAGCAGCACACCGCGGGCCGGCTGCTCAACGATCTCTTCCAGCAGGCCCTGCGGGTCGGCAAGCGCGCGCACTCCGAGACCGGGATCGACCGGGCCGGGCAGTCGCTCGTCACCTTCGGTCTCGAGCAGCTCGCGGACGGGCGTCCGGTCGCCGAGTGGGCCGCCGGCAAGCGCGCCCTGGTGATCGGTGCCGGTTCGATGTCCTCGCTCGCCGCGGCCACGCTCGCGCGGGTCGGCGCCGCCGAGGTCGTCGTCGCCAACCGGACCTACGAGCGGGCCCAGCACCTCGCCGAGCTGCTCGTCGAGCAGCACCCCGCGCTGGCCGCGCGGGCCGTGGCCATGGACGCCGTGGCCGATGAGCTGACACGAGTCGACATCGCCGTCTCCTGCACCGGCGCGACAGGTCTCGTCCTGACCGCGGACGTGATCACCACCGCGCTCGCCGGTCCGGTGCCCGCCGCCGTCGGCGCGCACGCCGCGCACTCCTCCGATCTGCGCGCGCCCGACGGCAGCCTCGTCGCACGCCTGGCCGCCGCGGCCGCGCGCGACGGGCGGATCGCCGAGGGGCACGACGTCACGCACGAGGGCCACGAGGCCTGCCCGGTCGGGCTCGACGACGCCGGGCACGCCGACTCCCTCGATCTGCACGGCAGTTGGGCGGACAACGGCACCGCGCTTGAGCGCGAGGCCGGTCTCGTTCGGGATGGGGCGAAGGCTCATGTCCCGCACCCGGGTGTGCGCCTCGCGCTGCTCGACCTCGCGATGCCGCGGGACATCGACGCCGCCGTGCACGCGATCGCCGGGGCGCACCTCGTCGACATCGAGTCGCTCGCCGAGGCCTCCGCCGACGCCCCGATGGCCGCCGACGTCGACATGGTGCGCGGCATCGTGGCCGACGAGGTCGCCGCGTTCGGCGCCGCGCAGCGGGCCGCGCAGATCACGCCGACCGTCGTGGCGCTGCGCACCATGGCCGCCGAGGTGGTCGACAACGAGGTGGCGCGGCTGCGCGGACGCCTTCCCGACCTGGACGAACGACAGCAGGCCGAGGTCGTGCAGACCGTGCGCCGCGTCGTCGACAAGCTCCTGCACGCTCCGACCGTGCGGGTCAAGCAGCTCGCGGGCGAGCCCGGCGGTGCCGGGTACGCGGACGCGCTGCGCACCCTGTTCGACCTCGACCCCGAGACGGTGGCAGCCGTGTCGAAGGCCGGACCCGCATACCTCGCCGAGATCAAGAAAAAGGGGCGGGCATGACCCAGCAAGCACTCCGGCTCGGGACCAGGCGCAGCAAGCTCGCCATGGCCCAGTCCGGTCATGTGGCCGACGCCGTACGCCAGTTGACGGGCCGCGAGGTCGAGCTCGTCGAGATCACCACCTACGGTGACACCTCGCGTGAGCACCTCGCGCAGATCGGCGGCACCGGGGTCTTCGTGACCGCGCTGCGCGACGCGCTGCTCGCCGGCGAGGTCGACTTCGCCGTGCACTCGCTCAAGGACCTGCCGACCGCGCAGCCCGACGACCTGGTGGTCGCCGCGATGCCGCGCCGCGAGGACCCGCGCGACGTCCTGATCGCCCGCGACGGCCTGACCTTCACCGAGCTGCCCGACGGCGCTCGCGTCGGTACCGGGTCGCCGCGCCGGATGGCCCAGCTCAACGCGTACGCCCGTAATCACGGGATGCGCATCGAGACCGTGCCGATCCGCGGCAACATCGACACCCGCGTCGGATACGTGCGCAAGGGCGAGCTGGACGCGGTCGTGCTGGCCGCCGCCGGGCTCAGCCGCATCGGCCGCACCGACGAGGTGACCGACTTCCTGTCGGTCGACACCGTTCTGCCGGCTCCCGGTCAGGGAGCCCTGGCGATCGAGACCCCCGCGGTCAACGCGGACCTCATCGCCATGCTCGGCGAACTCGACGACCCGTACACCCGGGCCGCCGTGACCGCCGAGCGTTCCCTGCTCGCCGCCCTGGAGGCCGGCTGCTCCGCACCTGTGGGTGCGCTCGCCGACCTCTTGTCCGACGGACAGGTTGTCAAGGAAATGCGCCTGCGCGGCGTCGTCGGCACGACCGACGGCTCGGCGCTGGTGCAGCTGTCCACCACCGGTCCCGTACCCACCACACATGACCAGGCCATGGCGCTCGGACGCGAACTCGCGGACGAGATGCTGGCCAAGGGTGCGGCCGGTCTGATGGGGGAGCGAGCACATTGAGCCCCACCGCCTCTGCCAATAAGGGCTATCCCGACCAGGGTTATCCCGCAGCACCCGCCACCGGGCACGTCACCTTCCTCGGTGCCGGCCCCGGCGATCCGGGCCTGCTGACGCTGCGCGCCGTCGAAGCACTCGCCGTCGCCGACGTGCTGATCGCCGAGCCCGCAGTGCTCGACGTCGTCCGCACTCACGCCCGCGAGGGCGTCGATGTGCAGGGCACGGCTGCGCCGGGCTCGCCTGACGAATCATCAACGGCGGCTGACGCGGCCAATCTTGTCATGGCGTCCGCGCGGGGCGGCAGGCGGGTCGTGCGTGCCGTGACCGGGGATCCGGGCCTCGACGCGAACGCCGCCGACGAGATGCTCGCGTGCGCATCGGCCGGTATCCCCTTCGAGGTGGTACCGGGTATCGCGTCCGCCGTCGGTGTGCCCGCGTACGCGGGAGTGCCGCTGCGGGACGGGTCCGTGACCGATGTGCGCTTCGTCGACGCCCGTACGGCGTCCGAGCGCTGCTGGACCGAGGTCGGTGCGTCCGACGGCACGGTCGTCGTCTCGACGACCCTGGAGACCGTGGCCGCGGCGGCGGGTGAGCTGGTGTCCGCGGGCCGCAAGCCCGACACCCCGCTGACCGTCACCGTCGCGGGGACGACGACGCGGCAGCGCACCTGGAACGCGACGCTCGGCACGGTCGCGCAGGTGCTCAAGCAGGCCAAGGTGCTGCCCTCGCCCGAGGGGCACCAGCCCGTCATAGCCGTGGTCGGTGAGCGTTCCGGTGCCGCCCGGCGTGACGAGCTCTCGTGGTTCGAGTCGAAGCCGCTGTTCGGCTGGCGGGTGCTCGTGCCGCGCACCAAGGAGCAGGCTGCCTCGCTCTCCGACCAGCTCGTCTCGTACGGCGCCGTGCCGCACGAGGTCCCGACGATCGCCGTCGAGCCGCCGCGTACGCCGCAGCAGATGGAACGCGCGGTCAAGGGGCTCGTGACCGGCCGCTACGAGTGGATCGCCTTCACCTCGGTGAACGCGGTCAAGGCCGTGCGCGAGAAGTTCGAGGAGTACGGGCTCGATGCCCGCGCCTTCGCCGGGATCAAGGTCGCTGCGGTGGGCGAGCAGACGGCCGCGGCGCTCATCGCGTTCGGTGTGAAGCCGGATCTGGTGCCGTCGGGTGAGCAGTCCGCCGCGGGTCTCCTGGAGGACTGGCCGCCGTACGACCCGGTCTTCGACCCGATCGACCGTGTCTTCCTGCCGCGCGCCGACATCGCCACCGAGACGCTGGTCGCGGGTCTGATCGACCTCGGCTGGGAGGTCGACGACGTCACGGCCTACCGCACCGTGCGGGCCTCGCCGCCGCCGGCGGACACGCGTGAGGCGATCAAGGGCGGTGGCTTCGACGCCGTGCTCTTCACGTCGTCCTCCACCGTGCGCAACCTTGTCGGTATCGCGGGCAAGCCGCACAACGTGACGGTGATCGCGTGCATCGGTCCGGCCACGGCCAAGACGGCCGAGGAGCACGGGCTGCGCGTGGACGTGATGGCCCCGGAGCCGTCGGTGCACAAGCTGGCCGAGGCGCTGGCGGAGTTCGGTGCCTCGCGTCGCGCGGCGGCCGTCGAGGCCGGGGATCCGGTGACGCGGCCGTCCGAGAAGCGGCCGGGCGCGCGCCGGCGCCGGGTGGCGACGCAGTAGGTTCGGGTGCGGCGGGGCGGGTGGTATGTCCCCGCCTGCCCCGTCGAGGCCTGTCCCCGCCGGCCCCGTTGACGAGAAGGTGAACACGATGACTACGTACGGTTCGTTTCCCGGGACGCGGCCGCGGCGGCTGCGCACCACCCCCGCCATGCGGCGCATGGTCGCCGAGACGCGGCTGCATCCCGCGGATCTGATCCTCCCCGCGTTCGTACGGGAGGGGATCAGCGAGCCCGTCGCCATCTCGTCGATGCCCGGGGTCGTGCAGCACACCCGGGACACCCTGAAGAAGGCGGCCGTCGAGGCCGTCGAGGCCGGGGTCTCCGGGATCATGCTCTTCGGGGTGCCGGTCGACGAGAAGAAGGACGCCGTCGGGACGGCGGGCACGGACCCGGACGGGATCCTGCAGCTCGCCATCCGTGACGTACGGACCGAGGTCGGCGACGACCTGATCGTCATGTCCGACGTCTGCCTCGACGAGACGACCGACCACGGCCACTGCGGTGTTCTCGACGCCGAGGGCCGGGTCGACAACGACGCGACGCTCGAGCGGTACGCGGAGATGGCGCAGGTGCAGGCCGACGCGGGTGCGCACGTGCTCGGCCCCAGCGGCATGATGGACGGTCAGGTCGGTGTCATCCGCGACGCGTTGGACCAGACCGGCCACGAGGACGTGTCGATCCTCGCGTACACCGCGAAGTACTCCTCCGCGTTCTACGGCCCGTTCCGCGAGGCCGTTGCCTCCTCGCTCAAGGGCGACCGCAAGACCTACCAGCAGGACCCGGCCAACCTCCGGGAATCCCTGCGGGAGTTGGCGCTCGACCTCGAAGAGGGCGCGGACATGGTGATGGTCAAGCCGGCCGGTCCCTATCTCGATGTCCTGTCGAAGGTCGCCGACGCGGTGGACGTGCCGGTGGCCGCGTACCAGATCAGCGGCGAGTACTCGATGGTCGAGGCCGCGGCCGAGAAGGGCTGGATCGACCGCGACAAGGCGATCATGGAGACCCTCACCGGGATCCGGCGCGCGGGCGCGAACATGATCCTCACCTACTGGGCGGTGGAGGCGGCGCGTCAGCTCCGGTCGAGCTGAGGCCGGTCCACGTACTCCGTGGTGACGAGGTCGCCGTAGGTCTTGCGCAGCAAGGGCTCGGCGACCTCCGGTTTGTCCACGCCGACCATGACATGGCCCTCCTCGGCCGCGTCGATCGTCCGGATCGCGAATTCGCCGTCCCAGCGCTTCATGTCGTCGGCGATACGGTCCTTGAGCGCTTCGAGCTCCGCCTGCGAGGCGGTCGTGGCGCGCAGGCGTACGGACACGTTCTCGGGGATGCCGCGGCAGGCGACGCGGTCGAAGGCGGCGTCCGGTATGCGGTACAGGATGAGGGCCCGGCCGTCGTGGTCGACGCGCAGGCCGGTGTAGACGTGCCGGAAGCGCTCCTGCGCGACCTTGTCGATATGGGCCAGCGCGACCTCGACGGCGTCCTTCGCCTCGGGTGCGCGCGGGCCCTTGCAGGACGAACTGCCTTGCCGCGTACGGACGGTGGGCTTGTCCTCCGCGTCCTGCCCCGCGCAGCCGGCCAGGCCGAGCAGGCCGGTCGCTGTCGCGAGGGTCAGGGCGAGGGTGGTGGCCGGCCGGGAGTGCCGTGCTGATCGTGTGCGCATCATTCTCGCCTCCGCGGATCTGACGCCGGGACCGGCCACCGGGTTCCGCTTCCCTCCGCTCTACTACTCCTCTTCCTCCTCTTCCTCCTTTTCCTCCTTGAACACGGCCTCGACGTTGTTCCCGTCCGGGTCGTTCACGAAGGAGCAGTACGCCCGGTACTCGGGCCACAGCCGCGGTGCCTCGCGCTCCGTGCCGCCCGATTCGAGCGCCGCCTTGTGGAACGCGTCCACCTCGGCCCGGCTGCGGGCCGTGAACGCGACGTGCAGCCCGCGGGTCGCCTCCTGCGGGGTCGGCGCGGTGTACATCCCGAAGGAGGGCGTGTCCGCATCGGAACGCCAGAGCTCCGCGGCGTTGCCCTCGTAGGCCTGGATGGAGACGTCGAGGGGCGCGAGGGCGGCGGCGTAGAAACGCTCGCTGGCCTTGAAGTCGCTCACGAGGAGGGTGACGTGGTGGATGAAGGGGAAGGGGGGCTGCGGCTGCTCGGTCATGGGCGGGAGCCTAGCTCCGTCCCTGTTCAGTCCCACCAGAACGACCAGGTGCGGGCCGTGAGCAGCTCTACCGCGTAGGTCTCGGGGGTGGTGGCGGGACCGGACTGGTCGATGGTGTCCGGGCAGAACGCGTAGTGCTCGGCGGCGAGTTGCTCCGCGGCGGTACGGGTCGTCGGCGGGGCGGCGACCGAGAGCAGCATCGTGTCGAAGCCGAGGGCGACGAGCCGGACGCCGAAGCGGTCCTCCCAGGAGCGCATGACCGCGCACAGCCGGGCCACGTCGTTCTCGTGGTTGAGCGGGCCCGTCCAGCCGATCGCGGCCGGGATGTCGGCGCTGCGCCGGGCCGGGACCAGGGCGATCCGGGCGTGCGGCAGCCATGCGACGCCGTCCGCCCCGGTGACGTACTCCGAGAGCTCCTCGGCGTCTGCATCCGGGTCGCAGGCGGGGGTGA
This sequence comes from Streptomyces sp. NPDC050418, assembly GCF_044458745.1. Lineage (NCBI taxonomy): Bacteria > Bacillati > Actinomycetota > Actinomycetes > Kitasatosporales > Streptomycetaceae > Streptomyces > Streptomyces sp. NPDC050418. The sequence goes on from NZ_JBITIG010000003.1 coordinate 19,083, forward strand.
GGGCGGGGGTGGCGAGGCCGTGCCAGGCCGGCGGGGTGTCCTCGTCCGCCTCCTCGGCTGCGTACGCCTCCCAGAAGCCGGCCAGGACCTCCTCGGCGTCGTGGTTGCCCGGGTGCGACATCATCCGCGGGCGCAGGTGCCCGAGCGTCCGGACGCCGCTGCCGCCCGCCCGGTCCGCGAGGAGCACCGGCAGCAGTCCGTGGCGCCGCGCGGGCAGCACTCCGGCCCAACTGCGGGGCCCTGCAGGGGAGTCGGCGATCCAGAGCAGAGGCTGGTCCGAGGGTCCGTCCGCGGTCGTGTCGACCAACCCGCCGGGCGGCAGGCGCAGACCCAGGGTGGTGCCCGTCGGATCGGCGGCGATCTGCGGCAAGGGATTCGGGAGCGAGGCCATGGTGACGACGGTAGGCGGCGGCACTGACATTGCGGCGGGGCGCCGGGCTGCGGGCGGGTGGCCGGGGAGTCGGCGGCCATTGCTCGGCGCCCTGCTGCGGCGGCCTGGCGGCGAACGCGCGTCCGGATCGTGGAATGTTGGATGTACACGGCAGGCAGCGTCCTTAGGCTGCGTGCGAGAGGCGCAAGCCGTCGCACGCCATCAGCGGCGTGCTGTCGACCGCAGAAGGAGCCGCCGCCGTGACCGTCGTTGAGCAGAGTGCCGCTGCATTCGTTCCCGCACCGCCGCTGGCCGCACGGGCACGGAACGTAGGGGGATCGCCCGTGCGCGACATCCTCGCCGTCACCGCGCGGCCCGAGGTGATCAACTTCGCGGGCGGGCTGCCCGCGCCCGAGCTGTTCGACGTGGCCGGGGTGGCCGACGCGTACGCGCAGGTGCTCGCGGAGAGTGCCGGGCAGGCGCTGCAGTACTCGACGACCGAGGGCGAGCCCACGCTGCGGGCCGCGCTCGCGGCGCGCAACAGTGCGCGCGGACTTCCCACGGACGCCGACGACTTGCTGATCACCAGCGGCTCGCAGCAGGCCCTGTCGCTGCTCGCGACGGCGCTCGTCGAGCCCGGGGACACGGTGGTCGTCGAGAGCCCCACCTACCTTGCGGCGCTGCAGGTGTTCGCGTTCGCGGGCGCGCGCGTGGTCGCCGTCGCTTGCGACGAGGACGGGATCGACCCCGAGGCCCTGGACGAGGTCGTGGCGCGGGAGCAGCCCAAGATGCTCTATACGATCCCGAGCTTCCAGAACCCGACCGGCCGGACCATGACCGCCGAACGGCGCGCCGCCGTCGCCTCGGTGGCCGCGCGGCGCGGGCTGTGGATCGTCGAGGACGACCCGTACGGGGAGCTGCGGTTCGAGGGCGAGCGGGTGCCGTGGGTCGCCACGTATCCGGGCGCCGAGGACCGGACCGTGCTGCTCGGCAGCTTCTCCAAGGTGATGGCGCCCGGGATGCGCCTCGGCTGGCTGCGCGCCCCGGGCGAGCTGCGGCGGGCGTGCGCGGTCGCCAAGCAGGCCGCCGATCTGCACACACCGACCGTCAACCAGCTCGCCGCCGCACGGTACTTGGCGGACCGTGACCTCGACGCGCACGTGGCGAAGGTCGCCGCCGCCTACCGCGAGCGGCGCGACGCGCTCCTCGACGGGCTCAAGGACGCACTGCCCGAGGGCTCGGTGTGGAACCGTCCCGAGGGCGGCATGTTCCTGTGGGCCCGCCTCCCGGAGGCGTACGACACCACGGAGTTGCTCCGTTCCGTGGTCGAGCACGAGGTGGCGTACGTGCCCGGGGCCCCGTTCTTCGCCGGGGCGCCGGACCGCTCCACGATGCGGCTGTGCTTCGTGACGCACGCGCCGGAGGAGATCGCGGTGGGTGTGGAGCGGCTGGGGCGGGCGCTTCGGGCGGTCTGATCAGCCGGTCGGGTTCGCCCTGATCAGCCGGTCGGATCGGCCGGTCGGGTTCGCCCTGATCAGCCGGTCAGGCCGGTGAGGAGCCGGCGCCCCTCGGGCCAAGTGCCCAGTCCGCTCGCCGAGTTGAGATGGCCGCCCCCGTCCGTCAGGTGAAGGTCCGCCTTCCACTGGTGCGCGAAGTGGGTGGCCATCTCTGCGGTGCAGTACGGGTCGTCGGGGCTGCCCACCACCAGGGCCGGGCAGGGCAGCGGGCGGGCGGCCGAGGCGAGGAACGTCGAGGCCGCCTCGCGGGGGAACGCCGGGCCCTCCGGGTCGGGCGGTGCGACGAGGAGGGCGGCTCGGACGCGGTCCGGTGCCGTCCCGGTCAGCCAGTCCGCGGCCGCCCAGCAGCCCAGGCTGTGCGCCACCAGGACCACCTCGTCGGAGGGGAAGCGGTCGTACGCGTTCTGCACGGCCGCGATCCAGTCGGAGCGGTCCGGAGCGGACCAGGACGCCGGGGCGATCCGTACGGCCGCGGGGCCCGACTCCTGTTCCCACAGGGTCTGCCAGTGCTGTTCGTCCGAGCCGTCGATGCCGGGGATGAAGACGTACGCGACCACTGCCTGCCACCGTTTCCTTCGTCGTCCCGTACCGTTCCGGGAGCGCCTGGCGCCGATTCTGGGGGAAGCGGTCGGACGGCGGGGGCCGCGCAAGTGATCTCAAGGCAGGGGGCGGGCAGAACGATGGAATCACTCGACCGTACGGACCGCGAGATCCTCGCGCTGCTCCAGAACGAGGGCCGGCTCAGCGGAGCCGAGGTCGGACGCCGGGTGGGGCTCTCGCAGCCCGCGGCCAGTGCGCGGATCCAGCGGCTCGAAAAGTGCGGGGTCATCGCCGGGTACCGGGCCGTCGTCGACCCGGTGGCGCTCGGCCTGAACATCCACGCCGTCATCCGGCTGCGCACGACGCATGCCCAGCTCTCCCGCGCGCTCGACCTCGCCGCGGCGACCCCGGAGATCACCTCCACCGTACGGATCACGGGCGAGGACTGTCTGATCTTCGACGTGCACTGCCCGCAGGCCGGACGCCTGGAGGAGGTCGTCGACTCCCTGGCCCGGTTCGGGCCGGTGACGACCTCGCTGGTGCTGCGGACGTATCCCCCGAAGCCGCTCACCGCTCCCTAGCGGCCGAGGGCAACGCGAAGGGCCCCGCCGGAATCCGACGGGGCCCCTCACCTGCGTACCGCGAATCAGAGCTTCTCGGGCGTCCGGATGCCCAGCAGGCCCATGCCCTTCGTCAGGGTGCGGGCCGTCAGGTCGACCAGGAACAGCCGGTTCTCCTTCTGGGCCTCGGTGTCGGCCTTCAGGACCGGGCAGTGCTCGTAGAACTTCGTGAGCAGCGTGGCCAGCTGGTACAGGTACGCGGCCACCTTGTGCGGTGCGTACTCCGCGGCCGCCTCGAAGACCGTCTCGCCGAACGCGTCCAGGTGCAGGCCGAGGGCACGCTCGGCCGGGGCCAGTGCGACCTCGGGGTGAGCGGCCGGCCGCGTGTCGCCCGCCTTGCGCAGGATCGACTGGATACGGGCGTACGCGTACTGCAGGTACACCGACGTGTCGCCGTTGAGCGAGACCATCTGGTCCAGGTCGAACTTGTAGTCCCGGTTCGCGGACGTCGACAGGTCGGCGTACTTCACGGCGCCGATGCCCACGTACCGCCCGTTCTCGACGATCTCCGCCTCGGTCAGGCCCACCTTCTCGGCCTTCTCGCGCACCACGGCGGTGGCCCGCTCGGCGGCCTCGTCCAGCAGGTCCTCCAGCTTGACCGTCTCGCCCTCACGGGTCTTGAACGGCCGGCCGTCGGCGCCGAGCACCGTGCCGTAGCCCATGTTGTGCGCGGTGACCTCGTCGGTCAGCCAGCCGGCCCGCCGGGCCGTCTCGAAGACCATCTTGAAGTGCAGGGACTGCCGCACGTCCACGACGTAGATCAGGTCCGTGGCCTTCAGGTCGAAGACCCGGTTGCGGATCGCGGAGAGGTCGGAGGCCGCGTAACCGAAGCCGCCGTCGGCCTTCTGCACGATCAGCGGGACCGGCTGGTCGTCCTTGCCCCGGATCTCGTCGAAGAAGACGACGAGGGCGCCCTCCGAGCGGACCGCGACACCGGACTCCTCCAGCATGCGGGCGGTCTCGGGCATCAGGTCGTTGTACGCGGACTCGCCGACGATCTCGTCGTCACGGACCTCCATGTCCAGCTTCTCGAAGACCGAGTGGAAGTAGACCTTCGACTCGTCCACGAACTGCTGCCAGAGCTTCAGGGTCTCCTCGTCGCCGGACTGCAGGGCGACGACCCGCTTGCGCGCCCGCTCCTTGAAGCCCTCGTCGGAGTCGAAGACGGCACGCGAAGCCTTGTAGACCCGGTTCAGGTTCGACATCGCCTGCTCGCCGTCGACCTCGTCGGCGGGGGCCAGCTCGCCCGGGTGCTCGATCAGGTACTGGATGAGCATGCCGAACTGGGTGCCCCAGTCGCCGATGTGGTGCCGGCCGACCGTCTGCTCGCCGGTGAAGTCGAGCATGCCGCGCAGGGCGTCGCCGATGACCGCCGACCGCAGGTGGCCGACGTGCATCTCCTTCGCCACGTTCGGCTGCGCGTAGTCGATCACCGTGAGGCCCGGGGCGGCCTTGGGGGCCACGCCGAGCCGGTCGGCGTCCGCGTACCGGGCCGCGAGCGTCTCGGTGATCGCCTGGTCGGAGACGGTGATGTTGAGGAAGCCGGGGCCCGAGACCTCGATGTCGGCGAGGAGGCCGCCGCTCTCGATCTCCGCCACGACCTGGGTGGCGAGCTCCCGCGGGTTCGCCTTGGCCTTCTTGGCCAGGGCCAGGATCCCGTTGGCCTGGTAGTCGGCCCGGTCGCTTCGGCGCAGCAGCGGGTCGGCGGAGCCGGCCTCAGGCAGGGCTGCCGTGAGGGCGTCCGCGATGCGCTGCTGGACGTTGGAGGCGATCGAGCTGACCGGGGCCATGGGGTGCCGTTCCTTCTTGGGTTGCTTGGACAACCCGAATTCTCCCATGAGACGTGGACGGGGTTCGCGTCCATTACCGCTCAGGGGAAGGAAGGCGAGAGGCGGGCGGGCCCGATACTCGCGGCGGGGAATGGCGGGCTTCTGGGAGAATGGGTGCGCGCGGGGAGCAACCGCGTCCAGACCCGAACCGAAAGGCCCCACGACCGTGGCCCAGAGCACAGGTGCGGAACCCCAGTCGAACGCAGACTGGGTGTCCCGTTACGCCGACGACGTCATCGCCGAGTCGGAGCGTCGTGCCCCGGGCAAACCGGTCGTGGTCGCCTCCGGCCTGTCCCCGTCCGGGCCGATCCACCTCGGCAACCTGCGCGAGGTCATGACCCCGCACCTGGTCGCGGACGAGATCCGGCGGCGCGGGTACGAGGTGCGGCACCTGATCTCGTGGGACGACTACGACCGGTACCGCAAGGTGCCCAAGGGCATCGAGGGCGTCTCCGACGAGTCCCACCAGCAGCACATCGGCCGGCCGCTGACGTCCGTGCCCGCGCCCGCCGGGTCCGCGTACCCGAACTGGGCCGAGCACTTCAAGGCCGCGATGACCGCGTCGCTCGCCGACCTCGGCGTCGAGTTCGACGGGATCAGCCAGACCGAGCAGTACACCTCCGGTGTCTACCGCGAGCAGATCCTGCACGCCATGAAGCACCGCGGCGACATCGACGCGATCCTCGCGCAGTACCGCACCAAGAAGGCCCCCGCCAAGAAGCAGGGCCAGAAGCCGGTCGACGAGGCCGAGCTGGAGGCCGCCGAGGGTTCGGGCGCCGCCGGCGAGGACGACGGCAGCGGTTCCGGCGCGGGGTACTTCCCGTACAAGCCGTTCTGCGGCGGCTGCGGCAAGGACCTGACCAAGGTCACGTCGTACGACGACGACACCACCGAGCTGGCGTACGTCTGCGAGGAGTGCGGGCACACCGAGACGGTCCGGCTCTCCGAGTTCAACCGCGGCAAGCTGGTCTGGAAGGTCGACTGGCCCATGCGCTGGGCGTTCGAGGGCGTGATCTTCGAGCCGTCGGGTGTGGACCACTCGTCGCCGGGGTCGTCGTTCCAGGTCGGCGGGCAGATCGTGACGCTGTTCGGCGGCAAGCAGCCGATCGGTCCGATGTACGCGTTCGTCGGCATCTCCGGCATGGCCAAGATGTCCTCGTCGAAGGGCGGGGTGCCCACCCCGGCCGACGCGCTGGAGATCATGGAGCCGCAGATCCTGCGCTGGCTCTACGCCCGCCGCCGCCCGAACCAGTCGTTCAAGATCGCCTTCGACCAGGAGATCCAGCGGCTCTACAACGAGTGGGACAAGCTGGAGGCCAAGGTCGCCGACGGCTCCGCGCTGCCGGCCGACGCCGCCGCGTACAGCCGTGCCGCCCGCACCGCCGCCGGCGAGCTGCCCCGCACCGAGCGCCCGCTGCAGTACGGCACGCTCGCCTCGGTCGCCGATGTGACGGCCGGGGACGCGGAGCAGACCCTGCGCATCCTCACCGAGCTGGACCCGGAGAACCCGGTGGCGGACCTCGCCGTGGTCCGCCCGCGCCTGGACAAGGCCGAGGCGTGGACCGCGAAGTACGTGCCGGCCGAGTCCCGCACCATCGTGCGGACCGCCCCGGACGCGGAGGCGCTGGCCGCCCTTGACGACCACAAGAAGGAGTCGCTGCGCCTCCTCCTGGAGGGCCTCGACGAGCACTGGTCGCTCGACGGTCTGACGCACCTCGTCTACGGCGTGCCGAAGGTGCAGGCCGGATTCGCGGCCGACGCCGGACCGAAGGAACTGCCGCCGGAGATCAAGGCCGACCAGCGCGCGTTCTTCGCGCTCCTGTACCACCTCCTGGTCGGCCGCGACACCGGCCCGCGCCTGCCCACGCTGCTGCTCGCGGTGGGGGCGGACCGGGTGCGGAAGCTGCTCGGCGCCTGACACCCGTCGCGCGAACGGCGCCGTCCCCTCGGGGGCGGCGCCGTTCTGTGCTTACGGGGGCGTGTCCTGTGCTTACGGGGGCGTGTCCTGTGCCTACGGGGGCGTACGGAGCTACGCGATGGACTCCTCCGCGTCCAGCTCCTGCTGGTAGCGGGCCCGGAAGTCGCGGATGAACGGGCGCAGGGTCGACTCCGTGAGCGGGCCTCCGCTGCGGCCCTTCACGCCGTACAGGTCCTGGAGGTAGATCCCGAACTGGCGGGCGTTCGGGAAGTCGCCGTGCTCGCTGACGTACTTGCGGAACGCGTTGAAGTACGCCTCCTCGCGCGTGACGTCGTCCGGCAGACCGGGCGGCGCCGGGGGCTCCTCCTCCGCCTCGGACTCGGCGACGGCGTCCAGGAGCTCCTCCGCGGGCAGCTGCTCCTGGCGCTGGCCCGGGATGTTCAGCGGACGGGTGCGGTTCGGGCCCGTGGGGATACGGAACTCACCGGTCTGCGAACTGTCGAAGGCCTCGGCGGGCTGCTCCTCGTACCACTCCTCGTAGGGCGGCTCGGGGGAGTACGTCTGCTCGTACCGCTCCTGCTGGTGCGAATGCGGCTGCTGCTGCGGGTCGAAGGCCTGCTGCGGATTGAGGCCCTGCTGCGGGTCGAGGCCCTGCTGGTCGTACGGGTGTTGCTGGGGGGTCGCGAACCACGGGCTGTCGTGGTTCGTGGGCCACTCCTGGGGGATCTCCACGGGCTGCGGCGCGGCCTGGACGGCCTGCGGGACCTGAGGCGCCTCCAACTGCGGCGTGGGCGCGGGCAGTTGGGGCACCTCGATGCCCGCCGCCGCGAGGCCCGCCGGCGCGGTCTCCGCCAGCGGGACGCCGTAGCGCGCCAGACGCAGCGGCATGAGGGACTCGACCGGGGCCTTGCGGCGCCATGCGCGGCCGTAGCGCGAGCGCAGCCGGGCGCGGTAGACGAGGCGCTCCTGTTCGAGCTTGATCACGGCGTCGTACGAGCGGAGCTCCCAGAGCTTCATCCGGCGCCACAGCAGGAACGTCGGCCCGGGCGAGAGCAGCCAGCGCGTGAGGCGGACGCCCTCCATGTGCTTGTCGGCCGTGATGTCGGCGATCCGGCCGATGGCGTGCCGCGCGGCCTCGACCGAGATCACGAACAGGACCGGGATCACCGCGTGCATCGCCGTACCGAGCGGATCGGGCCAGGCCGCCGCACCGTTGAAGGCGATCGTGGCGGCGGTGAGCAGCCACGCCGTCTGCCGCAGGAGCGGGAAGGGGATACGGATCCACGTGAGCAGCAGGTCGAGGGCGAGCAGGACGCAGATGCCCGCGTCGATGCCGATCGGGAAGACCAGTGAGAACTTCCCGAAGCCCTTCTCCTCGGCGAGCTCGCGCACGGCCGCGTACGAGCCCGCGAAACCGATCGCCGCGATGACGACCGCTCCCGCGACCACCACCCCGATCAATATCCGGTGTGTCCGCGTCAGCTTCAACGGCGCTGCCACCCGTGATCCCCTCCAAGTGCCTGCCCGCGCTTGCCGCCGCCCGGGCCCGTTTGCGCGCAACAGCCTGGCACACGTGTGCGGGTGGGCGTGGGCCGGTATCGCCGAAAGCCCGGCCATCGGGTGAACGGCCGGGCTCTTGACGTGCGGTTTTGCGGCGTTATGACGTGCCGTCCCGAGACGGCGTGCGGTCTGTCGACTCGCTACGAGGACTTGCTGGACGCCTTGTCCGACGGCTTCTTCGACGGGGAGTCCGACGGCGAAGCGCCCTCCGCGCCTTCCTTGTTGGCCGCCGTCACCGAGGCCACCACTTCCTTCGCGGCCTTCTCGGCGTCCTTGGCCATGTCCGTGGCCTTCGGAGCCTTCTCGCCCGCGAGACCGGCGCCGTTGTAGTCGAGCGTCACGACGACGTTCTCGATGCGGGTGACGACCGTCTGCTGCTTGTAGTCGCCCAACTTGCCCTTGTCGAGGTCGTAACGGACCGTCGTGGCCTGGTCGCCGACACCGGCGGCGGGCTCCGACTTCACGTTCTTCGCGCCCTCGGTGCCCGAGGCCGCGGCGACCTGCTTCTTGAAGTAGTCCTTGGCGCGGTCCTCGGCGCTGCCCAGGCCCTGTTCCGATTCGAACCGCATCAGCGACGCGGAAAGCCAGCGGAACTGGGAGCCGTCAACACCGTTGGTGTCCAGGCCCGTCCAGGAGCAGCTGCTCCGCGTGGTGACATCGGTGGACTTGCCCGTCTTGCCGGACTTGTCCTCGACCTTGGGCACCAGATCCTCGACCGTCTTCTCGGACAGGACCTTGCAGGCGGCGGGCAGCTGCTTGTACGCGGCCGCCTCCAGACTCGCCGGCTTGTCCTTGCCCTCAGCGCCCTTCGAGGCGGAGGAGCTCGCGCCGGAGTCGCTCTTGCCGCCGTCGTCGCCCGAGCCCGAGGAGCACGCAGCGGCGGCGGTCAGCGCCACCGGAACTACGGCACAGGCGGCGAGTATGCGGGTGAATCGCGGTCCTTTTCGGTGCATGGTTCCTTCGCTCATCATTCGTGCGGGTCCGTTCCGGGGCGCCAGGTGCGGCAGGAGCCCCCTGTGGTTCCGCCCAGCCACGGTACGCGGTGGTGCGCAGCGCCGTGGCGGAACGGACCCCGGACCGCGTGACCCAGGCCACCCCCGGCCCGCACTCACTCCGTGAACTGCTCGGCCAGCCGCCCGCCCAGAACCCTTGCCCTGTCCTGCAGTTCCTTGCTGTCCGGCGTCTCCCGCACGGAAGCGGGCTGCGCGCTGTACTCGATGGTCACCAGCACGTTCGACGTGCGGAACACCACAGTCACCATGCGCCGCCGGGCCGCCGAATCGGCCGCGCTCAGCTCGTCGTCGAGGTACGCCTCGTCGGCCAGATCGTCGAGCACGCGCGGTTCGAGACCCTCCGGGGGAGTGGACGAAGCGGAGGCGGACGGGTCCTTGTCACCGCTCTTGCCGTCCTCGGCGTCCGCGTCGCCCGCATCGTCCGACGGGTCCTCGGAGGCCGACTCCGACGCGTCACCCGAAGGCTCCTCGTCCGACCCTTCCTCCGCCGGCTCCGGCAGATCCGCCGCGATCTTCAGATCGAGGAACAGATCCGTCGCGAGCTCGTCATCGCTCACCGCCGGGTCGTACGACACCACGCGCTCGAAATCGACATGCAACCGGTGCGTCGCGTCCGCCGACTCCACCGTCCAACGGCAGCCCGCCCGGCGGTCGGTGTCGAAGGTGACCGTCGCCGCACCCGCGTACGCCTTCTCGCGCCGCTCGTCCGCCAGGTCCTTGATCCCCGGCAGCATCGCGTCCAAAGTGTCGCGCCCCACCGCGTTGCACGGCTCGGGCAGCGTGTCGTACTTCCCGGGCGCCGCCTCCGCGGGCGAGGTCGCGAAACCCTCGGGCTTGTCGTCGTCCGCGCCCGCGCCGCCACCGTCGGAGGTGCAACCCGTGAGCAGCACGGCGGCGAGCGCGGCCGCACCCGCCAGATAACCCTTGTGGCTGCGCCTGTGCCGCACGGTGCGGGCCCTCCTTCGGACACGGTTCGGGTGCTGTACCGCTGGTCTGGGACGGCCCCGTACGGCGAAAAGCGATGGCGCCGCGCGGAGACCGGTGAACATAATGTGTATCGCACGCGCCGCTGTGATGGCCGGTCAGCCGCCCCTTTTGCTGCCCTTGGCCCCGGTATTTGCGCTCCAAGACTTTTCTTCATTCATACGGGGATTGTGAGTTCCATGAGTTACGTAGAGGTGCCCGGGGCGAAGGTCCCCATCCGGATGTGGACGGATCCGTCCACGGTCGAGTCCGGCGCGATGCAGCAGCTGCGCAACGTCGCGACGCTGCCCTGGATCAAGGGCCTCGCCGTCATGCCCGACGTGCACTACGGCAAGGGCGCGACGGTCGGTTCGGTCATCGCGATGCACGGCGCGGTCTGCCCGGCGGCGGTCGGCGTCGACATCGGCTGCGGCATGTCGGCGGTCAAGACCTCGCTGACGGCCAACGACCTGCCGGGCGATCTCTCGCGGCTGCGCTCGAAGATCGAGCAGGCGATTCCGGTGGGGCGGGGGATGCACTCGGATGCCGTGGATCCGGGGCGGATGCATGGGTTTGCCACGTCGGGGTGGGGGGAGTTCTGGGGGCGGTTCGACGGGGTGGCCGGTGCAGTGAAGTTCCGCGAGGAGCGGGCGAGGCGACAAATCGGGACACTTGGCTCGGGAAATCATCTGGTTGAAGTTTGCACTGATAGCGAGGGTGCGGTCTGGCTGATGCTGCACTCCGGATCTCGCAACATCGGGAAGGAGCTGGCGGAGCACCACATCGGTGTCGCTCAGCGTCTCCCGCACAACCAGGGCTTGGTCGACCGCGACTTGGCGGTGTTCGTCTCGGACACCCCGCAGATGGCGGACTACCGCAACGACCTGTACTGGGCGCAGGAGTACGCCAGGTACAACCGGGCGATCATGATGGCGCTGCTCAAGGACGTGATCCGCAAGGAGTTCAAGAAGGCGAAAGTGACCTTCGAGCGGGAGATCAGCTGTCACCACAACTATGTGGCTGAGGAGCGTTATGAGGGGATGGACCTGCTCGTCACGCGCAAGGGCGCCATCCGGGCGGGCTCGGGCGACTACGGGATCATTCCCGGGTCCATGGGTACGAGCTCGTACATCGTGAAGGGCCTGGGCAACGAGAAGGCCTTCAACTCGGCCTCGCACGGGGCGGGTCGGCGGATGAGTCGCAGCGCGGCGAAGCGCCGGTTCACGGTGCGGGATCTGGAGCGGCAGACGCAGGGCGTCGAGTGCCGCAAGGATTCCGGTGTACTCGATGAGATCCCGGGTGCGTACAAGAACATCGACCAGGTGATGGAGCAGCAGCGCGACCTTGTTGAGGTTGTGGCGAAGCTCAAGCAGTTCATCTGCGTCAAGGGGTGAAGCCGGAGCGGGGTGCCGAAGGTATGGGCGCCCCGCTCCGCGTGCGCTACTGGGGCGGCATCGGCACCTTGCCGGTGCGAAGTCGCCAAAGCCGCATGGAGCAGCTCTGTTCCGTTCGACCCAGTGTCTTGGCTGCGGCTGCGGGGTGATTGAGTCGCAGCAGCTCGCGATCGTCCGTCTCGGTCCAGCGTCGACGAGGTGGAGCGATCCTCATGTCTGCCGGGCGCACCCAGGTCTGGATCGAGGCGGCGTTGGCCTTCTTGTGGTCCAGTGCGAGGCAGTCGGGATAGTAGAGATGACCGGCCAACTGCTGGGCGTGCTCCTTGAAGTACGTGGTCACGTAGACCTGGTCGCGGGCGTTGGGGCGGACATTGCGCTGTGTGCCAGTGATCTCCCTGCCGAAGCGGCACACGTACTCGGCCATGGAGGAGCTGGCAGTCGTGAAGGAGATGAACGGGATGCCTTTGCCGGTCCACCCAACGGACCCGTCGGCATCGAACAAGCCGCGAACGTAATCGACCTGGGAGAACTCGGCGCAAGGCGGCTTGATGATCAGCGACTTCTTGCCGTACGGGATCCCGAGTTCGTTGATGATGGTCCGGGCTTCCAGTGAACACAGTGACCACGTGGCCGAGTGGTGTTGTTCGGCGAAGTTGGTGGCGCGGACTCTTTCGCTGATGGAGCTGTAAAACGGGGTCAGGCGCTGGAACTTGCGGAGGATGTGGATGTCCCGCGCGTTGATTTCGGCGGTCAGCCTGCCCTTCTGCCCCGGCCCTTGGGCAAGGTGCCCATCGGCTTGAAGGAAGCCGAACATGTAGGCGTACTCGGGGATTTCGAGGTCCATGAACCTCGCCGACTCGGCGTCAGAGCCTTCGTCCAAGGCGAGTTGACGCGCGCTAGTCTCGTGCTCAGCCATGAGGAAGCGGTCCTTCCATGATGGTGAGGCCCTCGGTCCGGGTTGCCGCCCGGCCGGGGGCCGTATTTCTGCTGGTTGTGGCTGAGATTAGATAGCGCGTTCGTGCGTGGTGGCGGGATGGAACTCGTTCACTCGTACGTGTGTACGTCCGCGCCCTATCCCACAATGTGCCGCAAATACCCCTGCGGATCCGCCAGATACCGCCGCCAGTGATCCACCAGCTCCAGCTCGTCCCACCGCACCCGCCGTATCCCGTGCTCCCCCACCTCGACGATGTCCGCGCCGGGCAGAGCGGTGAGGAGTGGGGAGTGGGTGGCGCAGATGATCTGGCCGCCTTCGCGGGTCAAGTGGTCGATGTGGCCGAGCAGTTCGAGGCAGGAGGCGAAGGAGAGGGCGGCTTCCGGCTCGTCCATCACGTACAGCCCTGGGGTGAGGAACTTGCCGCGGAAGGCGGCGAGGAAGCCCTCCCCGTGGCTGCGCTCGTCCGGCGCGAAGCCCTCGCGGTGCAGCGCGTCAAGGGCCGTCTCGGCGCGCAGGAAGAAGCCCTTGCGCGCCGACCAGCTGCGCACCATGCGCCGCCCGCCGGCTGCCGCGTCGAAGCGCAGCCGCTCGCCGAGCGCGGACTTGGGGCGATGGCTCGCGTACTTCCAGTCGTGCGAGCCGCCGTACGGATCGAGGCCGAAGGCTTCGGCGAGCGCTTCGGCCAGGGTGGACTTGCCCGACCCGTTCTCCCCCACGAGAAAGGTCACCGGCGCCGTGAAGCGCAGCCCCTCGCGCAGCAGCTGCCGCACGCAGGGCACGCTCCACGGGTACTCCTCGGGGTCCAGCCCGTCCCCCTGGGCATAAGCACGCTCGACGATCACGCTTCGAGCCTGCCACGGGGGTCGGACAACGGGACGGAGCGCGAGGCCTCAGAAGAAGTAGGAATCCCCGGTGTCGAGCGTCAGCACCTTGTGCCGGTTGTTCTCCGCATTGCGGTCGGAGACGCCGCCGTTCCACAGGGTGTCGATCCGTACGGTCGCCTCCTCCGGCACGCCCTTGAGCTTGAGGTCGAGTGCGAGTTCGTCGCTCCAGCCGCCCGCCTTGATCTCTCCGGTGGAGCAGAGCACCGTGCGCGGTCCGCCGCGCAGGCACTGCTCCGGCAGCTTCTGGCGGCTCGCCAGCGGCACCGAGTAGCGCAGCCGCACCGTCGCGTCGTTCACGCCGGCCGGGCCGTGGTTCTGCGGGGTCAGCCAGATCCCGAGCCGGCCCTCCCACAGTGACGCGTAGCCGTGGTACGCCACGTCGGCCTCCGGCGCCGCGGCCTCGGCCGGCACCGCCACGGCCAGTACGGCGGCGGCCACCGTCGCCGCGGCCAGTCCCGCACCGTTCGATCGAGCTCGCATCTCCCGCTCCCACCGTTCCCGTCCGCGCCCGGCAGCTCCCGGAGCCCGGACTGACCGCCTGTCCGATACGCGCGCAACTTACCGATACTTCGCAATTGGCCGTGACCATGACGGAGTTCGGCGCGTACGGATGACCGCATGGCGAGCGGTTGACCGGGCCGCTGGGCGATCCGGTTAGCCTGACCGCGATCGACTCCGGTCACCCCGGACCACCGACACCGGTCACCCCGGACCACCGCACCCGCACTCTCCGCCTCCCAGGAGCAGCCCATGACCTCCGCCGCAGCCCGCCGCACCGCCGTCGTCACCGGCGCGAGCAGCGGCATCGGTGCCGCCACCGCCCGCAAGCTGGCCGAAGCGGGCTTCCGCGTGGTGCTCACGGCGCGCCGCAAGGACCGCATCGAGGCCCTCGCCGCCGAGCTCACCGCGGCCGGCCACGCCGCCGACGCCCGGGCCCTCGACGTCACCGACCGCGCGGCCGTCGACGCCTTCGCGGCCGCCCTCATGGCCGAGGGCGCCGTGCACGTCCTCGTCAACAACGCGGGCGGCGCGCTCGGCGCCGACCCCGTCGCCACCGGCGACCCGGAGGACTGGCGCCGGATGTACGAGGTCAACGTCATCGGCACGCTCCACATGACGCAGGCCCTGCTCCCCGCCCTCACCGACAGCGGCGACGGCACGGTCGTCGTCCTCTCCTCGACCGCGGGCCATGCCACGTACGAAGGCGGCGCGGGCTATGTCGCCGCGAAGAACGGCGCCCGGGTGCTCGCCGAGACCCTCCGCCTCGAACTGGTCGGCCGGCCCGTCCGCGTGATCGAGATCGCGCCCGGCATGGTCAAGACGGAGGAGTTCGCTACGACCCGCTTCGGCGGCGACGAGGAGAAGGCCGCCAAGGTGTACGCGGGCGTTGCCGAGCCCCTCACCGCGGACGACGTGGCCGACACGGTCGCCTGGACCGTCACCCGGCCCAGCCACGTCAACATCGACCTGCTCGTGGTCCGCCCCCGCGCCCAGGCGTCGAACACGAAGGTCCACCGGGAGCTGTGACAACTGGGCAGTGGCCGGTAGTCCTCGGCCGCCGCCCCTATCCGGCTGCGAGGGGTGTCCTACGGGGCGAACTCCTCCGCCGGGGTCTTGTAGCCGCGGTCGTACGCCGCCGTGTAGGCCTCGTCGCCGAGTGCGGCACGGGCACGGGCGGCGGCACGGTCGACATCCCTGCGTTCGCCGGGCGGCAGCGGGGAGTCCACGGAGGCGCGCAGGGCCGCCGCGGTGCCGAGTGCCTCGGCGGCGCGCTCGGCCGCACTCCGCTCCGTCACACCTCGTTCAGCCGCGCCCCGTAGGGACCAGGCGCCTGCCAGGCCCTCGACGGCGAAGGCGATGGCGCGGGCGTCACCGGTACGACGGGCCGCGGTGAGGCTCTCGGTGTGCAGGGACTCGGCCAGCCGGTCGTCGCCGCGCACCTCGGCCACGTAACCGCACTGCGCGAGGAGCAGGGCCGTGCCCGAGTCGACGCCGAGCCGCCGGTTCCAGGCGAGCCAGGGGGTGAGCAGGCGCTGGGCGGTGTCGAGGTCGCCTCGGTGGCGGGCGCCGAGCGCGAGGCCGATCTCGGCGAACTGGCGGGCGGGCGCGTTCCCTTGGCCGGCGGCCAGCCGCACGGCCCGTTCGTGGTACTCCGTTGCGCGCTCCTCCTCGCCGGTCAGCAGCGCGATCCGGCCGAGGCGCGACAGACTGAACGACGCCTGGGTCCACAGCTCCAGCTCCTCCGAGGCCCGCAGTGCCTTGTGGTGCAGCCGGGCCGCCGAAGGGTAGTCGCCGGTGATCTCCGCGAGCACGCCCAGCTGTTCGGTGGCCTGCGCCTGGCCCCACTGGTCGCCGAGTGTGCCGAAGCGCTCCGCGCCGGCTTCGGCGGCCTCGCGCAGCGATGCCAGGTCGCCCTCGTACAGCGAACGGGTCGCCCAGGTGCTGAGCGCCGCCGCCTCACCCCAGGGGTCACCGAGCGCGCGGAACTCGGCCTCAAGGTCGCGCAGCCGTCCGCGGTCCTGCATCTGTGTGAACCCGCACCGCGCGAAGGCGAGGAACCAGCGGCCGCGGGCATCGGCGTCGTCGAAGGCGTCCGCCTGGTGGGAGGCGTCGCCCGTGACCAGGGCGAGTGCGGCGCGGCGGATCCGGGCGGAGGCGAGGGTGCCGTGGTCGGTGACCTGGCCGTCCGGCCCGGTCGTCTCGGCGGTGGCGAGGACGCGGTTGAGGACGGCCAGACCCTCGCTGATGCGGCCGCTCAAGTACCAGTACCACGTAAGGGAGTTGACGGCGCGCAGGGCTGATGTGGGATCCGCGGTGTGGTCGAGGGCCGCGTGGAGGTTGCGGGACTCCGCCTGGAGCCGGTGCAGCCAGGCGCACTGGGCGGGGCCGTGCAGGGCGGGCGCCGCGCGCTCGGCGAGCTCCCGGTAGTGCACGGCGTGCCGCTCCCGTACGGCGGCCTCCTCACCCGCGGCGGCCAGCTGCTCCAGGCTGTACGCGGCCACGGACTCGAGCATCCGGTACCGCGCTCCCTGATCGCCGTAGGCCACGGTGACCAGGGAGCGGTCGACGAGGCGGGTGATCAGGTCGACGGTTTCGTGAGCGGTGATGGGGTGGGCGTCGGGTTCGGCGTCGGCGTTGGCGCTGGCGTTCGCGTCGGCGTCGGCGTCGGACTCAGCTTCGGCTTCGGCGGGTGAGGTCGGGGTGGCTGTCTCCGGGGTGGCTGTCTTCGGGGTGGCGCAGACCGCTTCGGCGGCGTCGAGGGTGAAGCCGCCCGCGAAGACCGCGAGCCGGCGCAGGACCGTGCGCTCCTGCGGGCCGAGCAGTTCCCAGCTCCAGTCGATCATCGCGCGCAGGGTGCGCTGACGGGCGGGCGCGTCCCGGCGGACCTGGCTGAGCAGCCGGAACCGGTCGTGCAGCCGCTCCGCGAGGGCCTCGACGCCGAGCGCCCGGACGCGGGTCGCGGCGAGTTCGAGCGCGAGCGGGATGCCGTCGAGGCGGCGGCAGATGAGCTCGACCGCCTCGCGGTTCGCCGCGGTGAGGCGGAAGCCGGGGGCGGCGGCCGCGGCGCGCGCGGCGAACAGGTCGACGGCCTCGGGAACGGCGAGCGGGGCGACCGCCTCGACCGTCTCGCCCGCGACGTTCAACGGCTCCTGGCTGGTGGCGAGCACCCGCACCCCAGGTGCGCCGCGCAGGAGTTGGCCGACCAGGGCGGCGACCTCGTCCACCAGGTGCTCGCAGTTGTCGAGGACGAGCAGCACCGCACGATCGGCCAGCGCACGGACGAGCCGCGAGCGGCGGTCCTCCGGATCCACGGGACCGGCCACCGTCTCGTCCCGCAGCCCCAGCGCGGCCGCGACGGCGGCCTCCGGATCACTCCGCACACCGGCGAGCTCGACGAGCCAGACACCGTCGGGGAGGTGCGGGCAAGGGGTGTCGGTGCGTTGGGGTGAGGGGGTGACTGGGGGAGTGGGCGGAGGGGTAGTCGGGGGAGCGGTCGGTGGCGCGGCCCGTGGAGCGGTCGGTGGGACGAGATGTCCGGCCGCCTCCAGCGCGAGCCGTGTCTTCCCGACTCCACCGGGCCCGGTCAGGGTGACCAACCGCTCCGCCACGAGCGCCGCACACACCTGCGCAACGGCCGCCTCCCGCCCGATCACGGCGTCGGTGCGGGCGGGGAGGTTGGTGGTGGGGCGGGGTGGGGGCGCAGCGGACGTTGTGGGCGGGGTGGGTACCGGAGAGGGGGCGAGTGTGGGTGTGGGCGTGAGCGTGGCGGCTGACGCGAGTGGTGGTGCGGAGTGGAGGGGCGACCCGAGTGGGAGGGGTGGCTCGACCCGAACGGACCCGGCCGAAGTCACCCCCGCCCCAACGGACCCGGCCGAAGTCAGCCTTGCCTCACCGGACCCGGCCGCCCCTCGAACGCCCACCTCAAGCCCTGGGTCCTGCCGGAGCATCGCCTCGTGCAGTGCGCGCAACTCCGGGCCGGGGTCCACGCCGAGTTCGTCTGCGAGGCGGCGGCTCAGGGCGTGGTACGACGCGAGTGCCTCGTTCTGGCGTCCCGAGCGGTACAGCGCACGGAGGTGGACGGCCCGCAGTCCCTCGCGGAGGGGGTGCTCCTTCGTGAGCGGAGTCAACTCGTCGGCCAGCAGGGCGTGTTCACCGAGGTCGAGCCGGAGTGCGGCCAGCTCTTCCTGCGCGGTGAGCCGCTGTTCCTCCAGGCGTGCGACGGCCGCCCGGGCGAACCCGGCGTCTCGGAACTCCTCGAACGCGAGGCCCCGCCACAACCCCAGGGCATCGCTCAGCAGCGCCCGGCGGGCGCGCGGGTCCTCGATCCGCTGTGCCTGGGCGACGAGTCGGCCGAACCGGCCGGCGTCCACGTCCTCCTCGGCGACCGCGAGCCGGTAGCCGCCGGGCCCATGTTCGACCAGCGCGCGCCCGCCGGGCTCGCCCTGCTCCAGGGCACGCCGCAGTTGGGACACCTTCGTCTGCAGGGCGTTGGCAGGGCGCGCGGGCAGCGCCGCGCCCTCCCACAGGTCCTCGACGATCCGGTCCACCCCGACGGGCTGCCCCGCGTGAGCGAGGAGCACCGCGAGCAGCCCGCGCACCTTGGCCTCCGGTACGGCGACCGCCGCCCCGTCCCCCGCCCGTACTCCCAGGATCCCCAGCACCTCGAAACGCATGACGCCCACGCTAACCGGCGCGCGGGGCCGGGGAGTCGGCGACGGCGGAAGCGAAGGGGAGGCCTGGTGACAGCCGGACCGAGTGCCGGGCGTCCGGACCGGCACCTGGCCCTGACCTGCCCGTCCGCCCGCCGTCAGTCGGCCGTCAGCCGGCCCATGTGCCGGCCCGTGCGCGGACCATGCGCACACCGAAAGCGGCCCGCAGGTGTTCCGTGAGCGGCCTCCCGCACGGTGGTTCCCGTGACCACACCGGTCACCCCACCGCCGGGCACGCCGCCGCGACCCCGGCCCTCCCGCTCCGGAAGGCACACCATGTCCACCCTCCTCCGCTCCCGTGAGATCCGCCTCGCTGCCCGCCCCGTGGGTGAGCCGACCGCCGCCACCTTCGAGTCGGCGACCGTCGACATCCCTGAGCCCGCCGACGGCCAGATCGTGGTCCGCAACACCTGGATGTCCGTCGACCCGTACATGCGGGGCCGGATGGACGATGCCCCCTCCTATATCCCGCCCTTCGTGCTGGGAGCCGCCCTGGAGGGCAGCGCTCTCGGTGAGGTGATCGCCTCGCGCTCCGCGGCGGTGCCGGTCGGGGCGACTGTCAGCCACTTCCTCGGCTGGCGCGAGCACGCCGTGCTCGACGCGGCCGACGCCACCGTCGTCGATCTCGCGCTCGCCCCGCCCGAGGCCTGGCTCGGACCGCTCGGCACCACCGGCCTGACCGCCTATGCCGCCCTCACCCGGACCGCCCCCGTACGCGAGGGAGACGTCGTCTTCGTCTCCGCCGCGGCCGGAGCCGTCGGCAGCGTCGCCGGCCAGCTCGCCCGCAAGCTCGGTGCCTCGCACGTCATCGGCTCGGCGGGCGGACCGGCCAAGACGAAGAAGCTGCTCGACACCTTCGGTTTCGACGCCGCGCTCGACTACCGCCAGGGCGCCCTGGACCAGCAGCTCGCCCAGGCCGCACCGGACGGGATCGACGTCTATCTCGACTCCGTGGGCGGTGACCATCTGCAGGCGGCTGTCGGTGCGGTGCGCACCGGCGGCAGGATCGCCTTGGTGGGCGCGGTCAGTGGCTACAACGCCACCACGCCCGTGCCCGGCCCGGACAACCTGTATCGCGCCGCGATCAAGGAGGCCACCTTGCGAGGCATGCTCGTCACCAGTCACTTCGACCTCTTCCCCGAGTGGATCGGCAAGGCGGCGAGCTGGCTCGCCGACGGTTCTCTGCGCACCGAACAGACCGTCGTGGACGGCCTCGACCAGGCCCCCGACGCCTTCCTCGGCGTCCTGAACGGAGCCAACACGGGCAAGATGCTGGTCCGCCTGGAGGCAGCCCGATGAACCCCACCCCCACTCCTGAGCCCACCGCCCTCCTCGTCGTCGCCCACCCCCGTACCGACTCGCTCACCGCCGAGATGGCGCGCCGGGCCCAAGCTCGCCTGGAGGGCTCAGGGTTCGTGGTGGACGTGCTCGACCTGTACGCCGAGGGCTTCGACCCGCGGCTCGGACCCGAGGACGAACCCGACTGGGCGGACCGGGAGAAGGAGTACTCCGCCGAAGTGCAGGCGCATATGCGGCGGGTGGCCGCGGCCGAGGTGCTGGTCGTCGTCTTCCCTCTCTGGTGGTTCGGTCCGCCGGCGATCCTCAAGGGCTGGATCGACCGGGTGTGGAATCACGGCTTCGCCTATGGACGGTCCCGGCCGCGGCTGGCCGGGAAGCGGATGCTCTGGCTCACGGGAGTGAGCTACACCGAGGCGGACTTCCTGTCGCTCGGCTGGGACCGGACGGTCACGCACACCCTGCGGACGGGCATCTCCGAGTACTGCGGGATCACGGAGGCCGCCGTCCACTTCGTGTACGACTCGCTGCACGCCGACGAGCCCGCCCTCAAGGCGGCGGACGAGGCGGTCGGCGCCCTCCTCGACCGGCCTTGACCGGCCCTGGCCGGCCACGGGAGCGCCGGGCGGCGCGCGAGCGGCACCGGGCGGGTGGGGATGCGAACTCCGCATCCCCACCCGCCCGTTCAGGCCATGACCCGTCCCAGGGACTCAGTCCCGGGCCCAGGCCACATACCCGTCGGGCCGCACCAGCTGCAGCGGCGCCTGCTCGCCCTCCGCCCACTGGGTCCGTATGCAGTCATCCCCGGCCAGCGTCTCCAACTCGGCGGGGAGCTCCGTGTCCTTGGGAGCCGTCAGGACGAACTGCCCTGTGCGCAGTGCCTCGTAGAGCCGGGTGCCGTCGGCCAGTACGCCGTCGGCTGCTCGGTGGCCGACCAAGGCGTGGGCGCCACGCGGCGCGTCGTACACGTACCCGACGCCGGTGATCTGGCCGATCGCCTTGCGGCTGACCGGTGCCGCGTTGTTGACCACCTTGGCGGCCAGCCAGCGGACCGCGAGCTGGGCCGGGTTGTGCGCCATCGCGAGGCGGACGATCGCGCCGCTGCTGCGCAGTACCGCGGAGCCGACGGGGTGCCGCTCCTCCTGGTAGGTGTCGAGGAAGCTGTCGGGGGCGCGGCCCGTGAGGACGGCGGCCAGCTTCCAGCCGAGGTTGTTGGCGTCCTGCAGGCCGGTGTTCATGCCCTGGCCGCCCGCGGGGGAGTGGGTGTGGGCGGCATCGCCGGCGAGGAAGACGCGGCCCGTGCGGTACTGCGGGACCTGCCGCTCGTCGCTGTGGAAGCGGGAGATCCAGCGCTCGTCGTGCATGCCGAAGTCGGAGCCGAAGGCGCGGCTGATGATGTCCTTCAGCTCGTCAAGGGAGGTGGGTGCGTCGTCCGGGATCTCGGCGCGCTCGCGGTTCCAGCCGCCCACCCGCCAGTACCCGTCACCGAACGGGATCATGAAGCCGAAGGCGCCCTTCCCGCCGTCGACCGCGACCGTCAGCTCCGGCTCGCTCTCGAGCAGGACGTCGGCGAGGACGATCGAGCTGATCACGGACTCGCCGGGGAACGGCTGCCCGACGGCTTCGCGGACCGCGCTGCGCACCCCGTCCGCCCCTACGACATAGGCCGCGCGGTGCGTGGTGCTCGTGCCGTCCGCGCTGCCGCGCACCTCAAGAGTGACGCCTTCGTCGTCCTGGGTCAGACCGGTGACCTCGGCATCGTGCACGAACCGCACCCCGTGCTCGGTCGCCCTGCGGTGCAGCAGCTTCTCCACCTCGTACTGCGGGGTGATCAGGAGGAACGGGAAGCGCGAGGGCAGGACGGAGAGATCGAGGGAGAGGGAGCTGAACAGGCGGAGCTGTGTGAGCTGCTGCCCGGTGGGGAGCAGCTCGTCGGCGAGGCCGCGGGTGTCGAGGACTTCGAGCGTGCGGGCGTGCACTCCGAAGGCGCGGGTCAGATTGCTGAGCCCGGCGGGGCGCTTCTCCAGAACGGTGACCCGTATCCCGGCGGCGGCGAGGTCGCCGGCGAGCAGCAGGCCGGTGGGGCCCGCGCCGACGATCACGACGTCTGCGGGGGTGGTGCCGTGCTGGTCGGTGCGGGTCTCGGTCGTGCCGGTCATGGCCGCCTCCTCGGGATACCAACGCTTGTTGGTCAACGCTTGTTGGCAACAGTACGAGGCCCGGCGGTGGACTGTCAACACCCGTTGGCCTACGCTTGTTGGCATGCAGAAATCCGAGACATCGACGAGGCCCGAGACCACGGGCACCGAACCTCGACCCCAACCCCGCCCGCGCCGCTCCGATGCCACCCGCGCCGCGATCCTGGCCGCCGCGCGCGAGCGCTTCGCGGCCGACGGCTACGAGCGCGCGACGATCCGCGCCATCGCCAAGGACGCGTCCATCGACCCGTCGATGGTGATGCGTTACTACGGCAGCAAGGAAGGTCTCTTCGCGGCTGCGGCCGACATCGACCTGAATCTGCCTGCGCCGATGGATGTACGGGTCCAGCTGGACGGCGGCGGCAGCGGTGCCGGCGTCCCCGCCGACCGGATGGGGCGCTTCCTCGTCTCGCACTTCCTCGACCGCTGGGAGCAGGACGAAGTCCTCACCGCGCTCCTGCGTGTAGGCGCCACCAACCCCGCGGGTGCCGAGCGCATGCAGCAGATCCTCAAGGACCAGATCGGCCCGATCGCCGCCCAGGTGTGTCCGGATCCGGCCGACGCACCGCGCCGCGCGGCGCTGGTCGCCTCGCAAATACTGGGCATGGCGCTCGCCCGCTTCGTCCTGCGCTTCCCGCTGGCGGTCGAGATGTCGAAGGAGGAGATCGTCGACTGGCTCGCACCCACGATCCAGCGCTATCTGACCGCCCGCAGCCCGAGCCCCGATCGCGCTCTACTCTGACCCCGTGAAGATCATCGATATCGAGCCGTCCGACCCGCGCCTCGTCACCGACGTCCTGCCCGTCCTGAGCGAGCTCCGCCCGCACCTCACCGAGGAGCTGCTGCACACCACGTACGAACAGGGCCATCCGCAGGGGCTCCGGTTCAGCGCCGCGTACGGCGACGACGGGCGGTGCGCGGGCGTCGCCGGCTGGCGGATCGTCTTCAACACCAGCTCACTGAAGAAGCTGTACGTGGACGACCTGGTCACGTCCGCGAGCGCGCGCTCCGGCGGGGTGGGCCACGCGCTGCTCACGTACCTGGAGGAGCACGCGCGCGAACAGGGCTGCCACGAGCTCGACTTGGACTCCGGCACCCACCGCACCGACGCGCACCGCTTCTACCTGCGCGAACGGATGGCGATCACGGCCTTCCACTTCAGCAAGGACCTGGACTGAGCGACGTCAGCCAGGTCGGGACCGAGCGACTTCAGCCAGGACCGGGACCGAGCGGCGGCCACCCCGCTACAGCCACCCCCTGCGCCGGAACGACCGGTGCACCAGGAAACACGCCACCGCCGTCACCGACAGCATCAGCAAGTACCCGTAGCGCCAGCCCAGTTCCGGCATGTGCTCGAAGTTCATGCCGTACACGCCGCACACCATCGTCGGTACGGCGATCACGGCGGCCCATGCGGTGATCTTGCGCATGTCCTCGTTCTGCGCGACGGTCACCTGCGCCAGATGGGCCTGCAGGATCGAGTCGAGCAGGGAGTCGAAGGACGCGATCTGCTCGACGGTGGTGGCCAGATGGTCGCCGACGTCACGGAAGTACGCCTGCACCCCCGGGTCGATCAGCGGACTGCGCCGTTCCGCCAGCGTCGCCAGCGGCCGGGCGAGTGGCTGCGCGGCCCGTTTCAGCTCCAGGAGCTCGCGCTTGAGCTGGTAGATGCGCCCCGGGTCGACCCGGCCCGCCTCCGGTGAGAAGACCTGTGTCTCGACGGCGTCGACATCGAGCTGCACGGCGTCCGCGACGCTCAGATATTCGTCGACCACGAAGTCCGCTATCGCGTGCAGCACCGCCGAAGGACCCTTGGCCAGCTGCTCGGGGTCCGCTTCGAGGCGCTCGCGCACCGGTCCCAGCGAGCCGTGCCGCCCGTGCCGGACCGTGATCACGAAGTCCCGGCCGGTGAAGACCATGATCTCGCCGGTGTCCACGACCTCGCTGGTCGCGGTCAGCTCGTCGTGCTCCACATAACAGACCGACTTGAACACGGCGAAGAGCGAGTCGTCGTACGGGTCCACCTTGGGCCGCTGATGCGCGTGCACCGCGTCCTCGACGGCCAGCGGATGCAGCCCGAACGGCTCGGCGAGCGCGGCCACCTCCTGCTCGTCCGGCTCGTGCAGTCCGATCCAGACGAAGCCGTCGCCCTCCTCGCGCACCCGCCGCAGCGCCTCCGGCCCCGACAGGCCCGCCCAGGAGCCGGACTGCCGCTTGCCGCCGCGGTACACCACGCAGTTGACCACCGCGCTGCCCAGCGGGGAGCGCGCCGGGTGGCTGAGGTCCACCGTTTTGCGCTGCACACGGCGCACGATGCGGCGCAGCTTGCGGATCATCGGCATCTGCGGAAGTCCCCCTCTGTCCTGTCCCGTCTGCGCAGCCTGCCACGCTCCTGCCCGTACGTCATCGGTCCATGCCTTGCCATCACCGCGGTGACCTGCGGTGATTACGGTACGAAAGGGATTGCGCATGCGGGCCGACGGCAACCTGCTTACAGTCGACACCCGGAGAACTCCGCCCGTACGGCGAGAGCCCCTGGCTCGGGGAGCCGAAGGAGAGCACGCGAAATGAGCAGCGGCATACCGGACGACTCCAAGCACGCCCGTCGCAGGCGCCTGCGGGCCACGGCGCGGGTGCGCGCCCACCGCGTGGAGATGGCCCTCGACAAGGCAAGGGCCCGTGCGGCCCAGGCGATCGGGCCGCACCCCGAGAGCGTCGCGGCACACCGCCAGGCGGCGGCGTCGGCGCAGCGCGAGCTGGCGGAATTGGACGCGCAGGGACGGGTGTTCACACGGCGGGACACCGGTGCGCGGGTGGTGCTGCGCGATACGCAGTCCACCGCGGGTGCGGGCGCGTCTGGGAGCGGTGACCGCTACGAGGTCGAGTGTCTGACGCACCGGAGCGATCCGCTGTACTTCGAGGACGCGGCGGCGGCGCAGCGGGCCGCTCGGCATTCCGATACGTGGTGTGAGGCGTGCCGTCAGCTGGCTGCCACGCCGCATACGGTGCGGGCTCGTGCGCGGAAGGTGCTCGCGCCTGCGAAGGGGGAGGTGCGGTATGTGCCGCCCTCGCCGGAGGGCCGGATGCGGTTCGATCCGCCCGCGGTGTGAGCGCTGCGTCCGAGCTCCGCTCGGATCGCCTCAAGCGCCGGTGGGGCCGATCACGGCCACACCAGGCAGTAAGGCTGATGCCCCGCCTCATGCAGCCGATGGCTGAAGTCCTGCCACTCGTGCAGCAGTTGGTACACGTTGAACGCGTCCCGCGGGCCCCCGCGGTCCGGGACCGTCGACCAGATGAAGGCGGCCGCGCCGACGGCCTCCTCGCCGATGCCCCGAAGGGGGTCGACGACGGTCATCGGGAGCTTGACGACCGCGTAATCGGGGTGGAGCACGACCAGCTCCAGCGGCGGGACCTTGTGCAGCGGTATGCCCTCGATGCCCGTGAGGACCATCGCGGCCATCGTCTCCGGCTTGATCTTGGTGAACATGCCGCCCATGCCGAGCTCGTCACCCCCGAGCTCCTCGGGGCGCATGGAGATCGGGACGCGGGCGGCGGTGGCCCCGTCAGGGGCGCCGAAGTACTTGTAGGTCACCCCCACCCGGCCACTCCTGATCCGCGCGTGCTCGGTGTCCTGCGGGCCGGCCGCCGGTGCCTCGCTGTCGTGCTGGTCGCGCCGGTGCTTCCCGCGACGGGCACGTCGCGGTCCGAGGGCACCCTGGTCACCGGTCCCCTCGCCCAGTCCGCCACCGCGCTGCATATCTCCACCCGACTGATGCCGCCTATTTGGTAACCCGGCCCCGGCCCCGCGACCCGATCATCGTGCCAATGACCTCCCCCGGATGAGTATGGCAAAACACGTGTACGCGATCGTGATTCGAGGACAAGTCACCTGGTCGTGTGAGTTGCCTCTACGATACGCAGATTTCCGTGTCCTCAGCCGGTCCCTGCACGCATAAATGATCACCTTCGGATGCCGAAGTGATCACCGCCGTGCGTCGGCCGGACGCCGGGGTGATCCCCGCCGGGTCCACCATGTGGCCGCAGGCTATACCCGGGGGCCTACGCTGAGAGGGCCCGCTGTCCGTGAACCGAGAGAGCCCGAGAGACCCGACGTGATGCACCAGGTGCCGGAACCCAGCCAAGCCCCCGTTTCGCAGGCGCTCTTCGACCGCGCTTCCCGGGTCACGCCCGGCGGCGTGAATTCTCCGGTCCGCGCCTTCCGGGCCGTGGGCGGTACGCCCCGCTTCATGGTGTCCGGTCAGGGTCCGTACCTCACGGACGCCGACGGCAAGGAGTACGTCGACCTCGTGTGCTCCTGGGGGCCGATGATTCTCGGCCATGCTCAGCCCGAGGTGATCGCCGCGGTCCAGGAGGCCGTCGCCCGCGGCACCTCCTTCGGTACGCCCGGTGAGGGCGAGGTCGCGCTCGCCGAGGAGATCGTCGCCCGGGTCGCCCCGGTCGAGCAGGTGCGTCTGGTGTCCTCCGGCACCGAGGCCACCATGTCCGCGATCCGCCTCGCCCGCGGGTTCACCGGCCGCGCCAAGGTGATCAAGTTCGCCGGCTGCTACCACGGCCACGTCGACGCGCTGCTCGCCGCGGCGGGCTCGGGCCTCGCCACCTTCGCGCTGCCGGACACCCCCGGCGTCACGGGCGCGCAGGCCGGCGACACCATCGTGCTCCCGTACAACGACATCGAAGCCGTCCGCGCCGCCTTCGCCGCGCACCCCGGCGAGATCGCCTGTGTGATCACCGAGGCCTCGCCCGGCAACATGGGCGTCGTACCGCCGCTGCCCGGCTTCAACCAGGGCCTCAAGGACGTCTGCTCCGCCAACGGTGCGCTGTACATCTCCGACGAGGTCATGACCGGCTTCCGTACGAGCAAGGCCGGCTGGTTCGGTGTCGACGGCGTCGCGCCCGACCTGATGACCTTCGGCAAGGTCATGGGCGGCGGCTTCCCCGCCGCGGCCTTCGGCGGCCGCGAGGACGTCATGGCGCACCTCGCTCCGGCCGGCCCCGTCTACCAGGCGGGCACGCTCTCCGGTAACCCCGTCGCCACCGCCGCGGGCCTCGCCCAGCTGCGCCTCCTCGACGACGCCGCGTACGCCAAGGTCGACGCGGTCTCCGCCGAGATCCAGGGGCTCGTGACCGGCGCGCTGGCCAAGGAAGGCGTGGCGCACCGGCTGCAGACCGCGTCCAACATGTTCTCGGTGTTCTTCACGGAGAACGAGGTGCGCAATTTCGAGGACGCCAAGGGCCAGGACTCGTTCCGGTTCACCGCGTTCTTCCACTCGCTGCTCGCCGACGGCGTCTACCTTCCGCCGTCCGCGTTCGAATCCTGGTTCGTGTCCACGGCGCATGACGAGCGGGCCGTCCAGCGCATCGCGGACGCGCTCCCCGCCGCCGCCCGCGCCGCCGCGGAGGCCACCGCATGAGCTCGCTGCACGACGGCACGGAGCTGACCGTCGTCCACCTGATGCGCCACGGCGAGGTGCACAACCCGGACGGCGTCCTCTACGGACGCCTGCCCGGCTACCACCTCTCCGAGCTCGGCCGGCAGATGGCCGACCGGGTCGCCGAGCACCTGGGCGGACGCGACATCACCCATGTCGTCGCCTCCCCGCTGGAGCGCGCGCAGGAGACCGCGACGCCCATCGCCAAGGCGCACGGCCTCGACGTCGCCTCCGACGAGCGGCTCATCGAGGCGGACAACGTCTTCCAGGGCAAGACCTTCGGGGTCGGCGACGGCGCGCTCAAGCGCCCGGAGAACTGGAAGCACCTGGTCAACCCGTTCAAGCCGTCCTGGGGCGAGCCGTATGTCGAGCAGGTCGTGCGCATGATGGGCGCGCTCGACGCGGCGAAGGACGCGGCGCGCGGGCACGAAGCGGTGTGCGTGAGCCACCAGTTGCCGATCTGGATCGTGCGCAGCTTCGTCGAGAAGCGCCGGCTGTGGCACGACCCGCGCCGCCGCCAGTGCACGCTCGCCTCGCTGACCTCGTTCACGTACCGCGGCGACAAGATCGTCTCGGTCGGCTACAGCGAGCCCGCAATCGATCTGGTGCCCGCGCACCTGCGTGCGGGTGCGAAGCCTGTGAAGGGCAAGGACAAGGCCTTCGGGGCCTAGATATTTCGCGTACGGACGAGGAGGGTCGGTCACCGCACGGTGGCCGGCCCTCCTTCTCGTGTGCCGCCGACCGCCTGGCAAACCGGCTCGGTCACAGGATCTCCTCGTACGGAACGCAAAGTTTGCGCAATCCGCTGGAACCTCGGTGCCGCTCTGTGCCTCTAAGGGGGCGTCCACCGTAAACGGGGAGCAACACGGAGGCAGGGGACAAAATGCAGCACATGACCCGAAGGGGAGTGTTCGGGCTGGGAGTCGGGGCCGCGGCGGCCGCCGCCGGCCTCACCGCCTGCAGCACGAAGGAGCGGGACAGCTCGCGGCCGGGTGACCACCGGCCCGCAGGGAACTCCAAGTCCCCTTCCGCGGACGGCAAGTTGATCGGCGACGGCTCCACCTCGTACACGGGGAAGCAGCCGCACCAGCCACCACCGCCCACACCGCTCGAACCGGGCGAGATACCCCCGCAGTTCGTCGTCTTCTCCTGGGACGGCGCGGGCGAGATAGGCAACGGCCTCTTCCCGCGCTTCCTCAAGCTCGCCGAGCAGCACGACGCGAAGATGACGTTCTTCCTCTCCGGCCTCTATCTCCTGCCGGAGTCCAAGAAACGTCTCTACCGCCCGCCGAACAATGCCGTCGGCGCCTCGGACATCGGCTATCTCAAGGACGAGAACATCAAGCGCACCCTGAAATACGTGCGCCAGGCCTGGCTCGACGGACATGAGATCGGCACGCATTTCAACGGCCACTTCTGCGCGGGCTCCGGATCGGTCGCCAACTGGACGTCCGCGCAATGGAAGGACGAGATCCGCCAGGCCAAGTCCTTCGTGCAGCAATGGCGTACGAACACGGGCTGGACCGATCTGCCGCCGCTGCCCTTCGACTACGACAAGGAACTGACCGGCGGCCGCACCCCGTGCCTGCTCGGCCAGGACAAGCTGCTGCCGGTCGCACGCGAGCTCGGCTGGCGCTACGACGCCTCGTCGCCGGGCGGCCGCCAGCGCTGGCCGCAGAAGAAGCAGGGCGTATGGGATCTGCCACTGCAGTCCATGCCCTTCCCCGGCCACTCCTTCGAGGTCCTCTCGATGGACTACAACATCCTCGCCAACCAGTCCGTGAACTCCACGCAGGCCCCGCCCGCCAACTACCCGGGCTGGCGCAAGCAGGCGACCGAGGCGTATCTCGCCGGGTTCAACCGCGCGTACGAGACAAATCGGGCACCGTTCTTCGTGGGCAACCACTTCGAGGAGT
Source organism: Streptomyces sp. NPDC050418 (assembly GCF_044458745.1). NCBI lineage: Bacteria > Bacillati > Actinomycetota > Actinomycetes > Kitasatosporales > Streptomycetaceae > Streptomyces > Streptomyces sp. NPDC050418. Next base: position 48,698 of record NZ_JBITIG010000003.1, read on the forward strand.
GGAACGGCGGGATCTATATGGACGCCGTCGAGGCCGTCATCAAGAACATCGCGGACAAAAAGGACGTGCGCCTGGTGTCCTTCCGGCAGTTCGTCGACTGGCTCGATGTTCAGAAGCCGGAGGTCCTCGAGAAGCTGCAGGGCCTGGACGTGGCGCAGAAACTGGCCTGAACTGGGTGTTCCGCGGCTTTCGGGGGGCGCCCGAAACCGCAGAAACCGTCATGCGAAACTTTTCACATGAGTCTTGGACGTCCTGCCTCCCGACGTGCCCTTTTCGCAGCGGGGACCGCGCTGGCCGCGCTCGCGCTGAGCGCGTGCACCGACGGCGGTACGCAGGGTGGCGGTGGGGACACGAACTTCGTCGCCGGCAAGGGGGGCATCCGGACCTCGGCCGAGGGTGAGCGGGCCGCTGCCCCGGAGATCAAGGGCGAAACCCTCGAAGGCAAGCAGCTCGATCTGGCCGATTACAAGGGCAAGATCGTCGTCCTCAACACCTGGGGCTCGTGGTGCGCGCCCTGCCGGGCCGAGGCCAAGTACCTGAAGTCGGTCTCGGAGGAGACGAAGTCCCAGGGGGTGGAGTTCGTCGGGATCAACACCCGTGACCCCGAGAAGGGCCCGGCTCTCGCCTTCGAGGAGGACTACGAGATCCCGTACCCGAGCTTCTACGACCCCATGGGCAAGCAGATCCTGAAGTTCCCGCAGGGCAGCCTCAGCCCGCAGTCCATCCCCAGCACGATCATCATCGACCGCGAGGGGAAGATCGCAGCGGGATTCTCCGGGCCCGTCAGCGACAAGCGCCTGTACGAGATGATCGACCCCGTACTCGCGGAGAAGTGACCTCCGTGCCCCCCACCGCCGTAACTGCCCTGGCCGCGGCCACCGACCCGAACGCCACCGTGCTCGGGGGCGCGCTCCTTCTCGCGATCCCGATCGCGCTGCTCGCCGGTCTCGTCTCCTTCTTCTCGCCGTGCGTGCTGCCGCTCGTGCCCGGCTACCTCAGTTACGTCACCGGGGTCACCGGCGCCGATCTGGAGGAGGCCAAGCGGGGGCGGATGGCGGCGGGGGCCTCGCTGTTCGTGCTCGGCTTCACCTTCGTCTTCGTCTCCGGAGGCGCCCTCTTCGGCGGCTTCGGCTCCACGCTCCTGGAGCACCGCGAGGTCATCTCGAAGGTGCTCGGCGCGCTGACCATCGTGCTCGGCCTGTTCTTCATGGGCGCCATGCCGTTCCTGACCCAGCGTGAGTTCCGCTTCCACAAGAAGCCCGCCACGGGTCTGATCGGCGCCCCCATGCTCGGCGTCCTGTTCGGCGTCGGCTGGACCCCCTGCATCGGCCCGACGCTGATGTCCGTGCAGACGCTCGCCCTGACCGAGGCCAGCGCCGGGCGCGGAGCCCTGCTCACCGTCGCGTACTGCCTGGGCCTCGGCCTGCCCTTCATACTGGCCGCCATCGCCTTCCGCCGGGCGCTCGGCGCCTTCGCCTGGGTCAAGCAGCACTATGTGTGGGTGATGCGGATCGGCGGCGCGATGCTGATCGTCACCGGCCTGCTGCTCGTCACCGGCGCCTGGGACCGCATCGTGCAGGAGATGCAGGTCTGGACTTCCGGCTTCACCGTGGGGATCTGAAATGAGCAAGACGGACACCACAGCCCCCGACACCGAGGACCTCGGCGCCGCCGGCTCCCAGCTGTCCACCGCACCCAAGGAAGAGCTGCCCAACCTGCCCGCGCTCGGGGTGATCGGCTGGGCCCGCTGGTTCTGGCGGCAGCTCACCTCGATGCGGGTCGCGCTGATCCTGCTCCTGCTGCTCTCGCTCGCCTCGATCCCCGGCTCGCTGATCCCGCAGAACAGCGTGGACGAGCTGAAGGTCGAGCAGTTCAAGCGGACCCACGAGTCCCTGACACCGTTCTACGAGAAGCTGCAGCTCTTCGACGTCTACAGCTCGGTGTGGTTCTCGGCGATCTACATCCTGCTGTTCATCTCCCTGATCGGCTGCATCGTCCCGCGCACCTGGCAGTTCGTCGGCCAGCTCAAGGGCCGCCCGCCGGGCGCGCCCAAGCGGCTCACGCGCCTGCCCGCGTACACGACGTGGCGTACCGAGTCCTCGCCCGAGGACGTACGGGACGAGGCGCTGAAGCTGCTCAAGGGCCGCCGCTTCCGTGCGCACATCGAGGGCGACGCGGTCACCGCCGAGAAGGGCTATGCCCGCGAGGCCGGGAACCTGCTCTTCCATATCTCGCTGATCGTGATGCTGATCGCGTTCGCGGTCGGGGTCCTGTTCAAGTCCGAGGGCGGCAAGCTGATCGTGGAGGGCGACGGGTTCGCCAACACGCTCGTCCAGTACGACGACTTCCAGTCCGGCTCGTTCTTCGACAACGACGACCTGGAGCCGTTCAGCTTCCGGCTCGACAAGTTCGAGGACGCCTACGAGCGAAGCGGCCCGTCCAAGGGCACCGCCCGTACCTTCAAGGCGCACGTCACGTACACCGAGGGTGTCGACGGGCCCGAGAAGAAGAAGGCGATCGAGGTGAACTCGCCGCTCACCGTCGGCGACTCCACCGTCTATCTGATCGCCCACGGTTACGCGCCCGTCGTCACCGTCAAGGACGCCCGCGGCAAGGTCGTCTACAGCGGTGCGACACCGCTGCTGCCGCTCGACGCCAACATCACCTCCACCGGCGCCATCAAGATCGCCGACGGCTACCGCAACAAGGACGGCAAGAAGGAGCAGCTCGGCTTCAACGCCTTCTTCGTGCCGACCTTCGCGGGTGACGGCAAGGGCGAGATGTTCTCGCAGTTCCCGGCCCCCGACTTCCCCGTCCTGGCGCTGTCCGCGTACCACGGTTCGCTCGGCATCGACTCCGGCATCCCGCAGAACGTGTACCAGCTGGACACGTCCAAGATGAAGGAGTTCAAGGACAAGAAGGGCGAGCTCTTCAAGCAGCGTCTGCTGCCCGGCGAGACCATGCAGCTGCCCGACGGCCAGGGCTCCGTCACGTACGAGAAGGAGCTCCGCGAATGGGCCTCCTTCCAGGTCAAGCAGCAGCCGGGCAACATCTGGGCGCTGGCCGGCGCAATCGCCGCGATCGCCGGTCTCGTCGGCTCCCTGTTCATCCAGCGCCGCCGCGTGTGGGTGCGCGCGGTGCGCGGCGACGACGGTGTGACCGTCGTCGAGATGGCGGGTCTGGGCCGCAGCGAGTCCGCGAAGGTGCCCGAGGAACTGGGCGACCTGGCCGCCGTCCTGCACACGAGCGCACCCAGTGCGCCGGATCCCGCATCCGAAGACCCCGCATCCGAAGACCCCGCATCCGAAGCCTCCGCATCCGAAGACTCCTCATCCGAAGCTGTTCCTGCCGAAGGGGCTGAGAAGTGACTCTCGCCGCCGCCACCAACGAGAACCTGGCGTCGATCAGCAACACGCTGGTCTATTCGTCGATGGCCGTCTACACGCTGGCCTTCCTCGCCCATATCGCCGAGTGGGTCTTCGGCAGCCGCAGCAAGGTGGGCCGTACGGCCGCCGCGCTCACGCAGACCACGGCCGCCGCCGAGGCGCCGAAGGTGCAGGTCCGCTCGGGCGGCGGGACCGCCACTCTGGAGCGCCCGAAGGTCGTGACCCGCTCGGCGAGCGGCTCGCGCGACGTGCCCGACGGTCCGGGGGCGCACGGCGGCACGGAGCAGGGCGACTTGTACGGCCGCATCGCCGTCGCGCTCACGGTCCTCGCCGCGCTCGTCCACATCGGCGGTGTGGTCACCCGCGCCATGTCCGTGATGCGGGCGCCGTGGGGCAACATGTACGAGTTCTCGATCACCTTCTCCGCGGTGGCCATCACCGCGTACCTGGTGCTGCTCTTCCTCGGCAAGAACGTCCGCTGGATGGGCCTGATCCTCGTCACCACGGTCCTGCTCGACCTCGGTATCGCCACGAAGTGGCTGTACACCGCGAGCGACCAGCTGGTCCCGGCCCTCGACTCGTACTGGCTGTGGATCCACGTCTCCACCGCCATCTTCTGCGGCGCGGTCTTCTACATCGGCGCGGTGGGCACGGCCCTCTACCTCTTCCGCGACTCCTACGAGGCCAAGCTGGCCCGCGGCGGCGAGCCCGGCAGCTTCGCCCGCTCGGTCCTGGAGCGCCTGCCGTCCGCGGCCTCGCTCGACAAGTTCTCGTACCGCGTCAACGCCGCGATCTTCCCGCTGTGGACGTTCACGATCATCGCGGGCGCGATCTGGGCCGGCGACGCCTGGGGCCGCTACTGGGGCTGGGACCCCAAGGAGGTCTGGTCGTTCGTGACGTGGGTGACGTACGCCTGCTACCTGCACGCGCGCGCGACCGCAGGATGGAAGGGCCGCAAGGCCGCCTACCTGGCGCTCTTCGCCTTCGCCACGTTCCTCTGGAACTACTACGGCGTGAACATCTTCATCACCGGCAAGCACTCGTACGCCGGGGTCTGAGCACCGGTCTGAGCACCGCCTTCCTCCGCGTCTTTCCACGACGGCCGGTTTCCGCAAGCCTCTTGCGGGAACCGGCCGTCGCGCTGTGGACAGGGGGAGGGGTGTGGACACGAATCTGCGCGCCGCCATCAGAGCGGGGGACTCCGATGCCTTCGCCCGGCTCTTCGACGAGTACGCCCGCTCCGTCTACAACCACGGCTACCGCCTCACCGGGAACTGGTCGACGGCCGACGACATCGTCTCGCTGACCTTCCTGGAGGCGTGGCGGCTGCGCGCCCGGGTCGACGAGGACGGCGGGTCGCTGCGGCCCTGGCTGCTGGGCATCGCCACCAACGTCGCCCGCAACACACGCCGCGCCGCCCGCCGCCACGAGGCGGCCGTGAGCCGGCTGCCCGCGCCCGAACCCGTCGCGGACTTCGCCGACGAACTCGCGGGCCGGATCGACGACTCGGCATCGCTCGCGGCGGTACGGACCGCGATGGCCGCGCTGCGCCGCCCCGAGCGCGAGGTGCTCGCGCTGTGCGTCTGGGGCGGTCTCGACTACGCGTCCGCCGCCGCGGCGCTCGGGATACCCGTGGGGACCGTCCGCTCCCGGCTCTCCCGGGCCCGTACGAAACTCGCAAAAGCGCTGGAACCGCCCGCGCCCCGCGGACAGGTAGGAGGTGGCCGCATCTCCGCGGTCGAGGCCATCCAGGAGGGGAACCGATGAACGACTTCCCGTCCCTCCCCGAGAGGGATCCGTCCGGGCGGGCACTGCCCGAGCGGGAGCTGCCGGAGGGCCGCCGAGACCTTCTCAGGGAGCACCTGTTGAACGAGATCAGGAACGAGTCCCGGCAGGACACGGCCGGCCCGCGCCGCGCCTGGCTGCGCCCGGCCTTCGCCGGACCCGCCGTGGCCGCGGCGGTGGCGCTCGTGGTGGTCGGCGGCTTCGCGCTCGCGGGCGGCGGCGAACAGGGCGGCCAAGGGGGCGGCGAGCGGGGCGGCGAGGGGGGCGCCCCGCCCGCCGCGGCGCCCGGCGCCCCGCGGAACGCGGCCCAGCTGCTCGACCGGGTCGCCACCGTCGCCGGGCGCGAGGAGGCGACGGCGGTCCGCGACGACCAGTACGTGTACGTGCGGACGAAGGCGGCCTGGACCGTGCAGGAGGCGTGCGAGGCGGCCGTCCTGGAGAAGCCCTCGCGGCGCGAGGTGTGGTTCGCGGTGGACGGCAGGCGGCCCGGGGTGCTCCGGGCGGAGCGCGAGGGCCCGCAGACCATCCACCTCGACACCCCGACACCGGGCGTCCCCTCGAACACGTACTACCGCCACCTGGAGACCCTGCCGACCGACCCGTCGAAGATGCTCGACTGGCTGCACAAGGCGAGCCAGGGCGGCAAGAGCGAGGACCAGAACACCTTCGTGCTCGTCGGTGACCTGGTGCGGGAGTCCCTGATCCCGCCGAAGGTGGCGGCGGCGCTCTACCGGGCGGCCGCGCAGATCGACGGCGTGACCCTGGTGAAGGACGCCACCGACGCGATCGGCCGCAAGGGCATCGCGGTCGGCCGCGTGGACGAGCAGTCGGGCCTGCGCCAGGAACTGCTCTTCGACCCGAAGACGTACGCGTACCTGGGCGAGCGCGGCGTCACCACGCGCGCCACCGACGGCGGCACCGAGCAGCTGCCCGGACAGCCCGAGAAGAAGTGCCCGGGCATGCCCGCCGGCCAGATCACCGCCAATACGGCGGTGATCGAGCGCTCGGTCGTGGACAGCGCGCCGAAGGCCGCCGAGCCCGTGCGGAAGTCCTGAAACAGCGGGAGGCTGGTGCCATGAGCGAAGCCGCAGATGTGGTCGCGCACGGCACCAGCCGTACCGAGGGCAGCACGCAGACCCTCCACTTCGTGCTGCACCTGCCCCACCCCGTGGAGCGGGTCTGGACCTCCCTGGTCAGGCCCGACGAGCTGCGCGGCTGGCTGGCCGCCGCAGAGGTGCTCGAACCCCGGCTCGGCGGCGCGGTCACGCTGCGCTGGCTGAACAACGAGACGGACCCCGTGCACACGGGCCATGTGACGGCCTGGGACGTCGAGCGGATCGTGGAGTACACGATCGATCTGCACGGCCGCTGCCGCTTCCACCTGGAGCACGCGGCCCCCGACACCCCGTCCTCGGTCCTCCGCTTCACCAACGAGTTCGAGGGCGACGACTCCCTCCGCCTGGACTGCCTGGCGGGCTGGCACGACCACTTCGAGTACCTCGCCGAGGAACTGGACGGCCGGCCGAAGGACTGGTCGACGTGGACGCCGGGGCGGTGGCAGGAGCTGCGGGAGTCTTACGTGAAGGGGTGAGCGGGCAGTCTGGACCCGTGACCGTGACCTCACGCATCCCCACCCTCGACCTGCGGCCCTGGCTCGCGGGTGACCCCACCGCACGCGCCGGTCTTGCCGCCACCGTCGACCGCGCCCTGCAGAACGCCGGCTTCCTGCTGGTGACCGGGCACGGGGTCGACCCGGACCTGCGCACCCGGATCCGTACGACGGCCCGGGAGTTCTTCCTGCTCCCGGACGAGACGAAGGCCGCGTACGCCGTGCAGGTCGGCGAGCGCGGCTGGCTCGGCCCGGGCGCCGAGGCCAACGGCTACGCGGAGGGCACCGAGACCCCGCCCGACCTCAAGGAGTCCCTGTCGTTCGCGGCCGAGGACCCGACGGGGGAGGCGGCGGTCGATGCTGAGTGGTTCAAGCCCAACACATGGCCCGCCGAAGTCCCGTCCCTGCAGGGCCTGGTGGAGGCGTACCTACGGCAGATGCGCACCCTCTCCGACCGGCTGCTCACCCTCCTCGGTGCCGCGCTCGGCGAGCCCGAGGACTTCTTCACACGGCACACCGGGCACCCCACCTGGGGTTTCAACATCAACTGGTATCCGGCGCGGGACGTCGTGGGGGAGCCGCAGGAGGGCCAGTTCCGGATCGGACCGCACACCGACTTCGGGACGGTCACCGTGCTCGACCGGCAGGACGGCAAGGGCGGTCTGCAGGTCTTCACGGACGACGGCGGCTGGCAGGACGCGCCGTACGATCCGGCCGCGCTGACCGTGAACATCGGCGATCTGATGGCCCGCTGGACCGGCGACCGCTGGCGCTCGGGCCGCCATCGCGTGCTGCCGCCGCCCGCCGACGCACCGGCCGAGGAGCTGATGTCGCTCGTGTACTTCTACGAGTGCGACCTGGGCACCCGGGTGGAGCCGCTGCCCGCGCCCACGGGCCGTATCGCCCACGAGCCGGTCGACTCGCACACGTATCTGCGGGCGAAGCTGGACGCGATCAGCGTCGAGTAGGCGGGTGGAGCGGGCGGGAGGCGGCTACTTGCCGGGCTCGTCCTTCGGCCCGTCCTCGCCGCCCGCCTCGCGCTTCTTCAGCTCCTCCTCGCGGCGGCGCAGATCCGCCTCCCAGTCCTTGAGGACGGCCTCGTCCTTGTCGTTCTCGTCCTTGATGGACTTCAGGAACTCGGGGTTGTCGTCCGGCGCCACCCACGTGGTGCGGTGGTTGCGGTGCCACTCCGACGGGGTACGGCCGCCCTGCGGCGGGGTGCGGACCTTGCCCGCGGCCAGCCAGACGATCGGGCCGACGATCCAGAAGAGCAGGATGATGAAGACCCAGGCGATCTTCGGCAGGTGCTTCGCCTCGTCCTCAGGGGTGTTCAGACAGTCGATGAACGCGAAGATCGTCAGCGCGAGCGGGATCAGGAACATCAAGACCCGGAGCATGGTGGCGCTTCCCCCAAGAGGCAGGTGCGGGGCATACGGCCCCCGGTGATGGGGCCAGGGTATCGGGTGCCGGATACTGGGAGGTATGGCTTATGACGATCTTCGCTCCCTGCTCCGTGCCCTGGAGCGCGAGGGCGACCTGAAGCGCATCAAGGCCGAGGTCGACCCGTATCTGGAGGTCGGTGAGATCGTCGACCGGGTCAACAAGGCGGGCGGCCCGGCTCTCCTGTTCGAGAACGTGCGCGGCTCGTCGATGCCGCTCGCGATGAACGTGTACGGGACGGACCGGCGGCTGCTGAAGGCGCTCGGCCTGAAGTCGTACGGGGAGATCAGCGAGAAGATCGGCGGGCTGCTCAAGCCCGAGCTGCCGCAGGGGTTCATCGGCATCCGCGAGGCCTTCGGGAAGCTCGGCGCCATGACCCACGTACCGCCGAAGAAGGTCAAGGACGCCCCGGTCCAGGAGGTCGTCCTCACCGGCGACGACGTGGATCTGGAGCAGTTGCCCGCGCTGTTCACCTGGCCGGAGGACGGCGGCTCCTTCTTCAATCTGGGGCTCACACACACCAAGCACCCGGAGACGGGCGTACGGAACCTGGGCCTGTACCGGCTGCAGCGCCACGACAAGCGCACCATCGGGATGCACTGGCAGATCCACAAGGACAGCCGGAACCACTACCAGGTGGCCGCGAAGAAGGGCGAGAAGCTGCCCGTCGCGATCGCTTTCGGCTGCCCGCCCGCCGTCACGTACGCCTCGACCGCCCCGCTGCCGGGTGACATGGACGAGTACCTGCTCGCCGGGTTCATCCAGGGCAAGCGGGTCGAGATGGTCGACTGCAAGACCGTGCCGCTGCAGGTCCCGGCGAACGCCGAGGTCGTCATCGAGGGCTGGCTGGAGCCCGGGGAGATGCTCCCGGAGGGGCCGTTCGGCGACCACACCGGGTTCTACACGCCGCAGGAGCCGTTCCCCGCGCTGAAGATCGACTGTGTGACGATGCGCAAGCGGCCGCTGCTGCAGTCCATCGTGGTCGGCCGGCCGCCGACGGAGGACGGGCCGCTGGGCCGGGCGACCGAGCGCTTCTTCCTGCCGCTCCTCAAGATCATCGTGCCGGACATCGTGGACTACCACCTGCCCGAGTCGGGCGGCTTCCACAACTGCGCGATCGTCGCGATCGAGAAGAAATACCCCAAGCACGCACAGAAGGTGATGCACGCCATCTGGGGTGCGCACATGATGTCCCTGACGAAGCTGATCGTCGTGGTCGACGCGGACTGCGACGTGCACGATCTGCACGAGGTGTCCTGGCGGGCGCTCGGGAACACGGACTACGCCCGTGACCTGACGGTCGTCGAGGGCCCGGTCGACCACCTCGACCACGCCTCGTACCAGCAGTTCTGGGGCGGCAAGGCGGGCATCGACGCCACGCGCAAGCTGCCCGAGGAGGGCTACACGCGGGACGGCGGCTGGCCGGAGATGGTCGAGTCCGATCCCACGACGGCGGCGATGGTCGACCGCCGGTGGAAGGAGTACGGGCTTTGAGCACCGGACCGGCCCTGTTCCTGGGCGACGAGGACTACGTCGCCCTGGTGCGGCCCGAGATCGACCCGGCGGACCCGGAGGTGCGGCAGGCCGCCGCGCAGGCCGGCGTCACCCCCGAGGAGTTCGCGGGACCGTCCGGCACCTGGGCCGTGCTGTGGGAGCTCGGTGGCGAGGGTGACGGCTTCGAGCTGCCCGGCGTCCGCGATGCCGAGCCCGTGGCCTTCGCCGAGGCGCTGCGGGCCGAGCTGGCGGCGGACCAGGGCGAGTTCACCGTCGACGGCGGCGCCGCCCTGCGGATCGACGGCAGGCAGGCCGGTGACGCCTGGGTCCTCACCGCGTACCTCACCCCGCCGGGCGACGAGCCGAGCACGCTCTCCGTGGTGACCGGCCCGCTGCCGGCCGCCGGACTCCTGGCCGACCTCGACGCCTTTCTGGAGAGCCTCGCATGATGACGACCGCCGACGAGGTCGTGGGTCCCGAGCCCTCCGGCCGGGTCAAGGCGTTCCTGCGCCTGGTGATGATCGAGCACTCGGTGTTCGCGCTGCCCTTCGCGTATATCGCCGCGCTGACCGCGATGTTCCAGCTCGACAAGAACGTCCACTGGGGGCGGCTGCTCCTCGTCACCATCTGCATGGTGGGTCTGCGCACCTTCGCGATGGCCGCGAACCGGATCATCGACCGCGAGATCGACGCCCGTAACCCGCGCACGGCCGGGCGTGAGCTCGTCACCGGTGCGGTGTCGGTGAAGTCGGCGTGGACCGGCGCGCTCGTCGCCGTCGTGATCTTCCTGGGCTCGGCGGCGCTGCTCAACCCGCTCTGCCTGGCGCTCGCGCCGCTCGCCGTCGTGCCCATGGTCGTCTATCCGTACGGCAAGCGGTTCACGAACTTTCCGCACGCGATCCTGGGCCTCGCCCAGGCCATCGGCCCGATCGGCGCCTGGCTCGCGATCACCGGCGAGTGGTCCTGGGACGCGGTGATCCTCGGGCTCGCGGTCGGTGTCTGGATCGGCGGCTTCGACCTGATCTTCGCCTGCCAGGACGTCGCGGCGGACCGGGCGGAGGGCGTGCGGTCGGTGCCCGCGCGCTTCGGGATCGCGGGCGCGCTCTACGGGGCGCGGGCCGCGCACGTCGTCACGATGGCGCTCTTCGCCTGGTACGCGTACGCGACCGACGCCGGGTTCTTCTTCTGGCTGGGCCTGATGATCGTGGCGGCGGCCTTCGCGTACGAGCACTCGATCGTCACGCCGCGCGACCTGTCGCGCCTGAACCGGGCGTTCTTCACGGTGAACGGGTTCATCGGGATCGCGCTGTTCGTGTGCGCGCTGCTCGATCTGATGGTGCGCGGGCTGACCCTCTAGCCGTACGGGGTGCTCACTCGCCCTTGACCGCCCAGCCCGCGTAGGACATCCCGAGGTTGCGGGACTCCTTGAACCGCAGCGCGCGGGCCACGTCGCCGTAGCCGATCTCGCCGCGGGCGCGGCGGCGCAGGGTGCGGAGCAGGGCGAGCGGGTTGTCGGCGGGTGCCAGGCCGACGAGGCCGCGGGGCCGCAGGCCGTGGTCCTGGAGGACGGGGCGCAGTTCCGCGGGCTTGATGAACTTGTCCCAGACGTGCAGGTTCGGTGTCATGATCCGGGTGGACTCGAAGTCCTGGAAGATCTTGATCGCCACGAGCCAACTGAGCGGTGTCCGGTTGATCGTGTCGAAGAGATACAGCCCGCTGGGCCGCAGCACGCGGGCGGTCTCGGCGATCACCTGCTCCAGGTCGTCCACGTGCTCCAGGACATCGCAGCAGTAGACGAGGTCGAAGCTCGCGTCCGGTACGGGCAGCGCCTCGCCGGTGCCGACCACGTAGTCGATCGCGAGGCCGCTCCTCGCCGCATGCCGGCGCGCGGCGGAGATCGAGGGCTCGGAGGGGTCGACCCCGGTGACGTGGAAGCCGAGCGCGGCGAACTCCTCGGCGAGCAGCCCGCCGCCGCAGCCGACGTCGAGCACCCTCGCGCCGGCCGGATCGATCTTCCGTTCGTCGAGGAGCACCCGGCGCATGAAGCCGAAGCGCACCGGATTGAGGCCGGTCCGCAGCAGATTCGGCAGGGCGTCGTCGGCCCACCAGTCGTCGTTCCACTGGTCGTAGACCGCGTTGTCGATGCTCATCGAGCACCACCTCCGGGCAGAGCGCTCTGCTGCCGAGCATTCTCGTCGTGCGGGAGGGGCGCAAGCCGGTTCCCTCGTGAGGGGGACGGCCGGGTGTCAGGGCTTCGCGGCCATACGGCGGGCCAGCTCGGCCAGCCGGTAGCGCTGGACCTTCGTGGCCTGCCCGATCACCAGGCGGCGCAGCAGCCTCGGATACGTCACGCGGACCGTCTCGGTGACGCGGGTCCCCTCGCCCTGAGGCTCCAGATCGACCGTCGCCGTCAGGCGGACGCGGCCGGGGCTGACGACCTCGCTGAGGATCTGCCGCTCCGGCTTCGGGAACGTCATGGTCACCTTGATGGGGTTGTCCCAGTGCAGGGGTCCGAGCGGAAACCGCTCCACCGCCACGTACCGCACGGCGTCGCCCTCCTGGACCACGTCCCGTACGGCGACGACCAGGGGCGAGAGGCCGATATAGCTCTCGGGGCGCGCGAGGTGCTCGAAGATCCGCTCGGGCGGGGCCTCGACGCTGACGTGGTGGCTGAACTCCTCGGTGGACACGGCGACATCATGCCCCCACAGGTGTGAACTGTCAGTGACTGTCGTAAAGTTCGGCCGGATCATCGGGACGCATACCCAGGGGGAAGTCCGTGCAGCTCAAGCTCAAGCCCCGGTCGTCGGCCGGCTGGACCATGACGGTCTTCGGGGTCCTGGCCGCCGGTATGGGCATCGTGGGTCTGATAGCCCCCGACGTGCTCATCAAGGTCATGGGTTTCGCCGCGGAGCCCGACGGGGGGCGGCCCGACGGCGACCACACGCTGACGTTCCTCACCGCCTCCTCGATGGCGGCGCTCAACATGGGCGTCTACTACGTGCTCGCGGCGGGCGCGGACTGGACCGCCTTCTTCCGCTGGACCGTCCCGTTCCGTCTCCTGACCTTCACGGTCTTCACGGTGGCGGTCCTCGTCGACCGGGCACCCGCGGGGTTCATCGGGGTGGGCCTGTGGGAGGGCGTGGGCGCCGTGGCGACGGCGGTGGCGCTGCGCGCGGACAAGCGGCGTGCGGGTGCGGCGGCCGTGGCGGCTCCGGCGAACTGAACGTCAGGCGGCTTCGGCGAACCGATGTCAGGCGGCGGGGTCGGTGCGGCGGAACACGAACGCCGCAAGGACACCGCCCAGCAGGCCGAACAGATGCCCCTGCCAGCTGATGCCCTCGGTCGTCGGCAGGACGCCCCACAGGATCGAGCCGTAGACCACGCCGACCAGCAGACCGATCACCACGTCGACCGCGCGGCGGTCCACGAAGCCGCGTATCAGCAGATAGCCGAAGAGGCCGAAGACGACGCCCGAGGCGCCCGCCGTCACCGAGTGCGCCGGGGCCGTGAGCCACACGCCCAGGCCGCTCGCCACGGTGATCAGCGCGACCACCGAGAAGAAGCGGCGCAGGCCCGAGAGCGCGGCGAGGAAGCCGAGGACCAGGAGCGGCATGCTGTTGGCGATCAGATGGTCCCAGCCGTAGTGCAGGAAGGCCGCCGGGATCACATCCCGCAGCTCGCCCGGCTCGCGCGGCGCTATGCCGTAGGTGTCGAGGGCGTGCCCGCTCGCCACATCGACCGCTTCGAGCAGCCACAGCAGCCCGAGCCACGCGGCCATGACCAGACCGGCCGCCTTCGCCCGGTCGCGGCCGCGCGGCCGCGGTGCGGCGGGCGGGACCGGCCCCGAAGGGCCGTATCCGGATCCCGGCCCATACCCCTGTCCGTTTCCGTACGACATGAGCGGTCCCCCTTGCCTGCGGGCCGTCCGAGCAGCACGGCCCTCACTTCGCTCAACGCATGGGAGGCGCGGCCTGGTTCCGGGCCTACGGATAGGCTCGGCCCATGAACGAAGGCGAGCGCATTCCCTGGGTCGTAGGGGTTTCCGGGGCCTCCGGGACGCCGTACGCCGCCGCGGTGCTGCGCGGACTGCTCGCCGCGGGCGAACCGGTGGATCTGGTGGTCAGCCGTGCCTCACGGCTGACGCTGCTCGACGAGACCGGCATCGCGTACCGCGACGCGCACTGGCGCGAGGACCTGGCGCAGTGGCTGGCGCGGGGGGCCGACGGGAAGCCCGGGACTTTTACGGGCATCGGCCTGGACGATGTACGGCACTGGGCCGCCGGTGACCTTGCGGCCGGGCCGAGTTCGGGCTCGTACAGGACCAAGGGGATGCTGATCGTGCCCGCCTCGACGGCCTGTGTGGCCGGAGTGGCGCTCGGTCTGTCGAAGGATCTGCTGCAGCGGACGGCGAGCGTGACGCTCAAGGAGAGCCGCAAGCTGGTGGTGGCGGTGCGCGAGACACCGCTGAACGGCCAGACGCTGAAGCATCTGGTGAGCCTGGACGAGGCGGGAGCCGTGGTGCTCCCGGCCTCGCCGGCGTTCTACGCGGGGGCGACGCACATCCAGGATCTGGTGGACTTCGTCGCCGGGCGGGTGCTCGACGCGGCGGGAGTGCCGCACGGGCTGTACCGCCGGTGGGAGGGCGAACTGGGCGGGGGCTCCCGTGAGGGGGAGCCCCGTGGCGGTTAGCGCTTGGCGGCGCGCGCCGTGCGGGACACCTTGTCCGCGCGGGCGGCTGCGGTCGGGGACTTGTGGGCACGCGAGCGGTCGGCCAGCTCCTGCAGCGAGCGCATGTGGGCGTAGGCCATCTCGAGCGTGTACACGGTGAAGCAACTCCTATAGATCTAGATCATCGTTGATCTGAATACGTCTGACTGAGAGAATCGCAGGGGGATCACCCTGCATGCCTTAGATTTTAGACCTAAAATCGTGTGATTGCTAATCAATGGAAGGTGCCCGGCGTATGGACGCGGTGGACAGGCAGCTCATCCAGGCCCTCAGGGAGAACGGCCGGGCGTCGTACGCCGAACTCGGCCGTCTCGTAGGTCTGTCGGGTCCCAGCGTCACCGACCGGATCAACCGGCTGGAGAGCGCCGGAGTGATCACCGGCTACCGGGCGACCGTGGACTCCGCCTCGCTCGGCCTCGGCGTGACGGCCCTCATCGGCATCTCGCTCTCCGACGCCACCGACCACGAGGACGTGGCGCGCCGGCTCAAGGACCTGCACGAGATCGAGGACTGCTGGTTCATCGCCGGCGACGACTCGTACATGCTCAAGGTGCGCGTCGGTGACGTGGACGGTCTGGAGAAGACCATCCGCCGGCTCAGCGGCACGAAGGGCGTCTCGCGCACCCGCACCACGATCGTGCTCTCCACGAAGTGGGAGAACCGCGTCGGGGAACTGCCCGAACAGCTCTGACGCCGCGCCGCGGAACGCTACGGGGGGCCGCCCCGCCGGACCGTCGGCGGCGGGGCGTACCGTGGGTGGTCCGCACAAGACGTAGTAATTGGAAGGCGGCCACGTGGACGCGGGACTCAAGCGAGAGCTGGAAGACAAGGTCCGCTCCGGCGAGCGGCTGTCCCGCGAGGACGGCATCGCGCTCTACGAGAGCGACGACCTGGCCTGGCTCGGCGGCCTGGCCCACGAGGTGCGGACGCGGAAGAACGGCGACGTCGTCCACTTCAACGTCAACCGCCACCTCAACATGACGAACGTGTGCACCGCGTCCTGCGCGTACTGCTCGTTCCAGCGCAAGCCGGGCGAGAAGGACGCGTACACGATGCGCATCGAGGAAGCCGTCCGCCTCGCCAAGGCGATGGAGAACGACAACCTCACCGAGCTGCACATCGTCAACGGCCTGCACCCCAACCTGCCGTGGCGCTACTACCCGCGCTCGCTCTCCGAGCTCAAGAAGGCCCTGCCGAACGTCTCGCTGAAGGCCTTCACCGCCACCGAGATCCACCACTTCGAGACCATCTCCGGGATGTCGGCCTCCGACATCCTCGACGAGCTGATCGAGGCGGGCCTCGAATCCCTCACCGGCGGCGGCGCCGAGATCTTCGACTGGGAAGTGCGCCGGCACATCGTCGACCACCGCACCCACTGGGAGGACTGGTCGCGCATCCACCGCCTCGCGCACTCCAAGGGTCTGAAGACCCCGTGCACGATGCTGTACGGGCACATCGAGGAGCCGCGCCACCGCGTGGACCACGTGCTCCGGCTGCGTGAGCTGCAGGACGAGACCGGCGGCTTCCAGGTCTTCATCCCGCTGCGCTACCAGCACGACTTCGTCGACATGCAGGACGGCAAGGTCCGCAACAAGCTCCAGGCCCGCACCACCATGGCCACCGGAGCCGAGGCGCTCAAGACCTTCGCGGTCTCCCGCCTCCTCTTCGACAACGTGCCGCACGTCAAGGTCTTCTGGGTCATGCACGGCGTGCAGACCGCCCAGCTCGCGCTGCAGCACGGCGCGGACGACATGGACGGCTCCGTCGTCGAGTACAAGATCACGCACGACGCGGACAACTACGGGACGCCCAACAAGCTCTCCCGCGAGGACCTGCTCGACCTGATCCGCGACGCCGGCTTCCAGCCCGTCGAGCGCAACACGCGCTACGAGATCATCCGCGAGTACCCGGGCCCGGACGCCGACCGCCGCGAGTCGCCGCAGCCGATGCGGGTCTGACGCCCCGTGTCCCTGCGCTTCGAACTGGACCCCTCCATAGGTCCGGAGCTCCGTGACGGCCTGCTCGCGCTCTGGGCCGATGTGTCCGACGCGGGCGGGGCCGTCGGCTTCGTACCGCCCGTCACGCACGAGGACATCCGGCCCGAGCTGGTCAAGCACTTCATCGCGATGGCGGAGGGGCGGATGCGCCTCCTCGTCGGTTACGACGCGGAGGGCCGGGTCGCCGCCACGGCGTTCCTGGCGTTCAACACCCACCGCCTCATGCGGCACTGGATCTGGGCGTACACCGTGATGGTGCACCCCCGCCACCAGGGCAAGGGGTACGGGCGTGACCTGATGGCCGCCGTCGAGCAGGCCGCACGCGGCTTCGGCGGGATCGAACTGATCCGGCTCACCTGCCGCGGCGGCACCGGCATCGACCGGTTCTACGCGTCCTGCGGATACAAGGAAGCCGGCCGCGTCCCCGGCGCGATCCGCGTCGCACCCGGCGACGACCGCGACGACATCACCATGTACCTGCCGCTGTATTGAGCCCGAACCGCCCATGGTTCACTGGTCGGGCAGTAACCCGTAGAAGGAAAAGAGGCCAGCCGTGGCACCCAAGATCAATGCCACTCTCCGCTACAGCCTGATGCGCATCGGCGTCTTCGCCGGCAGCTTCCTCGTCCTGTGGGCCCTGGTCTACTTCGGCGTGCTGCCCCGCGGCCTCGGCGACTCCAACTACCTGTGGGTCCTGCTGCTCGCCATCGTCATCTCCGCCCCGCTCAGCTTCGTACTCCTCCGCAAGCAGCGCGACGAGATGTCCGAGCAGATCGTCACGCGCGTCGACCGCGCCAAGACCCGCCTGGCCGACAACCGCAGCATGGAAGACGGCATCTGAGGCGGAACGCCACGCCGTATCCGACGTAAAGAGTCTGTAAGACGCGTCACACTCGACGACCCCCGGGCCCATGGTTCCGGGGGTTTCGCCGTCCCGGACCCCGCGAACCCAAAGCAGCCCTTTGAGTTCCTCAAAGTTCAAGTGTTAACGTACTGAGCATGAAGACAGCAGCTGCGCCCCGCGACCCGAAGAGCGTTCCGCTCGTCGCGCGCCTGCATGTCGATCTCTGCCGCTGCATGTCCGCGGCCTGTTGCCGCGCTTGAGCTAGCGACACAATGCAGCGGCGCCGCTTCTTGTCACTTGGCTGACGCCGCTCCACTTTGAAGTCCGTACGTCCCCATGCCCCCGCGCACCTCAACTGGAGTGCCCCCGTGTCCTCGACTGTCAAGGACTCCCCGCAGAAGTCCTCCGGCTTCCGCATACCCGTGCCCTTCTGGGCGCAGATCCTCATCGGCCTCGTGGTCGGTATCGGCCTCGGCGCCATCGCCCGCAACGGCGATGTCACCTGGCTCGTCACCACGCTCGACAAGATCGGCTCGATCTTCGTCCAGCTTCTGAAGCTGGCCGTCGCGCCGCTCGTCTTCTTCGCGATCCTCGTGTCGATCACCAACCTCCGCAAGGTGAACAACGCGGCCCGCCTGGCCTCGCGCACCCTGCTCTGGTTCATGATCACCTCGCTGATCGCGGTGACCATCGGCCTCGTCATCGGCCTGGTCACCAACCCCGGCGCCGGCACCGGCCTCACCCCGAAGGACGGCGCCAAGCCGGAGCACACCGGCTCCTGGATCGACTTCCTGACCGGCATCGTGCCGACCGACATCATCACGCCGTTCACCGAGCTGAACGTGCTCCAGATCGTCTTCATGGCCGCCGTCGCCGGTATCGCCATCCTGAAGATCGGCGAGAAGGCCAAGCCGGTACTCGACCTCAGCGAGTCCATCCTCGCGCTGCTGCAGAAGGCCCTGTGGTGGGTCATCCTGCTCTCCCCGATCGGCACCATCGGCCTCATCGGCACCGCCATCGCCACGTACGGCTGGGACCTGATCAGCAAGTACGCGACGTTCACCGCCGACATCTACATCGGCTGCGCCCTGGTCCTCTTCGGCGTCTACCCGCTGCTGCTCGCGACGGTCGCCAAGGTCAACCCGCTGCAGTTCTTCAAGGGCGCCTGGCCCGCGATCCAGCTGGCCTTCGTCTCCCGCTCCTCGGTCGGCACCATGCCGCTCACCCAGAAGGTCACCGAGCGCCTCGGCGTCCCGAAGGACTACACCTCCTTCGCCGTCCCGTTCGGCGCCACGACCAAGATGGACGGCTGCGCCGCGATCTACCCGTCGATCGCCGCGATCTTCGTCGCGCACATCTTCGACGTGCAGCTCGGCATCAAGGAGTACCTGCTGATCGTCTTCGTCTCGGTCATCGGCTCCGCGGCCACCGCGGGTCTGACCGGCGCGACGGTCATGCTCACCCTGACCCTCTCCACCCTGGGCCTGCCCATGGAGGGCGTGGGTCTGCTCCTGGCGATCGACCCGATCCTGGACATGATGCGCACCGCCACGAACGTGGCCGGCCAGTCCGTGGTCCCGGTCATCGTCGCGGCCCGCGAGGGAATCCTCGACAAGGAGGCCTACGGCAAGGCCACGGCCTCCCCGGTCGACGAGCCCCAGCTGGCCCCCGCGGCGGCCTGATCCCCGCACTGCCCGGTGCCCGTACCCCCGTTGCCGGGGGTGCGGGCACTTCGGTGTCCGGGGGCCGGTCGGTGAGGCCCTCGCCGTTGCGGGTCAGTCGGTGATGCCCACGTCCTCGAAGAACCGGTAGCTCTCCGGGTCGTCCGGCAGGAACCAGTGGAAGCCCTCCAGGAGGAACACCGCGACCAGGTTCACCACGATCACCAGGCCCATGAAGCCGAGCACGGCGAGGCCCGCCGTGCGGTACAGCGGTGTGGCGGGGAGACGGGTGGCCGCGGTCTGGTGGGCGAAGGCGAGGACGATGCCGATGGCGACCACCGAGGCCATGAAGAGGATCCACGCCCATACGTACATGTGCAGGCCGAGCACCGGACTTCCGTAGCCCTCGTCGCCGGGCAGGATGTGCAGCATCGTCTGCCGCCAGGACGTGAAGCCGCCCGCCATGACGGCCACGAGGGCCAGGCCCCAGCCCGTCATGTAGTCGCGGCCTGTGAGGGTCCCGGTCATGCCGCGGCGGACGATCCAGGCCGCGCCGAGCGCCGCGAGCAGCATGAACATGCGCTGCACCATGCAGAGCGGGCACGGGTAGTCCCAGCTGAGGAACTGCACGCCGAGCCCGCCGCAGACGACGCCGGTCCAGCCGGCGGCGAAGAGGCAGGCGAACCAGAACTGCACCTTGCCGAGGACGTGCGGGGTGTCCGCGTCCGCGGTCGCCGTGGTGGGAGTCATCAGTAGCTCAGCCCCAGCCCGAGGCTGCTCGTGATGTGGTGCGACAGGAGGGCGAGGGTGGCGCCCAGAACCACCCACCAGATCGCGAGTACGGTCCTGCGCGGGCGGTCCTGGAACAGGACCACCAGGGCGGCGAGGAGGCCGCCGAAGATGAGGGTGTCCATGGGTGCGGACGGTAGGGGCGCGGCGCCCCCGGGCGGCCGAGGTGCCGCCCGGCATCCGGGAACGGTCACCCGCGCGGCGGGCAGCGGCGTCCCGGGGCGGCCCCGTTGCCCGCATGCGTAGGCTGACCCCAGGCGCAGTGGGCAATGGGGGAAGGCGGGCGGGGTGCAGGGCACGGACGTGGGGAAGAAGGCGGGCGGACGGCGGGGCAAGAGGATGCCCAGGGCCGAGCGGGAGCGGCAGATGATGGAGGCCGCCGTCGCCACGTTCGGGCGCCGTGGCTACCGTGCCGCCTCGATGGACGAGATCGCCGAGCTGGCCGGGGTGTCCAAGCCGCTCGTCTATCTCTATCTGAACTCGAAGGAAGACCTTTTTACGGCGTGTATCCGGCGCGAGGCCGCGGCGCTCGTCGAGGCGGTGCGCGGCGGGATCACCCCGGGCGAGCCCGCCGACCAGCAGCTGTGGGCGGGGCTGCTCGCGTTCTTCACGCACACCGCCGAGTGCCCCGACGGCTGGGCGGTGCTGCACAGCCAGGCCCGTACGCACGGGGAGCCGTTCGCGCGCGAGGTGGAGGTCATGCGTGAGGAGATCGTCGCGTTCGTGACGCTCCTCATCGCCGAGGCGGCCCGCGAGGCGCACAGCGATCCGACGCTTCCCGAGGGCGAGGTGGCGCCGCTCGCCGAGGCCTTGGTGGGCGCCGCCGAGGCGCTCGCGGTGTGGGCGAACGCGACGCCGGGGGTGTCGGCGAAGGACGCCGCGACCACGCTGATGAACTTCGCGTGGTCGGGCCTGGCGAACCTCATGCACGGAAAGCCCTGGGCTCCGCCGAAGTAGGGCTCAGGCGAGGCGTCCCGACACCTTGCCCGTCAGATGCAGCCGGCCGTCCGCGCCCCGCAGTTCGAAGGCCCGGCCCGCCGGTTCGCTGCCGTACGTGACCGTGCCGGGCAGCAGCACGGGTGCCTTGAAGTCGACGCGGAGGTCCACGGGACCGTCGAGCGGCTGCTCGGCGAGACAGCGCGCCGCCGTCCACATGCCGTGCGCGATCTGCCGGGGGAACCCGAAGGCCCGCGCGGTGAGCGGGTGCAGGTGGATCGGGTTGCGGTCGCCGGAGACGGCCCCGTAGCGCCGGCCGAGGGCGGCGTCCAGCTGCCATGTCGCCTGTACGGGCAGGGGGTCGGTCTCCGCGCGGGCGGCGGCCTTGGCCGGGGCGGAGCCGTCGGGCGTACGGTGCCGCGCCAGGTAGGTGGACCGGGACATCCACACCGTCTCGCCCCGCCCGGCGCACCGCGCCCGTGTGACCACGGTCGCCTCGGTGCCACGCCGGTGCGGCGTCAGCTTCTCGGTGTGGACGAGGAGTTCGAGCCGGTCCGCCACCCGCAGCGGCGCCGCCTCCTGCCGTATCTCGATGGACGTGTGGACGAGACCGAGCAGCGGCAGCGGGAAGTCGCGCGCCGCCATCAGCTTCATCGCCAGCGGAAATCCGAGGACGTGGGGGTACGTGACCGGCAGCCGCCCGTCCGCCGTGAACCCGCACAGCTCCGCGTACGCCGCGAGCCGCCGGGGATCCACCGCCGCGTCGTCGAGCGCGATCGAGTGCTCGGGCAGCGGTGCGTCGGCGCGGGGCCGCTTCAGCGGGGAGCGCAGGGCGCCGGCGATGAGTACGGGCGCGAGGTGAGGGCTGCGCGCCAGGCGCACGACGGTCATCTGTGAAAGCTCCTGACCAGGACAGGGACGGGCGACGGCGCAAAGTTACTGGAGGGTCAGGAGGTCGTCGAGGTCTGGGGCGGAGCTGATCCGGACCCGGGGGTCCGGCCGGGGCTTCCCGGCCCCACCCGGCCCAGGTCCGTCATGCGCCGGAACGGCCCGGATGCCCGAGTCGTCCACCCCGCCTATCGTGGCCCAAGGGGCACCCCCATCGAAGGGCTGCCGGATGCACATACGCGCCATCGCCTCACTCGCCGCCCTGGCTGTCTTCGGGACCGGCGCCGCGGCGGCCGGAACCGTGGGACGGGACGGCTCCGACGGCGAGGACCGGCAGCCGGATCTGCAGAGCTTCTACAGTCAGCGGATCAAGTGGGGCAAGTGCCCGGACCTCGCGCACGCGCCGAAGGGCCTGGAGTGCGGCAAGGTCAAGGTGCCGCTGGACTACGCGGACCCGGGCAAGGAGACCCTCAAGCTTGCGGTGGCCCGCTTCCGTACCTCCGCGAAGAAGCCGCGCGGTTCGGTCGTCCTGAACTTCGGCGGCCCCGGCGGCCCCGGGGTGCCCGGCCTGGCGGCCGGCGAGAAGACCTTCGGCGAGCTGACCAACGCGTACGACGTGGTGAGCTTCGACCCGCGCGGCGTGGGCCTCAGCTCTCCGGTGACCTGCGGGGACGGCTCGGACATGCCGCAGCTGGAGCCCGGCCAGGACGAGGACGACACCGCGCTCGCGCTGGACATGCTCAAGGCCCAGTACGAGGTCTGCCGCAAGCACTCGGGACCGGTGCTCGCGCACATGGGGACCGTCAATGTCTCGCGCGATCTCGATGTCCTCCGCGCGGCACTCGGCGACAAGAACCTCAACTACCTCGGCTTCTCGTACGGGACACGGCTCGGTGCCGTCTACGCCGCGCAGTTCCCGGAGAGGACCGGCCGGATGGTCCTCGACGGCGTGGACACGCTCACCGAACCGCTGACCGACCAGGCGCTGGTCGGCGCGGAGGGCCAGCAGACGGCTCTCGACAACTTCGTCACCTGGTGCGCGCGGAACACCGGCTGCGCGCTCGGTCCCAACTCGCGCGAGGCCAAGGAGAACGTCGTCAAGCTGGTGCAGCAGCTCAACCGCTTCCCGGCGGAGACGCCCTTCGGGATGTTCACCGGCGACGACCTGGTGGCCTCGCTCGGCCGCGCGCTCTACAACCGCGACATGTGGCCCTACCTCTCGCAGGGCCTGCTCTCCCTGATCCTCGACGGCGACCCGCGGTCCCTGATGCGGATCACGGGCGCCCTGGTGCTGCCCGAGCCGGGCGAGGTGCCCCCGTTCGCCCTCCGGGACAAGACCTCGTACGGCCGCGACACCTCGTACGGCCGCGACCTCGGCCCGTACGAGGAGAACGTCCCCTTCGACAACTTCAACGCCTCCCTCGTCGCCGTGAACTGCGCCGACGACCCGGACCGGCTGACGGCCGCGGACCTTGAGGACACGGAGCGGATCGAGCAGCTGGAGAAGGAGTTCGAGAAGGCCTCCCCGGTCTTCGGGCCGACCCGGCTCTACGAGGTGATGCTCTGCGCCGGACGCCCCAAGGGCACGGACTTCGTCCGGAACATCAGGAACGTCGACACCCCGGACCTGCTCCTGGTCGGCACGCGGGGCGACCCGGCCACCCCGTACCAGTGGACGACGGAGACCGCACGCCGCCTCGGTGACGCGGCGGTCGTGCTCGACAACAAGGGCGAGGGGCACACGGGATATGCCTCGTCGAAGTGCGTCCGCGGAAAGGTGAATGACTTCCTGCTGCACGGCGACCTGCCGAGCAGAGGTTCGTCGTGCGGCCCGGACGAGAGCTGATGCGGGAAATTCCCGGAATTCCGGCCGGGAAAAGGCAGGAGCCCCACATCCCCGCAAAGCGGGGAGGGGGCTCCTTGGGTGGTGCAATCCGTGCCCGGCCGTCATTCGGCCGGGCGGATCAAGCGAGTGTCAACCAGATTAGATCGGGGTGACGTTCTCGGCCTGCGGGCCCTTCGGGCCCTGCGTGACGTCGAAGTTCACGGCCTGGTTCTCCTCGAGGGAGCGGAAGCCGGACGCGTTGATCGCGGAGTAGTGGACGAAGACATCCGGGCCGCCGCCTTCCTGGGCGATGAAGCCAAAGCCCTTTTCAGCGTTGAACCACTTGACGGTTCCGGTAGCCATAAAGCCCTCCTATGGGCTCAAAGGGTCGCCCTGCTCCCAGAACCTGCGACGAGTGTCACCACTACTGCGAAAGTCTGAAAACGACGAGAGCCCGCGGTCACATGCTCCGCAGGCTCTGTACTGCAAGGGAAACCAAACTGCAACTTGCGTCGAGCCTAGCACGCAGTCTCGGGCGAGCGATAGAGGGCAAGATCACGTCACTCGTACGTTTGACGGCGTCGACACGCGCGTTGACCAACAGTGATGTTTCCGTACAAAACGGACGGTCTCCGCGATCCGGCCCGCCCCCGGCGTCCCGGCGCCACCGAGCCGGGTCTAGCCTCGCGATGTGGACAATTCTCCCAGCCGGCCGCGGGTCGGCCACATCCAGTTCCTGAACTGTCTGCCCCTGTACTGGGGACTCGCCAGGACCGGCACCCTGCTCGACCTGGAGCTGACCAAGGACACCCCGGAGAAGCTCAGCGAGCAGCTGGTCCGCGGTGACCTGGACATCGGTCCCATCACCCTCGTCGAGTTCCTCAAGAACGCCGACCGGCTGGTCGCCCTGCCCGACATCGCCGTGGGCTGCGACGGTCCGGTGATGTCCTGCGTGATCGTCTCGCAACTGCCGCTCGACCGTCTCGACGGGGCGCGCGTGGCACTCGGATCCACCTCGCGCACCTCCGTACGCCTGGCGCAGCTGCTGCTCGCCGAGCACATCGGCGTACGGCCCGACTACTACACGTGCCCGCCCGACCTCGGCCTGATGATGCAGGAGGCCGAGGCGGCCGTCCTGATCGGGGACGCCGCGCTGCGCGCGAACCTGCACGACGCGCCCCGGCTCGGCCTGCAGGTGCACGACCTCGGCGCGATGTGGAAGCAGTGGACGGGACTGCCCTTCGTCTTCGCCGTCTGGGCGGCCCGGCGCGACTACCTGGAGCGCGAGCCCCAGGTCGTACGGCAGGTCCACGAGGCGTTCCTGGCGTCGCGCGATGTCTCGCTCGAAGAGGTCGCGAAGGTCGCGGAGCAGGCCGCGCGCTGGGAGTCCTTCGACGCCGCCGTCCTGGAGCGGTACTTCACGACGCTCGACTTCCGCTTCGGCGCGGATCAGCTGGCGGGTGTCACCGAGTTCGCCCGCCGCGTCGGCCCGACGACGGGCTTCGCGGCGGATGTGCAGGTGGACCTGCTCGGCGCGTAGGCGGCGGGCCGGCCGGGATCAGCCCGCCGTGGGGCCCGGGACGTACCGGCTGATCTGTTCCAGCGGGCCGTCGAACAGGGCGGCTCCGTACTTGTAGCCGTCGTGTCCGGCGTTCGCGATCATGTGCAGACCGAGGGCGACCGGGCCCTTGTCGTAGCGCGCGATGAAGTCCTTGATACGGGGCAGGTCCCGGGTCTCCTTGTCGCCCATCAGCATCGTGATGCGCACCTTCACCGGGCCGCCCCGCCGGATCAGGTCCGCGGCGAGTTGCTCGGGGTTGTCGGCCTGCTTCTCCTTCTCGTGGCCGTTCCACAGGGGTGAGTCCGGGAACGTGTCCGGGCCGCCCGCGATGGCGAAGCCGAACCTGTCCGGGTGCTGCAGCGCCGTCTTGATGCCGATGTAGCCGCCGGAGGACGAGCCGAAGAAGCCCCAGGCGGACGGGGACGCGAACGTCCGGAAGTTCTCCTTGACCAGCTCCGGGACGTCCTCGGACATCCACGTCCCCATCTTCGGCTGACCCGGGATGTCCGCCCCGTCGTAGTAGTTGTCCCGGTTGGGGTTCTGGACCGGCATCACGATGATGTACGGCTTGCTCCGCCCCTGCGCCACTGCCTGGGCGACCTTCTCCTGGAGCGCGAAGTCCGTGCCCCACCAGTAGTTGTTGGGGAAGCCGTACGAGCCGGGCAGGGCGATCAGGACCGGGAAGGCGCTGTGCGCGTACTTCGGGTCCTTGTACTCCTTGGGCGCCCACACCCAGACCTTGCCCGTGAAGCCCGACTTCGCGCCGTGCAGGGTCGTGACCCCGATCGTGGTGCCGTCGGCGAGGGTGCGCTGGGTCTCCCACTCGCGCGGGTTCGTGGGCAGCCGCACGCCGTCCGTGCCCTGGTGTGCCCTGGCCTGCTGTGTCGCCTGCCCCGTCTGCTCCGGGCCGCCGAAGCTCGTCCGCTCGCGCTGTCCGTCCGGCCGCAGTACGGCGACGAGGGCGGCGGCGATGGCGACGGTGGTGATCACCACCGTGACGTACGGGCGCTTCAGGCGCTTCAGGCGCTTCAGGCGGCTCATGAGGTTCTCCGGCGGGTGGGTTCGGGGGTGGGTTCAGGGGTGGTTTGTGGGGTGGCCGGGCGCTGAGGCCCGAGGCTTTTTCCGGACAGAAAGAGCGAAACGGGGCAGATGGGGTTGCGTGGGGCGGATGGTGATCCGGGACACTGCGGCGGCCCCGGCCGGGCCTACGCTGCTGGGTGCGGGGTACAGCGCGAGTAGGACGGCGAGACCGGGGGAGGCCGACAGCATGCAGCCGCTCGAAGCGGGTGAACCCACCACCATCGGCCCGTACCGGCTGCTCGGACGGCTCGGCGCCGGCGGCATGGGGCGGGTCTATCTGGGGCGCAGCGCCGGCGGGCGGACCGTCGCGGTCAAGGTCGTGCATCCGCACTTCGCGCTCGACCAGGAGTTCCGCGAGCGCTTCCGGCGCGAGGTCGAGGCCGCCCGCCGGGTCGGCGGCGCCTGGACCGCGCCGGTGCTCGACGCGGACGCCGAGGCCTCCGTGCCCTGGGTCGCGACCGGCTATGTGGCCGGGCCCGCCCTGTCCGACGCGGTCGGCGAGCGCGGCACGCTGCGGTCGCTGCCCGATCACTCGGTACGGGTCCTCGGCGCGGGACTCGGCGAGGCCCTCGCGGCCGTGCACGGGCTCGGCCTGGTCCACCGCGACGTCAAACCGTCGAACGTCCTGCTCGCCCTCGACGGCCCGCGGCTCATCGACTTCGGGATCGCCCGCGCCACGGACGGCACCGCCTCGCTCACCTCGACCGGCGTCTCGATCGGCTCGCCCGGCTATATGGCGCCCGAGCAGATCCTCGGCCAGGGCGTCAGCGGCGCCTCGGATGTCTTCTCGCTCGGTGCGGTCCTCGCGTACGCGGCCACCGGCTCGGCGCCCTTCACCGGTGACTCATCGGCGGCGCTGCTCTACCAGGTCGTGCACACCGAGCCCGAAGTCGCGCTGCCCGGCGGCGACTTGCGTGAGGTGATCCTCGACTGTCTCGCCAAGGACCCCGCCGACCGTCCCGCGCCCCAGGAGGCCGCCCGGCGCCTGGCGCCAGGCGGCGCGGCCTCTCTGGTCGCGGCCGGGTGGCTGCCGGGTGCGCTGGTCGAGCAGGTCAGCCGAAACGCCGTACGCCTGCTGGACCTTGAGCCGGACGCCGAGGCACCGCTGTCCGGACCGGTCGCGTTCAGCAAGCCCTCGGTCGGGGGTGGGCCGGCCGGCGAGGTGGCCGGGGCTTTCGGGCCGCCGGATCCTTCGTACGGGGACGGGGGCGCCCCGCCGTCGGGCGAACCGTCCGCCGCGGGTGCCGTGTCCGCCTCCGTCGTCTCGCCCGCCGAGCCTCCGACCGCGGGCGCCGGGCCCTCCGACGCCACGCCCGGACGGGTCGCCGTCTCCGTCACCGCGGCGAGCACACAGGGCGAGAACGGGCGCGGCCGCAGGGTCAGTTGCACGCTCGCGCTCGCCGTCGCCAGTGCCGTCGCGGCGGTCAGCCTGGGCACCGTCTTCGTCTTCAACCTGCTCCCGGACAACAACGACAAGGGGGCGCAGGGCGCCGACCAGGGCGGCAAGAAGCCCTCCGCCTCGTCCGCCCCGGCCACCACGGCACCGTCCACCACAGCCCCGTCCACCGAAGCCCCGACCGCCGAGCCGACGGGTGCGGCCGAGATCCCCGAGCGCTACCTCGGCACCTGGCAGGGCAAGGCCCAGGCCCTCGGCAACCTGCCCGCGGGCACCGTCGAGGTGACGGTGAAGGAGGCGAAGCCGGGCGAGGAACTGGGCAGCGCGAGCATGACCGACGAACTCGGCCTGAGCACCTGCACCGACATCCTGATCCTGAAGTCCGTCACCGAGAAGGAGCTGATCGCGACGGGCAAGGCCAAGGACAGGACGGACGCGCGCTGCACGAAGAACGACCACACCGTGCGTCTGACCCCGGTCGGCGACGATCTCCAGTACTCCTCGGAGAACCCCGACGGCGGCGACCCGAAGGCGCGCCTCTCGAAGACCGGCTGACCAGGCGGACGGGCCCGGTCCCCCGGACAGGTCCCGATCCCCCTGGCGTAGGCTGGATCGGTCCGTCCTCCCCGTCCGAAAGGGACACCCGGTGACCGAGAAGGCCGCACTCCAGTCGATTCTCGACCGCGCCGCCGAGGGTGGGCGGATCACCCCCGAAGAGGCCCTCGACCTCTACCGGCACGCCCCGCTGCACGCGCTCGGCGCGGCAGCGGACGCCGCGCGCCGCCGCCGCTACGCCGGTACGGAGCACATCGCGACGTACATCATCGAGCGGAACATCAACTACACGAACGTCTGCGTGACGGCCTGCAAGTTCTGCGCCTTCTACGCCCCGCCCAAGGACACCGACAAGGGCTGGACCCGCGACCTCGACGACATCCTGCGCCGCTGCGCGGAGACCGTCGAGCTCGGCGGTACGCAGATCATGTTCCAGGGCGGCCACCACCCCGACTTCGGCGTCGAGTACTACGAGGAGCACTTCTCGGCGATCAAGAAGGCGTACCCGCAGCTCGTCATCCACTCCCTCGGCGCCTCCGAGGTCGAGCACATGGCGCGTATCTCGGGTGTGAGTGCCGAGGAGGCCATCCGCCGGATCCACGCGGCCGGTCTCGACTCCTTCGCGGGCGCCGGCGCGGAGCTGCTCCCCGCGCGTCCCCGCCAGGCCATCGCCCCGCTCAAGGAGTCGGGCGAGCGCTGGCTGGAGATCATGGAGATCGCGCACAACCTGGGTGTGGAGTCGACCTCCACGATGCTCATGGGCACGGGCGAGACGAACGCCGAGCGCATCGAGCACCTGCGGATGATCCGTGACGTCCAGGACCGCACGGGCGGCTTCCGCGCCTTCATCCCGTACACGTACCAGCCGCAGAACAACAAGCTGAAGGGCCGGACGCAGGCCACGCTCTTCGAGTACCTGCGGATGATCGCCATCGCCCGCCTCTTCCTCGACAACGTGGCGCACATCCAGGGCTCCTGGCTCACCACCGGCAAGGAGGTCGGCCAGCTCACGCTGCACTACGGGGCGGACGACCTCGGCTCGGTGATGCTGGAGGAGAACGTGGTCTCGTCGGCCGGTGCCAAGCACCGCTCGAACCTCCAGGAGATCATCGAGATGATCCGCACCGCGGACCGTGTCCCGGCGCAGCGCTCCACGACGTACGAGCACCTCGCGGTGCATGACGACCCGGCGAACGACCCGGTCGACGCGCGCGTCGCCTCGCACATCTCGTCCACGGCGATCGAGGGCGGTACGGCGCACCCCGAGCTGAAGCTCCTCCCGGCCAACTGAGCGCGCCTTGCCGACCCTTCACGTCACGTCCGACGGCGCCGTCCTCGTCGAGGGCGACACCGTCGCGGCGCTCGGCACGCCCGGCGAACTGACCGCCGCGCATCCGTCCGCACGGGTGCGGCAGTGGCCCGGCATCCTCACGCCCGGCCTGCTCAACCCGTACGGGCCCGAGATCCTCGAGTCCACGTACCACCCGGATCCGCGCGAGGCGGAGGAGTTCGGCACGGTACCGATCGGGGGCGCGCGGGCCCGCGAGATCTTCCGGGCCGAGCCGTCGCGCCTGGGCCCGTCCGCCCGCCGCGGCGTCCAGCGCCTTCTGGCGCACGGCACGGTGGCGATCGCCGGTGAACTCGCCTCCCGTCCGGCGCTCGACGCGGTACGGGGCGTGGGCCTGGTCTTCGCTGCCCGCCCGCAGCAGCTCCCCGGCCCGGTGTCACTGTCACCCCGGCCGCTGGTCCTGCTCCCCCCGCTCGTGGTGGGAGGGCCCGCCCGGTTCGCGGTGTTCGACGTGCCGTCCCGCGAGGAACTGGTCCGCCTTGGGGCGGGCACGTGTGTGGCTACGGTGATCGGCGGCCGACTGGTCTATCGGGCTCACTGACGCCGGTTTTCTTCCCCCACCCCGCCCCTTCCCGAAACTGGGGGCTTCGCCCCCAGACCCCCTTTCGCGCTGAACGCGCTCGTCCTCAATCGCCGGACGGGCTGAATTTTCAGCCCGTCCGGCGATTGAGGACATCCGAACGAAGTTCGGATCCGGGGTCCGGGGCGCAGCCCCGGTTTCGGGAAGGGGCGGGGTGGGGGAAAAGCCCGCCGCAGGCGCCACCCGCCCGCGCCCAAGAACGCCACCCTGCGACAATGGGCAAGTGACCCGCGCATCCCTGGAAAAGCAGCCGCACGAAGTCGCCGAAATGTTCGACGACGTCGCCGAGAAGTACGACCTCACCAACGACGTGCTCTCGCTGGGGCAGGACCGGCGATGGCGCAAGGAGGTCGCCAAGGCGGTCGACGCGCGCCCCGCGCAGAAGATCCTCGACCTCGCCGCCGGCACGGCCACGTCGAGTCAGCCCTTCGCACAGGCCGGTGCGTACGTGGTGCCGTGCGACTTCTCGCTCGGCATGCTCCGCGTCGGCAAGCGCAACCACCCGCACATGCCGTTCACCGCGGGCGACGCGACGAAGCTGCCGTTCAAGGACGACACCTTCGACGCCGTCACCATCTCCTTCGGCCTGCGCAACGTGCAGGAGACCGACCGGGCGCTGCGCGAGCTGTACCGCGTGACCAAGCCCGGCGGCCGCGTCGTCATCTGCGAGTTCAGCCACCCCACTTGGGCCCCGTTCCGCACCGTCTACACCGAGTACCTGATGCGCGCGCTGCCGCCCGTGGCCCGCGCGGTCTCCTCCAACCCCGACGCGTACGTCTATCTCGCCGAGTCCATCCGCGACTGGCCGGACCAGCCCGCCCTCGCGGCGAAGCTGCAGAAGGCCGGCTGGGACAAGGTCGCGTGGCGCAATCTGTCGGGCGGCATCGTCACGCTGCACCGGGGCTTCAAGGCCGGCTGAGCCGATGCCGTACGACCTCGCGGCGCCGAAGGCCGAGCACTACCTGTCCGTACTCGAGGAGATCGCCGCCGGTGTCGAACCGGGCGGCGGCCGCTCCGCCGACTACATCCCGGCGCTCGCCTGCGTCGCACCGGACCGCTTCGGGATGGCCGTGGCCGATCTCGACGGCGGGGTGTGCGGCGTGGGGGAGTGGCGCACGCCGTTCTCCACGCAGTCGATCACCAAGGTGTTCGCGCTCGCCCTCGTCCTCGCGCACGAAGGCGCCGAGGTCTGGGAGCACGTGGGGCGCGAGCCGTCCGGCAACCCGTTCAACTCCCTGGTGCAGCTGGAGTACGAGCACGGCGTCCCGCGCAATCCGTTCATCAACGCGGGCGCCCTCGTCGTCACCGACCGCCTGCAGACCCTGACCGGGGACGCGAGCGCCGACCTGCTGGCGTTCCTGCGGGCCGAGAGCGGGAACGAGGAGCTCGGCTTCGACCTGGAGGTCGCCGCCTCCGAGGCCGCGCACGGCGACCGCAACGCCGCGCTCGCGCACTTCATCGCCTCGTACGGCCATATCCGCCAGCCCGTGCCGCCGCTCCTCGACCACTACTTCCGGCAGTGCTCGATCGAGATGAACTGCGCCGATCTCGCCCTGGCCACCGGCTTCCTGGCCCGCCACGGGGTCCGCGCCGACGGTTCGCGGCTGCTCAGCCGCAGCGAGGCCAAGCAGGTCAACGCGGTGATGATGACCTGCGGGACGTACGACGCGGCGGGCGACTTCGCGTACCGCGTCGGGCTGCCCGGCAAGAGCGGTGTGGGCGGCGGGATCGTCGCGGTGGTGCCGGGGCGGTGCACGGTGTGCGTGTGGAGCCCCGGGCTCGACGCGCGCGGGAACTCGGTCGCGGGCGTCGCCGCGCTCGACCGCTTCACGACGCTCACGGGGCTGTCCGTCTTCTGAGAACGGCGGGGTGGGTTCCGGGTGTTCTGTTGCGATCCGGGATCCCTTACGGCAAGAGGGAGTTGACGGGAACCGGCGCAGGGGCAAGCTGTGTCCGTCAACAGTGCGGAATTCCGCTCCCGCACCGCCCGTACCTTCCGTCCCCGCTGCTCAGGAGCCCGGCCTTGTCCTCGTACTGCCCAGATTGCGGCACCCCGTTCCAGGAGGAGGCCCGCTTCTGTATGAAGTGCGGGCGGGAGAGAGGGGAGCTGCCGTCGGCGGATGCCGCATCTGATGCCGCACCTGATGCTCCGGCCGCCCCGCCGGTCGCCGCGCCTGTCGCCGCGCCTGTCCTTCCGCCGCCGCCAACCGGCGTGCCGGGAACGCCGGTCGGGCAGGGAGCGCCGGTCGGGCCGGTGGGGCAGGCCGTACCGGTGGGGCAGGTACCCGCCGGGCCGCCCCCGCCCGCCTACCTGCCCGCACCCACCGGCCCCTCGCCTCTCGGCGCCTACCTCGGGCGGGCCTTCCGCGGGGGCTGGGCCGCGTCCGCGCAGGCCGCGCTCTGGCCCGTCGGGATGCTCCTGATCGCCTCGGTCGCGCTGGCGATTCCGTCGTACGGGCAGGAGGACGAGGTCGTCGTCTCCTTCACCGACCGGCTGCGGCTCGCCCTCGCGCTGCTGCTGCAGGGGCTCGGCGGCGGCTTCGAGGTGAGCGGGTCGGACGGATCGGGCGGTCCGGGCTCCAACCCCTTTGAATCCGGCGGCGATTCGGGCGGCGGGCTCTTCGAGAGCGGCGGCTCGGAATCCGGGACGGCCGCCCTGTCGGTGGCCCCGCTGACGCTCACCGCGCTGTGGGTCGTGGCCCTGCTCATCGGCGTACGCATCCTCCGCAACCGCCTGGCCGCCGTACCCCCGGCCTCGCGTACCGCGGGACTTGAGGCGGCCCTGCGGACCGCGCTGCTCGCGACCGGCGCGGTCCTGGTACTCGCGCTGTTCGCGCAGCCCGCGATCGACGGGGTCGAGGTGTCCTCGGCGCCGTTCCTGTCCGCGCTCGGCACGCTCGCGCTCTCGCTCGCCACGGCCGTCGCGGTCCTCCACCGCGACGACCTCGCGGAGTGGCTCTCGGTGCGCCCGGGGATCCAGTCCTTCGTACGGGCCGGGGCAACGGCCCTGCGCGCCCTGGCCATTGTCCTCGCGCTGGCCGCGCTCACCGCGTACCTCTGCCTCGCTTCCCTCGACGACATGGAGAAGGAAGGGCTGCTCCTGCTGCTCGCGTTCCTGCCGAACATCGGCGCCGCGGCGCTCGGCATCGGCTGGGGCGGCTCGCTCGAGTTCACGGCGCGCGGCAGCTCGTCCTTCGGCGGCGGCGGTACGGAGTCCGAGACCATCGGGCTCTCCGAACTGGCCGACGGCGTGGGCGACTGGGCCCTGGTGGGCGGCCTCGTCCTGGGCGCCGTCTGCGCCCTCGTGGTGGGCGCGCTCGGCGCCCGCCGGCACCCGAACCGCGGCGAACAGGCCCTGGTCACCGGCCTGTTCTTCGCGCTCCTGCTCGTGGTGTGCGGGCTGTCCGGGCTCGGCGTCGAAGGCGCGGTGGAGAGCTTCGCGGATCTCGGCGGCGAGGGCGGCGCGGAGGTCGCGCTGAGCATTCCCGAGGTGCTGCTCTTCGGGATCCTGTGGCTGTCGGCGGCGACGTTCCTCGGGCCGTACGTGCTGCGGATGGCGGGCAGCGGGCCGGGCGCCCCGCCCGCTCCTCCGGTTCCGTACGGGGGGTACGCGCCGTACGGGCAGCCCGTTCCCGAGTACGGTCCGGTGGCCGCTCCGGAGGCTCCCGCGCCTGATGCGCAGGGTGCCCAACCGGCTTCCGCGCCCGAGGTGTTGAACAGTCCCGGATACGGCTACCCGCCCGAAGCTCAGGCCCAGACCCCGGCGCCGTACGCCGCGTACTCCGAACCCACCCACACCGACCCGCCCCAGCGCTCGCGTGTCCTCCTCTGGGCCGTCACGCTCACCGCCGCGCTCGCGCTCGGTGCCGGGGCGACGGCCGGGTTCCTGCTGCTGCAGAAGGACGACGGGGATCCGGCGGCCAAGGACGACGCCAAGCCCTCCGCGTCCGCCTCCGCCTCCCCGAGCGCGGAGCCGAGCACCGCCGAGCCCTCGCCGTCCGACAGCGCCACGGCCGAGCCCTCCGCCTCGGCGAGCGCGGGCGCGGGTACGGACACCCATATCGTCTTCGACCCCGCGGGCTTCTCGCTGGCCGTCCCCACCGCGTGGAGCCGCGCCGGCGAGGAGAACGGGCAGACCACGTACGCCGGTCCGACCGGATTCGCGCACTTCCTGATCGGGATCGTCCCGGACGCGCCGGTGTCCTCGTACGAGAACTTCCTGACGATCGAGAAGAAGTCGCAGAAGAAGCCCGACTACCAGCGGATCCGGCTGGAGAAGAACACGTATCACGGGATGCCGGGCGCGCTCTGGGAGTACACGTACACCGAGGAGGAGACCGGACGCACCGTGCACGCCATCGACCAGGGGTACGTGGCCGAGGACGGCACCGAGTACGCGATCTACCTCACGGACTACGAGGAGAACTGGGCGCTCGGCGGCCAGGAGATCTTCGACGAGGCGCTCGCCACCTGGCGCGTGACCGACTGAGGTCCGCCGCCCGGTGGTTCACGCCACCGGGCGGCCCGTCAGCTCGCGCACCTCTCAGCGCACCGGAAGAATCCACTCGCCGCTGCCCCCGGGCTCGTCCAGCTCGCGCTGCATGCCGCCGCGCGGCGGGCGCGGGGTGCGCGGCTCGCGGACTCCGCTGCCGCCCTCGCCCTCGTCGGGCCCGAAGTCGAACCAGATCGTCACGACCGCGCCGAACGGCACCCGCGCGCCCGGCTCGGGAAACTGCCGTACGACGTAATCGGTCACCATGAAGGGGAAGTCGGTCTCTCGCGGCGCCTCGACCAGCAGACCCGCGAGCGCGGCCTGTTCGCGGACGTCCATCGCCATCTGACCGACGAACTTCGGGACCGTCACTACTTCGGGTTTTCTGCGCAAAGCCGTCACCCCCAGCCGTACCGGAAGCGTAAACGGCTACCGGTCCGTCCGGAAGGCGCCGGACGGACCGCCCGGTTGCGCGGGTGCCCGCGTGCTCAGAGCGCCAGCCGGTAGCGGTGCCCCCGCCTCTTGCCCACCGGCGTCAGGAACACCTCCGCCAGCTCCATCCCGAGCCGCTCGACCACGGCGATCGACCGGTGGTTCTCCGCGTTGACCATCGCGACCACCTCCGGCACTCCGGCCGCCCGCAGCCGCTCCAGCGTGGTCAGCGCGGCGCCCGTCGCGAGCCCCTGCCCCCACGCGGAGCGCCCCAGCCGCCAGCCGATCTCTATCGCACCGACCGGGCCCCACTCCGGATGCGGCCACGGCTGCGCGCCCGTGAACCCGGCGACACCGCCGTCCTCGTCGAGGATCGTCCAGAAACAGAAGCCGAGCTCCGCGTCATGACGGCGCTGGCGGGCCGTGAGCTCCTCGTACACCGACACCTCGGCGGCCTTCCCGCCGTGGAACTCCATCACCTCGGGGTCGTCGAAGACCCGGTGCCAGGCGTATGCGTCCTCCTCGGTCGGGACCCGCAGGCGCTCGGCGGGCAGGGGTGAGAGGGAGTGGGGTGGACGTGGCGTCATCCGGGCAGCCCTTCGGTTCGTGATCAAGTCGCTCTCATAGACTGCCCTTGTCCAGTGCATTCGGCACCGAGAATTCGTGACTCCTGGGGAGAACCCGCCGTGACCGAGCCGCTCGCCCCGAAGACCCAGCCGCTCTCCGCCGACTCCTCGCACACGGCGGACGTCATCGTCGTGGGTGCCGGGCCGGCCGGATCCACCACCGCGTACTACCTGGCGAAGGCCGGACTCGACGTCCTGCTCCTGGAGAAGACCGCGTTCCCGCGCGAGAAGGTCTGCGGCGACGGTCTGACCCCGCGCGCCACCAAGCAGCTGGTGTCGATGGGCATCGACATCTCCGAGGAAGCCGGCTGGCTGCGCAACAAGGGCCTGCGCATCATCGGCGGCGGCGTACGGCTCCAGCTCGACTGGCCGGAGCTGGCCTCGTACCCGGACTACGGACTCGTCCGCAAGCGCGACGACTTCGACGAGCAGCTCGCGCGCCAGGCGCAGAAGGCGGGCGCGCGCCTGTACGAGCGCTGCAACGTCGGCGCCCCGGTCCTCGACGACCGCACCGGCAACATCACGGGTGTGCACGCCAAGCTCGGCGAGGACAAGCGCGAAGTCACCTTCCACGCCCCGCTGGTGGTCGCCGCGGACGGCAACTCCTCCCGTATCTCCCTCGCGATGGGGCTGCACCGCCGCGAGGACCGCCCGATGGGCGTCGCCGTGCGTACGTACTTCGAAAGCCCGCGGCATGACGACGACTACCTGGAGTCCTGGCTGGAGCTCTGGGACCGCCGCGGCGCCGAGGACCGGCTGCTGCCCGGCTACGGCTGGATCTTCGGCATGGGCGACGGCACCTCCAACGTCGGCCTCGGCATCCTCAACTCCTCCAAGGCCTTCCGCGAGCTGGACTGGCGCGAGGTCCTCAAGGCGTGGTGCGCCTCGATGCCGGAGGACTGGGGCTACACGCCCGAGAACATGACGATGCCGATCCGCGGCGCCGCCCTCCCCATGGCCTTCAACCGCCAGCCGCACTACACGAAGGGCCTGCTCCTCGTCGGCGACGCCGGCGGTCTGGTGAACCCCTTCAACGGCGAGGGCATCGCGTACGCCATGGAGTCGGGCCAGATCGCCGCGGACGTCATCGTCCAGGCGCACGCCCGCGCGACCCCCGCGCAGCGCGAACTGGCCCTGGCCCGCTACCCGAAGGTCCTCAAGGAGACCTACGGCGGCTACTACACGCTGGGCCGCGCGTTCGTGAAGCTCATCGGCAACCCGAAGGTCATGAAGATCGCGACGCAGCGGGGCCTGACGCATCCGATGCTGATGCGTTTCACGCTCAAGATGCTCGCGAACCTCACCGACCCCTCGGGCGGCGACGCGATGGACCGCATCATCAACGGGCTGTCGAAGGTGGCCCCGAAGGCCTGAGTCACGGGGCGGGCGGCCAGCTCTCCAGCGCGACGACGGCTTCCGTCGGGACGGGCCCGTAGATGTGCGGATACACGGGCCCGCCGGGAGCAGCCTCTTCATGCCGTACGGGGGCGGTGAGCTTGTCGCCGTCGATCACGAGCACGACGAGCTCACCGTGTGGACCCTTGCCCTCGCCGTACAGGAACTCCGCCACGGCGGGCAGTTGCTCCCGCGTCGAACAGTGGATGAACCCCTCCTCGGCGAGGGTGCGCCCACGCGTGGACTGCTCGTACGAACCCGCGCGGACGGCTTCGTTCCAGAGGGAACGTTCGGTGAGGTGGAGGAGTTCGGTCACGGTGGGGGACTCTAGCCGCTGTCGGGCAAGGACCCTGAAGTGATCGAGTAGGGTCCCCTCACCGCGGCGGGCCTCTTCGGTGGGGCCCGGCGGTTCGAAGGGGTGGGGACCTTGACCGAAGCCATGGCGAGTGGGAGTACCTGGCAGCTCAGCGCCGAGCAGGGCGGTGAGCTCGGTGGGCGCTGGTGGAAGTGGGCGCTGTCGGCACCGGATTCCAAGAGCCCGGTGCGGGATACGACCGGCGAGCACGCGGCATGGAGCCAGCCGGACGACCTGTGGTTCCTCGCCGGTACGTACGGCGGCAAGGTGACCCGGACCTGCGAAGTGCCGTCCGGGCGACCGCTGTTCTTCCCTGTGCTCAACATCCAGCACGCCGTCAGCTATTCGGATCGCCGGCCGCGTCTGCCGGTCGCGCACGCGTCGGCCCACCTCAACGGTGTTCCGCTGGAGCTGAGGGAGTTCGAGGGGCGCTTCCGGTACGCGTTCAAGCGTCATCTCACCTGGGGCGTGTGGGGTGCCATCAATCCGCTGAGCCCTGGGCAGTACGTCCTGGAGATCAAGGCGGATACGGGCAAGGGATTCTGGGTGGACACGACGTACCACCTCGCGGCGGCCTCGTCGCGCTGACGAGTCCGCGGCGTGACGCGCTGCGCGGTACCGTCCCCGCATGACTCAACGGGGGCGCATCATCAGCGGAGTGCTGGCCGGATTGCTCGCCATATGGGCTTGTGTCCTGTTCTTTCAGGAGCCCGTGCTCACGTTCCACTCGGAGGACACCGAGATCACGTGTGACTCGGTGGTGAACGCCGGGTGGCCCGAGAGGCTTGTGGCGGATTCTGCGACCAGCCGGTCGTACACGTTCAGCGTCACCAAGGGGGAATTGCCCGAATGGGGGGAGATTCCCGGGCAGTCCGTGGACAGTTGGGAGCAGCGGGACCGGATCGAGTCCGAGTGCGACCGCAGGCGGACCACGTACGCGGCCGGGATGGCGCTGCTGCTCGCCCCGGCCGCCGTGCTGGCGAGCGTCGCGCTGTTCGGTGGGCGCCGGGTGCGGGTTCTGCAGGGGGTAGCGGGGGCTGACGGCCCGTAGGCGCGTGACAGGCAATGCGAAGGGCCGCTGCATCCCCCGAGAGGAAGCAGCGGCCCTTCGCCGCATGAGTGGTATGCCCGGATTGCCCGGACGAACCGTCAGAGAACGCGCACAGCGCCCGAAGCCGGGTAGCCCGACAGGTCCTGGATGACGACGCCCTTCGAGGGGTTGGCCGCGTCCAGGTACTGGCCGTTACCGATGTAGACGCCCGTGTGGTACGCCGAGCCCTTGCCGCCCCAGTAAAGGATGTCGCCCACCTGGAGGTTGGACGTGCCGACCTCGGTGCCGACCATCGACTGGTCCTGGGAGACGCGGGGGAGGTCCACGCCGGCCTGCTTGAAGGCGGCCTGGACGAGGGAGGAGCAGTCCCAGGCGTTGGGACCGGTGGCGCCCATGACGTAGGCGTCGCCGAGCTGGGCCTTCATGAAGGAGATGACGGCGGAGACCGAACCGGAGGCGGGAGCCGAGGCGGTGGAGGCCGAAGCGGTGCTGAGCGTGGTGCGCTCGGAGTCGCGGGCGGCGCGCTCCTCGGCGGCGCGCTCGGCGGCGGCCTTCTTCTTGGCCTCGGCCTTCGCCTCGGCCTTCTTCTTCGCGTCCTTGGCGTCCTTCGCGGCCTGCTCTGCCGCCGCGTCCTTGTCCGCCTGGAGCTTGTACGCGTCGGCCGCCTGCTGCGTGGCGTCGGCCGTCGCGGCCGCCGCGGTCGCCAGGTCGGCGGTGAGCGTGGGCATTTCGATGGTCTCGGTCACCGGCTCGGCC
This sequence comes from Streptomyces sp. NPDC050418, assembly GCF_044458745.1. NCBI lineage: Bacteria > Bacillati > Actinomycetota > Actinomycetes > Kitasatosporales > Streptomycetaceae > Streptomyces > Streptomyces sp. NPDC050418. The sequence continues at coordinate 87,710 of NZ_JBITIG010000003.1, forward strand.
GCGTTCGCCATGCCTGTGGTGCCGGCCACCGCGAGGGTGCTGAGGACGCCACCGGCAACTCCGGCGCGCAGCTTGGTGACGCGCTGCGGGCGGGGCTTCCGGTGGCTGGGTATGTGAGCGGTGTGGGACATGAGAACAACCGCTATCAGGGCGTCAGGGTTCCCTTCAAGAAACGTGTGCTGCGCCACAGTTGGCGGGGATCAAGCCGAATCCCGCGCGTGTCGGCCCTTATTGACGCCGTAACGGGCAATTTGGACAGCCTTGATCGGCGCTGTGATCACGGGTTTCCCGAATAACGCCCGATTTGCCCTTCACCTACCACCGCTCGTCCTCGTTGGCCAAGCCCCGCTTTTCGGCGGCCTTACAAGTGTGGCGCAGGTCACGGAATGGTCACCGCGACAACCCTCGACGGGAGTTCACCGTCCGGGCCCTGATCGATCGTGAACGCGTGCACGCGTCCGCACCGCGTCAGCCGCCGTACGAAGAGGTCCCTCGCGAGAGGGAAGGCTGGCCTTATCAGGTCCCTGGATCCAGCACCAATTTGCTTGCCGTCGCCAAGACTTGATAGAGGGCGCGACCTCGTGACCAGCGGTAACGAGCTAATTGATCACCATTGGTGATCACCTCGGAGCTTCGCGTATGAAGATCACCGCTCATCCGACTTCATGATCCTTCGTCAGGTGGTGGAGATCACAAAGGCGTTGTCGTACCCCGTGTCGCAGATCACAGACCGGCAGGCATAGGATGCGGGGCAGTTGGGCTTGTGAACTGCCTCACATAAGCACGATCTTGGACCAGTCAATGTCGACTGAGAGGAGCGAGGAGCGGTGAACGCCTATGCGCCCATCCTCGTACTGGGAGCCCTAGCGGCAGGCTTTGCGATCTTCTCCGTGGTCATGGCCACGCTTATCGGTCCAAAGCGGTACAACCGCGCCAAACTCGAAGCCTATGAGTGCGGTATCGAGCCGACGCCGACTCCGGCCGGCGGTGGGCGCTTCCCGATCAAGTACTACCTGACGGCGATGCTCTTCATCATTTTCGATATCGAGGTCGTCTTCCTCTATCCCTGGGCCGTCGCCATGGGGCAGTCCGGGGTCAACCAACCGTTTGAGCCGATGGCGGTGTTCCTGCTCGTGGAGATGCTGCTCTTCGTGCTCACCGTCTTCGTCGCCTACGCGTACGTGTGGCGGCGCGGCGGCCTGGAATGGGACTGAGGGGCTGAGGGGTCACCAATGGGACTCGAAGAGAAGCTGCCGAGCGGCTTTCTGCTGACGACGGTCGAACAGGCCGCGGGCTGGGTGCGCAAGGCATCCGTCTTCCCCGCCACCTTCGGTCTGGCGTGCTGTGCCATCGAGATGATGACGACGGGCGCGGGGCGCTACGACCTCGCCCGCTTCGGCATGGAGGTGTTCCGCGGTTCGCCCCGCCAGGCGGACCTGATGATCGTCGCGGGCCGGGTCAGCCAGAAGATGGCGCCGGTCCTGCGGCAGGTCTACGACCAGATGCCGAACCCCAAGTGGGTCATCTCCATGGGCGTCTGCGCCTCCTCCGGCGGCATGTTCAACAACTACGCGATCGTCCAGGGCGTCGACCACATCGTCCCCGTCGACATCTATCTGCCCGGCTGTCCGCCGCGGCCCGAGATGCTGATGGACGCGATCCTCAAGCTGCACCAGAAGATCCAGACCTCGAAGCTCGGCGTGAACGCCGAGGAGGCGGCCCGCGAGGCGGAGGAGGCGGCTCTCAAGGCGCTCCCCACCATTGAGATGAAGGGGCTGCTCCGGTGAGCGAGAACTCCAACGGCGTGAACCCCGAGAAGGACCTGGCCGCCTCGAACCTGCCGGGCCAGCGCGGCGACGGCGGCGAGGAGATCCGCGTCCAGCGCGGCATGTTCGGCGCCGACAATGGTGGCGATACATCCGGTTACGGCGGCCTCGTCCGTTCCGTACGGATGCCGGGTCCGAGCAGCCGCCCGTACGGCGGCTGGTTCGACGAGGTCGCCGACGAACTCGAAGGCGCCCTGGAGGAGCAGGACCTGCTCCCCGAGAACGCGATCGAGAAGACGGTCGTCGACCGCGACGAGCTCACCTTCCACGTCGTACGCGAGCACCTGCTCCAGGTCGCCCGCACCCTGCGCGACGACCCGGCCCTGCGCTTCGAGCTGTGCACCGGCGTCTCCGGTGTGCACTACCCGAACGACAAGGGCCGTGAGCTGCACGCCGTCTACCACCTGCGCTCGCTCACGCACGGCCGGCTGATCCGCGTCGAGGTCAGCGCCCCGGACAGCGATCCGCACGTCCCGTCCCTGGTCGGCATCTATCCGACCAACGACTGGCACGAGCGCGAGACCTACGACTTCTTCGGGCTGATCTTCGACGGTCACCCGGCCCTGACGCGGATCATGATGCCGGACGACTGGCAGGGCTTCCCGCAGCGCAAGGACTACCCGCTCGGCGGCATCGCGGTCGAGTACAAGGGCGCCCAGATCCCGGCTCCGGACCAGCGGAGGTCGTACAGCTGATGTCTACTTCACATGCCTCCGCACGGGAGACCACCGAGGGACCCGTATATACGGTCACCGGCGGCGACTGGGACGAGATCGCCCAGACCGCGGCCAGGTCCGACGACGAGCGCATCATCGTCAACATGGGCCCGCAGCACCCGTCCACGCACGGCGTGCTCCGCCTCATCCTGGAGATCGACGGCGAGACCGTCACCGAGGCCCGCTGCGGCATCGGCTACCTCCACACCGGCATCGAGAAGAACCTCGAGTACCGGACCTGGACGCAGGGCACCACGTTCGTCACGCGCATGGATTACCTGACGCCGTTCTTCAACGAGACGGCGTACTGCCTGGGTGTCGAGAAGCTGCTCGGCATCGAGGACGAGATCCCGGACCGCGCGAACATCATCCGCGTCCTGCTCATGGAGCTGAACCGGCTCTCCTCGCACCTCGTCTGCATCGCCACCGGCGGTATGGAGCTGGGCGCGACCACGATCATGATCTACGGCTTCCGGGACCGCGAACTGATCCTGGACCTCTACGAGCTGATCACCGGTCTGCGGATGAACCACGCGTACATCCGCCCGGGCGGTCTCGCCCAGGACCTGCCGCCGGGTGCGATGGACCGGCTGCGCGAGTTCGTGAAGACCATGAAGAAGAACCTTCCCGAGTACGACAAGCTCGCCACCGGGAACCCGATCTTCAAGGCCCGTATGCAGGACGTCGGTTACCTCGACCTCGCGGGCTGCATGGCCCTCGGCGCCACGGGTCCGATCCTGCGCTCGGCCGGTCTGCCGCACGACCTGCGCAAGACCGACCCGTACTGCGGCTACGAGACGTACGACTTCGAGGTCCCGACCTCCGAGACCTGCGACTCGTACGGGCGCTTCCTGATCCGGCTCGAAGAGATGCGGCAGTCGCTCAGGATCGTCGAGCAGTGCCTGGACCGTCTGGAGCCGGGTCCGGTCATGGTCGCCGACAAGAAGATCGCCTGGCCCGCGCAGCTCGCGCTCGGCCCGGACGGGCTCGGCAACTCGCTCGACCACATCAAGAAGATCATGGGCACCTCCATGGAGGCCCTGATCCACCACTTCAAGCTGGTGACCGAGGGCTTCCGCGTCCCGCCGGGCCAGGCGTACGCGGCCGTGGAGTCACCCAAGGGCGAACTCGGCGCGCATGTCGTCTCCGACGGCGGCACCCGCCCCTTCCGGGTCCACTTCCGTGACCCGTCCTTCACCAACCTGCAGGCCATGGCGGCGATGTGCGAGGGCGGCCAGGTCGCCGACGTCATCGTCGCCGTCGCGTCCATCGACCCCGTGATGGGAGGCGTCGACCGGTGACCGCTTCTTCTGAGGGCGTCAGCCTGGGCATGCCCCAGCTGCCGGCCCCCGACTACCCGGCCGACGTCCGTGCCCGGCTCGAAGCCGATGCCAAGGACGTGATCGCCCGCTATCCGGACTCGCGCTCGGCGCTGCTGCCGCTGCTGCACCTCGTGCAGTCCGAGGAGGGCCATGTCACCCGTACCGGCATGCAGTTCTGCGCCGATGCCCTCGGGCTGACCACGGCCGAGGTCACGGCTGTGGCGACGTTCTACACGATGTACCGCCGCAAGCCGTCCGGCGACTACCAAGTGGGCGTCTGCACCAACACGTTGTGCGCCGTCATGGGCGGCGACGCCATCTTCGAGGACCTCAAGCAGTACCTCGGCGTCGGCAACAACGAGACCACCGAGGACGGCAAGGTCACCCTCGAGCACATCGAGTGCAACGCGGCCTGCGACTTCGCGCCCGTCGTGATGGTGAACTGGGAGTTCTTCGACAACCAGACCCCGGGCAGTGCGCGACAGCTGGTCGACGACCTGCGTGCCGGGCGCGAGGTGCAGCCCACGCGCGGCGCGCGCCTGTGCACATTCAAGGACACCGCGCGCATCCTGGCCGGCTTCCCCGACCAGCGCGAAGGCGCGGTGGACGAGTCCGGCGGCGCCGGTCCCGCCTCCCTGGTGGGTCTGAAGCTCGCCAAGGGCGAGACCCCCGTGCCGCACCCCCGTGACGAGGTCGTATCCGACCGCACGGACACAGAGGAGGGGGAGTGATGACCTTGGCAGCCGAGATCAACGAGACGAGCCCCGAGAAGGTGCTCGCCCCGGTGCTCTCCGCGTTCTGGGACGAGGAGAAGCCCTGGACGATCGAGACCTACCGGCGCCATGAGGGATACGAGGGCCTGCGCAAGGCCCTCGCGATGTCACCCGACGACCTCATCGCGTACGTGAAGGACTCGGGTCTGCGCGGCCGCGGCGGCGCCGGCTTCCCGACGGGCATGAAGTGGCAGTTCATCCCGCAGGGCGACGGCAAGCCGCACTACCTGGTCGTCAACGCCGATGAGTCGGAGCCGGGCACCTGCAAGGACATCCCGCTCCTCTTCGCCAATCCGCACAGCCTGATCGAGGGCATGATCATCGCGTGTTACGCGATCAGGTCGAGCCACGCGTTCATCTACCTGCGCGGTGAAGTCGTCCCCGTGCTGCGGCGGTTGCACGAGGCCGTGCGCGAGGCGTACGAAGCGGGCTTCCTCGGCAAGGACATCCTCGGCAGCGGACTCGACCTCGACATCACCGTGCACGCAGGCGCCGGCGCGTACATCTGTGGTGAAGAGACCGCACTCCTCGATTCTCTGGAAGGCCGACGGGGTCAGCCCCGCCTCCGGCCGCCCTTCCCGGCGGTCGCGGGTCTGTACGCGTGCCCCACTGTCGTGAACAACGTGGAGTCCATCGCGTCTGTTCCCGCGATCCTCAACAAGGGCAAGGACTGGTTCAAGTCGATGGGCAGCGAGAAGTCCCCGGGCTTCACGCTGTACTCGCTGAGCGGCCACGTCACCAGCCCCGGCCAGTACGAGGCCCCGCTCGGCATCACCCTGCGCCAGCTGCTCGACATGAGCGGCGGGATGCGGGCCGGGCACCGCCTCAAGTTCTGGACGCCGGGCGGCTCTTCGACCCCGATGTTCACGGACGAGCACCTCGACGTCCCGCTGGACTACGAGGGTGTGGGCGCCGCAGGGTCGATGCTCGGCACCAAGGCGCTGCAGTGCTTCGACGAGACCACCTGTGTCGTACGGGCCGTCACGCGCTGGACCGAGTTCTACGCCCACGAGTCCTGCGGCAAGTGCACCCCGTGCCGCGAAGGCACGTACTGGCTGGTGCAGTTGCTCCGCGACATCGAGGCCGGCAAGGGCGTCATGTCCGACCTCGACAAGCTGAACGACATCGCCGACAACATCAACGGCAAGTCCTTCTGCGCCCTCGGCGACGGCGCCGCCTCGCCGATCTTCTCCTCGCTCAAGTACTTCCGCGAGGAGTACGAGCAGCACATCACCGGCAAGGGCTGCCCCTTTGATCCGGCCAAGTCGACGCTGTGGGCGGACAAGCACTCGGAGGTGAACGCATGACTGTGACCACCAGCGCTCCCTCCGGAGGCGGAGAGGCGGCGGTCCCGCCGGAAGATCTCGTCTCGCTGACGATCGACGGCGTCGACATCAGCGTCCCCAAGGGGACCCTGGTCATCCGGGCCGCCGAGGAACTCGGCATCGAGATCCCGCGCTTCTGCGACCACCCGCTGCTCGACCCGGCCGGCGCCTGCCGCCAGTGCATCGTCGAGGTCGAGGGCCAGCGCAAGCCGATGGCCTCCTGCACCATCACCTGCACCGACGGCATGGTCGTCAAGACGCAGCTGTCGTCGCCGGTCGCGGAGAAGGCGCAGAAGGGTGTGATGGAGCTCCTGCTCATCAACCACCCGCTGGACTGCCCCGTCTGCGACAAGGGCGGCGAGTGCCCGCTGCAGAACCAGGCGATGTCGCACGGCCAGTCGGACTCGCGCTTCGAGGGCAAGAAGCGCACGTACGAGAAGCCCGTGCCGATCTCGACGCAGGTACTGCTCGACCGCGAGCGCTGTGTGCTCTGCGCCCGCTGCACCCGGTTCTCGAACCAGGTCGCGGGCGACCCGATGATCGAACTGATCGAGCGCGGTGCGCTGCAGCAGGTCGGTACCGGTGAGGGCGACCCCTTCGAGTCGTACTTCTCCGGGAACACCATCCAGATCTGCCCGGTGGGCGCGCTCACCTCGGCCGCGTACCGCTTCCGCTCGCGCCCCTTCGACCTCGTGTCCTCGCCGTCGGTGTGCGAGCACTGCGCGGGCGGCTGCGCCACGCGTACCGACCACCGGCGCGGCAAGGTCATGCGGCGGCTCGCCGCCGACGACCCCGAGGTCAACGAGGAGTGGATGTGCGACAAGGGGCGGTTCGGGTTCCGGTATGCGCAGCAGCGCGACCGGCTCACGACCCCTCTCGTACGGAACTCCTCCGGTGAACTGGAGCCCGCGTCCTGGCCCGAGGCGCTGGAGGCCGCGGCCCAGGGGCTGCTCTCCGCGCGCGGCCGCGCGGGCGTCCTGGCCGGCGGCCGGCTGACCGTCGAGGACTCCTACGCGTACAGCAAGTTCGCGCGCGTGGCCCTCGACACCAACGACGTCGACTTCCGTGCCCGCGTGCACTCCTCCGAGGAGGCCGACTTCCTGGCCGCTCACGTGGCGGGACGGGGCCGTGACCTCGACGGTTCGGGCGTCACGTACACGAAACTGGAGAAGGCCCCCGCGGTCCTGCTCGTCGGGATCGAGGCCGAGGAGGAGGCGCCCGGCGTCTTCCTCAAGCTGCGCAAGGCCTGGCGCAAGTCCGGCCAGCGCACCTTCGGTCTGGCCACCCACGCGACGCGCGGTCTGGAGAAGGCCGGCGGCACGCTCCTTCCCGCCGCTCCCGGCACCGAGACGGAGTGGCTCGACGCGCTCGCCTCCGGCGTCGGACTCGGCGAGGAGGGCGCCGTCGCGGCCGAGGCGCTGCGCGGCGAAGGCTCCGTGATCGTGGTGGGTGAGCGGCTCGCGTCCGTCGCGGGCGCGCTGACCGCGGCGATGCGGGCGGCCACCGCGACCGGCGCGCAACTGCTGTGGATCCCGCGCAGGGCGGGGGAGCGTGGCGCCATCGAGGCGGGCGCGCTGCCTTCGCTGCTGCCGGCCGGCCGTCCGGCGACCGACCCGCGGGCGCGCGAGGAGGTGGCCGTGGCCTGGGGCCTGGCCGAACTCCCGCACCGCTACGGCCGTGACACCGGCCAGATCGTCGAGGCCGCCGCGACCGGCGAGCTCGGCGCGCTGGTCGTCGCGGGCGTCGAGGTCGCCGATCTGCCGGACCCGGCGCGGGCGCGCGAGGCGCTCGGCGCGGCCTTCGTGGTCTCGCTGGAGCTGCGGCCGAGCGAGGTCACCGCGGTCGCGGACGTCGTCCTGCCGGTGGCCGCGGTCGCCGAGAAGCCCGGCACCTTCCTCAACTGGGAAGGCCGCGCCCGGCCGTTCGAGGCCGCGCTCAAGCCGGACATGATGACCCGCACCCTGTCGCCGAGCGACGCGCGGGTGCTGCACATGCTCGCGGACGCCATGGACGTCCACTTCGCGCTGCCGGACAACGCGTCCATCCACCGCGAGCTGGACCGCCTCGGCCCCTGGACCGGTCCGCGGGCCACCGAACCCCTGGAGACCGGCGGGCAGGTGCCCCGTCCGGGCGCCGGCGAGGCGGTGCTCGCGGGCCACCGGCTGCTGCTCGACCAGGGCAGGCTGCAGGAGGGCGACGCGGCGCTCGCGGGCACGCGGCACGCGGCCGTCGCCCGGGTCTCCGCCGCCACGGCCGCCGAGGCCGGGGTCAAGGACGGGGACGAGCTGGCCGTCGGCGGGCCCGCCGGATCCGTGACGCTGCCGCTGCAGGTCACCGAGATGCCCGACCGTGTGGTCTGGCTCCCGATGAACTCCGTGGGCGGCGGCGTCACTTCGGACACCGGGGCCCGCCCGGGTGAGCTGGTCAGGATCGGCCCGGCCACGGGCGCTTCGGATGGCGCGGAGGTGGAGGCATGAGCCCCGCAGTGGCTCCCGCGGTGAGCATCGCCGCGGAGGATCTGTCGTTGTTCGGCACCGACCCGTGGTGGCTGGTCGCCATCAAGGCGGTCTTCTGCTTCGCGTTCCTGATGGTGACCGTGCTGTTCTCCATCGTGTGGGAGCGCAAGGTCGTCGCCTGGATGCAGCTGCGCATCGGCCCCAACCGCCACGGCCCGTGGGGACTGCTTCAGTCCCTCGCGGACGGCGTGAAGCTGATGCTCAAGGAAGACGTCATCGTCAAGCGCGCCGACAAGGTCGTCTATGTCCTGGCGCCGATCGTCGCGGCCATCCCGGCCTTCATGGCGATCGCGGTGATCCCCTTCGGGCCCGCGGGCAACGAGGTGTCGATCTTCGGCACGCGCACCACGATGCAGCTCACCGACCTGCCGATCGCGATGCTCTACATCCTCGCGGTCGCGTCGGTCGGCATCTACGGCATCGTCCTCGCGGGCTGGTCCTCCGGCTCGACGTACCCGCTGCTCGGCGGTCTGCGCTCCTGCGCCCAGATGATCTCGTACGAGATCGCGATGGGCGCCGCGTTCGCCTCCGTCTTCCTCTACTCGGGCTCGATGTCGACCTCGACGATCGTGGAGGCGCAGGGCGACCGCTGGTACATCCTGCTGCTTCCGGTCTCGTTCCTGCTCTACATCGTGACGATGGTCGGCGAGACGAACCGCGCACCGTTCGACATGCCGGAGTCCGAGGGCGACCTCGTCGGCGGCTTCAACACCGAGTACTCGTCCATCAAGTTCGCGCTCTTCATGCTCGCCGAGTACGTGAACATGGTGACGGTCTCGGCCGTGGCGACCACCCTCTTCCTGGGCGGCTGGCGGGCCCCGTACCCGGTCAGCACCTTCTGGGAGGGCGCCAACCACGGCTGGTGGCCGATGCTCTGGTTCGTCCTCAAGGTCCAGCTGCTGCTGTTCTTCTTCATCTGGCTCCGCGGCACGCTGCCCCGCGTGCGCTACGACCAGCTGATGAAGCTCGGCTGGAAGGTGCTCATCCCGGTCTCCGTCGTGTGGCTGATGCTCGTCGCCACCGTGCGCACGCTGCGCAACAAGAACATCGACTCCGCCGAGATCGTGATGTACGTGGGCGGCGGAGTCCTCACGCTCCTTGTGCTGTCGTTCGTGGTGGACATGTTCCGGTCGAAGCCCAAGGAACAGGAGCCGGAGACCGGGCAGGACCCGCAGGTCTTCGACCCGATGGCGGGCGGCTTCCCCGTACCGCCCAAGCCCGGCCAGACCCTTCCCCCGGTGCCGCGCCGACGGTCGCGCCAGGAACGGGAGTTGGTTGTCAGTGGCGGCGCGGATACTCCCAGTGACGGAAAGGAGGCGGACGGTGTCTGAGGAAATGTCCGAGGGAACAGGCAAGTCGGTCGAGCCGACGTCCGCAGGGCTGCCCGCGCAGCCCGGCGGGCCGGGCTCGGCGTCGGACGAGGGCAAGGACACGGCGCAGGGGTTCCACAATCCTGTGGCCGGGTTCGGTGTCACCTTCAAGGCCATGTTCAAGAAGCGGCTGACCGAGCAGTATCCGGAACAGCCGAAGACCACGGCGCCGCGCTTCCACGGCCGGCACCAGCTCAACCGGCATCCCGACGGGCTCGAGAAGTGCGTCGGCTGCGAGTTGTGCGCCTGGGCCTGTCCCGCCGACGCCATCTATGTCGAGGGCGCCGACAACACGGACGAGGAGCGCTACTCGCCGGGTGAGCGCTACGGCCGCGTCTACCAGATCAACTACGCCCGCTGCATTCTGTGCGGGCTCTGCATCGAGGCCTGCCCCACGCGCGCGCTGACGATGACGAACGAGTTCGAACTGGCCGACTCCAGCCGCGCGAACCTCATCTACACCAAGGAGCAGCTGCTCGCCGGGCTCGACGAGGGCATGGTCGACAGCCCGCACGCGATCTACCCGGGGATGGACGAGGGCGACTACTACCGGGGTCTCGTCACCGAGGCCGCGCCCGGTACGGAGCGCCAAGTGGCCGTCTCCAAGGGCGAGTCGGAGGCTGCCGAAGCCGAGGAGGTGGAGGCATGAGCACGCTCGCCGCGTACACCACCTCCACCGGTGAGGCCGTCCAGTTCTGGGTGCTCGGCACCGTCGCCGTGATCGGCGCGCTCTGCACGATCCTGATGAAGAAGGCCGTCCACAGCGCGCTGTGCCTGGCCGGCACCATGATCATCCTGGCGGTCTTCTACCTCGCCAACGGGGCGTACTTCCTGGGCATCGTGCAGGTCGTCGTCTACACCGGCGCGATCATGATGCTCTTCCTCTTCGTGGTCATGCTCGTCGGTGTCACCGCGGCGGACTCCCTGAAGGAGACCATCAAGGGCCAGCGCTGGCTGGCCCTGCTCTGCGGCCTCGGCTTCGCGGTGCTCCTCGTGGGCGGCATCGGGAACGCGGCGATCACGGAGTTCAGCGGACTCGCCGTGGCGAACGCCGCCGGGAACGTGGAGGGTCTCGCGGCCCTCATCTTCACGAAGTACGTGTTCGCCTTCGAGATCACCGGTGCCCTGCTCATCACGGCCGCCGTCGGCGCGATGGTGCTCACGCACCGCGAGCGCACCGAGCGCGCCAAGACCCAGCGCGAGCTGGCCGAGCAGCGCGTCCGCGAGGCCAAGCACCTGCCGCCGCTCCCGGCGCCCGGTGTCTACGCCCGGCACAACGCGGTGGACATCGCCGGTCTGCTGCCCGACGGCACCCCGTCCGAGCTCACGGTGATGCAGACCCTGCGCCAGCGCGGTCAGATCCGCGATGTGTCCGGCGAGGCGCTCAACGACCTGGCGGCCCTGGAGCAGCGCTCGGCCGAGCGGCTCGGCCGGGACCTCGATCGTGAAGAGGAGGCCGCGAAGTGAACCCGGTGAACTACCTGTATCTCGCCGCCCTGTTGTTCGCGATCGGCGCCACCGGCGTCCTGATCAGGCGGAACGCGATCGTCGTGTTCATGTGCATCGAGCTCATGCTCAATGCCTGCAATCTCGCGTTCGTGGCCTTCTCGCGGATGCACGGCAATCTCGACGGCCAGATCATCGCGTTCTTCACGATGGTCGTCGCCGCCGCCGAGGTCGTCGTCGGGCTCGCGATCATCGTGTCCCTGTTCCGTGCCCGCCACTCGGCCTCGGTCGACGACGCCAGCCTGATGAAGCTCTAAAGGGGCCGGGAGAATCGTGGAGAACTTGATTGCGCTGCTTGTCGCGGCGCCTCTGCTCGGAGCGGTGGTCCTGCTGTGCGGCGGGCGCCGGCTCGACAAGGCCGGCCATCTGCTCGGCACGCTGCTCGCGCTGGCTTCGTTCGTCGTCGGCGTGCTTCTGTTCATCGACATGCTGGGCCGCGACGGCGGCGACCGCGCAATGCACCAGCACCTGTTCAGCTGGATCCCGGTCGGCGGCTTCCAGGCCGATGTGGCCTTCCAGCTCGACCAGTTGTCGATGACGTTCGTGCTCCTGATCACCGGTGTGGGCTCGCTGATCCACATCTACTCGATCGGCTACATGGAGCACGACGAGCGGCGCCGCCGCTTCTTCGGCTATCTGAACCTGTTCCTCGCGGCGATGCTGATCCTCGTCATCGCCGACAACTACCTGCTCCTGTACGTCGGCTGGGAGGGTGTCGGCCTCGCGTCGTACCTGCTCATCGGCTTCTGGCAGCACAAGCCCAGCGCGGCCACCGCGGCGAAGAAGGCCTTCCTTGTCAACCGCGTCGGCGACATGGGCCTGTCCATCGCGATCATGCTGATGTTCACCACGTTCGGGACCTTCGCCTTCGGCGACGTGCTCGCGGGGGCCGATGACGCCGGCGAGGGCAAGGCCACGGCGATCGGTCTGATGCTGCTGCTCGCGGCGTGCGGCAAGTCGGCCCAGGTGCCGCTGCAGTCCTGGCTCGGGGACGCGATGGAGGGCCCGACCCCGGTCTCGGCCCTCATCCACGCCGCGACGATGGTGACCGCGGGCGTCTACCTGATCACCCGCTCCGGCGCGATCTTCAACGAAGCGCCGAATGCCCAACTCGCCGTCGTCATCGTCGGAGCTGTCACGCTCCTGTTCGGTGCGATCGTCGGTTGCGCGAAGGACGACATCAAGAAGGCCCTCGCGGGCTCCACGATGTCGCAGATCGGCTACATGATCCTCGCGGCCGGCCTCGGCCCGATCGGCTACGCCTTCGCGATCATGCACCTGGTGACGCACGGCTTCTTCAAGGCCGGGCTCTTCCTCGGCGCCGGTTCGGTCATGCACGGCATGAACGACGAAGTCGACATGCGGAAGTACGGCGGTCTGCGCAAGTACATGCCGGTCACGTTCATCACGTTCGGGCTCGGCTACCTCGCGATCATCGGCTTCCCGGGTCTGTCCGGCTTCTGGTCCAAGGACAAGATCATCGAGGCGGCGTTCGCGTACGACGACGGGATCCGCGGCTGGATCTTCGGCGGGGTCGCGCTCCTGGGCGCCGGCATCACCGCGTTCTACATGACGCGCGTGATGCTGATGACCTTCTTCGGTGAGAAGCGCTGGCAGCCGGATGCGGAAGGCAATGAGCCGCACCCGCACGAGTCGCCCAAGTCGATGACGATCCCGATGATCGTCCTCGCCTTCGGCTCGGTCTTCGCCGGTGGTCTCTTCTCGCTCAACGAGGCGTTCGTGAAGTGGCTGGAGCCGGTCACGACGTTCGAGCACCCGCACCCGGTGATCAGCGTTCCGGCCATCACCGGGGCGACCATGGTCGTGCTCCTGATCGGTGTCGCGATCGCCTGGTTCATGTACGGCAAGCGCCCGGTGCCGGTCACCGCGCCGCGCGGCTCGCTGCTCACCCGGGCCGCCCGCCGCGACCTGCTCCAGGACGACTTCAACCACGTGGTCCTGGTCCGCGGCGGCGAGCACCTCACGCGCTCGCTGGTCTACGTCGACCACTCCCTGGTCGACGGCGTGGTCAACGGCACGGCCGCCTCGTTCGGCGGGCTCTCCGGCCGGCTGCGCAAGCTGCAGAACGGCTTCGTCCGCAGTTACGCGGTCTCGATGTTGGGCGGTACGGCGGTACTGGTTGCCGCGACCCTGCTGATGAGGGCGGTCTGATCACGATGTCCTTTCCTCTTCTGACAGCGACGGCCGCGGTGCCGGCGATCGGTGCGATCGCCACCGCCGCCGTGCCCGCCGCCAAGCGCACCGCGGCCAAGTGGCTCGCGCTGTTCTTCTCGCTGGTCACGCTGGCCCTCGCGGCCGTCGTCATGATCCGGTTCAACACCGGCTCGGGCGCCGACCGCTACCAGCTGACCGAGTCGCACTCCTGGATCGCCGACTTCGGGGTCCGTTACGAACTGGGCGTGGACGGCATCGGGGTGGCGCTGATCGCGCTCACCGCGCTGCTCATCCCGTTCATCATCGTGGCGGGCTGGCACGACGCGGACCCGCAGGAGACCGGGAACACGAGGTGGCGCCCGACCCAGGGCTTCTTCGCCCTGATCCTGATGGTGGAAGCGATGGTGATCCTCTCCTTCGAGGCCACCGACGTCTTCCTCTTCTACATCCTGTTCGAAGCCATGCTCATCCCGATGTACTTCCTCATCGGCGGCTTCGGCGACCGCGCCCACAGCGGCTCGGACCAGAACGCGGCGGCCCAACGCTCGTACGCGGCCGTGAAGTTCCTGCTCTACAACCTGGTCGGCGGCCTCATCATGCTGGCCGCGGTGATCGGCCTGTACGTGGTGGCCGGCACCTTCTCGCTGACCGAGATCGCCGAGCTGCGCGCGGCCGGTGACCTGGAGATGGCCACCAACACCGAGCGCCTGCTGTTCCTCGGCTTCTTCTTCGCCTTCGCGGTGAAGGCCCCGCTGTGGCCGCTGCACACCTGGCTGCCGAACGCGATGGGCGAGGCCACGGCCCCGGTCGCGGTGCTCATCACGGCGGTGGTCGACAAGGTCGGCACCTTCGCGATGCTCCGCTTCTGCCTGCAGCTCTTCCCCGAGGCCTCGCAGTGGGCGACCCCGGCCATCCTGGTCCTCGCCCTGATCTCCATCGTGTACGGGGCGCTGCTCGCGGTCGGCCAGCGCGACATCAAGCGCCTGGTGGCGTACGCGTCGATCTCGCACTTCGGGTTCATCATCATGGGCATCTTCGCCATGACGACCCAGGGGCAGTCCGGCGCGACGCTGTACATGGTCAACCACGGCATCTCGACCGCCGCACTGATGCTGGTGGCCGGATTCCTGATCTCCCGGCGCGGTTCGCGGCTCATCGCGGACTACGGGGGAGTGCAGAAGGTGGCGCCGGTCCTGGCCGGCACCTTCCTGATCGGCTCGCTCGCCACGCTGTCACTGCCGGGGCTCGCCCCGTTCGTCAGCGAGTTCCTGGTCCTGGTCGGCACGTTCTCGCGCTATCCGGTGATCGGCATCATCGCCACGATCGGCATCGTGCTCGGCGCGCTGTACTCGCTGGTCCTGTACCAGCGCACGATGACGGGCCCGGTGAAGGTCGACGCGGTCAAGATGCCCGACCTGAAGCTGCGCGAACTCCTGGTCGTGGGACCGCTGATCGTGCTCCTCGTCTTCCTCGGCGTGTACCCGAAGCCGGTGACCGAACTGGTCGACCCGGCGGTCAAGCACACGCTGTCCGATGTCTACGGGGATGAGAACCCCGACCCCGAGCCGGAGGTGGCGGCCAAGTGAGCGCAACTGCCGTCCACAGCCTGTGGACAACTGACGGCCTGCGGGCCGTAGACGGCCTCTGGGCCACGGCCGCGGAGCCGGTCGAGATCATCAGCCCGCAGATCTCGTTCAGCCTGATCGCCCCCACGCTCATCGTGATCAGCGCGGCGGTGCTCGGCATCCTGATCGAGGCGTTCGTGCCGCGGCGCTCGCGGTACTACGCGCAGCTCTTCCTGTCCGTGGTGGCGCTGATCTCGGCGTTCGCCGCGGTGGTCGCGCTCGCGGCCGACGGGCGCGCCACCACGAACTCGGACGTCACGGCCATGGGCGCCCTGGCGGTCGACGGACCCGCCCTGTTCCTGCAGGGCACGATCCTGCTGGCCGGTCTGGTCTCGCTCTTCACCTTCGCCGAGCGCCGGCTCGACCCGGCGGCGCACGGCAACAAGGTGGACTCGTTCGCGGCCCAGGCCGCGTCCGTGCCCGGCAGTGACAGCGAACAGGCCGCGGTGAAGGCCGGGTTCGCCACGACCGAGGTGTTCCCGCTCGCGCTGTTCGCGATCGGCGGCATGCTGGTCTTCCCCGCGGCGAACGACCTCCTGACGCTCTTCATCGCGCTGGAAGTCTTCTCGCTGCCGCTCTACCTGCTCTGCGCCCTGGCCCGCCGCAAGCGGCTCATGTCGCAGGAGGCCGCGGTCAAGTACTTCCTGCTCGGCGCGTTCTCCTCCGCGTTCCTGCTCTTCGGCATCGCGCTCCTGTACGGATACGCGGGGACGGTGACGTACGGCGGGATCGCGGACGTCGTCGACGGCACCGTGCAGAACATGAACCCGGCGCTCGCCGACACCATGGGCAACGACGCGCTCCTCCTGATCGGCGCCGCCCTGATCCTGATGGGCCTGCTCTTCAAGGTCGGCGCGGTCCCGTTCCACATGTGGACCCCGGACGTGTACCAGGGCGCCCCGACACCGGTCACGGGCTTCATGGCGGCGGCCACGAAGGTCGCGGCGTTCGGCGCGCTGCTGCGTCTGCTGTACGTGGTCCTGCCCGGCCTGCGCTGGGACTGGCGCCCGGTGATGTGGGGCGTCGCGATCGTCACGATGCTGGTCGGCGCGATCGTCGCGATCACGCAGACCGATATCAAGCGGCTCCTCGCGTACTCGTCGATCGCGCACGCGGGCTTCATCCTCGCGGGTGTCATCGCCACCACCCCGGACGGCATTTCGTCGGTCCTCTTCTACCTGCTCGCCTACTCCTTCGTGACGATCGGTGCGTTCGCCGTGGTCACGCTGGTGCGGGACGCGGGGGGCGAGGCGACACACCTGTCGAAGTGGGCGGGTCTGGGGCGCCGTTCGCCGCTGGTCGCGGCCGTCTTCGCGGTCTTCCTGCTCGCGTTCGCCGGCATTCCGCTGACCTCGGGCTTCGCGGGCAAGTTCGCGGTGTTCAAGGCGGCGGCGGAGGGCGGCGCGGGAGTGCTGGTCGTGGTCGGTGTGATCTCCTCGGCCATCGCGGCGTTCTTCTACATCCGGGTCATCGTCCTGATGTTCTTCAGCGAGCCGAAGCCGGAGGGTCCGACGGTGGCGGTTCCGTCCCCGCTGACGATGACGGCCATCGGCGTGGGCGTGGCCGTGACCCTGGTCCTGGGCCTGGCCCCGCAGTACTTCCTGGACCTGGCGAATCAGTCGAGCGTGTTCGTGCGCTGATCCTGCCGGCCCGTGTCCGCCGCCCGGCTCCCCTTGGGGGCCGGGCGGTCGGCGTGATCAGCCCCATTCCAGCCCCGCCGGCGTTTGAGGCGATCCGAACGAAGTTCGGATGTGGGGTCCGGGGCGGAGCCCCGGTTTCGGGAAGGGGCGGGGTGGGGGAAAGATCCGCTTATCCACAGCCCTGTGGATAACTTCGGCGATGTCCGCGCGGACCCCTATCGTGAGGGGCGAGGTCGAAACACGGCCGAGCGCACACGGGGGGACAAAACCATGGACGGGACCGCAGTGATGGAAGAGGTCGACTTGACCATGGTCGAGCACACCGAGAGCGACGCACTCCGCACGCTCAACCGGATCTTCGGATACGACCGCTTCCGGGGCGACCAGGAAGCGATCATCGAGCACGTGGTCGCCGGCGGGGACGCCGTCGTCCTGATGCCGACCGGCGGCGGCAAGTCGCTCTGCTACCAGATCCCGTCGCTGGTCAGATCCGGCACCGGCATCGTCATCTCCCCGCTCATCGCCCTGATGCAGGACCAGGTCGACGCCCTGCGCGCCCTCGGCGTGCGCGCCGGATTCATCAACTCCACGCAGGACTTCGACGAACAGCGCATGGTCGAGGCCGAGTTCGTGGCCGGCGAGCTCGACCTGCTGTATCTCGCCCCGGAGCGCCTGCGCCTCACCTCCACCCTCGATCTCCTCTCCCGCGGCAAGGTCTCCCTCTTCGCCATCGACGAGGCGCACTGCGTCGCCCAGTGGGGCCACGACTTCCGCCCGGACTACCTCGCGCTCTCCGTCCTGGGCGAGCGCTGGCCCGACGTACCGCGGATCGCGCTGACCGCCACGGCGACCCGCGCCACCCACCAGGAGATCACCAAGAACCTCGGCATGGACGGCGCCCGCCACTTCGAGGCGAGCTTCGACCGGCCCAACATCCAGTACCGGATCGTCGCCAAGGACGATCCGAAGAAGCAGCTCCTGCGCTTCCTCAAGGAGGAGCACCCGGGCGATGCGGGCATCGTCTACTGCCTCTCGCGCAACTCCGTGGAGAAGACCGCCGAGTTCCTCAGCCGCAACGGCATCCCGGCGGTCCCGTACCACGCGGGGCTCGATGCGGGGACCCGCGCCCTGCACCAGTCCCGCTTCCTGCGCGAGGAAGGCCTGACGGTCGTCGCCACCATCGCCTTCGGCATGGGCATCGACAAGCCGGACGTCCGCTTCGTCGCCCACCTCGACCTGCCGAAGTCCGTCGAGGGCTACTACCAGGAGACCGGCCGCGCGGGCCGCGACGGCCTCCCGTCCACGGCCTGGATGGCGTACGGACTGCAGGACGTCGTCCAGCAGCGCAAGCTGATCCAGAGCGGCGAGGGCGACCTCGCGTTCCAGCGCCGGGCGGCCTCCCACCTGGACGCGATGCTGGCGCTGTGCGAGACCGTCCAGTGCCGCAGGGCCCAGCTCCTCGCCTACTTCGGGCAGCAGCAGGAGAGCCCGGCCTGCGGCAACTGCGACAGCTGTCTGACCCCGCCCGAGAGCTGGGACGGCACGGTCGCCGCGCAGAAGGTGCTCTCCACGGTCGTACGGCTGCAGCGCGAGCGCGGCCAGAAGTTCGGCACGGGACAGATCGTGGACATCCTGCTCGGCCGTAAGACCGCGAAGGTCATCCAGTTCGACCATGACCAGCTGTCGGTCTTCGGGATCGGCGAGGAACTGGCCGAGGCCGAATGGCGGGGCGTGGTGCGGCAGTTGCTGGCGCAGCGGCTGCTCGCCGTCGAGGGGGAGTACGGGACGCTCGTGCTCACCGAGGACAGCGGCTCGGTGCTCGCCCGGCAGCGCGAGGTCCCGCTGCGCAAGGAGCCCAAGAAGGCGCCCTCGGCGCGGGGTTCGGGCGCGAAGGGGGAACGGAAGTCCAAGGCCGCCGTCGATTTGCCCGAGGAGCTCCTGCCGCTCTTCGAGACGCTGCGTACGTGGCGGGCGGCGCAGGCCAAGGAGCAGGGCGTGCCGGCGTACGTGGTGTTCCCCGACGCCACGCTCAAGGAGATCGCCCTCAGCGCACCGTCCACGCTCGACGAGCTCAGCGGGATCAGTGGGGTGGGCGAGAAGAAGCTCGCCACGTATGGCGAGGCGGTGCTCGGCGTGCTGGCCGGGTGGGGTCAGGAGGAGCGCGGGGAGCCCGAGGGGGAATGAGCGCAGGGGCGCGCCGGGCCGGGTGCCTGGGCCCGGGGTGACCGTCGGCGTCCGGTCCGGTGGTGGGGCGGACCGGACGCCGAGCGGGGGCGGAGCTGAGCGTCGGTGGGGCTGAGGTCAGCCGGCGACGATCTTGCCGGTCACCTCGCCGAGGCCCACCCGGACGCCGTCCGGTCCGGGCGCCCAGGCGGTGAGCGTCACCACGTCGCCGTCCTCGAGGAACGTGCGCTTGCCGGTGGGGAGTTCCAGCGGGGTCTTCCCGTTCCAGGTGAGCTCGATCAGCGAACCGCGCTGGTGCGGCTCGGGGCCGCTGACCGTGCCCGAGCCGTACAGGTCGCCGGTGCGCAGCGAGGCGCCGCCGACCGTCATGTGCGCGAGCATCTGCGCGGGGGACCAGTACATGCCGGCGTACGGGGGCTCGGAGATCACCTCGCCGTTGAGGGTGACGGTGATCCGCAGGTCGTAGCCGCCGGGCTCCTCCTCGTCGGAGTCGTCCAGATACGGCAGGACCGGCACGTCGCGCTCCGGCAGCGGGACGTGGGCCGACTCCAGCGCCTCCAGCGGGGTGATCCAGGCGGACACCGACGTGGCGAAGGACTTCGCGACGTGCGGGCCGAGCGGGACGTACTCCCAGGGCTGGATGTCGCGGGCGGACCAGTCGTTCAGCAGACAGAGACCGAAGACATGGTCACGGAAGGAGGAGAGGGGGACGGGCGAGCCCATCGCGGAGGGTGCGCCGACCACGAAGCCGACCTCGGACTCGATGTCCAGTTTGGCCGAAGGGCCGAAGCCGGGTGCCGTCTGGGTGGGGGCCTTGCGCTGGCCGCTCGGGCGGATCACGTCGGTGCCGGAGACCACGACCGTGCCCGCCCGGCCGTGGTAACCCACGGGCAGGTGTTTCCAGTTGGGCAGCAGGGCGTCGCCGTCCGGGCGGAACATACGGCCGAGGTTGGTCGCGTGGTGCTCGCTCGCGTAGAAGTCGACGTAGTCGGCGACCTCGAACGGGAGGTGGAGCTCGACGGTGTCCAGGGGGTGCAGGAGGGGCGTCACGACCTCGCGGTGCGCCGGGACCGTCACCCACGCGGTGAGCGCGCGGCGGACGTCGCGCCAGGTCTGGCGACCCGCCGCGAGCAGCGGGTTCAGCGTGGGCTGGGCGAGCAGCGAGGCGTACGGGGAGCCCAGGGCGTGCGCGGCCGCGCCGGCGTCGAGGACCCGGTCGCCGAGGCGGACGCCGACCCTGCGCAGCGGTTCGCCGTGCGCGGTGGGCAGGGAGAAGACTCCGTACGGCAGGTTGTGCGGGCCGAAGGGGTCGCCCTCGGGGAGGTCGAGCGGGGTGGGCTCGGGCATGCTGCCTCGCTTTCCGTGTGCGGGTTGGCCACACCGTACAAGTGGGCGCGGTGTGTTGTCGGGTGCGGGTGGGTGGCGCCCGCGGCGGGCTCCGGGCTCCGCCCGGATCGCCTCGAACCCCGGCAGGGCTGAAGGTGATCCTCCGTATCCTGAACGCATGGCAAGACCTTCCCCGTACGACCTGATCGCCACCGACCTCGACGGCACGCTGCTGCGGCGTGGTGACACCGTCTCCGTTCGTTCGCGGGCCGCCCTTCGGCGGGCCGCGGAGGGCGGGGCGCGGCACATCGTGGTCACGGGGCGGCCCGTGCCGCAGGTGCGGCATCTGCTGCTGGAGCTCGACTACACGGGGCTCGCCGTGTGCGGGCAGGGCGCGCAGGTCTTCGACGCGGGCAGCAACAGCCTGGTGAGTTCGCTGACCATGGACCGCGAGCTCGCCGACGTGGCGCTCGGCAAGATCGAGGCCGAGGTCGGTGAGGTGTTCGCCGCGGTGAACCAGGACGGCATGGAAGGCCTGATGCTCATGGAGCCCGGGTACGAGATGCCGCACCCCACGCTGCCCGCGGTCCGGGTCGGCGGCCGGGCCGCGCTGTGGTCGGACCCGATCACCAAGGTCCTGATGCGCCACCCCGCGCTCTCCGACGACGAGCTCGCCGCGGCCGCGCGGACCGCGGCGGACGGCCTGGTCACGGTGACGATGGCCGGGCCCGGCACGGTCGAGCTGCAGCCGCTCGGGGTCACCAAGGCCACCGGCCTCGCGCTGGCCGCCGAGCGGATGGGGATCGCGCCGCGCGCGACGATCGCGTTCGGCGATATGCCCAACGACATTCCGATGTTCCGCTGGGCGGGCCACGGCGTGGCGATGGCGAACGCGCACGAGGATCTGAAGGCCGTGGCCGACGAGGTCACGCTCTCCAACGAGGAGGACGGAATCGCCGTGGTCCTTGAGCGGCTCTTCGGCTGAACCGGTGGGTTTCGCGGCCCTGCGGCGGCGGGCTTCCCGGCGCCTCGTGGACCGCCTCCGCAGCGCCTCCGCAGCGTCAGCGCGGCGTTCATCACGGTCATCCGAGGCGTTCAGCAGGGGTAAAGGAACGTCAAGGCCGCTCACCGTGATCGAAACACGACCGGATACGCTGACTTGAGTGATGGCAGCGACACATCGACAAACCGTGTCATCGACCGTGTGAGTGCCGTGTGACCGACCTTGTGTTCGTCAGCAGACAGGAGAACCCCTCGTGACCGTCGTCGGGCCGTTCGGGCTGAGCGTGCGGGACCAGGCCCTCGAAGCCGATGTCCAGGCCGGGTTGGCTGCTGTCGAGGAGGGGCTCCTCGACGCCACCAAGAGCGAGGTTCCGTTCATCACGGAGGCCGCGCAACATCTTGTCCGCGCGGGCGGCAAGCGGTTCAGGCCGCTGCTCGTGCACCTCGCCGCCCAGTTCGGCGACCCGTACGCGCCGGGTGTCGTGCCCTCGGCCGTCGTCGTCGAGCTGACGCATCTCGCGACGCTCTACCACGACGACGTGATGGACGAGGCGGACGTCCGCCGCGGTGTCCCGAGCGCCAACCAGCGCTGGGGCAATTCGGTCGCCGTCCTGACCGGCGACTTCCTCTTCGCCCGCGCCTCGTACATCCTCGCCGACCTCGGGCCGGACGCCGTCCGGATCCAGGCGGAGGCCTTCGAGCGCCTCGTCACGGGCCAGATCCTGGAGACGGCGGGCCCGATGGAGGGCCGCGACCCGGTCGACCACTACCTGGACGTGCTCGGCGGCAAGACCGGTTCGCTGGTCGCCGTCTCCTGCCGCTTCGGCGCGATGATGTCGGGCGCCGACGAGACCGTCGTGGACGTCCTGACGCAGTACGGCGAGCGGCTGGGTGTCGCCTTCCAGCTCGCCGACGACGTCCTGGACATCGCCTCCGACTCCCACGAGTCCGGCAAGACCCCCGGCACCGACCTGCGCGAGGGCATCCCCACCCTGCCGGTCCTGCTCCTGCGCGCTCAGGCCGAGCAGTACGGCCGCCCCGACGACCTCGCGCTGTGCGAGCTGCTCGACGGCGACCTCACCGACGACGCACGGCACGCCGAGGCCCTGGCCCGGCTGCGCGTGCACCCGGCCCTGGAGCAGGCCCGTCGCGACACGGTGCGCTACGCCGAGGAGGCCCGCGCCGCCCTCGCCCCGCTGCCCGAGTGCGACGCGAAGGCCGCGCTCGTGGAGCTGTGCGACGCGGTGGTGCACCGCGCGGGCTGAGAGCCTGTTTCCGAACCCCGCCTGCGCCCCGGCGGCACGGCAGGCCGGGGAGCCCGGACCCCAGGTCCGGCGGCCCGTCCCTTACGGGTGCAGGTGTACGTCACGCCTCGTATGTCATCCCACAGCAGTACGTGGAGTTGATTCCGGGGGCTGACGCTTCCGGGCGGGCGATTTGGTCGTATGGAGAAGGACAGACGACGACGTGAACCGCCCGCCGCACCACGGAGGTAAGGCACCCATGGCACCGAACGCACCCTACGAACCGGCTCCCGTCCGCGATGAGGCCGACGATCTGCGCAGCGGCCGGCGCAAGGCGGCGCGTTACCTCGTGCCCGTCGCCGTGGCCGGCGTCGCGGCGGCGACCATCGGCCTCGTACCGGCCCTCGCCAGCTCCGGCGACCCGGATCTGCCGGAGATCAGCGCACAGGAGCTCATCGAGAAGATCGCCGCGTCGGACACCGAGCAGCTCTCCGGCCACGTGAAGATCAGCACCGACCTGGGCCTGCCCTCCATCGCCGGGCTCGCCGACTCGTTCGCCTCCGGTCTCGGGGACGAGATGAAGGGCGGCAAGGACGTAAAGGGCGCCCCGGACCCGCAGAGCCTGCTGCTCGAACTGGCCACCGGCTCGCACAACCTGCAGGTCGCCACCGACGGCCCGGACAAGCAGAAGGTCACGCTGCTCGGCAAGGACTCGGACGTCAGCCTGATCCACAACGGCGACGACGCCTGGGTCTACGACAGCGGCAGCAAGGAAGCCGTCCACTCGAAGGCGGAGTCCGGCGAGGAGCACGGGAAGGACGAGCCGGCCGCGACCCCGAAGGAGCTGGCCGAGGAGGCGCTCAAGGCGGTCGACCCGAGCACGAAGGTCAGCGTCGACGGGACCTCGCGGATCGCGGGCCAGGACGCGTACAAGCTGAAGCTGGAGCCCAAGCAGTCCGGCTCCACGATCGAGTCGGTGACGATCGACGTGGACGCGGACACGTATGTGCCGCTGAAGTTCGCCGTGAACTCGACCGACGGCGGGAAGCCCGTGATCGACGCGGGCTTCACCAAGATCGACTTCTCGCAGCCGGCCGCCTCGGAGTTCGCCCTGCCGAAGGGTGCGAAGGTCACCGAGGCCGACGACCTGGAGAAGGACCTCGGCAAGCACGAGGGCAAGCACGACAAGGGTGACTGGGACAAGGGCAAGTGGGACGAGGGCAAGGGCAAGGACGGTGACCTCGGCGGCGGTATGAACGTCATCGGCGAGGGCTGGTCCACGATCGCCACCTTCGACACCGGCGGCCAGGGCATGCCCGACAAGGACGAGATGAAGGACGTGCCGGCCGAGGTCGGCGGTCTGCTCGACTCGTTCGGCGACAAGGTCTCCGGCGACTTCGGCTCGGGCACGGTCTTCAAGACCCGCCTGGTCAACGTCCTGATGACGGACGACGGCAAGGTCTACGCGGGCGCGGTCACCAAGGACGCGCTGGTGCAGGCGGCGAACGGCGCGAAGTAGCCGTACGGTGCGGTGAGCTGGGCCGGAGGGCGAAGTACTGCCCTCCGGCCCAGCTGTGTCCCCGGCCGCACACTATGAACAGAATCGCCCGCCCCATGGAACGCGGACGGCGGCGTTCCTAGCATCGCAGCGCTCGGCACGACGACGGCGTGCCCCTCAGTTCAGGAGCGGTGTGGTGCAGACCAGGAGAACGACTTCGAGACGCGGCGGAGTGCGCGGCGCCCTCGCCACGGCGGCCGCGGCCGCGAGCCTCCTCGCGGGTTCGCTGACCGTCGCGGGCCCTGCCCGGGCCGAGGCCGCACAGCTCACCTCCGACCCGGCCGCGTGTCCCGCGGCGATCGGGGACAAGGCGTCCTGCTACACGGGCCGGGACGCGAACGGCGCGTACTACGCGATGGCGATTCCCAAGGACTGGAACGGCGATCTCGTCGTCCACGCCCACGGCGGCCCCGACCTGGGCGACGCCTCCGACCCGGCGCGCAGCGTCGAGGACCTGGACCGCTGGTCGGTCATGGTCGACGAGGGCTATGCATGGGCCGGTTCCTCGTACCGCCGCGGCGGCTACGGCACGCGGATGGGCGCGATCGACACGGAGAACGTGCGCCGGCAGTTCGTCGCGGAGTTCGGCACGCCCGGGCGGACCTTCCTGCACGGGCAGTCATGGGGTGGCGATGTCGCGGCGAAGACCCTGGAGATGTACGGGGACAGGCGCGGCCCCTACGACGCGGCGCTGCTCACCAACGGGGTGCTCGCGGGTGGCTCGCGCGGCTACGACTACCGGGTCGATCTGCGCGTGGTCTACCAGTACTACTGCGACAACCTGCCCCGCCCCACCGAGCCGCAGTACCCCCTGTGGCAGGGGCTGCGCGCCGACTCGACGCTGACCACGACCGGCTTCCGGGCCCGGCTGCGCGAGTGCACCGGCTACGACCAGGCACCCGCCGAGCGCACCGCGCTGCAGCAGCGCAACCTCGACGACATCCTCGCGGTCACGAAGATCCCCGAGCGGACCCTCGAATCGCATCTGCGCTTCTCGGTGTTCACGTTCCGCGACATCGTGCACAAGCGGCTCGGCGGCCGTAACCCCTTCACCAACACCGGGGTCCGCTACGAGGGTTCACACGACGACAAGGCGCTCAACGCCGGGGTCGAGCGCTTCACCGCCGATCCGACGGCCGAGCGCGACCTCTCGTACGACAGCGATCTGACCGGCAAGGTCGAGATCCCGGTCCTGACGATGCACGCGATCGACGACCCGACGGCGTTCGTGGAGCACGAGTCGGCGTACCGGATGACGCTGGAGGAGGCCGACCGCGACCACCACCTCGTGCAGACGTTCACCCGCGAGAGCGAGCACAGCGGGCTGAGCACCTCGGAGTACGCCAACTCCATCGCCCAGCTGGCGAAGTGGGCCGGGACCGGCAAGCGGCCCTCGCCCCGGTCCATCGCCGCGACCTGCGAGGACTTCGACCGCACGTACGGCACGGGCTGCTTCTACGACCCGGGCTTCAGGCCCTCCTCGTACGCCTCCCGCGTCGAGGCGCGCCCCGGCGGCCGTGACTGGCCCGCGATGACGGCCGGGCAGGAGCGGCGCTGGAGCCGGATCGACGGCGTCGGCATCGCGCCGTAGGCCCCCGGGACCTCACCGCATGGGGCGATGCGGTGAGACGCAAAGAGGCCCCATCCCGCGAGTGCGCGGGATGGGGCCGTTTGCGACCGGGCAAGGGCGCAGCTCACTGCACGCAGAACTCGTTCCCCTCCGGATCCGCCATCGTCACCCATTCGCCCACGGGTTCCTTGATCCGGTAGAGGACGGTCGCGCCGAGCTTCTCCAGGCGCGCGACCTCGTCCTCGCGCCCGCCGTCGCCGCTGTGCACGTCGAGGTGCAGCCGGTTCTTGCAGGTCTTGCCCTCCGGTACGCGCTGGAACAGCAGCCGCCGTCCCAGGCCGGTGCCGCTGCGCTCCTCGTACGGGTCGTCGGGATGCCGTACGGCCGCGTAGTCGCGGAAGGCCGGGCGGCCGTTCCACTCCGGAGCCTCCTCGGGCCTGACGGCGCCCGCGGCGAGCAGCTGTCCGATCAGGGCGCTGTGGTCCTCCAGCTCGTAACCGAGCGCGGCGGCCCAGAAGTCGGCCTGCGCGCGGGGTTCCTCGGCGTCGATGACGAGCTTCCAGTGCAGTGGCTTTGTCATGGCACCAGGTGTACCCGCGATGTAGGACGGATCACGTCCTAGACGGCGGGTTCGGGTGAGGCCGCGGACGGTGCCCCCTGGGCCGGCGCCTTGGCCTGCGCGGCCGCGAGCCGTACCGCCTCCGCCCGGTTGCGCCGTGCGGTCCGCAGCGCGTCCCAGGTCAGCGTGACGAGGGCCAGCCAGACGAGCGCGAAGCCGGCCCAGCGCTCGGGCGGCATGGCCTCGTGGAAGTACCAGATGCCGAGCAGGAACTGGAAGACGGGCGCGAGGTACTGCAGCAGTCCGAGCGTGGACAGCGGCACGCGGATCGCGGCCGCCCCGAAGCAGACAAGGGGCAGCGCGGTGACGATGCCGGTCGCCGCGAGCAGCGCGGCATGCCCGCCGCCGTGCGCCCCGAACGCCGCCTCGCCGCGCGAGCCGAGCCACAGCAGATAGGCGAGCGCGGGCAGGAACTGCACGGCGGTCTCGGCGGCCAGCGATTCGAGCCCGCCGAGGTTGAGCTTCTTCTTGACCAGGCCGTACGTGGCGAAGGAGAAGGCCAGCGTCAGGGAGATCCAGGGCGGCTGCCCGTAGCCGACGGCGAGCACGAGGACGGCGGCGAAGCCGATGCCGACAGCGGTCCACTGGGCGGGCCGCAGTCGCTCCTTGAGCAGCAGCACGCCCATCGCGATGGTGACGAGCGGGTTGATGAAGTACCCGAGGGACGCCTCGACGACCTGGCCGGAATTCACCGCCCAGATATAGACGCCCCAGTTCACGGTGATCACGGCCGCGGCGACGGTGATCAGGGCGAGCTTGCGGGGGCTGCGGATCAGCTCGCCGGCCCAGGCCCAGCGGCGTACGAAGAGCAGTGCGATCAGCACGATCCCCAGGGACCACACCATCCGGTGCGCGAGGATCTCGACCGATCCGGCGGGCTTCAGAAGCGGCCAGAACAGCGGGACGAGCCCCCACATCCCGTACGCGGCAAAGCCGTATATCAGCCCGGCGCGTCCTTCACCCGACGGCTTCAAGGCCCCTCCTCGTATCGCACTGTGACCCTCCACGAAGGTAGCGGCACGAAGGCCCGGCTGTCATGTCC
The DNA here is from genome assembly GCF_044458745.1 of Streptomyces sp. NPDC050418. NCBI lineage: Bacteria > Bacillati > Actinomycetota > Actinomycetes > Kitasatosporales > Streptomycetaceae > Streptomyces > Streptomyces sp. NPDC050418. Next base: position 115,049 of record NZ_JBITIG010000003.1, read on the forward strand.
GTATCGCAATACGGTCATGACAGCCGGGCCGGGTGGAGAAGCGCAGGTCAGAGGGGGAGTGCCGCGGTGATCGCGTGCGTCATCGGGGTGGTCGGGCGGCCGATCAGACGGCTGAGGTCATCGCCGTGCCGGTCGAGCCGGCCGCGGCCCACGGCGGCGTCCACGTCGACGAGGATCTCGGCGAACTGCTGCGGCACCCCGGCGCCGGACAGGATCGCGAGGTGCTGCTCGGCCGGGACCTCGGCGTGCGCGATCTCCTTGCCGCTGAGCCGCGCGACCTCGGCCGCGTACTCGGCGTAGGTCCACGCGGTGTCGCCGTTCAGCTCGTACGCCTGGTTCTCGTGGCCCTCGCCGGTCAGGACGGCGACGGCGGCGGCGGCGAAGTCGGCGCGCGACGCGGAGGCGATCCGGCCGTCACCCGCGCTCGCGACGACGGCGCCGTGCTCCAGGACCGGGGCCAGGTTCCCGGTGAGGTTCTCGTGGTACCAGCCGTTGCGCAGGAACGTGTACGGCAGGCCCGAGTCGAGGATCGCCTGCTCGGTGACGAGGTGCTCGCCCGCAAGAAGGAAATCGGCCTTCGGTCCGCCGAGAATCGACGTGTACGCGAGGAGGCCCACGCCCGCGCTCTTCGCCGCGTCGATCACGGCCTGGTGCTGTGCCACGCGCTGCCCGACCTCGCTGCCGGAGATCAGCAGGACACGGTCGCCCGCTCCGAAGGCCCCGGCGAGGGTCTCGGGCCGCGAGTAGTCCGCGACCCGCAGCTCCACGCCGCGCTCGGCCAGGTCGGCGGCCTTGTCCTTGTCGCGTACGACGGCGGCGACCGACGAGGCCGGGATGCCCGCGTCGAGCAGCCCCGCGATGACGAGACGGCCGAGGTTGCCGGTGGCTCCGGTGATGACGAGGGTCATGGCGTGGTTCTCCGTTTTGTGTGCGGTGTCCGTGTTCGTGTGTTACTCGCTCACTTTAGGTGGGGTACTTACTTTCCGAAAGTACCCACTTTGAAGTAAGGTACTGGTATGAGCGAAACCGCCCTGCGACACCTGCCGCCCGAGCTGATGACGCCCGACGTCAATGCCGCGCAGTGCCCGTCGCGCCTGATCCTGGAGCACCTCACCAGCCGCTGGGGCGTGCTCGTCCTGGCCGCGCTGCTCGACCGCTCGTACCGGTTCAGCGAGCTGCGCCGGCTCATCAACGGCGTCAGCGAGAAGATGCTCGCCCAGACGCTGCAGACCCTGGAGCGCGACGGCTTCGTGCTGCGCGACGCCCAGCCCGTGATCCCGCCCCGCGTCGACTACTCGCTCACCGACTTCGGGCGCGAGGCCGCGCGCCAGGTGTGGGAGCTGGCGCGGTGGTCGGAGCGGAGCGTCGACAAGGTGCTGGCCGCGCGGGCCGCGTACGACGACGCGAAGAGCACCTGAACGCCGGAAACAGGCTCTGAGGCACGGGCGGGACGGCCCATCCGGACGTAAGATCTCCGCAACACTGGGGGAACGCACGTGCGTTGGGGGTCTGGTGGGGCATCGAATACGGGGTCGTACGGTCGCGTGGTGCGCGGCCGGACTGCTGCTCGCCGCCTGCAGCTCCGGCGGCGAACGGTCGGAGAGACCCCCCACGCCCATCCCGCCGTCCGTGACCCCGACGGACGCCGCACCCGCGCCCGAGCCGAGCGCCGGCTCCACCTTCACCCCCGACCCCGACCGGGTCCCGCGCAGCCGTGCCGCCGGTCTGCGCCTGGCGCGCACGGTCGCAGCGGCCCCGGAGATGTACGGTCCGGGCTTCGTCAAGCGCTCCCCGTACGAGAGTGATCCGGCGCAGTGGGCCGTGCTCGACCAGGAGTGCGTCTGGCAGCGCGAGCGGCTGCCGGAGGACGTCCTGGCCAGCATCACCACGTACGCCGAACTGCCCGCACGGAAGGGCAAGGGCCCTGTCCGCGTCAGCTCGGTCGTCACGGTGCACCGCGAGGCCGGCGGCGCCGACTGGGAGATGGCCCGCACCCTGGAGGAGGCGCTGCGCTGCCCCGAGCAGCAGCTGCGCGCCGGCGAGTGGATCACCGGGCTGTTCTCCGAGGGCATGGCGTACGGGCAGGGCACCAACTCGTACGCCGACGACGTGGTCACCGAGAACGGCAAGTACCGCACAGGCCGGACCGGCGGCCCGTACCCGTACAACTGGTCCCAGGCGCGCGTCGGTCCCGTGACCGTCGCCTCCGTGGTCAAGGGCGGCCGCGGCCACAGCGAGCAGGAGCTGGACCAGGCGGCCGAACTGGGCTTCAGCGCCATGGTCGTCCGCGCGCACAACGAGCTCGGAGGCGACAAGTGACCCGGCCGCAGAGCGACAGGGGGGACGCGCGGTGACCCGGGCCGTGGAGCCGCTGCTCCCCTCCGACCCGTCCACCCTGGCCGGCCACCGCCTCCTCGGCCGGCTCGGCGCGGGCGGCATGGGCGTGGTGTATCTCGGGCGTACGGAGGCGGGGGCGCTCGCGGCCGTCAAGGTGATCCAGACCGAGTACGCGCGCGAGGAGCAGTACCGGGCGCGCTTCCGGCGCGAGGCCGAGGCCGCGCGCCGGGTCGTCAGCCGCTGGTCGGTGCCGCTGACCGGCGCGGACGCGGAGGCCGAACAGCCGTGGCTGGCCACGGCGTTCGTGGCCGGCCCCTCGCTCGCCGAGGCCGTCACGGCCTGCGGGCCGCTGCCCGAGCGCAGTGTGCGGGCGCTCGGCGGCATGCTCGCCTCGGCACTCACCGCGGTGCACACGGCCGGACTCGTCCACCGGGACGTCAAGCCCGGCAACGTCCTGCTCACCGTGGACGGGCCGCGCCTGATCGACTTCGGGATCGCGCGCGCCACCGACGACACCGCTCTGACCGCGGCCGACGTGGTCGTCGGTACTCCCGGGTTCCTCGCGCCCGAGCAGGCGCAGGGCGGTGAACTCGGGCCGCCCGCGGATGTGTTCGCGCTCGGCTGTCTGCTCGCGTACGCGGCGACGGGCCGACCGCCGTTCGGTACGGGCACGCCTGATGCGCTGCTGTACCGCACCGTCCATGACGCGCCCGATCTCGACGGCGTGGACGAGGGGCTGCGCGCGCTCCTGTCCCGGCTGCTCGCGAAGGAACCCGCCGCGCGGCCGCGTCTCGACGCGCTCGTCGAGGACACCCCCGAGGACTGGCTGCCCGACGCCGTGGTGCGCCTGGTCGCCGAGCGGGCGGCGGAGCTGCTCGCGCTGCCCGGGGTGGAGAACACCGTGGTCGATGCGTCGGAACTGCCGACGCAGGACGCGCCCGACGGGATGAGCGCGCCCGACGGGACGGGTGCGTCCGACGGGACGGGTGCGTCCGGCGGGCCTGATGCGCCCGACGCACCCACAGCACCCCAGGAACCGGAGAAGCTCTTCAACCGGCGCAAGTTCCTCCTCCTCACGGGCGGCGGGGTGCTCGCGGCCGGCGGTGGCGTGGGCGCCTGGGCCGCCTTCGCGCGCGGCAGCGGCCCGCACGACCCTGTACCCGAGCACGACCGGTGGCACATCGGGCTGCAGGCGGCGCTCACCGGTGAGCACGGGGCGGTGGGCCGGGCCCAGGAGCAGGGCGCGCGGCTCGCGGTCGAGCAGTTCAACTCCCGTACGCCCGGCAGGAAAGCGCCCTTCAAGGTGGGCCTCGTCGTCCGCGACGACGGCGGCGTCCCGGGGCGCGCGGCGCAGGTGGCCAAGGACTTGGGCCGTGCCGCCGACGTCCTGGCCGTCATCGGTCCGACCACGGATGACGCGGCTCGGGCGGCCCTGAAGGTCTACAGCGAGAGCTATCTGGCCCAAGTGGCCGTGTCCCCGGGCGCCATGGACCTCGTCACCCCTTCCCTCGCCTCGCGCTCGCTGCTGCAGGCCCGGCCGCTCGACGCGCATGTGGCCAGTCCGTTCGCGTCGACAGCGGTGGCGGCGGGCGTCAGGACGCTCGGGCTGCTGCAGGACCGCACGGTCGGCGTGCTCGGCTGGGAGACCTCGGCGATCACGACGAGCTCGTTGCGCGGCACGAAGACCGCCGTGTACCCGCGCGTGGTCCCTGCCGGCACCCGGGAGTTCAAGCCGGTCGTCGCCGACATGCTGGACGCCGGCTGCGACGGGTTCGTCTTCGCGGGCGGTCCCGACGCGGCCGGAGCCTTCTCCCGCGAGCTGGCGGCCGCGGGCTTCGACGGGCTGCGCCTGGCGCCCCAGATCGTGCTCGATCCGCGGTTCCTGGTGCAGGCGGAGGACTCCGCCGAGGGCTGGCAGCTCATGGCGACCTTCCTGGATCCGGCGGCCGTCCCCGCGCTGAAGCCGTTCAGCGAGGCGTACAGCGAGCGCTACGGCCAGGAGCCGCCCTATCAGGCCGCCGAGGCGTACGACGCCGCGAACCTGATCATCGAGGGCTTCCTCGCGACCGGACGCAGGCGGCCCACCCGCGAGGCCCTCGCCCGCCGGCTGCGGAAGTCCACGTACAAGGGACTGACGAAGACCTACGGCTTCGACGCGAAGGTCGGCAGCTTCACGCAGTGGGGTGTGCACCGGTACGAGGTGAAGGGCGGGCGTTTCCGGTACGTGGAGGCGGTCGCGCGGCCAGGGGCGGCGTCGGAGTAATGGGTGTGCGGGAGGCGCGACGTGCGGGGGCGTGTCACCAGGCGCCGTGCCGCGAGCTGCCCGGCCACGGCGAGCCGGATCGCGATCCGGCCCACTACTGGGAGCCACTTTGGACCCCCTGAAACCGGGTGACCCCGCCGAGATCGGTGGCCATCGGCTGATCGCGAGGCTCGGCGCCGGTGGCATGGGTGTCGTCTACCTCGCGCGGTCCGCGCAGGGTTCGCCGGTCGCGCTCAAGGTGATCCGGGCCGAGTACGCGGCGGACCCCGGCTTCCGGGCCCGTTTCCGGCGCGAGGCCGAGGCCGCGACCCGTATCACCGGCCGCTGGACCGTGCCCGCGACCGCCGCCGACGCCGAGGCCCGCGCGCCCTGGCTGGCCACCGCGTTCATCCCCGCGCCCTCGCTCGCCGAGGCGGTCGCCGGCCACGGACCCCTGCCGCCGCGCACAGTCCGCATCCTGGGCGAGCGTCTCGCGGAAGCCCTCGCCGAGGTGCACGCCACGGGCCTGGTGCACCGCGACGTGAAACCCGCGAACGTCCTGCTCGCCGCCGACGGCCCCCGCCTCATCGACTTCGGTATCGCCCGCACCGCCGAGGCCACCGCCCTCACGGCCGCCGACTCGGTGATCGGCTCACCCGGCTATCTCTCGCCCGAGCAAGCACAGGCCCGCGCGGGTGCGATCGGCCCGCCCAGCGATGTCTTCGCCCTCGGCTGCGTCCTCGCGTACGCGGCGACCGGCCGGCGCCCGTTCGGCACCGGAACGGTCGCGGCCATCCTGTTCCGTACGGTGCACGAGGAGCCCGAACTCGACGCCGTACCCGCGCAGTTGACCGCTCTCGTACGGGACTGCCTGTCCAAGGACCCGGCCGCACGCCCCACCGCGGACGAGGTACGGACGCGCCTCGCGGGCGCCGCCGCGACCGGCGCCGACTGGCTGCCGCCCGCGCTGCCCCGGCTGATCGCCGAACGCTCGGCACGCGTCCTGGACCTCCCGGTCCCGGAGCCGACGGAGGCGGACACACCGGCAGTCACGCCCGCCACCACCCCGGGTCCCGCCACCCCGGCGGACCTGCGCCGCCGCCTCACCCGCCGCCGCCTCCTCACCCTCGGCTCGGCGGGTGCGGGCGTCGTGGCGGCCGGCGGGGGAGCGGCCTGGTGGGCGGTGGGACGCGGCGACGGCGGTACGGGCGGCGGCGGGGACGGGGCGCTGCCGCGGTTCGCGCTCGGGCTGCAGGTGGACCGCAGGAGCGCGGCGGGGCGGGGGATCGCGCGGGGCGTGGCGCTCGCGATCGACCGGCACAACGCCCGTACGGACCGCCCCTTCGGCCTCGCTCTGCGCACCGCGGCCGGTGAGCCGGACCGCGCGGGAGCCGAGGCCCGCCGACTCGTCGCCGAGGAGGACGTGGTGGCGGTGATCGGCCCGACCTCGGATCCGGCCGTGCGTGCCGTTGCGCCCACGTACAACAAGGCGGCCATGCCGCTGCTCCTGACGACACCGGTCGGCGGCGACCTGGACGCGTCCCTGATGCGCGGCCTCCTGAAGCTCAGCCCCGACCTCAACTCCCAGACCAGCGCGATGATCCGCTTCCTGTCCGCCGTCGAGCCCGTCACCCGGACCGCGGTGGTCGAGGACCGGGCGGGCGGCGAGGTGAGCTGGCGCCTCGCGGGCTCGCTGAAGGAGTTCCCGCCGTCCGGAGGGCGGACAACTGTCCACCAAGTGGCCGCCGACCGCAGCGACTTCGCGGCCGCGGTCCGCGCGGCGCTCGCCGCGGACGCCCAGGCCGTCGTCTACGCGGGAGTCTCGCCCGGCCGCGCCGCGCGGCTGGCGCGGGCCCTCGTGGAGGCGCGGTTCAAGGGCCCGCGCGTGGCGCCCGAGGCGGTCCTGACGGGTTTCGTGGCGGCTGCGGGCGAGGCGGCGGACGGCTGGACGTTCACCACGACCTTCGTCGACCCGGCCCGGCTCCCGCGCGCCGCGGACTTCGTGACCGCCTACCGCGAGCGCTACGCCACGGACCGCGTGGACCGCCATGCCGTGGAGGCGTACGACGCCGTGTGCTGCGTGGCCGCCGCGATGACCGCACTCGGGGCGGACCGCGTCGAACGCGGTGCGATAGCGGGCCTCGTGCGCTCCACCTCGTACAAGGGCCTGGCCAAGACCCTCGCGATCAGCGACGGCAGCCATGGCCTGGAGATCGCCAACGGGCTGTTCCTGTGGCGGATCGAGAAGGGCCGGGAGACGTTCCTCGGGCTGGCCGAGGACCTTTGAGACCGCCGGGGTCAGACCGGCTTGTACCCATGCGTAAGGGGCGCCCGCCGAAGCGAACGCCCCTTGCGTGACCGGCCGGCCGGGCTAGCCGACGACCGTCCAGGTGTCCTTGCCGGCGAGCAGCGCGCCGAGGTCGCCCTTGCCGTTCTGCTCGATGGCGTCGTCGAGCTGGTCGGACATCAACGTGTCGTAGACCGGGCGGTCCGTGGAGCGGAAGACGCCGATCGGGGTGTGGTGCAGGGTGTCCGGATCGGCAAGGCGCGAGAGTGCGAAGGCCGTGGTGGCGGACGCGGAGTGCGCGTCGTGCACCAGGATCTGCGACTGGTTCTCCTCGGTGACCTCGACGACCCTCAGGTCACCGGTCAGCGAGTCCCGTACGACACCCTTGGCGCTGTCGACACCGAAGCGGATCGGCTGTCCGTGCTCCAGGCGGATCACGGCTTCCTCGGCCTGCTGCTTGTCCTTCAGGACCTCGAAGGCGCCGTCGTTGAAGATATTGCAGTTCTGGTAGATCTCCACCAGCGCCGTGCCCGGGTGGGCGGCCGCCTGGCGCAGCACCTCGGTGAGGTGCTTGCGGTCCGAGTCGACGGTCCGCGCCACGAACGAGGCCTCGGCGCCGATCGCAAGGGACACCGGGTTGAAGGGCGCGTCCAGCGAACCCATCGGCGTCGACTTGGTGATCTTGCCGACCTCGGAGGTGGGGCTGTACTGGCCCTTGGTGAGCCCGTAGATCCGGTTGTTGAAGAGCAGGATCTTCAGGTTCACATTGCGGCGCAGCGCGTGCATGAGGTGGTTGCCGCCGATGGACAGCGCATCGCCGTCACCGGTGACCACCCACACGCTCAGGTCGCGGCGCGAGGTGGCGAGGCCGGTGGCGATGGCCGGGGCACGGCCGTGGATGGAGTGCATCCCGTACGTGTCCATGTAGTACGGGAAGCGCGAGCTGCAGCCGATACCGGAGACGAAGACGATGTTCTCCTTGGCCAGACCGAGCTCGGGCATGAAGCCCTGCACGGCGGCCAGGACCGCGTAGTCGCCGCAGCCGGGGCACCAGCGCACTTCCTGATCGGACTTGAAGTCCTTCATGGACTGCTTGGCCTCGGCCTTGGGCACGAGGGAAAGCGCCTCGATCGTGCCCGTGCCTTCCGTGATCGTCTCAGCCATCGATGGCCTCCTTGAGAGCCGTGGCGAGCTGCTCGGCCTTGAACGGCATGCCGTTGACCTGGTTGTAGCTCTGTGCGTCCACGAGGTACTTCGCACGCAGCAGGGTGGCGAGCTGGCCGAGGTTCATCTCGGGCACCACTACCTTGTCGTAACGCTTCAGGACCTCGCCGAGATTCCGCGGGAACGGGTTGAGGTGCCGCAGATGGGCCTGCGCCACGCTCTGTCCCGCGGTACGGAGCCGGCGGACGGCTGCCGTGATCGGGCCGTAGGTGGAACCCCAGCCGAGGACCAGGAGCCGCGCCTCACCGGTGGGGTCGTCGACTTCGAGGTCGGGGACCTTGATGCCGTCGATCTTGGCCTGGCGGGTGCGGACCATGAAGTCGTGGTTGGCCGGGTCGTAGGAGATGTTGCCCGTGCCGTCCTGCTTCTCGATGCCGCCGATGCGGTGCTCGAGTCCCGGCGTGCCCGGGATCGCCCACGGCCGGGCGAGAGTCTCGGGGTCGCGCTTGTAGGGCCAGAAGACCTCGGTGCCGTCGTCCAGGGTGTGGTTCGGGCCCTGGGCGAACTGGGTGCGCAGATCCGGGAGTTCGTCGACCTCGGGGATCCGCCACGGCTCGGAGCCGTTGGCGAGGTAGCCGTCGGACAGCAGGAACACCGGGGTGCGGTACTCCAGCGCGATCCGGGCCGCCTCGATCGCCGCGTCGAAGCAGTCGGCCGGGGTCTGCGGCGCGACGATCGGCACCGGCGCCTCACCGTTGCGGCCGTACATCGCCTGCAGCAGGTCGGCCTGCTCCGTCTTCGTCGGCAGACCCGTCGAGGGGCCGCCGCGCTGGATGTCCACGATCAGCAGCGGCAGTTCGAGCGACACCGCGAGACCGATGGTCTCCGACTTCAGCGCCACACCCGGGCCGGACGTGGTCGTCACCGCGAGGCTGCCGCCGAACGCCGCACCGAGCGCGGCACCGATCCCGGCGATCTCGTCCTCGGCCTGGAACGTGCGCACACCGAAGTTCTTGTGCTTGCTGAGTTCGTGCAGGATGTCGGAGGCGGGGGTGATCGGGTAGGAGCCCAGGTAGAGCGGCAGGTCCGCCTGCTTCGAGGCCGCCACCAGGCCGTACGACAGCGCGAGGTTGCCGGAGATGTTGCGGTACGTGCCCGTCGGGAACGCCTTCGCCGCCGGAAGCACCTCGTAGGAGACCGCGAAGTCCTCGGTGGTCTCACCGAAGTTCCAGCCCGCGCGGAACGCCGCCAGGTTCGCCTTCATGATCTCTGGCTTCTTGGCGAACTTCTGCTGCAGGAAGCTCTCCGTGCCCTCGGTGGGGCGGTGGTACATCCAGGAGAGCAGGCCCAGCGCGAACATGTTCTTCGACCGGCCCGCGTCCTTGCGCGAGAGGTCGAACTCCTTGAGCGCCTCGACCGTCAGCGTCGTCAGCGGCACCGGGTGGACGCTGTAGCCGTCCAGCGAGCCGTCCTCCAGCGGGGAGACGTCGTAGCCCACCTTCTGCATCGCCCGCTTGGTGAATTCATCCGTGTTCACGATGATCTCGGCGCCGCGCGGCACATCGGAGATGTTGGCCTTGAGCGCGGCCGGGTTCATCGCCACCAGAACGTTCGGCGCGTCGCCCGGCGTGAGGATGTCGTGGTCGGCGAAGTGCAGCTGGAAGCTGGAGACACCCGGGAGCGTGCCGGCAGGGGCGCGGATCTCGGCGGGGAAGTTCGGCAGCGTGGAGAGGTCGTTGCCGAACGATGCCGTCTCCGAGGTGAACCGGTCACCCGTCAGCTGCATACCGTCGCCCGAGTCGCCCGCGAACCGGATGATCACCCGGTCCAGACGGCGGACCTCTTTCTCCGCGGACGGTTTGCGCTGCTCACCGACAACGTCACCGACCACGGCAGTGTCGGTCTGCTGGGCTGGGCTACTGACCTGGCTGGTCACTGAACTGGACCTCCCTCGAGGCTGTGGCACGGGAAGCGACCGGCCGACCGGTCCTCCCAGGGCCACCCTACGTCGGTAAGGGTCGCCTTCCTCGGGGTGCTCAGATGGTGGACGGCAAAATGAGACGATCGGCTGCCCGGATTTGCCCCCATTTTGATCACCCCCCGGCCCTTTGCTGCCCTTTCCTGGGGACGCGCTGTGCTCGTCCTTTGGTTCTAGGTCCTCAGGTGCCGCGCGGGTTTTCGCCCCCGCGGCCCCCTCGGCTCGGCTCCCATATCTGACAGAGTGTCAGGTCGCTATGAATTGAGGTAGGTGAGGACCGCCAGAACGCGACGGTGATCCCCGTCACTAGGTGACAGACCGAGCTTCAGGAAGATGTTGCTGACGTGCTTCTCGACGGCACCGTCGGACACCACGAGCTGGCGCGCGATCGCCGAGTTCGTCCGGCCCTCGGCCATCAGACCGAGCACCTCGCGCTCGCGCGGCGTCAGCCCGGCCAGCACATCCTGCTTACGGCTGCGCCCCAGGAGCTGCGCGACCACCTCGGGGTCGAGCGCCGTACCGCCCTGTGCGACCCGCACCACCGCGTCCACGAACTCCCGGACCTCGGCGACCCGGTCCTTGAGCAGATAGCCGACCCCGCGGCTGGACCCCGCGATCAGCTCGGTCGCGTACTGCTCCTCCACATACTGCGAAAGGACCAGGACCCCGAGCTCCGGGTGCTTGCCCCGCAGCTTCACCGCCGCGCGCACCCCTTCGTCCGTGTGGGTCGGGGGCATCCGCACATCGGCGACGACCACATCCGGCAGGCTGCCCTGCGCGGCCAGCTCGTCGACGGTCTTCACCAGCGCTTCCCCGTCCCCCACACCGGCCACCACGTCATGCCCGCGGTCGGTCAGCAACCGGGTCAGGCCCTCCCGGAGCAGCACTGAATCCTCGGCGATAACCACCCGCACCCTGTCCTCCACGACCTGTCCGTCCCCCCGGGCTTACTGGTTTGGCTTCCAGCATCCCAGGGTTCCGCGCAACGTGAGGCCCCGTTGCGGGGGTCCGGGGCCGGAACGCAGCCGCGCGCCCCGGCCCACCCGGGGCCGGGGCGCCAGCGGCGTGACGGGTCATTCCCGCCAGGGCAGCTCCGCCGTCACCGACGTGGGCCCGCCCGCCGGCGAGTCCACCGCGAGCACCCCGTCGACCGCGCCGAGCCGCTCGGCGAGCCCGGAGAGGCCCGAGCCCCGGCCGAGCCCCGCACCGCCGACTCCGTCGTCCATGACCTGCAGCATCAGCCGGTTCTCCGAGCGCCACACATCGACCGTCGCGCGGTTGGCCCGCGCGTGCTTGCTGACGTTCTGCAGCAGCTCGGAGACCGTGTAGTACGCGATCCCTTCGATCGCCGCGGCCGGCCGGTACGGCAGATCCACCTCGACCTGCACCGGCACCGTGCACCGCGCGGCCAGCGAGGACAGCGCCGCGTCCAGGCCGCGGTCCGTGAGCACCGCCGGGTGGATCCCGCGGGCCAGATCCCGCAGCTCCTGCAGGGCCGTCTTCACCTCGCCGTGCGCCGAGTCCACCATCCGGGCCGCGGCCTCGGGGTCCTCGCGCAGCTTCTCCTTGGCCAGACCCAGGTCCATCGCCAGGTTCACCAGGCGGGCCTGCGCCCCGTCATGCAGATCGCGCTCGATCCGGCGCAGATCCGCCGCCGCGGTGTCCACGACCACGCCGCGGTCCGACTCCAGCTCCACGACCCGCGTGACCAGCGTCGACGGGCCGAGCAGCCCGAGCACCATCAGCCGGTCCACGCTGGTCAGCGCCCGCATCAGCCAGGGCGTCACCAGGACCACGAGCAGACCGATCAGACAGGTCACGCCGATCTCGAAGGGGCTGTCCAGATAGACCCGGTGCGTCTCGTCCCCGTACACCTGGATGCCGTCCTGCCCGGCGTACATCGGGAAGACCCACTGCCACAGCGGATACGTGAACAGCGACCACCCCGTCGTCCAGAACGTGACCGCCACGACGAACCCGAACGTCGCCCACGGGAAGTGCAGCAGCGCGTACAGCACATGCCGCCACGACGCCCCGCTCTTGAGCACCGCGCCCATCCACGAGAGGGCGCCCTGCTTCTTCTGCCGCAGCGGCTCCGGGCTCTCGACTTCGAGGCCGAGGAGCCCGCGGGCCCGCGCCCGCTCCACGGCGCCGAGCCCGCGCAGGCCGACGAGGCCGAGGGCGAGCACGGGGATGCCGATGAACGTGATGAGGAGGCCCGCGCCGAGCGACACCATCGTGACGGTGTACGTGAACGTCAGGATGGCCATGGGCAGGCTGGTCAGCAGATAGCCGAACTCGCGCCACGTCCGCGCCTCGACCGGCGCCCGCAGCACGGGGGGAAGCAGATGCCGGCGCCCGTGCTCCCGACGGTACGAGCCGCTGCCGTACGCACCGCTCCCGTAGCCCTCGCCGCGGGACGGGCTGTTCCCGTACCCCTCACGCTCGTCCGCGAACTGGGACCAGGTCCGCTGTCCGTATTCGGTAGCCATCGGTGTCGTCCGTTCTCCTCGTTGCGGCCCTCTGCGACGCTTCCCAGCCTCCCGCCGGGACCACCCTGGCCACCATGCGGCCCTTCTCCCTCTTCACCCGGGGGTTTTCCCCACCCCGCACGGGGGGTTGGGGATCCCCGGGGCGCCCGGGCCGGTGCAGCACGGTGCGCCCCGCCGCCATGCGGGGGCGCAGCCCAGTCCTCGTCCTTGCCCGCGTTTCCGCAGCTCAGGTGCGGTCGCGCCAGGGGATCTCGGCCGTGACCGTGGTCGGACCGCCCTCGGGGGACTCGACCACGAACAGTCCGTCCACCGCCCCCAGCCGCTCGGAGAGCCCCGCCATCCCCGTACCGCCGTCGAGCCGTGCGCCCCCGACGCCGTCGTCCGTGACCTGCAGCATCAGCCGGGTCTCGGAGCGCCAGACATCGACCGCCGCCGATCTTGCGGAGCTGTGCTTGCTGACGTTCTGCAGCAGCTCCGAGACCGTGAAGTACGCGATCCCCTCGATCGCCGGCGCCGGACGCTCGGCCAGATCCACGGCCACCTTCACGGGCACCGTGCACCGCGTGGCCACCGAGGACAGCGCCGCATCGAGACCGCGGTCCGTGAGCACCGCCGGGTGGATCCCGCGGGCCAGATCCCGCAGCTCCTGCAGCGCGAGCTTCACCTCGCCATGTGCCTCGTCGACCATCGACGCCGCCGCGTCCGGGTCCTCGAGCAGCTTCTCCTTGGCCAGACCGAGCCCCATCGCGAGGTTCACCAGGCGGGCCTGCGCCCCGTCGTGCAGATCGCGCTCGATCCGCCGCAGATCGGCCGCGGCCGTGTCGACCACGACCCCGCGGTCCGACTCCAGCTCGGCTATCCGGCGCTCCAACTCATCGGACGGGGACAGCAGTCCGCGCACCATCGCCCGGTCCGCGTTGGTCAGGAGACGCGCGATGAACGGCAGCACCGGCCACAGCACGAACAGCGAGACGAGGGTCACCGTGAAGGTGAACACACCCCACGGCAGACGTATGAAGTCGTAAAGGACCGTGCGCCAGCCGACCGGGTCCTTCAGCGCATTCCACACCCGCTCGATCATCCCGTCGCCCTGACGCGGCAGGGGGCTGGGCTCGTCGATCCGCAGGCCGAGGAGCCCGCGGGCCCGCGCCCGCTCCGCCCTGCCGAGCAGCCGGGCACCGGCCAGACCCAGCGCGAGCACCGGCAGACCGATCACGGTCAGGGAGAGCATGCCGCCGGTGAACAGCACCGTGACCACGTACACGAAACCGATCAGCGAGACCGGGAAGTTGATCAGGAGATGCGCGATCTCCTTCCAGGTGCGGCTGTCATAGGCGAAACGCGCAGGCGGCAGGCGCTCACCGCGCTGGGCTTCCTCGGCATGTGTGGTCATGTCGCCAAGCGTGCCGTCTCGGGCACGCCCACGCCATGAGGTCCGCCGCAAGGATCAACTGGGGAAAACCCCACCTCGCGGCCGACGGCCTGCTCACGCCCGCAGAGGCAACCCCTAGACTCCCGTGCGTACAGATCGTCGAACGGGGCGCAGACAGCCGCAGCGGGATGAGGGAGCGAGGTCCGGACGTGCCGGAACCAACAGGCAGTTCACCGCTTCGGTCACAGCTTCTCGCCGCGGACTATTTCGACAGCTACTCGGTGGTCGGGCTGCTCGCCGTCGTGGGCGTCCTTTTCGTGGCGGTCGCGTTCGGCGCGGGCAAGCTGCTGCGGCCCGTCGTACCGACGCAGGAGAAGTTCCTGACGTACGAGTGCGGTGTCGACCCCGTCGGAGAAGGCTGGGCCCACACGCAGGTCCGCTACTACGTCTACTCCTTCCTGTACGTGATCTTCGCCGTGGACTCGATCTTCCTGTTCCCCTGGGCCACGGTCTTCGCCGCAAGCGGATACGGCTGGGCGACGCTCGTGGAGATGTTCATCTTCCTGGGCTTCCTCACCATCGGCCTGCTGTACGCATGGAAGAAGGGCGTCCTCACATGGACGTGACACCCAGCCCGCAGCCGGTGGACCTCCCGGCACCGAAGCTCGGCCCGCTGGCCCGGCTCGCGCCGCAGCCCATGAAGGTGGTCCTCAACTGGGGCCGCCGCTACAGCCTGTGGGTCTTCAACTTCGGGCTCGCCTGCTGCGCGATCGAGTTCATCGCCGCGTCCATGGCGCGCCACGACTTCATCCGGCTCGGCGTGATCCCCTTCGCGCCGGGCCCGCGCCAGGCGGACCTGATGATCGTCTCCGGCACGGTGACGGACAAGATGGCACCCGCGGTCAAGCGGCTCTACGAGCAGATGCCCGAGCCCAAGTACGTGATCTCCTTCGGCGCCTGCTCCAACTGCGGCGGTCCGTACTGGGATTCGTACTCCGTGACCAAGGGCGTCGACCAGATCATCCCCGTCGACGTGTACGTGCCGGGCTGCCCGCCGCGTCCGGAGGCGCTGCTCCAGGGGATCCTGAAGCTGCAGGAGAAGATCGCGCGGGAGTCGCTGGGGGAGCGGTACGCACCGGCTTCCACGGCGGCGCTGCAGAGCGGTCTGGTGAAGCCGCCGGGTGCGGGTGCGGGCTCGGCTTCGGCTTCGGGGGAGGGCGAGCGGTGACCGGGTGGCTCCCTGGTGAGGTGTCCGACCTCTTCGGACCGGACGCGACGGCCGAGGAGGCGTACGACCTCCTGACGGTCGACGTCCCCGCCGCCTCCTGGACCGACGCCCTGACGGTCGCGCGCGACCGCCTCGGCTGCACGTACTTCGACTGGCTGAGCGCCGTGGACGAACCGGGCACGGGCTTCCGCGTCTGCGCCCATGTCGCGGCCCTGCACCCGTTGCGCCGCCTCCTCGTCCGTACGACGATCCCGCACGCCGCCGCACAGCTGGCCTCGGCCATCACGGTGTACGCGGGGGCGGGGTGGCACGAGCGCGAGACGCACGAGATGTTCGGCGTCGACTTCACCGGCCATCCCGGGCTCGACCCGCTGCTCCTGCCGGACGGCTTCGAGGGCCACCCGCTCCGCAAGGACTTCGTCCTCGCGGCACGCGTGGTGAAGGCGTGGCCGGGCGCGAAGGAGCCGGGGGAGTCGGAGCACGGCGGCCCGAAGCGCCGCCAGATGCTCCCGCCCGGCGTCCCGGATCCCAACGAATGGGGCCCGCTGAAGGGCCAGCTCCCGCCTGCGCCGGCCCGCCCGGCACGGGGGGCGGGGCGCGCGGCGGGCGCGCGGGCTGCGGGTGCCGGCGCGGCCGGTGCCGCGGGCGAGCGTCCCGCGCGGCGGGCACGCACCGCGAGCGAAGGCTCGGCGAGCCAGGCGGCTGCCCCGGAGGCCGCCGCCCCGGAGGCCGCCGCCCCGGCCACGGCACCCGGGACCCCGTCGGAGGGCGCGGCCCCGCGTCCCCGCCGCAACCGGACCGCCGGCGAAGGCTCGGCGAGCCAGGCCGCCGGTACGGCCACGCCTCGCCGCAACCGGACCGCGAGCGAAGGCTCGGCAAGCCAGGCGGAGAGCACCACGGCGGCACCTGCTCCGGCGGCGCCTGCCCCGGCGGCGCCTGCTCCGGCGGCACCTGCTCCGGAGGCTCCGACTCCGGCCGGCCAACCCGCGGACGCGGCCCGCCCCAGCACCTCCGACGCCCCGTGGCACCACGCCCGCCCGGCGTTCGCGGAGGGTGAGGCGACCGACGCCGAGACAAGCGGGTCGTCCGGGTCAGCCGGGACCGCTGGGTCAAGCGGGACCGCTGGGTCAGCCGGAACCGCTGGGTCAGCCGGAACCGCTGGGTCAGCCGGAACCGCTGGGTCAGCCGGAGCCGAGACAGCCGGGACAGCCGCCCCCGAGACCCCCGAGACGACAGGCGCCGAAACACCCGACGCCGAGTCAACGGACAGCGGCTCCACCGACGGCAGCCCCACGGACCGCGGCCCCACCGGCCCCAATCCCACGGACCCCGACCCCACCCCCACACGCCCTGACCCCACCCCCGAACCCCCAGCCGGAGGCGACCCCGCATGAACGACGTACTCGACGTCGCCCTGCGACTGCTCGTCGTCTTCGTCGTGTTCCTGACCTTCCCGCTGATCGTCGGCCAGACCGAGCACAAGGTCATGGCCCACATGCAGGGCCGGCTCGGACCGATGTACGCGGGCGGGTTCCACGGCTGGGCGCAGCTCATCGCCGACGGGGTCAAGTTCGCGCAGAAGGAGGACGTGGTCCCGGCCGAGGCCGACCGCCGTGTCTTCCAGCTCGCCCCCGCCGTCGCCCTCCTGCCCTACCTCCTCGTCCTGGTGGCGATCCCGGTCGGACCGGGCGAGGGAGCGGTCGGTCAGGTCGTCGACGCGGGCATCTTCTTCGTGCTCGCCGTGATGGGCGTCGGCGTCCTCGGCTCGCTGATGGCCGGCTGGGCCTCGGCCAACAAGTTCTCCCTCCTCGGCGGCCTGCGCACGGCGGCCCAGCTCCTCGCGTACGAGCTCCCGATGCTGCTCGCCGCCGCCTCCGTCGCCATGGCGGCCGGTACGGTCTCGCTGCCCGGGATCCTGAACGCCTTCGAGTGGTGGTGGCTGCCCTGGCAGATCGTCGGCGCCCTCGTCTTCTTCATCGCGGGCCTCGCCGAACTGCAGCGCCCGCCCTTCGACATGCCGGTCGCCGACTCGGAGATCATCTTCGGCGCGTACACCGAGTACACGGGCCTGCGCTTCGCTCTCTTCCTCCTCGCCGAGTACGCGGGCATCGTCGTCCTGTGCGCCCTGACCACCGTCCTCTTCCTCGGCGGCTGGCACGGCCCGTTCGGTGACGACGGCCTCGGCTGGCTGTGGACCCTCCTCAAGACCGCGATCCTCGCCTTCCTCGTGATCTGGCTCCGCGTGAGCTATCCGAGGCTGCGCGAGGACCAGCTGCAGAAGCTCGCCTGGACCCTCCTCGTCCCGCTCGCGCTCGCGCAGATCGCGCTCACCGGCATCGTGAAGGTGGCGATCAACCAGTGACAGCTTCTCTCCCGCCCTCCCGGCCCCGCATTCCCGGTTCCGGTCTGGCCAAGGGCCTCGCCGTCACCCTGCGCACGATGACGAAGAAGACCGTCACCGCGCAGTACCCCGAGGTGCAGCCCGAACTCCCGCCCCGTACGCGCGGCGTGATCGGCCTGTTCGAGGAGAACTGCACGGTCTGCATGCTGTGCGCCCGTGAGTGCCCCGACTGGTGCATCTACATCGACTCCCACAAGGAGACGGTCCCGCCCGCCGTCGAGGGCGGCCGCGAACGCAGCCGCAACGTCCTCGACCGCTTCGCCATCGACTTCTCGCTCTGCATGTACTGCGGTATCTGCATCGAGGTTTGTCCTTTCGACGCGCTCTTCTGGTCACCGGAGTTCGAGTACGCGGAGACGGACATCCACGAACTCACCCACGAACGCGACAAGCTCCGCGAGTGGATGTGGACCGTGCCCGCACCGCCCGCCCTCGACGAAGCCGCCGAGGAGCCCAAGGAGCTCGCCGCCGCCCGCAAGGCCGCCGAGAAGCTCGCCGCCGAACAGGCCGCGGCGGCTCAGCAGGCCACCGCGCAGCCGGGGGAGGACCAGGCATGACCTTCGCCGCCACCGCCCCCCAGGGCTTCCTCTCACCCACCGGCGTGGAGATCGCCTTCGTGCTCGTCGGCATCGCGACGCTCGGCGCGGCGATCATCACGGTCACCACCAAGCAACTGGTGCACGCCGCGCTGTGGCTGGTCGTCGCGCTCGGCGGGCTCGCCGTCGAGTACCTCCTGCTCACCGCCGAGTTCATCGCCTGGGTGCAGGTACTGATCTACGTCGGCTCCGTGGTCGTCCTCCTCCTGTTCGGGCTGATGCTCACGCGGGCCCCCATCGGCCGCTCACCGGACGCCGATTCGGGCAACCGCTGGGCCGCCCTCGCCGTCGCGCTCGCCTCCGCGGGCGCCCTGGTCTGGGTCGTCGTCGACGCCTTCCGTACGCAGTGGATCGACCTGGACGGCGCCGTCCAGGGCTCCACCGCGGTCACCGGCTCGATCCTGTTCCGCCACTGGGTGCTGCCGTTCGAGGCCCTGTCGGTCCTGCTGCTCGCGGCGCTGGTCGGCGCGATCGTCCTGTCCCGCAAGAACGGCGCGACCGAGGACGCGACAGCCGGGACCACCCCGGATCCGAAGCCCACCGCGACCCCGGACAAGGAGCAGAGCTGATGCACCTCGCCTACCCGGCCGTGCTCGCCGCCCTCCTCTTCTGTGTCGGCATCTACGGCGTCCTCGCCCGCCGCAACGCGATCCTGGTCCTGATGTCCGTCGAGCTGATGCTCAACGCCGTCAACCTCAACCTCGTCGCGTTCGACGTCTGGCTCCGCGACGAACTGCACGCGGGCCAGGCGCTCACCCTCTTCACGATCGCCATCGCCGCCGCCGAGATCGGCATCGGCCTCGCGATCGTCCTGATGGTGTACCGCAACCGCGGCACCTCCGACGTCGACCGCCTGCGCGACACCGCGGAGGGCCACGGCCCCGACGACACCCCCGCAGCAGCCGAAACGACAGCACCGGCACACAGGACAGAGGCCGCCGCGTGACGACCACGACCCTCGCCGTTCTCGTACCCCTTCTGCCGTTCCTCGGCGCCGTCGCCGGACTGCTCCTGGGCCGCAAGGCCCCCGGCTTCGTCCGCCCGCTCGCGGTCCTGCCCACGCTCACCGCGCTCGGCCTCGCCGTCGTCCTGGCCGTGCGCCACGGCGGCGACAGCCCGGTCGACGCGGCCACGCAGCTCACCCCGACCGGCTCGGTCCCGATCGAACTCGCCCTGCACCTGGACGGCTTCGCGGCCCTGACCGCGGTCCTCGTGGGCGTGGTCGCCTCGTGCGTGCAGATCTACTCGACGGCGTATCTGCGCGACGACCCGCGCTACCCCTCGTATGCCGCCCTTGTCTCGCTCTTCACCTCCGCGATGCTGCTCGTCGTCTACTCCGGCGACCTGATGGTGCTCCTGGTCGGCTGGGAGATCATGGGAATCTGCTCGTACTTCCTGGTCGGCCACTACTGGGAGACCCCCGAGGCGCGCGCCGCCTCCCTGAAGGCCTTCCTGGTCACCAAGCTCGGCGACGTCCCCTTCCTGATCGGTCTGTTCGCGCTCGCCGCGGACACCGGCTCGTTCCGGATCACGACGATCCTGCGCGAGGTCGCGAGCAACGGCCTCGACCACCCCACGCTGATCGCCCTGCTCCTGCTCGCCGGTGTGGCGGGCAAGTCCGCACAGTTCCCGCTGCACACGTGGCTGCCCGACGCGATGGCCGGCCCCACGCCGGTCTCCGCGCTGATCCACGCCGCGACGATGGTCGCCGCCGGTGTCTACTTCGTGGCCCGCCTCCTCCCGGTGTTCGCCGCCTCCGCGGCGGCGCTGATCGTGCTCGCCGTCATGGCCGCCGTGACCATGGCCGGCTCGGCCCTCGCCGCCCTCGCCCAGGACGACATCAAGCGCGTCCTCGCGTACTCGACGATCGGCCAGCTCGGCTACATGACCGGCGCGCTCGCCGTCGGCGACAGCGGTGCCGGCGCCTTCCACCTCCTGTCGCACGGCGCCTTCAAGGCGCTCCTGTTCCTCGCCGCGGGCGTGATCATCCACGCCGCGGGCACCAACTCCCTCGCCGCCATGTCCCGGATGGGCGGCCTGAAGGACCGCGTCCCCGACGCCTACTGGACGATGACCGTGGCGCTGCTCGCGCTCGCCGCGATCCCGCCCTTCAGCGGCTTCTTCTCCAAGGAGGCCGTCCTCGGCGCCGCCGAGCACACGGCCACAGGGCACAGCGAGTTCGCCCCCGCCACCGCGGGCTGGATCGTCCTCGTCGCCGGTCTTGTCACCGCCGTGCTCACCGCCGCCTACGCCACGCGTCTGTGGCTCCTCGCGTTCCGCGGCAGCGGCCCGGCGGCCCCCGACCACGGCAGGCAGCCGCTCGCCATGACCTCCGTCCTGTGGGTCCTCGCCATCCCCTCCCTCACCGCGGGCCTGACCTACGGCGTGCTCCCCGACTGGTTCGACTCCGCCGACCTCACCCCGACCCTCACCACCTCGGTCCTCGCCACGGGCCTGGCGCTGGTCGGCGGAGTGATCACCTACGGAGCCTGGCGCCACAGCACCGCGATGGCAGCGGCCCGCACCCCGCACACCGGGACCACCCCGCCCACAGAGACCGCCCCACCCCCGGCGCTCCCCTCCGCCGACCCCGGCCGTCTCCTCCTGGGCCCGCTGCACCACGCCGCGGCCACCGGCTTCCACCTGGACGCCGTCTACGCAGCCTTGTTCGTCCGCCCCGTCCGAGCCGCCGCCCGCCTCGTCCGCTTCCTCGACCGCGAGGTCGTCGACACGTACGTACGCGGCGCCGGGAGCTCGGCGAACCTGCTCGGCCTCCTGGTCCGCAAGGCCCAGACCGGCAACGTGCAGACCTACTTGAGCGCCCTGCTCGCCGGCTCGGTCGTCCTCGCCGTCGCCGCCGTCCTCGTCGCAGCGGGAGCCTGAGCCGTGATCGATATCAGCGAGTCCGTGATGCAGATCCTTCTGGCGGTGATCGTGGCCGGCCCGCTCCTCGGCGCCGCCGCGGCCCTGCTCCCCGCCCCGCCCGGCCTCAAGGGCACATCCCCCGACCAGGCCGTCCTCCGGCACGGTGTGACCGTGACCGGCGTCGTCCTGATCGCCGCCGTGGCCCTCGCCCTGGGCTTCGACCACGGCAACCCGGCCAGGATGCAGGCCACGACCGACATCAGCTGGATCCCGGCACTGGACGTGCGGATCCACCTCGGTGTCGACGGCATCTCGCTCCCCCTCGTCGTACTGACCGCGCTGCTGACCTTCCTCTGCGCGCTCTACAGCTACTTCAAGATGCCGACGGGCCCGTCCCCGAAGGCATTCGTCGCCCTCCTCCTGGTCCTGGAGTCGGGCACGCTCGCGACCTTCGCCGTCCTCGATCTGCTCCTGTTCTTCCTGGCGTTCGAGATGGTCCTCATCCCGATGTACTTCCTGATCGCGCGCTGGGGCGGCGCCCAACGCACGCAGGCCGCCTGGAAGTTCATCCTCTACACGCTGCTCGGCTCCGTCGTGATGCTGCTCGGGCTCCTGCTGATCGGGCTGAAGTCCGGCACCTTCGACATGCTCGCACTCGCCACTGACAACGGCCGCGAACTCACCACGTCCGTGCAGGTCACCGCCGCTCTGGCGATCGGGATCGGCCTCGCCGTGAAGACCCCGATGTGGCCCCTGCACAGCTGGCTCCCCGACGCCCACACGGCCGCACCGACCGTCGGCTCGGTCCTCCTGGCGGGCGTCCTGCTCAAGATGGGCACGTACGGGTTCGTCAGGATCCTGCTGCCCATCACCCCCGACGGCACCCGCGAACTCGCTCCCTATCTGGCCGCGTTCGCCGTCGTCGGCATCATCTACGGATCACTGGCCTGCCTCGCGCTCGCCAGGAAGGGCGCGAAGGGCGACCTCAAGCGCCTCATCGCGTATTCCTCCGTCGGCCACATGGGCTTCGTGCTCCTCGGTATCGCGAGCATGACCCCGACCGGTGTGAACGGCGCGCTGTTCGCCAACATCGCCCACGGCCTCATCACAGGCCTGCTGTTCTTCCTGGTCGGTGCCCTCAAGGACCGCACAGGAAGCACCGATCTGGACGCCCTCGCGGGCCGCACCGGCCAGGCCCTCTACGGCAAGGCCCCCCGCTTCGGCGCCCTGCTCGCCTTCGGCGCCGTCGCCTCCCTCGGACTCCCCGGACTCGCGGGATTCTGGGGCGAGATGCTGGCCCTGTTCGGCGCGTTCGACCCCGCCGAGGGCCTCAGCCGCCCCGCGTTCCTCACGTTCATGGCGATCGCCGCGTTCGGCACGCTCCTGACGGCCGCGTACATGCTCATCGTCGTACGCCGTATCTGCATGGGTGATCCGCAGGAGAAGCCGCAGCAGCTCGCGGACGTCCAGGGCTACGAGTTCGCCGCCTGGACCCCGCTCGTCGCCCTCACCGTTCTCGCCGGACTCTGGCCTGCGCTGCTCCTGAGCCTGAGCGACCCGGCCGTGCACAAGCTCCTCTCGGGAGGGAAGGCATGACCGTCGCCGCAAGCCTGGTCCAGACCGTCGACTGGACGGCCATCGCCCCGCCCACCATCGCCGCGGTCGTCGGCCTCGGTGTGCTGGTCGCGGACCTGTTCGTGTCCGAGCGGCGCAAGGCCGTCCTGGGCTGGATCTCCCTGGCCGGTCTGACCGCCGCCCTGCTCGCGCTCCTGCCGCTGCTCGGCGCCGACCGCGACACCTTCTGCCTCACCACCGACGCCGGCGCCTGCAGTTACACCGCGGACCGCTTCACCGTCGTCATCCAGTTCATGGTCCTGGCCGGGGCGCTGCTCACCGCACTGCTCTCGATCTCGCCGCTCAAGGACCGCGAACTCCCCGCGGGCGAGTACTGGTTCCTGCTGCTCTCCTCCGCGGCGGGCGCCGCCCTGCTCCCCGCCTCGCGCGACCTCGCCACGCTCGTCGTGGCCCTTGAGGTCGCCTCGCTCCCGGCGTTCGCGCTGGTGGGCCTGCGGCGCGGCGACCGCCGCTCGTCCGAGGCGGCGCTCAAGTTCTTCCTCTCCTCGGTCACCGCCACCGCCGT
This sequence comes from Streptomyces sp. NPDC050418, assembly GCF_044458745.1. NCBI lineage: Bacteria > Bacillati > Actinomycetota > Actinomycetes > Kitasatosporales > Streptomycetaceae > Streptomyces > Streptomyces sp. NPDC050418. The sequence continues at coordinate 138,151 of NZ_JBITIG010000003.1, forward strand.
CACCCTCCTCGGCGTCAGCTTCGTGTACGCGGCGACCGGCACCCTGCACCTCACCGAGATCGCCACCGGACTCACGAGCGTCGACGGCGACCTGCAGACCCTGGCCCGTACCGGCGTCGCCCTCACCCTCGTCGGCTTCGCCTTCAAGACCGCCGCGGTCCCCTTCCACTTCTGGGTGCCGGACACCTACATCGGCGCGCCGCTTCCCGTCGCCGCGTATCTCTCGGTGGTCGGCAAGGCGGTCGGTTTCACCGGCCTCATCCTGGTCACGGTCGTCGCCTTCCCGTCGTACGCGGACGTCTGGGCGCCTGTCCTCGCGGTGCTCGCCGCGCTCACGATGACCGCGGGCAACGTCGCGGCCCTGCGCCAGCAGGCCGACCGCGCGTTCAGCGCCGTCCGGCTGCTCGCCTGGTCCTCGGTCGGCCAGGCGGGGTATCTCCTCGTCCCCATCGCCGCCGCCGGTTACGTGGACGACCCGGCCGACGCGATCGGCGCCACGGTCGCGTACGCCCTGATGTACGCCGCGGTGAACCTCGGCGCCTTCGCGGTGGCTGCCCTCGTCGCCCGCAGCGCGCCCGGGAACCGGCTCACCGACTACCGCGGCTTGTACGCCCGCCACCCGCTCGCGGCGCTGGCCCTCGGCTTCTTCCTGCTCTGCCTGGCGGGTCTGCCGCCGGGCATCATCGGCCTCTTCGCGAAGGTCACCGTGTTCCAGGTGGCGGTCGACGCGGGCCTCGGCTGGCTCGCCGTGATCATGGCCGTGAACGTCGTCATCGCGCTCTACTACTACCTGCGCTGGACCGCGGTCCTCTTCCGCGCCCCCGAGGGCGAGACCCCCGCACGCGCCGTCCCCCTGCCGCTGACGCTCGCCATCTCCGCGACCGCCCTCGTGGGCGTCGCCCTGTCCGGCGCCCCGCAGATGGTGCTCCGCTTCACGGAGACCGTGCTGTTCTGAGCGGGCGGACCGACGCCCGCGACGGGACCTGTCCCGGCCCGCCACACCGCCTGCCACAGCACCCGCCTTCACCCGTCCGGCCCAGCCCTCCCGGCCATGGCGCCGGGGAACTCAGCCCTCCCGCCTGGCGTTGACCAGGCAGGGAGGGTCCACTGGAAGTGGAAGCCAGTCAGCAGAGGGTTCCCTGCCGCACCACCAGGAGGGCGCAGCCGTGCACCGCCGTTTCAACGGTCTGAAGACCGCAGCCTTGCTCGGGGGCCTGTCCGCGCTCATCCTCGTCATCGGCAGCTTCTTCGGGCGTACGGGGCTGATCGTCGCGCTCTTCGTCGCCCTCGGCACGAATGCGTATGCCTACTGGAACAGCGACAAGCTCGCCCTGAAGGCGATGCGCGCCCGCCCGGTCAGCGAGTTCGAGGCGCCCCAGCTCTACCGGATGGTCCGCGAGCTCTCCACGCAGGCCCGCCAGCCGATGCCGCGCCTGTACATCTCGCCCACGGAGGCACCGAACGCGTTCGCGACGGGCCGCAATCCCCGTAACGCCGCGGTGTGTTGCACCGAGGGCATCCTGCGGATCCTCGACGAGCGCGAGCTGCGCGGCGTCATCGGCCATGAGCTCAGCCACGTCTACAACCGCGACATCCTGATCTCCTCGGTGGCCGGCGCCCTCGCCTCCGTGATCATGTTCCTGGTCAACTTCGCCTGGCTGATCCCCTCCGGCGGCTCCAACAACCGCGAGGGCCCGGGCATCTTCGGCATGCTCCTGATCATGCTGCTCGGCCCGATCGCCGCGTCCGTGATCCGCCTGGCCATCAGCCGCTCGCGCGAGTACGAGGCGGATGCGTCGGGCGCGCAGCTCACCGGTGACCCGCTCGCGCTCGCCGACGCGCTGCGCAAGCTGGAGGCCGGTACGAAGCAGCTGCCGCTGCCGCCCGAGCCCAAGATCGAGGCGGCCAGCCACATGATGATTGCGAACCCCTTCCGGCCGGGCCAGGGCATGTCCAAACTGTTCTCGACGCACCCGCCCATGGCCGAGCGCATCGCGCGCCTTGAGCAGATGGCCGGCCGGCAGCGGTGACGTCCGCGATCCGGGCCGCTTCATCAGGGTCGATTCAGGGTTGTCCCCTGGATCCAGCAGATGCCCGGTCGCGTCTTAGCACTCGACAATGACGCGTTGGACGCCGAGAACGAGGCAGGTTCGCCCGAAGTGAAGACAATCCTGAACATCATCTGGCTCGTCCTGGCCGGTTTCTGGCTGTTCCTGGGCTACTTGCTCGCGGGCGTGCTCCTCTGCATCACGATCATCGGGATCCCGTTCGGCGTGGCCGCGTTCCGGATCGGCGTCTATGCGCTGTGGCCCTTCGGCTACACCACGGTGGAGAAGCCCGGCGCGGGCGCCCCGTCCTGTGTGGGCAATGTGCTGTGGCTGGTCCTCGCCGGCTGGTGGCTGGCCATCGGCCACATCGTGACCGGTGTCCTGCAGTGCATCACGATCATCGGCATCCCGCTGGGCCTCGCCAACTTCAAGATGATCCCCGTCTCGCTGATGCCGTTCGGCCGCGACATCGTCCGCACGGACCAGGCGTTCGCTCAGGGCGGCCGCTGGTAGCGACTCGTTGCGCCGAGGGGTGCAACTTCGCGGTACGGCGGGGGTGTCACCCATTCCGTACGGGGCCGAATGACCGCCGTACGGCATACACCCCCGCACCCACCGCGATCACCACCGCACCCCACACCACCGACGCCCGCGGCAGCGTGCCCGCGAGCACGAGGCAGCCGGTGAGGCCCAGGGCGGGCAACGCGCGGGCCGCGGGACGGGAACTCAGAGTCCACGCCGAGGCGTTGGCGATGGCGTAGTAGAGCAGCACGCCGAAGGACGAGAACCCGATGGCGGCCCGCAGATCGGCCGTCGCGGCCAGCACGGCGACCACCGCACCCACCGCGGTCTCGGCCCGCTGCGGCACCTGGAACCGCGGGTGCACGGCGGCGAGCGCACCGGGCAGATGCCGGTCCCGCGCCATCGCGAGCGTCGTCCGCGACACCCCGAGGATCAGCGCGAGCAGCGCACCGAGCGCGGCGACGGCCGCCCCGGCCCGAACGACCGGGGCGAGCCAGGAGGACCCGGCGGCCCGCACCGCGTCCACGAGCGGCGCCGCCGACTCGGCGAGCGCCCCCGTGCCGAGCACGGACACGACGGCGAGCGCCACGGCCGCGTACACGACGAGCGTGATCCCGAGCGCCACGAGGATCGCGCGCGGAATGACCCGCTCCGGGTCCCGTACCTCCTCGCCGAGCGTCGCGATCCGCGCGTACCCGGCGAAGGCGAAGAACAGCAGCCCGGCCGCCTGCAGCACCCCCGTGAAGCCGTCCTCGCCGAACCCGCCGCCGAGCCGCCCGCCCTCCGCGCCATCCGATCCGGCGCACACCACGACCACAGCAGCCAGTACGGCGAGCGCGACCGCGACGATCACCCGGGCCGCCCACGCGGCCTTCTGCACGCCCAGGCAGTTGAGCACGGTCAGCCCGACCACGGCCGCCACCGCCACGGCATGCGCCTGCCCGGGCCACACATAGGCCCCCACGGTCATCGCCATCGCCGCGCAGGACGCGGTCTTGCCGACGACGAACGCCCAGCCGGCCAGATACCCCCAGAACTCCCCGAGCCGCTCCCGCCCGTACACGTACGTCCCGCCGGAGGCCGGGTACCGGGCGGCGAGCCGCGCGGAGGCGAGCGCGTTGCAGTACGCGATGACGGCGGCGATCCCGAGCCCGTACAGCAGACCCGGCCCGGCCGCACCGGCCGCGGGCCCGAGCGCGGCGAAGATCCCCGCCCCGATCATGGCCCCGAGCCCGATGGTGACCGCGTCGAACAGCCCGAGTGTCCGCCGCAGTTCCTGTGTCATACGCCGCACCCTAGCCACGCCCGCAACCGGGCCCCGACCCCGAATCGTCCCCCAGATAGGACCCCTGCGACCTGGCCGTCAGGCAAACGGCATCCGGCCGCATGGTGAACGACGCTCCAGGCACCCCACCGCCGTGGGCGCCGAGGGCGGCCCACGAAGGAAGGTCACTCCATGAGCATCATCAGCTGGCTCGTCCTCGGACTCCTCGCCGGGATCATCGCCAAGGTCCTGCTGCCCGGCCGCGACCCGGGCGGCCTGATCGGCACGACCGTCATCGGCATCGCGGGCGCCTTCATCGGAGGCTGGGCCTCGGCGCGCTACCTGGACCGCCCGATCGCCACGGACTTCTACGACACGGCCACCTGGATCTCGGCCATCGCCGGCTCCCTGGCGCTCCTCAGCGCGTACCGCATCCTGTTCGGCCACTCCCGCTCGCGGCGCTGACGGCCTGCTGAACGCGGCGGCAGTAGTCGCCCTGATCGGCAAGAATTGCTTTGGCCCTCGGCTTTCAGCACCGCAGCCTGCGGTACCCGTGAGGCGCCGTGCGGACACGAGCCGCCACACACAGTGGATGATGAATCCACTAACTGTTGGGCTCCCTGGGGGGAACTTGTGTCAAGCATCACCAGCATGCCGGACCGGCGTGCCCGAAGATCGACGACGGTCACCGTGGCCGCTGCTGTCGCACTCATCGCACTGGTCGGATGCGGTTCCAGCGCCGACGACGTGAAGGGCGGCAAGGCAGGCTCCCCGAAGCGGTCGGGAGCCGGCACGCCATCAGGTAGCGACGGGGCGCGGGGCGCCCGAGCCGCCAGACTCATCGACAAGGCTCTCGACGTGACGTTCGACCAGGATTACCTGAGCTCGACTCGGCGGATGAAGACCGAAGGGACCACAGTTCTGCGCAGTGCTGTGCGTGGGGACACAACTGAATGCGAGACACACGCCCGAAAAGGCACCGGATCCTTGGACTTCATTGTCACCGCGTCCGCGCTCTACACGCGAGGCAGCAAGGAGGCACTCATGCTGTCGGCAGAAGCCAAGGAAGATCCGGTACGCGTGGAGGTGATGGCGGATCGGTGGGTGAAACGCAACGCCTCCGTCTACGAGATCACGCGGGAGATGTGTGCGTCGAAGACCCGGCGGACTTGGCTGGAGAAGCGCATGCCCTCTCTGGACGAACTCGCCGAGGCAACCCCAACGCGGCAGCCGGGGGTGATGCAGGGGCAACCCACCACCAAGATCACATATAAGCGTGATGGGGGACCGCTGGAGTTCCACATCGCTGCCGAGGGCACTCCGTTTCTCCTGAGGGTCACGTACCCGGCCAAGGACCTCGATGAGTCGTTCAGTGGCTTCGGTAAGCCCTTCCGCGTGACAGCCCCCAGCGGGGCGGTCACGGATTACCAGATCGCGGAAGAGGTCCTTGCGGCCCAGTGACCCCGAGTCGCACGGAGACCAAACACATGTAGACGGAGCAGCGCCTAGGGTGGTCGCCGATTCTGCTCCGGGGTCGTGTGCGCCTCGACTGGCTCGGCATCGCTCATGGGCTCGTCGCAGTCGTCGAATCGCTGCGCTGCTCGCCACCCGGTACGGCGCCGGGGCGGCCGTCTACGGCCTTGTGACGGCGGCTGTGGGGGTCGGGGCGCTATTGGGCAACCCGCACGCCAGTAGTCGCCGTTCGGACAGTTGGCTGGCCGTGTACTGCGGGGCATGGGCGATGCAGGGCGTTGCGACGGTGTGCCTCTGGCCTGATGAGAAGGACACAACGAGGGCTGCCGTCGAGTCAGTCCTCGGCGACGTGCCCCCGTTGCGCCCTACTACGTCTGCTTGGCAACGTCCGTGCAGGTCAGGCCGGTTGGTTACCGGTAGTTCACGAACTGCAGGGCGAAGTCGAAGTCCTGCCCCTTGAGCAGCGCCTGAACGGCCTGCAGGTCATCACGGCTCTTCGAGCTGACCCGCAGCTCGTCCCCCTGGACCTGGGCCTTCACGCCCTTGGGGCCCTCGTCGCGGATGATCTTCGCGACCTTCTTGGCGTTGTCCTGCGTGATCCCCTCCTGGATGGAGGCGAAGATCTTGTACTCCTTGCCGGACAGCTGCGGCTCACCGGCGTCCAGCGCCTTCAGCGAGATACCGCGCTTGACCAGCTTGGACTGGAAGACGTCGAGGATGGCGGTGACGCGGTCCTCGGAGTTCGCCTGCATCAGGATCTTCTCGCCGGACCAGTCGATGGAGGCACCGACGTTCTTGAAGTCGTAGCGCTGCGAGATCTCCTTGGCGGCCTGGTTGAGGGCGTTGTCGACCTCCTGCCGCTCGACCTTCGAGACGATGTCGAAACTGGAGTCGGCCATGTCCTGTGGCTCCTTGCGTCGGATGCGTACGTCTGGCGGATACGCGGCTTACGAATATGCGCAAAGCCTAGCCACCCGGCCCGCTCCCGGGCACAGATCAATCAGGTGGCGGACCACCCCCGGTCATCAGGTATCGTTTACGTCGTTGCCCCGGAGCACCGCGCAAGCGGCCCGCCCCGAGTCAGCATCCCCGGCGGTGTGCCCGAGCGGCCAAAGGGAGCAGACTGTAAATCTGCCGGCTTCGCCTTCCCAGGTTCGAATCCTGGCGCCGCCACATGAAGGTAAACCCCCTCCGAACTGCGGAAACGCAGGGCGGAGGGGGTTTCTTCGTATTCGGGGGATCCGGGGCTTTCGTGCTGAGGATGTCCTCCACCGCCTCGGGGGCGGAGCCGTCGGCTGGCGTGGACCCCATCAGGACTAGGGCGGCGCGCTCCTGCGGTGACAGGAGCGCGCTCATCTCGGCGAGCGCGTCGCGCACTTCGGTCGGATCGGCGACGGGCGGTGCCACGGGCTCGGACGGTTCGACGAGCAGCGGGGCCGGGCGGCGAGCCTGGTCGAGATACGCGTTCGTCGCGATCCGGACGAGCCAGGCCAGCGGCCGTTCGATCGGCTGATGCGATCAGGAACTCGCGACGCGCGGCCTGGGCCGCAGCCAGGACGGGCTGGGGCAGCGATACGGGCGCGGAAGGGGGCGGGGTGAGCCCGGTCACGCGCCCTCGGCATCCGAGAAGGGCTGGACGCCGACGAAGATCAACGGCAGCGTGGGGGACGTCCGTTACGTCGAGCAAATCTCCGTGGAGGAGCCGATGTCCTATCCCGAGCCCCGCTACCTAGGTGAGAAGGGCGAGGTCAACGCCGTTTTCCGGGGGGCCGATGCGGAACCCGAGCTGGTCGGCGCGGGCGGCAACCGTACGCACTACCTCGCCACGCATGCCTCGACCGGCGGCGAATTCGGTCTGTACAAGGTCGACTTGGGGCCCAAGGCGCCAGGACCGAAGACGCACTTCCACCGCTCCATCTCGGAATCGTTCTTCGTGCTGTCCGGTGAGGTGGGCCTGTACGACGGCGACCGCTGGGTCACCGCGAAGGCGGGCGATTTCCTGTACGTGCCCGTCGGCGGACTGCATGCGTTCCGCAACGACTCGGACGACGTGTCCACGATGCTGATGCTCTTCTCGCCGGGCGCGCCCCGCGAGGCGTACTTCGAGCAGGTGGCCGAGATGGCGCAGCGCGGCGGTGAGGAGTTCCAGCGGTTCCTCGTCGACCACGACAGCTTCTTCGTGCCGGAGGCCGATCAGGCCGGGTGAGCCAAGCCGGGTGAGCCAAGAGGTGGGGCCGGTCCAACGCACCGGCCCCACCCGCCCGTCGGCTCGTTCCGCTAGTTCCCCGCCACGTCCTTCACCGCCACCGCCACCGGCGTGGACCCCCCGATCAGCTCCAGTGTCAGCCCGGCAGTCGCCGAGGAGTCGACGAGTTCCGCGAGGACCGCCGCCACGTCCTCCCGCGTGATGTCGCCCCGTCCGGTGGACACTTCGAGGCGGACCAGGCCCGTGCCGGGGTCGTCGGTCAGGCGGCCGGGGCGCAGGATCGTCCAGTCCAGGCCGTCGCGGTTGCGGACGTAGTCGTCCGCCTCGCCCTTCGCCCGCAGATACGCGTCGAAGACCCCGTCGCCCTCGTGCGCGGGATCCGCGTTCATCGCGGAGACGACGATGTGCCGCCGTACTCCGGCCCGCTCGGCCGCCGACGCGAACAGGACGGCCGCGGCCCTGTCCACCGTGTCCTTGCGCCCCGCACCCGAGCCCGGGCCCGCACCGGCGGCGAAGACCGCCACGTCCGCACCCTGCAGATGCGCCGCGACCTCCTCGACGCCGGCCGACTCCAGATCGCACAGGACGGGTTCGGCGCCGACGGCGCGCAGGTCGTCGCCCTGCGCGGGATTGCGGATGATCCCGGCGACCTCGTACCCGCCCTGCGTATCGAGCAGCTTCGAGAGCTTGAGCGCGATCTGACCGTGTCCCCCAGCGATGACAATGCGCATGCTTCGACCGTACGCCGAGCGGCCCGGACATGCCGCTCAGACGAGCCCGCCCGGCGGGCCGGCCGCGGAATGTTCACCGTAAGGGCGGCGGAATGTTCCCGGCCGCCACCCCGGCTCCGTAAGGCACCTTCATGAGGTAAGACCAACTCGGAGTTCAGACGGCGGAGTTCAGGCGGCGGAGTTCAGGCGGCGGAGTTCAAGATACGGAGTTCAGGACTTCTCGCCGCCCGTGACGCGCCCCTGCCGCGGCAGATCGAGCGCGACAGCGACCGCCGAGTCGCAGTACTCGCGCACGGCGCTCGTCCGTGCCACGACCCGCCCCCGGTGCACCACGATCCGGCTGTACGCGAGGGAGAGCGCGCCCGCGAGCTGCTCGCCGCGGACCGCGAGCAGTTCGGCGGGGAAACCGGCCTCCACGCGTACCTCGGGCAGCGCCATCGCCGCCCGCGCCTCCCCGCAGACCATGTCGTACGCCTGCGCCGGGTCGAGCCCGTGCTGGGAGGCCAGCAGATACGCGGCCTCCAGCGGGTCGCCGCGGCCCACCGGGTTCGCGGGGTCCCGCAGCGCGCCGCTGCCCGCCGCGACCCGGACGCCCGCGGCCCGCAGCAGCCGCACCGGAGCCGTCGTACTGCCACGGCGCCCGAGCCCGCCGCAGTCGCCCTGGGGCAGGCACACGACGCGGACGCCGGCCGCCGCGAGCGCCTCGGCGCAGCGCACGGCCACCTCGCGCGGCACCCGCCCGAGCCCGCCGAGCGGCCCGATGCCGACCCCGGGCCGCAGCCCGCCCGCCATCGCCGCGAGGCGGGCGAGACGGGCCGGGTCGAGGCCGTCGGTGTGCAGGTCGACGGGGCAGCCGTGCTCGGCGGCGACCTCAAGGACCGCCTCCACATAGCCCGTTGGATCGGGATCCAGGTCCGGGCAGCCGCCCACCACCGAGGCGCCCATCTTCACCGCGTCGCGCAGCATCGCGAGCCCGTCCGCGCCGGCGACGCCGGTGAGCAGCCGCGGCACCGCGACCGTCGACAGCTCGGTGAGCCCGCGCAGCGAGCGGCGCGCCTGCAGCACCGCCTCCAGCGGCCCGAGCCCCTGCACGTCACCGATCCGTACGTGCGAGCGCAGCGCCGTCGCTCCGTGCCCGAGCTGCAGCAACGCGGCCTCGGTGGCGCGTCGTTGGACGTCCGCCGGGTCGTACGAGACGGGCCCGTCGCCGTCGGCGGCGAGCGCCGTGTCGCCGTGGGCGTGCGGCTCGGCCGGTGCCGGGAGCAGTAGATAGCCGCTGAGGTCCACGCGCGCGGCGTGCGCGATCAGGGAACCGGCGGTGCCGACCGCCTCGATCCGCCCGCGCCCCAGGCGTACGTCCACGGTCCGACCGTCGGTGAGGCGCGCCCCGCTGAGCAGCAGTGAGGCCGTCTCCTCGGCTGCGCCGTCACGGTGCGGCGGGTGGCGCTGGCTGTCCGGCATCACGCTCCAGATCGATCAAGATCACGCAGAGAGTTCCGAGCCTAGGGCGCACGGAGGCCCGCTTCGAGGAGGAGCGCAATAGTCGTACCGGTGTGGTGCGCGGGGCTGCTGAGGGCCCGGGGGAGTGCTCCGGGCCAGGCCCGCCATAAGGATTTGGGCGATCGGCGACCGAGCGTGTAATGTCTTCATCGCTCGCCCCAATAGCTCAGTCGGTAGAGCGTCTCCATGGTAAGGAGAAGGTCTGCGGTTCGATTCCGCATTGGGGCTCTGGTGCAACACCATGCAAGTGGTGCATGCATCACAGCGGTGTAGCTCAGTCGGTAGAGCAAGCGGCTCATAATCGCTGTGTCACCGGTTCAAGTCCGGTCACCGCTACTGACAGTAGCCGATTGTGGGGTCGGTCCTCCGGTCGGCTACTCTTCTATGCGTTAATGCTTTAAATCCATCCGTTCATCAAGGAGCACTCACGTGGCTGCCACCGATGTCCGCCCGAAGATCACGCTGGCCTGCGTGGAGTGCAAGGAGCGGAACTACATCACCAAGAAGAACCGGCGTAACAACCCGGACCGTCTTGAGATGAAGAAGCACTGCCCGCGTTGCAACGCGCACACCGCGCACCGCGAGACGCGATAACAAGGCTCGTTCGCGAGGCCGTCCCCATTCACTTGGGGGCGGCCTCGCGTCGTTTCCGCCGGAAGTACCCGGCAGTACGCCCCGTCTTTCGACGTCCCATCTTTTGCAGGAGGTGCCGAGCCATGGCGCTCGACCAGTCCTTCGTCGGGCGGACCTACCCGGCCACCGACCCGTACGAGGTCGGCCGGGAGAAGATCCGCGAGTTCGCCGAGGCGGTGGGTGATGCCAACCCCGTCTACCGCGACCCCGAGGCCGCCAAGGCGTACGGGCACAGCGATGTGATCGCGCCGCCGACCTTCGTGTTCGCCATCACGTTCAAGGCGGCGGGCCAGGTCGTCGAGGACCCGCAGCTCGGTCTGGACTACAGCCGCGTCGTGCACGGCGACCAGAAGTTCGCGTACACGCGTCCCGTGCGCGCGGGCGACCGCCTCAGCGTCACCTCGACGATCGAGGCGATCAAGTCGATGGCGGGCAACGACATCCTGGACATCCGCGGCGAGGTGCACGACGAGGCCGGCGAGCACGTCGTGACCGCGTGGACCAAGCTCGTCGCACGCGCGGCGGCGGACGGAGAGTGACGATGAGCGCGAAGATCTCCTATGCGGACGTCGAGGTCGGTACCGAACTGCCGGCGCAGACCTTCCCCGTGACGCGCGCCACGCTCGTGCAGTACGCGGGCGCCTCCGGCGACTTCAACCCGATCCACTGGAACGAGAAGTTCGCGGTCGAGGTCGGGCTTCCCGATGTCATCGCGCACGGCATGTTCACGATGGCCGAGGCGATCCGGGTCGTCACCGACTGGACCGGTGACCCGGCCGCTGTCGTCGAGTACGGCGTGCGCTTCACCAAGCCCGTCGTCGTGCCGAACGACGGCAAGGGCGCCGAGATCGAGGTCAGCGGCAAGGTCGCGGCCCTGCTCGACGACAACCGGGTGCGGGTGGACCTTGTCGCGATGAGCGCCGGGCAGAAGGTGCTCGGGATGTCGCGGGCCGTTGTTCAGCTCGGCTGACCTGCGGATACGTAGAGGGCGCTCCTAGTTTTGGGGGCGCCCTTTGCTGTACGCGCCCACGTACGGCTTGACGAAGTTAGTAATTGGCCACTAACTTAAATCACATGGTCAGGATGAGTGCGGAAGAGCGGCGCGAGAGCGTCATCCGGGCGGCGGTCACGGAGTTCTCGCGGGGTGGCTACCACGGCACCTCGACCGAGGCGATCGCCAAGCGGGTCGGTGTCTCGCAGCCGTATCTCTTCCGGCTCTTCCCGGGCAAGCAGGCGATCTTCCTCGAGGCCGCCCGCCGCTGCTGCCGGGACGTCACCGAGGTCTTCCGGCGTGCGTCCGAGGGGCTGCGGGGCGAGGAGGCGACGAGGGCGATGGGGGAGGCGTACCAGGCGCTCATCGCGGACGACCCCGAGAAGCTGTTCATGCAGATGCAGATGTACGTGGCTGTCGCGGCCGCCGAGGCGGCGGGCGACCGCGAGTTCGGTGAGGCCCTGCGGGCCGAGTGGATGGAGATGTACGACGTCGCGCATCTGGCGATGGGGGCGGATGTCGGTGAGACGACCCAGTTCCTCGCGTTCGGGATGCTCATCAACGTCCTTGTCTCGATGGGTTTTCAGCCCGAGCACCGGGTGTGGGCCGGGTTCTACGAAGAGGCCCAGCCGAAGTAGGGCGCAAGTGACGGAAGGGTGCGCACCTTTGTACCCGCAGAAGTTAGTCAGCAATAACTAATCTACGGATCCCAGGGGAAGCAATGTCACGGGAAACAGACACCAAGACAGCCACCACAGGGCGCGCAGGCATGATCTGGGCCCTCGTCATCACCAGCGTCGCCGGCTTCATGGCGGCCCTCGACAACCTCGTCGTCACGACCGCACTGCCCGCGATCCGCGAGGACTTCGGCGGTGCACTGCACGACCTGGAGTGGACGGTCAGCGCGTACACCCTGACCTTCGCGGTCCTCCTGATGTTCGGCTCCGCACTGGGCGACCGATTCGGCCGGCGCAAGCTGTTCATCGTCGGGCTGAGCATCTTCACCGTCGCCTCCGCCGGGGCCGCGCTCGCTCCCGGCATCGACTCCCTGATCGCGGCCCGCGCGGTCCAGGGCGTGGGCGCCGCGATCATGATGCCGCTCACCCTGACCCTGCTCACTGCCGCCGTCCCCGCCGCCAAGCGCGGCATGGTCTACGGCATCTGGGGCGCGGTCAACGGACTCGCCGTCGCCAGCGGCCCGCTCATCGGCGGCACCCTGACCGAGCACATCTCCTGGCAGTGGATCTTCTGGCTGAACGTTCCGCTGGGCCTCGCCGTCCTGCCGCTCGCCCGCCTGCGCCTCAAGGAGTCGTACGGCACCGGCGCCCCGCTCGACATCCGCGGCACCGTCCTCGCCAGCGCCGGTCTCTTCGGCATCGTCTACGCCCTGATCCGCGGCAACATCGACGGCTGGACCAGCGCCCAGGTGCTCGCCGGCCTCATCGGCGGCGGACTGCTGCTCGCCGCCTTCGTACGCCACGGCATCCGCGCCGAGAACCCGATGCTCCCCATGCGCCTGTTCCGCAACCGCGCCTTCGCCGGGATCAACGCGGCCAGCCTGCTGATGTTCCTCGGGATGTTCGGCTCGATCTTCCTGCTCAGCCAGTTCCTGCAGAACGTGCTCGGCTACACGCCCACCGAGGCCGGCCTGCGGATGCTGCCGTGGACCGGTATGCCGATGATCGTCGCGCCCATCGCCGGCGTCCTGTCCGACCGGATCGGCGGCCGCCCGGTCGTCGCCGCCGGTCTCGGACTGCAGGCCGTCGGCCTCGCCTGGTTCGCCATGATCCTCAGCCCCGACGTCTCGTACGCGGCCCAGCTCCCGGCTCTGATGATCAGCGGTGTCGGCATGGCGCTGTTCTTCGCGCCCGCCGCGAACCTGGTGATGTCCAGCGTCCGCCCCGCCGAACAGGGCATCGCCTCCGGCGCCAACAACGCGCTGCGCGAGGTGGGCGGCGCGCTCGGTATCGCGATCCTCGCGGCCGTCTTCTCGGCACAGGGCGGTTACGACACCGGCCCGACCTTCGTGGACGGACTGCAGCCCGCGCTGTGGGCGGGCGCCGCAGCCGTGGCCCTCGCAGCCCTCGCGGCGCTGGCGATTCCGCGCCGGAGCAAGTCGGCCGAGCATGTGTCCTCGGTCGGCGGGGAGACCCGCGAACTTGTCGACGCGTGACACAGCACTCATGAAGTACGCGGGTACGGTCCGGGAGCTGTCCGCCCCGGACCGTACCCTTGAGCGCGTGCAGGAACTCCATGAAGCCCCGCTCGCCCCGCTGACCACCTTCCGCCTCGGCGGCCCGGCCGCCCGGCTGATCACCGCGACCACCGACGCCGAGGTGGTCGAAGCCGTGCGCGAAGCCGATGCCTCAGGCACGCCGCTTCTCGTCATCGGCGGCGGCTCGAACCTGATCATCGGCGACAAGGGCTTTTCCGGTACGGCCTTGCGGATCGCCACGACCGGATTCGAACTCGACGGTACGAAGCTGGAGTTGGCCGCCGGCGAGGTCTGGACCGACGCCGTGGCCCGCACGGTCGAGGCCGGACTCGCGGGCGTCGAATGCCTGGCCGGCATCCCCGGCTCGGCGGGCGCCACCCCGATCCAGAATGTGGGGGCGTACGGGCAGGAGGTCTCCAGCACGATCACCGAAGTCGTCGCGTACGACCGCGTGGCCGGCGAGACGGTGACGCTCAGCAACGCCGAGTGCGCCTTCTCGTACCGCCACAGCCGCTTCAAGTCCGACCCGGACCGCTATGTCGTGCTGCGCGTCCGCTTCGAGCTGGAGGACGCGGACGGCCTGAGCGCGCCCATCAAGTACCCGGAGACCGCACGCTCGCTCGGCGTCGAGGCCGGTGACCGTGTCCCGCTGGAGCAGGCCCGCGAGACGGTGCTCAAGCTGCGCGCCGGCAAGGGCATGGTGCTCGACCCGGAGGACCACGACACGTGGTCGGCGGGCTCGTTCTTCACCAACCCGATCCTGACGGCCGGGGAGTACGAGGCCTTCGTCAAGCGCGTCCATGAGCGCCTCGGCGCGGACGTGGCCCCGCCCGCCTTCCCCGCGGGGGAGGGCCGTACGAAGACCTCCGCCGCCTGGCTGATCGACAAGGCGGGCTTCACGAAGGGGTACGGCACGGGCCCGGCGCGTATCTCCACCAAGCACACCCTGGCGCTGACGAACCGGGGTGCGGCCACCACGGAGGATCTGCTCGCCCTGGCGCGCGAGGTCGTGGCGGGCGTGCGCGAGGCCTTCGGGGTCACGCTGGTCAATGAGCCGGTGATGGTCGGTACCGGCCTCTGAGCTGGGAAATCATGATTGACCACGGGGGCTGCCGCCCCTGATAGTGAGCCGTCGAACGGCTACATCAGGGGTGGGGACCACAGATGCAGGACAACGACGGGCAGTCCGTGCTGCCCGCATTCGAGCGTGCGCAGATGCTGCTGCGGGCCGGGGAGCTGGGGGCCGCCCGCCGCGAGGCGCAGGCCGCACTCGACGCGTACGGGCCGGATGCCGGGCTCTACCTGGTGCTCGGCCGGGCGCACGCCGCCGAGGACGAGGACGATCACGACCGGCACGCCGAGCGCGCCTACCGCACCGGCCTCGACGCCTTCCCCGACCACCTCGACCTGCTCGCCGCCTACGCCGAGTTCGGCCGGGCCGGCGATGCCATGGAGGAGCCGGGGCGGGTCGCCCGCGGCAAGGCGGCCGCGGACCGCGTGCGGGAGCTGGCCCCCGGCTCACCCCAGGCACGCGAGCTCGACGGGCCCGCGCGCACCGGCACCGCGCGGCGGCCCGGGGCCGCGGCCGTCCAGCGCCACGACGCCCGGATGGCCCTGGCCGAAGGCGTGGACGCCCGCACCGCCGCCGGCCAGGCCGCGCAGGCGGCCGACGCCTGGCCGTACGACCGCCGCCTCGCCGTACGCGCCGAGACGCTGGCCGCGCTGGCCCGGCCGGGCGCGGTGCTCGCGCGGGCCCGGGTGCGGGCGCCGTACCTGTATGCGGCGGCCGTGGCGGTCCTCGGCAGCGCGCTCGCCCTCGGCGTACCGGCCCTGGACCTGCCCACGCCCACGACCTTCGCCGCCGCGGCGGCCCTGCTGCCCGGCCTGCAGGAACGGCGGCTGCTGCGCCGAGCCCGCGCCCGGGCCGCGGCCCGCCTGCCCGTCGACTACCGCGAACCGGCACCGGGCGCGCCCGAGATCCCGCCGGCCACGGGGCGGGAGATGGTGGTCGCGGTCCTCTCCGCGGTGGTGGCGCTCGGGGCGCTGGCCGGGTCGCTCGGGTGGAGTGCGGCGAAGGCGGCGGAGTATCCGCGTTACGAGGCTTCGGTGCCGGAGTCGTACAGGGGGATGCCCTTGCGTGACGACGGTACGGCGGCCGCCATCCTGGACTTCCAGCTGGACGAAGCGTCCCTGCCGTCGGGAGTCCGACCCTTCTCCGGGATCTACGAGGACCAGGAGACCGGCAGCAGACTTGTCCTCATCGGGGTGACCGGGGATCTGCACGACGAAGATCCGGACAGGTTCTTCGAGGGGATGTTCGAGGGTTTCGACCGCCCCGGCTCCGAGCGGACGGACCAGTGGAGTGCCGACCCCGGTGAGCTCGGGGGCCGTATGGAGTGCGTGACGGCCGAGATGGCGGCCGGCGGCTCCACGACGTGCATGTGGCTCGACAAGGGCAGCATGGGCACGGTCATGACCGGTGCGTATCCCGACGGCGACCACAGCACCCTGCCCCGCATCGCGCGCGACCTCCGCGAAGCAACCCTCCGCCCCACCGACCCGGGCGCCGCCTGACGACCGCTCCCTTGCGATCAGGCGCGCGATGCGTCCAGCACGACGCGTCCCGCACGATGAGTTCCGCGCGCCGATACGGTCAGCCCTGCATGACGACCCCCTTGCGCACCCTCCTCCAGCGCCACGTCGACGAAGGCACCCTGCCCGGTGCCGTGGCGCTGATCGCCCGCGGGGACCGGATCCAGGTCGAGGCGGTCGGGGCCGC
The DNA here is from genome assembly GCF_044458745.1 of Streptomyces sp. NPDC050418. Taxonomy (NCBI): domain Bacteria; kingdom Bacillati; phylum Actinomycetota; class Actinomycetes; order Kitasatosporales; family Streptomycetaceae; genus Streptomyces; species Streptomyces sp. NPDC050418. Next base: position 154,513 of record NZ_JBITIG010000003.1, read on the forward strand.
GACCCTCGGTTCCGGTCCGGCGATGGCCCGCGACACGCTCTTCCGTATCGCCTCGATCACCAAGCCCGTCATGGCCGCGGCCGTCCTCATGCTGATCGAGGACGGCCGGATCGGACTGGACGACCCCGTCGCGCGCTGGCTCCCCGAGCTGGAGAAACCGCAGGTCGTCCGCACCCCGGACGCACCGCTCGCCGACACCGTGCCGGCGGTGCGGCCCATCACGGTGCGCATGCTGCTCGACTTCACGGCCGGCTACGGCTTCTCCTCGGACTTCACCCACCCCGCGACCGGCCCGCTCTTCGGCGCACTGCGCCAGGGCCCGCCGCGGCCGCAGGAAGTTGCCGCCCTCGATGCGTGGATGGCGGCCCTCGCGCGGATTCCGCTGCTGCACCAGCCGGGGGAGACCTGGCTCTACAACACCTGCTCGGAGCTGCAGGGCGTCCTCGTCGAACGGGTCACAGGAGGCCCGCTCGACGCCTTCCTGGCCGAGCGGATCTTCGAGCCCCTCGGCATGAAGGACACCGGATTCTGCGTGCCCGCAGCGGACTTGGGCCGCTTCGCCTCGTACTACCGCACCGGCACCGAAGGCTTCGAGCTGGTGGACGCGCCGGACGGACAGTGGAGCACGCGGCCCGCCTTCCTCTCCGGCGCGGGCGGCCTCGTCTCGACCGTCGACGACTGGCACGCCTTCGCCCGTCTGCTGCTCGCGGACGGCGTCACCGACGACGGCCGGCGGCTCCTGAGCGGCGCGTCGGTGCGCGCGATGCGCACCGACCAGCTCACCGCGGCCCAGCGCGTGGGCAGCGACCTGTTCCTGGAGGGCCAGAGCTGGGGCTACGGCGGGGCGATCGACCTGGACGCGTCCCGGCAGGGGAGCCTCCCCGGGCGGTACGGCTGGGTCGGCGGCACGGGGACCTGTGCCCACCTCACCCCGGCCACGGGCCGGGTCGGCATTCTGCTGACCCAGGTCGAAGTGGGCGGGCCGACGCCGGCGACCCTCCTGCACGAGTTCTGGGAGCTGACGAACGAGACCTTCGCGACGGACGAGGGCTGAGGGCTGAACCAGCACCCTGCCCCGCGGGCCTAGTACGCGACCCCGACCCCCTGCTTCACCGTCGCCGGATCATCCACCATCGCGAGCATCGCGTGGGCGACGTCCGCCCGGCCGATGAAGCGCGCGCTGCGCGGATTGCCGCCGATCTCGCGGCGGTACGTGCCCGTCACCGGCTTGTCCTGCAGCCGCGGCGGCCGGACCGAGGTCCAGTCGGTCGCGCTGCGTGCCAGCTCGTCCTCCATCACGCGCAGATCGTCGTAGACCGCCTTGAGCACCCGGCCGACGATCCCGAGCATCAGCCGGTCCGCCACCGGTTCGCGCCGTGCGGGCTCGGGGGCCAGCGGTGCGGCGCTGACCACGAGCAGCCGTCGTACGCCCTCGGCCTCCATCGCGCGCAATACGGGGCGGGTCAGCCGTGCCGCGATGCCCGACTTCGCGTCCTGCATGCCGCGCGCGCCGAGCCCGGAGAGCACCGCGTCCCGTCCGGCGACCGCGGCCCGCAGCGCCTCCGGGTCGGACAGATCCGCGCGGAACACCTCCAGCCGCTCGCCCTGTACGGACAGCCGCGCGGGATCGCGTACGACAGCGGTGACCTGGTGTCCCGCGGCCAGCGCCTGGCGGACGATCTCCTGCCCGATCCCGCCGGTCGCGCCGAAAACAGTGATCTTCATGGCCTACCCCTCCTCGGGTGGGTGAGTATTCACTCACCCCTAGAGTGGGTAAGTACTCACTCACCCGTCAAGTCCGACGTCACGTCCGAACGGAGCCCCTGTGCAGAAACCGGCCAGAGCCCGCATCCTCGACGCCGCCCACGCGCTGATGCTCAGCGTCGGCCTGGCCCGCGCCACGACGAAGGCGATCGCGAAGGAGGCAGGCTGCTCGGAGGCCGCGCTCTACAAGCACTTCACGAGCAAGGAGGACCTGTTCGTCACCGTCCTCAAGGAGCGCCTGCCCCGCCTCACCCCGCTCCTGCAGGAGCTCTCCGCGGACCCCACGGAGCGCACGCTCGAGGAGAACCTCGTCCGGATCGCGTACGAAGCGGCCCTGTTCTACGAGCAGAGCTTCCCGATCGCGGCCTCGCTCTATGCCGAGACCCAGCTCAAGAACCGCCACGAGGCGACCATGCGCGAGATGGGCACGGGCCCGCACATGCCGATCGTCGGTGTCGACGGCTATCTGCGCGCGGAACAGGCCGCCGGCCGGATCCGCCCCGACGCGGACACCCACGCGGCCGCGTCCCTGCTGCTCGGCGCCTGCGCCCAGCGCGCGTTCGCGTACGACGCGGCGGGCCCGTTCCCGCCCCCGCCGGCCGAGGACTTCGCCCGCGCGCTCGTGCGCACGCTGCTGGCCGGAATCAGCTAGCCAGCCACGCGTCCACGTCGGCGAGCATCTTCTGCCGTACGTCCTCGGGCGCGGCCGAGGCCCGCACCGACTGCCGTGCCAGCTCGGCCAGTTCGGCATCGGTGAAGCCGTGGAACTCGCGCGCCAGCTCGTACTGCGCCGCGAGCCGCGAGCCGAAGAGCAACGGGTCGTCGGCGCCGAGCGCCATCGGCACCCCCGCCTCGAACAGCGTCCTGAGCGGCACGTCCTCGGGCTTCTCGTACACCCCGAGCGCGACATTCGACGACGGGCAGACCTCGCAGGTCACACCCCGGTCCGCGAGCCGCTTCAGAAGCCGCGGGTCCTCGGCGGCCCGCACCCCGTGCCCGATCCGCGCGGCATGCAGATCGTCCAGGCAGTCCCGTACGGACGCGGGCCCGGTCAGCTCACCACCGTGCGGCGCGGCGAGCAGCCCGCCCTCGCGCGCGATCGCGAAGGCCCGGTCGAAGTCCCGCGCCATGCCCCGGCGTTCGTCGTTGGAGAGCCCGAACCCGACGATGCCACGGTCCGCGTACCGCACCGCGAGCCGCGCCAGCGTGCGGGCATCGAGCGGGTGCTTCATCCGGTTCGCGGCGACGAGCACGCGCATCCCGAGCCCGGTCTCGCGCGAGGCGGTCTCCACCGCGTCGAGGATGACCTCAAGGGCGGGGATCAGACCACCGAGCCGAGGGGCGTACGAGGTCGGATCGACCTGGATCTCCAGCCACCCCGACCCGTCCGCGAGATCCTCCTGCGCGGCCTCGCGCACCAGCCGCTGGATGTCCTCGGGGTCCCGCAGACACGACCGCGCCATGTCGTACAGGCGCTGGAAGCGGAACCAGCCGCGCTCGTCGGTGGCCCGCAGTTTCGGTGGCTCGCCGCCGGTCAGCGCCTCGGGGAGATGCACCCCGTGCTTGTCGGCCAGTTCGAGCAGCGTCGTGGGCCGCATCGACCCGGTGAAGTGCAGATGCAGATGGGCCTTCGGCAACAGTCGTACGTCCCGTACACGCTCCATCCCAAGATCCTGCCGTACGTACCCCGCGTCCCGGTAGCCGCTTTCTCCCAACGAGTAATTGCCCGAACGCACGAACGGGCCCCCGGCCGAAGCCGGAGGCCCGCTCGAACCGGAAGAAGTCAGCGCGCCTCGGCGAGCAGCTTCTGGATCCGCGAGACACCCTCGACCAGGTCCTCGTCACCCAGGGCGTACGACAACCGCAGGTAGCCCGGCGTGCCGAAGGCCTCGCCCGGGACCACGGCGACCTCGACCTCGTCGAGGATCAGCGCGGCGAGCTCGACGGAGGTCTCCGGGCGCTTGCCGCGGATCTCCTTGCCGAGCAGGCCCTTCACCGAGGGGTACGCGTAGAAGGCGCCCTCGGGCGTCGGGCACAGGACACCGTCGATCTCGTTGAGCATCCGGACGATGGTCTGGCGGCGGCGGTCGAACGCGGTGCGCATCTCGTGCACGGCCGACAGATCACCGGACACGGCGGCGATGGCGGCGGCCTGCGAGACGTTCGCGACGTTGGACGTGGCGTGCGACTGCAGGTTGGACGCGGCCTTGATGACGTCCTTGGGGCCGATGACCCAGCCCACGCGCCAGCCCGTCATCGCATACGTCTTGGCGACACCGTTGACGATGATGCACTTGTCGCGCAGCTCGGGCACGACCACCGGCAGGGACACGAACTCGGCGTCCCCGTACACGAGGTGCTCGTAGATCTCGTCGGTCAGGACCCACAGGCCCTTCGACGCGGCCCAGCGGCCGATCTCCTCGACCTGCTCGCGCGTGTAGACGGCGCCGGTCGGGTTGGAGGGGGAGACGAAGAGCAGCACCTTGGTGTTCTCGGTGACGGCCGCTTCGAGCTGCTCGACCGAGACCCGGTAGCCGGTCGTCTCGTCCGCGGTCACGAACACCGGGACACCGCCCGCGAGCTGGATCGACTCGGGGTACGTCGTCCAGTACGGGGTGGGCACGATGACCTCGTCGCCCGGGTCGAGGATCGTGGCGAAGGCCTCGTAGATGGCCTGCTTGCCACCGTTGGTGACGAGGACGTTGGCCGCCTCGACCTCGTAGCCCGAGTCGCGCAGCGTCTTCGCGGCGATGGCGGCCTTGAGCTCCGGCAGACCCCCCGCCGGCGTGTACCGGTGGAACTTCGGGTTCTTGCAGGCCTCGGCGGCGGCCTCGACGATGTAGTCCGGGGTCGGGAAGTCCGGCTCGCCCGCGCCGAAGCCGATCACCGGCCGGCCGGCGGCCTTGAGGGCCTTGGCCTTGGCGTCGACGGCGAGGGTCGCGGACTCGGAGATCGCTCCGATCCGGCGGGAGATACGGCGTTCGGTGGGAGAGGTTGCAGCGCTCATGCGCCCCATCGTTCCAGACCCGCGGAGCCCCGAGCACATGAGTTCCGAAGAGCGGACAGCGGCCTGGACACCGTGCCCGCGCAGCCGTCCGACTGCCTGCGAACAGGTATCTGTTCGACGGCAGGGCCCGGACCACGTACACTCATCCCTCGTTGGCCTTCACCGGCCGCTCCCACATCACGCACCGCGTGTTCCCGTTGGGATGCGGTACGTTGGGGGAAATCAAAGGGTCGTAGCTCAATTGGTAGAGCACCGGTCTCCAAAACCGGCGGTTGGGGGTTCAAGTCCCTCCGGCCCTGCTACACACTCCATCGCCAGGATGTGTGCGCATGTACGTACTGCAAAGCACCGCCGTGCGGCTCTCCCGGGCGCGGCACGGCCACGACCCGGAATCAGGTGAAAACGAGTGACGGACGCCGTGGGCTCCATCGACACGCCTGATGCCCCGGACGAGGCGGCCGAGTCCAAGAAGAAGGCCCGCAAGGGCGGCAAGCGCGGCAAGAAGGGCCCTCTGGGCCGGCTCGCGCTCTTCTACCGCCAGATCGTCGCGGAACTCCGCAAGGTGGTCTGGCCGACTCGCAGCCAGCTGACGACATACACCACAGTGGTGATTGTCTTCGTTGTCATCATGATCGGCTTGGTGACCGTGATTGACTATGGCTTCTCCGAAGCCGTCAAGTACATCTTCGGTTAGAAGCCCAGCGACAAGGACGCCGTTATCCCCGGCGTCCCTTTCGCGCGTTCCACCCCCATATGTAGCCAGGAAGAAGCAGCCACAGTGTCTGACCCGAACCTGAACGACGCCAGCGAGTCGATCGAGTCCGTAGAGGACCAGCTCGACATCGTCGAGGCGGCGGACTCCGTGGACCCGGACCAGGCCGAGGCTGCCGACGCCGCCGCGGGCGAGGCTGCCGAAGAGGCCGCCGTGCACATCGAGGACGAGGCCGCCGAGGACGAGCTCGACGAGGCCGTCGCCGAGACGGAGGCCGACGAGGCCGCCGCCGAGGAGGACGAGGCCGAGGCCGAGGAGTCCGAGCCGGTCGACCCGATCGCCGCCCTGCGCGACGAGCTCCGCACCCTCCCCGGCGAGTGGTACGTCATCCACACGTACGCCGGTTACGAGAACCGCGTGAAGACCAACCTCGAGCAGCGCGCCGTCTCGCTGAACGTCGAGGACTTCATCTTCCAGGCCGAGGTGCCGCAGGAAGAGGTCGCGCAGATCAAGAACGGCGAGCGCAAGACGATCAAGCAGAACAAGCTGCCTGGTTACGTGCTCGTCCGCATGGACCTCACGAACGAGTCCTGGGGCGTCGTCCGCAACACCCCGGGTGTCACCGGCTTCGTGGGCAACGCCTACGACCCGTACCCGCTGACCCTGGACGAGATCGTCAAGATGCTCGCCCCGGAGGCCGAGGAGAAGGCCGCCCGCGAGGCCGCCGAGGCCGAGGGCAAGCCGGCTCCCGCCCGCAAGGTCGAGGTCCAGGTCCTCGACTTCGAGGTCGGCGACTCGGTCACCGTCACCGACGGCCCGTTCGCGACGCTGCAGGCGACCATCAACGAGATCAACGCCGACTCGAAGAAGGTCAAGGGCCTCGTCGAGATCTTCGGCCGCGAGACCCCGGTCGAGCTCAGCTTCGACCAGATCCAGAAGAACTAGCCGGAAACGGCAGCTACTGGGCACACCGCTTCCGAACAGGTCAGATGGGCTCGCAAAAGCCCGTCTGACCTGCTCGGTTTTTAGCCGCGCATGGATACCCGTTATCGTTGTGCGGTATGCCTCCATCCGGATGATCGGATGCGGGCAGTTCACTCTCACTAGGACCCGGAGAGAGCAATGCCTCCCAAGAAGAAGAAGGTCACGGGGCTGATCAAGCTCCAGATCCAGGCCGGTGCCGCCAACCCGGCTCCGCCGGTCGGCCCCGCGCTGGGTCAGCACGGCGTCAACATCATGGAGTTCTGCAAGGCCTACAACGCTGCGACCGAGTCGCAGCGTGGCTGGGTGATCCCGGTGGAGATCACGGTCTACGAGGACCGTTCCTTCACCTTCATCACCAAGACTCCGCCGGCCGCCAAGATGATCCTCAAGGCCGCGGGCATCGAGAAGGGCTCCGGCGAGCCGCACAAGACCAAGGTCGCCAAGATCACCCTGGCGCAGGTCCGCGAGATCGCCGAGACCAAGATGGCCGACCTCAACGCGAACGACCTGGACGCCGCGTCCAAGATCATCGCGGGTACCGCCCGTTCCATGGGCGTCACGGTCGAGGGCTGATCACACCCCCCGTAAGACCTTTCAAGTGGTAGGGCCGCGCTGGCCCGCACCACGACTCCAAACCTGAACCTCAGGAGCAGATGTGAAGCGCAGCAAGACTCTCCGCGCTGCGGACGCCAAGATCGACCGGGACAAGCTCTACGCCCCGCTCGAGGCCGTCCGTCTCGCCAAGGAGACCTCCGCGACGAAGTTCGACGGCACCGTCGAGGTCGCCTTCCGCCTGGGTGTCGACCCGCGCAAGGCCGACCAGATGGTCCGCGGCACCGTTAACCTCCCGCACGGCACCGGCAAGACCGCCCGGGTCCTGGTCTTCGCGACCGGTGACCGTGCTGCGGCTGCGGAAGCCGCCGGCGCCGACATCGTCGGCTCCGACGAGCTCATCGACGAGATCTCGAAGGGCAACCGCCTCAACGAGTTCGACGCCGTCGTCGCCACCCCGGACCTCATGGGCAAGGTCGGCCGCCTCGGCCGCGTCCTCGGCCCGCGTGGTCTCATGCCCAACCCGAAGACCGGCACCGTGACGCCCGACGTCGCCAAGGCGGTCAACGAGATCAAGGGCGGCAAGATCGAGTTCCGCGTCGACAAGCACTCGAACCTGCACTTCATCATCGGCAAGGTGTCCTTCGACGACACCAAGCTGGTGGAGAACTACGCGGCGGCCCTGGAGGAGATCCTCCGTCTGAAGCCGTCCGCCGCCAAGGGCCGCTACATCAAGAAGGCCGGCATCACCACCACAATGGGCCCCGGTATCCCGGTCGACCCGAACCGCACCCGCAACCTCCTCGTCGAGGAGGACCCGGCCGCGGTCTGAGCCTCGCGCTCATAGCTGGTCATTGCCCGGCACCGGCAGCTCTTCGGAGCTGTCGGTGCCGGGTTTTTGCGTTTCTGGCTGTCACACGTCTCGGATACGTTGACGGTCAACACACAGGCATCAGTGGGGGGTTCCACCGTGAGCACGTACAAGCGCATCGGGCTGGCCGTCGTCTCGGCTGCCGCGCTGGTCGCCGTGGCCGGCTGTCAGGGCTCCGAGACGGGCGGCAAGGCCGCCGACAAGGCGGCGCCCAGGGTCAAGTCGCGGGCGAGCGCGATCGAGGCCCTGACGGTCGCGTACGAGAAGACGGCCGAGGCGAAGTCCGCCAAGGTCGAGATGACCATGTCGATGCCGGCCGGCCTGGACGGCGGCGGTGACATGAAGATGTCCGGCGTCATGGGCTGGGACCCGGCCGTGATGGACATGACGATGACGGGCTCCGCGCTCACCGCGGGCGACCCGGACGCCCCGGACCAGATCCGCATGGTCATGCAGGACGACGTCATGTACATGGACATGGGCGAGAAGGCGCCGGCCGAGATGGACGGCAAGCGCTGGATGAAGATGGACTTCGGCGCCATCGCCGACAAGATGGCCGAGGAGGGTGCCGACCCGCAGATGCAGAAGGCGCTCACGGGCGGCATGGACAACATGAACCAGGACCCGGCCCAGCAGATGGCCCTGCTCCTGGAGTCGCCCAGCCTCAAGCACCTCGGCAGCGAGACCGTGGCCGGCCAGAAGACGGACCACTACAAGGGCAAGCTCACGGTCAAGGAGATGCTCGAGGCCAACAAGTCCTTCGACTTCCTCGAGGGCGAGGACCGCGACGAGCTCCTGAAGAACGTCGAGAAGTCCGGCATCGAGGGCTACGACACCGAGGTCTGGGTCAACAAGGACGGCTACCCGGTCAAGATGGACGTCGGCATGGAGACCCCGCAGGGCACCGTCGAGATCAACCAGACGTTCTCGGACTACGGCGCGAAGGCCGCCGTCGAGGTCCCGTCCGACTCCGAGACCTTCGACATGCTGAAGATGCTCGAGGAGCTGGAGCAGGCCGGCGGCATGGAGGGCTGACAGCCCCCTGAATCCGCGGTCGGGCCGGGCGCATCGTAGGTGCTCCCGGCCCGATTTGCTCGACAAGCATCCGTTCGCGTACTCTTCCGGAGAAGCCAAAGACCGCTGGTCGTTGTCGTGTGCCCCTCGTGGGAACACGACGGCCGAAGGATCCGCCAACTGCGGACGACCTGCGCAGGTGACTGTGGAAGTGTTCCCGGCTCGTTCGAAAGAACGGTATCCGGTAGAGCCCATGCCCCGTGCGCCTGCGCCGGGGCGTTTTTCATTGTGCAGCCTTCTCCACGTGCCTGATTCAGGCGGTCCGGCGACGTGCGGCTGATCGAGAGGTCAGTCGAAGTTTCATCACCCCGGAAGGAGGCCGAGGCACATGGCGACGACCGAGAAGGTCACAGCTGTCGAGGAGATCACGCGCGATCTGCGCAACTCCAACGCCGCTGTTGTCACCTCGTACACCGGACTCAGCGTGGCGCAGCTCAAGCAGCTGCGCCGTTCTCTCGGCGAGAACGCTCAGTACCGAGTGGTGAAGAACACGCTGACCAAGATCGCGGCCCAGGAGGCCGGGATCTCTGCGCTGGACGAGCACCTCAAGGGCTCGACGGCCGTTGCCTTCGTTACCGGTGATCCGGTCGAGGCGGCGAAGGGTCTTCGTGACTTCGCCAAGGACAACCCCGCTCTCGTCATCAAGGGCGGTGTCCTTGATGGCAAGGCGCTGTCCGCCGACGAGATCAAGAAGCTTGCGGACCTCGAGTCCCGCGAGGTTCTGCTCGCCAAGCTGGCGGGCGCCATGAAGGGCAAGCAGACCCAGGCTGCTCAGGTCTTCCAGGCGCTCCCGTCGAAGTTCGTCCGCACCGCGGAGGCGCTTCGTGCCAAGCAGGCCGAGCAGGGCGGTGCCGAGTAATTCGGCTCGCGTCATGACCGTCGCCCCGTAGGGGCACCGGTCGCAGCGGGCCCGAAAGTACGCCCGCCACTCATGTAACTCCGGCACCAGCCGAATTAGTGGAAGGACGCCATCATGGCGAAGCTGTCCCAGGACGACCTGCTCGCGCAGTTCGAAGAGATGACCCTCATCGAGCTCTCCGAGTTCGTGAAGGCCTTCGAGGAGAAGTTCGACGTCACCGCCGCCGCGGCCGTCGCCGTTGCCGGCCCCGCCGCCGGTGCCCCGGCCGCCGAGGCCGCTGCCGAGCAGGACGAGTTCGACGTCATCCTCACCGGCGCCGGCGACAAGAAGATCCAGGTCATCAAGGTCGTGCGTGAGCTGACCTCGCTGGGTCTGAAGGAGGCCAAGGACCTCGTCGACGGCACCCCGAAGCCGGTCGTCGAGAAGGTCGCCAAGGACGTCGCGGAGAAGGCTGCCGAGTCCCTCAAGGCCGCCGGCGCCTCCGTCGAGGTCAAGTGACTCGACTGAGTCGGCAGACTCTTTCGCGTAGTTGAGCCCTCTGGGCTGTAACGCGCACACACTGAAGGGCGATCACCCATATGGGTGGTCGCCCTTCGGCGTTCCTGTGACGGCTGCCTTGCGCCGACGGTGCGGCCGAGTATGGTGATCTTCGTTGTGCTCTCCCAGGCCCCCCAAGGCTCCCGGGTGACGATCTCCACGGGACAGGGGGCCTTGACGAACCGCACGCAGCGCGCAATTCTCAGGACGCGTCGTCACATCGATCCGGATCCGAGGCATGGATCGAAGACGAACTGGGCAGTGTGGATATGCGTCCACCGGCGAGGGGTCTGCCGGGGACGTCACAACAGCAGCATGACGAGGTGTTCGTGGGTCGGTCGAAAACCCGCACTGGACATCAGTGGGCCTAGTGGCTACACTGACCCTTTGCGCTGCCTGTTAGCTGCCTCCTGCCCGTCACCAGGGGCATACCCACGCTTGAGCATCGTCGGCCGACCTTCCCTGACCTGGGGTTTTCTGTCGACGCGTTCAGTTTGGGACCGGTACGCGCGTAGTGAGTCCGAGCCCTCGGAAGGACCCCCTCTTGGCCGCCTCGCGCACTGCCTCGACCGCGATTACGAACAACGGCGCAAGCACCGCCCCGCTGCGCATCTCCTTTGCAAAGATCAAGGAGCCCCTCGAGGTTCCGAACCTGCTCGCGCTGCAAACCGAGAGCTTTGACTGGCTGCTCGGCAACACCGCTTGGCAGAGTCGGGTCGAGGCCGCTCTGGAATCAGGTCAGGACGTCCCCACCAAGTCCGGTCTGGAGGAGATCTTCGAGGAGATCTCCCCGATCGAGGACTTCTCCGGGTCGATGTCGCTGACCTTCCGCGACCACCGCTTCGAGCCTCCGAAGAACTCGATCGACGAGTGCAAGGAGCGCGACTTCACGTACGCGGCCCCGCTCTTCGTCACCGCCGAGTTCACCAACAACGAGACCGGCGAGATCAAGTCCCAGACGGTCTTCATGGGCGACTTCCCGCTCATGACGAACAAGGGCACCTTCGTGATCAACGGCACCGAGCGTGTCGTTGTCTCGCAGCTGGTCCGCTCGCCCGGTGTCTACTTCGACTCGTCGATCGACAAGACGTCCGACAAGGACATCTTCTCGGCCAAGATCATCCCGTCCCGGGGTGCCTGGCTCGAGATGGAGATCGACAAGCGCGACATGGTCGGTGTCCGCATCGACCGCAAGCGCAAGCAGTCCGTCACCGTTCTGCTCAAGGCTCTCGGTTGGACGACCGAGCAGATCCTCGAGGAGTTCGGCCAGTACGAGTCCATGCGCGCCACCCTGGAGAAGGACCACACCCAGGGTCAGGACGACGCGCTGCTCGACATCTACCGCAAGCTGCGCCCGGGCGAGCCCCCGACGCGTGAGGCCGCGCAGACGCTGCTCGAGAACCTCTACTTCAACCCGAAGCGCTACGACCTCGCGAAGGTCGGCCGCTACAAGGTGAACAAGAAGCTCGGTGCCGAGGAGCCCCTCGACGCCGGCGTTCTCACCACCGACGACGTCATCGCGACCATCAAGTACCTGGTCAAGCTGCACGCCGGTGAGACCGAGACCGTCGGTGCCTCGGGCCGCGAGATCGTCGTCGAGACCGACGACATCGACCACTTCGGCAACCGTCGTATCCGTAACGTCGGCGAGCTCATCCAGAACCAGGTCCGTACGGGCCTGGCGCGTATGGAGCGCGTCGTGCGTGAGCGCATGACGACCCAGGACGTCGAGGCGATCACCCCGCAGACCCTGATCAACATCCGCCCTGTGGTGGCGTCGATCAAGGAGTTCTTCGGTACGTCGCAGCTGTCGCAGTTCATGGACCAGAACAACCCGCTGTCGGGGCTGACGCACAAGCGTCGTCTGAACGCCCTCGGCCCGGGTGGTCTGTCCCGTGAGCGGGCCGGCTTCGAGGTCCGTGACGTGCACCCCTCGCACTACGGCCGCATGTGCCCGATCGAGACGCCCGAAGGCCCGAACATCGGTCTGATCGGTTCGCTCGCCTCGTACGGCCGGATCAACCCCTTCGGTTTCATCGAGACGCCTTACCGCAAGGTCGTCGACGGTGTCGTCACCGACGAGGTCGACTACCTGACCGCCGATGAGGAAGACCGTTTCGTCATCGCGCAGGCCAACGCGCCGCTGAACGACGACTTCCAGTTCGTCGAGAACCGCGTCCTGGTCCGCCGTCGTGGCGGCGAGGTCGACTACGTCCCCGGTGACGACGTCGACTACATGGACGTCTCGCCGCGCCAGATGGTGTCGGTCGCGACCGCGATGATCCCGTTCCTCGAGCACGACGACGCCAACCGCGCGCTCATGGGCGCGAACATGATGCGTCAGGCCGTGCCGCTCATCAAGGCCGAGGCGCCGCTGGTCGGTACGGGCATGGAGTACCGCTGTGCCGTCGACGCCGGTGACGTCATCAAGGCCGAGAAGGACGGTGTCGTCCAGGAGGTTTCCGCCGACTACGTGACGGTGACCAACGACGACGGCACCTACACCACGTACCGCGTCGCCAAGTTCTCGCGCTCCAACCAGGGCACCTCGGTCAACCAGAAGGTTGTCGTGGACGAGGGCGCCCGCGTGATCGAGGGCCAGGTCCTGGCCGACGGTCCCGCGACCGAGAACGGCGAGATGGCGCTCGGCAAGAACCTGCTGGTCGCGTTCATGCCGTGGGAGGGTCACAACTACGAGGACGCGATCATCCTGTCGCAGCGCCTCGTGCAGGACGACGTCCTCTCCTCGATCCACATCGAGGAGCACGAGGTCGACGCCCGTGACACCAAGCTCGGCCCGGAGGAGATCACCCGGGACATCCCGAACGTCTCCGAGGAGGTCCTCTCGGACCTCGACGAGCGCGGCATCATCCGGATCGGTGCCGAGGTCGTCGCCGGCGACATCCTCGTCGGCAAGGTCACGCCCAAGGGTGAGACCGAGCTGACCCCGGAGGAGCGTCTGCTCCGCGCGATCTTCGGTGAGAAGGCGCGCGAGGTCCGTGACACCTCCCTGAAGGTGCCGCACGGCGAGACCGGCAAGGTCATCGGCGTCCGCGTCTTCGACCGTGAGGAGGGCGACGAGCTGCCGCCGGGCGTGAACCAGCTGGTTCGTGTCTACGTGGCGCAGAAGCGCAAGATCACGGACGGTGACAAGCTCGCCGGCCGTCACGGCAACAAGGGTGTCATCTCCAAGATCAACCCGATCGAGGACATGCCGTTCCTCGAGGACGGCACCCCGGTCGACATCATCCTCAACCCGCTGGGTGTCCCGTCCCGAATGAACCCGGGTCAGGTCCTGGAGATCCACCTCGGCTGGCTCGCCAGCCGCGGCTGGGACGTCTCCGGCCTCGCGGACGAGTGGGCGCAGCGCCTGCAGGCCATCGAGGCCGACCAGGTGACCCCCGGCACCAACGTCGCCACCCCGGTGTTCGACGGTGCGCGTGAGGACGAGCTCGCCGGCCTCTTCGAGCACACCCTGCCCAACCGCGACGGTGACCGTCTGGTCCTGCCGTCCGGCAAGGCGCGGCTGTTCGACGGCCGCTCGGGCGAGCCGTTCCCCGACCCGATCTCGGTCGGCTACATGTACATCCTGAAGCTGCACCACCTGGTCGACGACAAGCTCCACGCCCGTTCGACCGGTCCGTACTCGATGATCACCCAGCAGCCGCTCGGTGGTAAGGCGCAGTTCGGTGGTCAGCGCTTCGGTGAGATGGAGGTGTGGGCGCTTGAGGCTTATGGCGCCGCGTACGCGCTCCAGGAGCTCCTGACGATCAAGTCCGATGACGTCACCGGCCGTGTGAAGGTCTACGAGGCCATCGTCAAGGGCGAGAACATCCCCGAGCCGGGCATTCCCGAGTCCTTCAAGGTGCTCATCAAGGAAATGCAGTCGCTCTGCCTCAACGTGGAGGTGCTGTCCTCGGACGGTATGTCCATCGAGATGCGCGACACGGACGAGGACGTCTTCCGCGCTGCGGAAGAGCTCGGTATCGACCTGTCCCGGCGCGAGCCGAGCAGCGTCGAAGAGGTCTGACGGGTTCCCCGCCACCCGGCCCACCCGGCCGGGTGGCGGGACCCCGGACCCCGTACAGACCATTGAATCGCGCCTATATCTCGCTATCGCGAGGTGGCACAACCCTGAGAGGGATTGACGCATAGTGCTCGACGTCAACTTCTTCGACGAGCTCCGGATCGGCCTGGCCACCGCTGACGACATCCGTCAGTGGAGCCACGGTGAGGTCAAGAAGCCCGAGACCATCAACTACCGCACGCTCAAGCCCGAAAAGGACGGACTCTTCTGCGAGAAGATCTTCGGTCCGACCCGGGACTGGGAGTGCTACTGCGGCAAGTACAAGCGCGTCCGCTTCAAGGGCATCATCTGTGAGCGCTGTGGCGTCGAGGTCACGCGCGCCAAGGTGCGCCGTGAGCGGATGGGCCACATCGAGCTTGCCGCTCCCGTCACGCACATCTGGTACTTCAAGGGCGTCCCGTCGCGCCTGGGTTACCTGCTCGACCTCGCGCCGAAGGACCTGGAAAAGGTCATCTACTTCGCCGCGTACATGATCACGTTCGTGGACGAGGAGCGTCGTACCCGCGACCTGCCGTCCCTGGAGGCCCACGTCTCCGTCGAGCGTCAGCAGATCGAGCAGCGCCGTGACGCGGACCTCGAGGCCCGCGCCAAGAAGCTCGAGACCGACCTGGCCGAGCTCGAGGCCGAGGGTGCCAAGGCCGACGTGCGCCGCAAGGTGCGCGAAGGTGCCGAGCGCGAGATGAAGCAGCTGCGTGACCGTGCGCAGCGCGAGATCGACCGTCTCGACGAGGTGTGGAACCGCTTCAAGAACCTCAAGGTCCAGGACCTCGAGGGCGACGAGCTGCTCTACCGCGAGCTGCGTGACCGCTTCGGCACGTACTTCGACGGCTCGATGGGTGCCGCTGCTCTGCAGAAGCGCCTGGAGACCTTCGACCTCGATGAGGAGGCCGAGCGCCTCCGCGAGATCATCCGTACCGGCAAGGGCCAGAAGAAGACCCGTGCGCTCAAGCGCCTCAAGGTCGTCTCCGCGTTCCTCACCACGAACAACAGCCCCAAGGGCATGGTCCTGGACTGCGTCCCGGTCATCCCGCCGGACCTGCGTCCGATGGTGCAGCTGGACGGTGGCCGCTTCGCGACCTCCGACCTGAACGACCTGTACCGCCGTGTGATCAACCGCAACAACCGTCTGAAGCGACTCCTCGACCTCGGTGCGCCCGAGATCATCGTGAACAACGAGAAGCGCATGCTTCAGGAGGCCGTGGACGCGCTGTTCGACAACGGCCGTCGTGGCCGTCCGGTCACCGGTCCGGGTAACCGCCCGCTCAAGTCCCTCAGCGACATGCTGAAGGGCAAGCAGGGTCGTTTCCGTCAGAACCTTCTCGGTAAGCGTGTGGACTACTCCGCGCGTTCCGTGATCGTCGTCGGTCCGCAGCTGAAGCTGCACCAGTGCGGTCTGCCCAAGGCCATGGCGCTGGAGCTCTTCAAGCCGTTCGTGATGAAGCGTCTGGTCGACCTGAACCACGCGCAGAACATCAAGAGCGCCAAGCGCATGGTGGAGCGCGGCCGCACGGTCGTGTACGACGTCCTCGAAGAGGTCATCGCCGAGCACCCGGTTCTCCTGAACCGTGCTCCCACCCTGCACCGCCTCGGCATCCAGGCCTTCGAGCCGCAGCTGGTCGAGGGCAAGGCCATCCAGATCCACCCGCTCGTCTGCACCGCGTTCAACGCGGACTTCGACGGTGACCAGATGGCCGTGCACCTGCCGCTCTCCGCGGAGGCGCAGGCCGAGGCCCGCATCCTGATGCTGTCCTCGAACAACATCCTCAAGCCCGCCGACGGCCGTCCGGTGACGATGCCGACGCAGGACATGGTCCTGGGTCTGTTCTTCCTCACCACCAGCGGCGAGATGCGCGACACCAAGGGCGAGGGCCGTTCCTTCACCTCCGTCGCCGAGGCCACCATGGCCTTCGACGCCGGCGAGCTCGCGCTGCAGTCGAGCGTCGACATCCGCTTCCCGGTGGGCACCATCCCGCCGCGTGGCTGGGTGCCGCCGGTCGCCGAGGAAGGCGAGCCGGAGTACCAGCCCGGTGACAGCTTCCGTCTGAAGACCACGCTCGGCCGTGCGCTCTTCAACGAGCTGCTGCCCGAGGACTACCCCTTCGTCGACTACGAGGTCGGCAAGAAGCAGCTCGGCGAGATCGTCAACGACCTCGCGGAGCGCTACCCCAAGGTCATCGTGGCGGCGACGCTCGACAACCTGAAGGCGG
Organism: Streptomyces sp. NPDC050418; assembly: GCF_044458745.1. Lineage (NCBI taxonomy): Bacteria > Bacillati > Actinomycetota > Actinomycetes > Kitasatosporales > Streptomycetaceae > Streptomyces > Streptomyces sp. NPDC050418. The sequence continues at coordinate 171,167 of NZ_JBITIG010000003.1, forward strand.
CGGGCTTCTACTGGGGTACCCGTTCGGGTGTCACCGTGGCCATCTCCGACGTCGTCGTGCCCGAGGCCAAGAAGGCCATCGTCGCGGGTTACGAGGCGCAGGACGAGAAGGTCCAGAAGCAGTACGAGCGCGGTCTGATCACCAAGCAGGAGCGCACGCAGGAGCTCATCACCATCTGGACCAAGGCGACCAACGAGGTTGCCGAGGCGATGAATGAGAACTTCCCCAAGACGAACCCCATCTTCATGATGGTTGACTCGGGTGCCCGAGGAAACATGATGCAGATGCGTCAGATCGCCGGTATGCGTGGTCTGGTGTCGAACGCCAAGAACGAGACGATTCCGCGTCCCATCAAGGCGTCCTTCCGTGAGGGCCTCTCCGTACTCGAGTACTTCATCTCGACGCACGGTGCCCGTAAGGGTCTGGCGGACACCGCCCTGCGTACCGCCGACTCGGGTTACCTGACCCGTCGTCTGGTGGACGTCTCGCAGGACGTGATCATCCGCGAGGAGGACTGTGGCACCGACCGCGGTCTGAAGCTGCGGATCGCCGAAAAGGGCGCCGACGGCGTGCTGCGCAAGACCGAGGACGTCGAGACCTCCGTCTACGCCCGCATGCTCGCCGAGGACGTCGTCATCGACGGCAAGGTCATCGCGCCGGCCAACGTCGACCTCGGTGACGTGCTCATCGACGCCCTGGTCGCCCACGGTGTCGAGGAGGTCAAGACCCGCTCGGTCCTGACCTGTGAGTCCGCGGTCGGCACCTGTGCCTTCTGCTACGGCCGTTCGCTCGCCACCGGCAAGCTGGTCGACATCGGTGAGGCGGTCGGCATCATCGCCGCCCAGTCCATCGGTGAGCCCGGTACCCAGCTGACGATGCGTACCTTCCACACCGGTGGTGTGGCCGGTGACGACATCACCCAGGGTCTGCCCCGTGTCGTCGAGCTCTTCGAGGCTCGTACGCCGAAGGGTGTCGCCCCGATCTCCGAGGCCGCGGGCCGTGTCCGCATCGAGGAGACCGAGAAGACCAAGAAGCTCGTCGTCACCCCGGACGACGGCAGCGACGAGACGGCGTTCCCGATCTCGAAGCGTGCCCGTCTGCTCGTGGGCGAGGGCGACCACGTCGAGGTCGGCCAGAAGCTGACCGTGGGTGCCACCAACCCGCACGACGTGCTGCGCATCCTCGGCCAGCGTGCGGTGCAGGTGCACCTGGTCGGCGAGGTCCAGAAGGTCTACAACTCGCAGGGTGTGTCGATCCACGACAAGCACATCGAGATCATCATCCGGCAGATGCTGCGCCGTGTGACGATCATCGAGTCCGGCGACGCGGAGCTGCTGCCGGGCGAGCTCGTCGAGCGCTCGAAGTTCGAGACCGAGAACCGTCGTGTGGTCACCGAGGGCGGTCACCCCGCCTCCGGCCGTCCGCAGCTGATGGGTATCACCAAGGCCTCGCTGGCGACGGAATCCTGGCTGTCGGCCGCCTCCTTCCAGGAGACGACCCGAGTCCTGACGGACGCGGCGATCAACGCCAAGTCCGACAGCCTCGTCGGCCTCAAGGAGAACGTCATCATCGGTAAGCTCATCCCGGCCGGTACGGGCCTCGCCCGCTACCGCAACATCCGGGTGGAGCCGACCGAGGAGGCCAAGGCCGCGATGTACTCGGCCGTCGGCTACGACGACATCGACTACTCGCCGTTCGGCACCGGGTCCGGCCAGGCTGTTCCGCTGGAGGACTACGACTACGGGCCGTACAACCAGTAGGACGTCGGTCCACGTCTGAACTGAAGGGCGCCCACTCCGCTTCGGCGGGGTGGGCGCCCTTTGGCGTTGAGGTACGTCGGTGCGTGAATGTGGTGTCCGACACACCCCTTTGCTGCTGCTACTTCTTGATCGCTTCCCTGGGGGCGGTCAGGGGCCACAAAGAGGGCTTTTACGGATGCCTTGGATGTCCATTTGCCGCCAACCCGGCATTTCAGATCCGGGCATTCGGTGAATACCAGGAGAGTTGTGCAGCCCAACATTAAAATTTCGCGCGAAACGTCGATTTGCTTGCGGGACAGGATATCGGCCGTTAACATTCCGCCTTTCGCTTTGGCTGCGTGAGTTGTGGGCCTAATGTGAACGCCGCTGACGGGCGAGTCCGGCGGGGGGTGTGAGAACACGGCGCCGGGTCTCGGGACCCGAGCTCCTGTTTTCATCACCAGCTGGGGGGACTAGCTGTGTCCACACTCTCCATCGTCATTCCCGCGTTGAACGAGGCCGAGAATCTGCCGCATGTGTTCGCGACGATTCCCGTCGACGAACTCACCGTGCTGGGCTGGGGGGTTGAGATCGTCATCGCCGACAACGGCTCGACCGACGGCACCGCGGCCATCGCCGAGTCCTACGGCGCGCGCGTCGTGCACCAGCCGCTGCGCGGCTACGGCAACGCGTACAAGGCCGGCATCTCCGCGGCCCGCGGCGATGTCATCGCCACCGGCGATGCCGACTGCACCTATCCCTTCGACGATCTGCCGAGGCTGCTCGGCATCGTCGAGGAGCACCGGATCGAGTTCCTCAACACGAACCGGCTCGGCCGCGAGAACCGTACGGCCATGAAGCCCTCGCACACGGTCGCCAACCACGCGCTCAGCCTGCTCAGCCGCAAGCTCTTCAAGAGCGAGATGCGGGACTCGCAGAGCGGGATGTGGGTCTTCCGCCGCTACATCTGGGAGAGCCTCAAGGTCACCTCCGACGGCATGGGCTTCTCGCAGGAGATCAAGAACGCCGCCGTACGCGAGGGCTTCCGCTGCCTCGAAGTGCCCATCGAGTACCGGCCGCGCGGAGGCGAGGTCAAGCTGAACGCGTTCTCCGACGGTGTGTCCAATCTCGCCCAGCTCTTCCGTCACCGGCTCAAGGACAATGCACTGCGGACGCAGACCCGTGCGCAGTGGCGCGAGCGCTCCACCAGACCCGTTCCGCCCCCGCTGATGCCCCGACAGCGGACGGCGGGATCGCAGGCGATGCACGAGAGCCCGCAACCGGCCACGGAGACGGGAAGTCTCTAGAGAGCAGGGCGGGTTGCCCTGGAACGAAGGACACGATGCGCACCGACACAGCACGCACACGGCGACGCGGCAGAGGCGGCCGGACCGGCCGCCGGGGTCGTCCGGCGGTCTGGCCTGTCGTGTTCGCGCTCGTGCTGGCGGCCGGCGGTTTTGCCGCGTGGTCGAGTCCGACGGTCCGTGAGGAGCTCGCCAACTCCTTCACGCGTCAGGACAAGCCGCTCGTGGAGCTCTACTTCATCGAACTCCCGTCGAGCAGCGGCGGGAAGCTGCGGGCGCAGGTCGCCGTCACCCCGCACGGCGACGTGCCCCCGGCCGGCCCGTCCTCGCGCGAGCGGGCAGCGGGTGCGCCCAAGGCGGCACCCGGCACCTTCGTCCTGAAGACGGAGGCCGGCCGCGGCGGCAAGACCCTGGCCACCGGATGGGTCACGGTGCGCGCCGCCGACGGGCGGCCGGGCGTCGTCGACGTCGCCGTGCCGGAGGCGAAGAACGCCGACACGCTGCGCGTCACCGTGACGGGCAGGTCCGAGTACATAGTCGGCCGACTGGAGTCCGACGGGTGAGCGTGCAGAAGGAGCCGGCGCACATGGGCCGCAGAGTCATCCAGGTCACCCCCTACTATCCGCCGGCGCTCGGCGGTCTGGAGCGGGTGGTCTCGCATCTGTCGCGTGAACTCGCACAGCGGCACGAGGTGCACGTGGTGACCACCGGTCTGCGGACCTCGGGTCTGCCCCGGCACAGCACCGAGGACGGCGTCCAGGTGCACCGGCTGCCCGCGCTCGAGGTGGCCAACACCGCGATATCGGCGGCGCTTCCGGTGCAGCTGGCCAAGGCCCGGCCCGGCGATCTCGTCCATCTGCACATCGCGCACGCCCTCGTCCCCGAACTCGTCTCCGCCGTCGCCGCCCTGCGGAAGGTGCCGTACATCGCGCACTTCCATCTCGACGTGGACGCCAGTGGCCCGCTCGGCCGGCTGCTGCCCTGGTACAAGCAGCACTTCCTCGGCCGGGTGCTGCGCCGCGCTGCGGCGGTGATCGCGCTGACGCCGGAGATGGCGGACTTCCTGGCAGAGCGGTACGAAGTGCCGCGCGAGCGGCTGCACATCGTGCCCAACGGGGTGTCCGACACCTACTTCATGCCGCCCCGACCCGCGCCGGAACATCCCCTGCGCCTGCTTTTCGTGGGACGGCTCTCCGTCCAGAAGAACGTGGCACGGCTTCTCGACTCCATGCCTCTGGTGCAGCGGGACGTGCGGCTGCGTCTTGTCGGTGATGGGGATCTGCGGGGCGAGCTCGAGGCCCAGGCGAACCGGCTCGGGCTGCGGAACGTGGAGTTCGCAGGGTCGCTGCACGGGGACGATCTGGTGAAGGCCTACGCGGACAGCGACGCCTTCGTGCTGCCGTCCGACAAGGAAGGCATGCCGCTCGTGCTCCTTGAGGCGATGGCGGCGGGCCTTCCGGTGATCGCCACCGATGTGCCGGGGAACCGCGAGCTCGTGACCGGCACCGGTCTGCTCGCCGCGCCCGAACCGGCCGCGCTGGCACGGCAGATCGATGTGCTCGCGGGCGACGGGGAGCTGTGGCGCGACCTGGCCGCGCGCAGCGCGCGGGTGGCAGCCGAGCTGAGCTGGGGCCGGGTCGCGGAGCGCGTCGAGCGCGTCTACGACGAGGTCCTGCCGTGACGTATCCGCAGAGTCGGGGCGGCCCTCCGGGGCCACCGCCCCATCAGGGCGCGCCGCCCGGGTACGGCCGTCGTCCCGGGGCGTATGACGGCGGGCAGCACGCCGGTCCCGGCCACGCGTACAGCGGCGGTCCGTACGACGGGGATCCTGGTCCGTACGGCGGTGGCCCGGGTCCGTACGGCGGTGGTCCGCGCTCCGGCCCGAATGGCGACGCATACCGCGACGACTATCGCGACGACCTGTACCGGGGCGACCCGTATCGCGAGGACTCGTACCGCGAGGACGCGTACCGAGACGACGCGTACCGCAGCGACCCGCATGACGACGGCCGGCGCCACGGCGACCGACACGACCCCGATGCCCCCGGCCCGCGCTCCCGTCCCTCCCGCCGTCGCGACGAGCACCGCGGCCCGGGCGGGCGTGGCCTGCCCGGGCTCGGGGTGCTGCTGGCCGCCGGGTGCTGCGCCGCGGCGGTCCTGCTTCCCGGCGTACCGTCCCTGGCCCGGCTGCTCGCGGGGCTGTACGTGCTCTTCGGCGCACCGCTCCAGCTGTGGCGGCCGCTCGCCCGTCGGATCGTTCCGACCGGCAGCGCGGGCACGCTGGTCGCGGTGGGCCTCGTCGTGCTGCAGGACATGCTGGTGGCGCTCGCCGTGAACACGGTGCTGCCCCTGGCGGGCAACGACAGGCCGCTGACCACAGGCCCGCTCACGGCGGCGAGCCTCGTCGCTCTCGCCGCGCTGTGGTTCTTCCGGTGGAAGTACGCCCCCGGGCACAGCGCGGGCGTGTTCGCCAGGGCGTCGGACCTGTGGCGGCTCGCCCGTGCGACGCCGGGCCTCGGTGTCGTGACGGTCGCGGGCGGTGTCACCGTCATCTGCTCGATCGCCGGGGCGATCCGGCTCAACAACGGGTATGGCGGCGCGGTCAGTGTCGTGGCCAGCGTCCTCGGCGGCGCCCTGCTGTTGCTGCTGTCGATGAAGCGGCGCAAGTACCATCTGAGCGCGCTCGAGACCGGGCTCTACCTGGCGACGCTCGGCCTGCTGCTGCTCGCGTCGCTGCGCGGCTGGTTCATCACCGGGCACGACGTCCAGACCGAGTACCTCTTCTTCCGGATCGCGCTGGGCGGCGAGTACTGGGACGTCTCCACGTACAGCCACGCGTACAACGCCTGTCTGAGCATCACGCTGCTTCCTGTCAGCATCCGCCAGCTCACCGGCATCGACGACATCTACATCTTCAAGGCGATCATCCCGGCGCTGTTCGCCCTGACGCCCGTCATGCTGTTCCGCTCGGTGCGCAACGTGTCACGGCGTTCGGTCGCCCTGCTCGCGGCCGTCTTCTTCGTGGCCTTCCCGACCTTCCTGACCGACATGGTCTACCTGGGCCGGCAGGCCATCGCCTTCGTGCTGCTCGGCGGCGCGATCGTGGCACTCACCGACAGCCGCGGCCCGCGCCGGGCCCGCAGGGTGCTCTTCACGGTGCTCCTGATCGGTGTGATCCTGGCGCACTACTCGACGGGTTACGTGGTCATCGGGACCCTGGCCCTCGCGGTCTTCTACGACAAGGTGTGGCGTCTGCTGTCGCGCCGCAGCCGGCTGCGGCAGCGCAAGCGGCGGCGCGAGGACCGGATGCTGTCCTTCATCCAGTGGTGGATGGTGCTCGTGCCCGCGGTGGCCGCCCTGGTGTGGGCGGGGCCGGTCACGCACACCGGCGGCCAGCTGCATCTGACCGTGGGCCAGGCGGTCTCGGACCTCCTCGCGCCCTCGGAGAAGAAGTCCGGCTCCTCCGACACCGGTTACAGCCTGTTCGGCGGCAAGCAGCTCTCGGCACAGGAGCGGCTCGAGGAGTACGTGAAGCAGGCGGAGGCCGACTCCACGAAGCAGCGGGGGCATCTGCTGCTCACGGAGAAGGAGCTCGACGGCATCGACTGGACCGCCGTGTCCACCGCGGACATGCCGCTCACGGCACCCGGCCAGATCCTCGATGTGTTCGGTGTGCCGGTGCACTCCGTCAATGCGGCGGTGCGCGCCGCCAGCGCGTACTTCTTCCAGCTGATGACCGTGCTCGGGGTCTGGGTGGTGCTCAAGGCGCGCCGCTCGGCCTTCCGTGCCGTGCGCGACCAGACGACGATGGCGCTGGCCGCGCTGAGCGCCGTCGCGCTGTTCACCGTCGTGCCACAGCTCTCGGTCGACTACGGCGTGCTGCGCGCCTTCCAGCAAGGTCTGTTCTTCTGCGCGCCGTTCCTGGCCGCGGGCACGCTCTGGACCCTGCGCCGGGCCGGACCCCGCAAGGAGGGGCTCAGCGCGGTGCTCACGTTCTGCCTGCTCCTGAACCTCATCGGCGTGATGCCGAAGGCACTCGGCGGCTACCCGGCCCAGATCCAGCTGTCCAACGCCGGTGACTACTACGACATCTACTACACGCAGGCCCCCGAGGTGCAGGCCGCGCTGTGGCTCGACGCCTGGAAGCGGGCGAGCAAGGACACGACGCCGGTGCAGATGGACGAGTTCTCGTACACGCGCCTCAAGCCGCACATGGAATCCGGTGCGTCGTTCGTCAGTACGCCGGTGTGGCTGGAGAAGGACGCCTATCTGGTGCTCGGTACGACCCCGACCCGCACCGGACGGATGACGATCTTCTACCGGGGCGACCGCATCACGTACGAGTTCCCGCGGGAGCTGATCGAGAAGAAGAAGGACCTGGTGTACAACAACGGCGGTTCGGTGGTGCTGAGATGACCGGTTCGGTGCGGCGTGTGCTCTTCGTCAGCCACTTCTATCCGCCCCACATGGGCGGCATCGAGCGCGTGGTGCAGGCCGAGGCCGTACGGCTGGCCCGGCTCGGCCTGGACGTCACCGTGGTGACCTCCGGCGAGCGCAGCTCCGAGACCGTCGAGGACGGGGTACGGGTCGTCCGTGTGCGGGCATGGAACGGGTTCGAGTCCCGCCTCGGCGTGCCGTTCCCGCTGTTCGGCCCGGGCCTGATGCGCACGATGAAGGTCTGGGCACGCCGGTCGGACGTCGTGCACCTCCACGACACCTTCTACCTGACCTCGTGGGCCGGTGCCTTCGCCGCCCGCCGGGCCCGTCGCCCCTGGCTCGTCACCCAGCATGTCGAGCTGGTCGACCACCCGTCGAAGCTCGTCACGGCGGTCCAGCGGGCCGTGTACCGGCTGGCGGGCGCGCGCATCTGGCGCGGTGCCCGCACCGTGTTCACCCTCAACGACCGTGTCGCCGGCTTCGTGCGCGGCCATGGCGTCGCGGCGGAGCGGATGCGGCATCTGCCGAACGGGGTCGACACGGAGCTGTACCGGCCGCGCCAGGACGATCTCGAACAGCGCGGGATACGCGCCGAGTTCGGGCTCCCGGCCGACCGTCCGCTCGCGCTGTTCGCCGGCCGGCTCGTACCGAAGAAGGGGTACGACATCGCGCTCGCGGCGCGTGCGCTGACCGACGGCTTCGACCTGGTCCTCGCCGGTGGCGGCGACGCCTCGGCCGCGACGGGGGGCGAAGGGGTGCACTACGTCGGCGCCCTGCCGCCCGAGCGGCTCGCCCGCCTCTACCGTGCCTGCGACATGTTCGTCCTGCCGTCCGTGGCGGAGGGCTTCCCGCTGTCGGTGCAGGAGGCGATGGCCTCCGGTCTGCCGGTGGTGACGACACCCGACCCCGGCTACGCGCCGTACGGCCTCGACACGGAACGGTTCGTGTTCGCCGAGCGCACCCCGCAGCAGGTCGCGGCCGCGCTCTCCCGGCTGGCGGCCGATCCGACGCTGCGCACGGAGATGGCGAAGTACTCGGCGCAGTACGCGCAGTCCGCGTTCTCGTGGGACACGCATGCGCAGAGCCTGATCGAGCAGTACGAGGAAGCGGCGGAGCCCGTACGAAGGTGAGTGAGGGGAGGGGCAGCGCGCGCCGCCCCTCCCCTCAGGTCACAGCGAGCGGAACAGCTCGTTGTAGCGCTCCGTCAGCAGCTCCCAGTCGTACTTCTCGACCACGCGGCGGCGCGCGGCCACCGCCATCCGGTCCGCGCGCTCGTCCTCCGTGAGCAGGCTGCGCAGCGCCGCGGCGAGCGCCTCCGGGTCCCGGGGCGGCACGATGAGCCCCGTCTCGCCGTCGGCCACCGTGTGCGGCAGTCCGCCGACGGCGGTGCCCACGGCCGGGGTGCCGCAGGCCTGCGCCTCCGCGAGGGCCGTGCCGAAGCACTCCGAGTCGCTCACGGACGACAGCACGCCCGCACGGGCCTGGCGTACGGCGTCCACGAGCTCCTCGCCGCGCAGGGGGCCCGTGGAGACGACCCGGTCGGCGACGCCGAGCTCGGCGGCGAGCTTCAGGAGCCGGTCCACGTCGTCACCGCCGCCGATCAGCTTGAGCCGCGCCTCGGGCAGGTCCCCGAGCAGCGCGAACGCGCGGATCAGCTGGTCGACGCCCTTCCAGCGTGAGGTGCTGTCCATCCGGCCCACATAGACGACGACTTGGGGCCGCTCGGAAGGCGGGGGACCGGGGGTCCAGCGCCGGATGTCGACGCCGGGCGGGATCTCCACGGCCCTCGGACGGCCGTAGGCCAGGGACCCGGGCGCCACGGGCACCGGCACAGTGGTCCGGTTCATCAGCCGCGGCAGGACGAAGCGCTCGTAGAAGCCGATGATGCGGTTCGCCAGACCGTTGCCCGCGTCCTGCTTGTGCATGGTGCCCGCGTGGTACGTGAGGACCGTCGGCCGCCCTTTCGCCGAGAACACCGCGATGTCCGCGAGGCCGGGCACCGGCGTGTGGGCGTTGACCACGTCGACGCGCTCGCGGCGCAGCCACCGGCGGACCTGGAGGACCCAGAGCGGGTTGAGCGGGGTGTTGGACAGCTTCAGCCAGGCGCCGAGGCGTACGACCGTCACCCCGTTCTCCTGCGACACGGTGGTGCCGCGGCCGTCGGGGTTGGTGGTCAGGACGACGGCCCGCAGGTCCGGTGCGGCCGCGACGGCCTCGGCGATCCGGGCCGCGTAGTTCTCCACGCCGCCGATCTTCGGCGGGTAGTACGAGGAGACCACGGCGACCGTGCGCCGTGTCCGCGGCGGGACGGTGGTGTCGTCGGCGTTCACCGGCTGATGACCTCTCTGTGGGTGTGATGCGGGACGTCGGGGGTCTGCCGCCGGCGTCGGCCCAGGAGCAGGGCGCAGAGGCCGACCAGGCCGGACGCGAGGTTGCCCAGGCCCCAGGCCCAGCCGATCCAGACCAGTCCGTCGGAGGCCCAGAGCAGGGCCAGGGTGACGGTGACGGTGGCGAAGATGGCGTTGTTGACGATGAGCTGGCGCAGCTGGCGCGTCACCTTCAGGGCGTAGTTGGCCCACGCGTTGAGTGCCACGGCGAGCGAACTGACAGCGAAGGCGGTCAGGAGCGACGCGGCGGCGTCGGCGTAACCGCCGCCGAACAGCCGCAGCACGAACCCGCTGCCCAGCGCGACCACCGTGGCCGCCGCCGTCTGGGCGGCAGCGATGATCACCGCGGTGCGGCGCAGCAACATGGGCAGTTGGGCCGGGTCGTGCGAGCCCTCGGCGAAGAGCGCCTCGCCCACGGAGAAGGCGATGGCGTGCAGGAGTGCGGCGATCTGGAACGCCACGTAGAAGTAGCCGGTCGACTCGGCGCCGAGGTGGTGCAGCACGATCAGCGGCAGCACCAGCTGCGGCAGCAGATCGAGCAGTCCGGAGGCGTAGCTGCCGAGGGAGTAGTGGAACTGCTCGCGCAGCCGCGTACCCCCGAAGCGCAGCTCGAAGCGGAAGCCGAGCCTGCGCCGCAGCAGGATGAGCGCGCACAGCACGGCGGCGGCGAATCCCGCTCCGGTCGAGCCGACGATCCCGAAGACCCCGAGTCCGGTCAGGGCGGCGGGCATGGCCAGCTTCGCCACCCCCTGGGCCAACCCGTCGGACAGCACGTTGAGTTCAGGGGTACGGGCGCCGGTGAAGACCGACTTCGCCAGCTGGTTGAGGGCGGCGAGCGAGCACAGCGCGGCGAAGACCGCGACGGCCATCGGGTTCTCGCGGATGAACAGCAGCTTCTCGCCGTACCAGGGCAGTCCCGCCACATACCCGAGCCCGAGCAGTGCCCCTGCCGCCGCGACCGCGCCCAGCGCCATCGTCAGCTGGGCGTTGCGGTCGTCCGCGGCCGCGGGGAAGCGGATGAGGGTGTTGTTCAGCCCGAACTGGCTCAGATACGAGATCAGGCTCAGCGCGGAGATCAGTGTGGTCGCGATACCGACCTGGGTCGGGCTGTAGAAGCGGGCGACGACCACCCAGAAGAGAAACCCGAGAAGGGCGGTGCTGGCCGTCGAGGCCAGCACGAAAAACGAATTGCGGTACACGGCGGGCCGCGGGCGCCTATGTCTGGCCACGCCCGGCCTGTCCGTGGCGGAGCACGAAGCTCACGTTCCCCCCACATGTGTCCGGCGTCGCGGCACCGGCCGGGCCGGTGCCGCGATGGTGTTGTTGATCCGCGGGCCGGACTGTCTCCCCACAGTCCGGCCGGCGGTCGTCAGTGCTCGGCGCGGTAGTCCGCCACGGCGTCACGATAGGCGTCGAACGCGGGCTTGCGCTTTCCGCCGTACTCGATGAGCCCGTAGTAGTGGTGCCGCCCTGCGTTCTTCTCCTCGGGCTCTGTGTCGCGGTGCGAGTACCAGAACACCTTGGTGACCGCGGTCAGTTCGTCCGCCGCCTTGACCACGTCGGCCGCGATACGCGCCTGATGGGCGTACGTGGCGTGGCTGGTGTCCTTGCCGGGGTTCTCGTTGTCCGCCGCGGCGCCGTTGCCGTGCGTGGGCGCCCCGGTCTCCGTGAGCCAGATCTCCAGATCGCTCAGATCGTGCCGGGCGAGCACCGAAGTCAGGCTCTGCCGCGCGCCCTTGATCTTCTCGTACGTGCTGCGGCCGGTCTTCGTGCTCGGCAGCTGCACGCGGGCGAACGGATGGAAGCTGATGCCGTCCACGTATTTCCCGGCACCCTCCTCCAGGACGTGGTCGAGGAACTCGACGGGCGCCTCACGGCCTTCGCTCGTACCGGAGTTGGCGAGACCGCACATCAGGACGAAGGCTTCCGGGTCGGCGGCGCGGATGGCCGCGGATGCCTTGGCCAGCAGATCGGTGTACCTTTTCGGGTCCGCACCGGTCTGCCAGAAGTTCTTGATGTTCGCCTCGTTCCAGACCTGCCAGGCGTGCACGCCCATCGCCGCGTAGCGGGTGACGGCCTCGGAGGCGAACTGCGCGAAGCGCTCGTTGTCCGCCGGCGGGCAGGTGGCGTTCTTGACACCGCACGAGGGGTCCCCGGCCCACTGCGGGCTGTAACCGAGCGTGGCGAGCACCTTCAGGTCGCGCTCCTGCGCACCCTTGGCGATGCGGTCGAAGCGCTCCCAGAGGTACTGGTCAGGGCCGTCCGGCTGGATGTTCGTCCAGGAAAGATCCGCACGAATCCAGCCGACCCCCAGATCGGCGGCGTCGTCGAGGGCCTGGGCGAGATCGACGTCGGACATCCACGGCAGGGTGTCGCTGTAGGCAAGGCCGAAATCGAGCGGCTTCTTGCGTTTCCCGTCGGCCAGTGCGGCCGATGACGGCAATTCGTACGGCTTGTCCGACGAGGCGGGGGACCCTTTGCTGGAATCCGTGGCGCATCCGCTGCCCAAGGCGACAAATACGGGAACGGTCCACAGGGCCTTCAACAGCGGACGGCGGGATATGACGGGCGGTTCCATACCGGCCCCATCGCCGCGCTGGTGGGCTTTCGGCATGGGGGCACCTTAGCCGATAGTTATCCTCTGGCCAGGGGATATACCGCGTATACCGGACCGGATTCGCTGCCGCGGGTAGCCGCGGCCTGCTCTGGGGTAGAGCTGATGTTTTGACCGAACTGAGGACGCTCGGTACGCTCAGACCTTGTGCCTGGGGTGTGCCCTGGCGCTCGTGCGTGCCTTCAACACCGCCGAGTGCCGATGCGGCCACCGCAATCTGCGCCTCTCTCCGCCTTGCAGCGGGAGTCTGCAGCGAGCGACACACCCGACCGCGTGGGTCGGCGAAGTTCCAGGTTAGCTTTATGACGGCACACAGAAACCGGAGAAGTAGTGCCTACGATCCAGCAGCTGGTCCGTAAGGGCCGGCAGGACAAGGTCGAGAAGAACAAGACGCCCGCACTCGAGGGTTCGCCCCAGCGCCGCGGCGTCTGCACGCGTGTCTTCACCACCACCCCGAAGAAGCCGAACTCGGCGCTGCGGAAGGTCGCGCGTGTTCGCCTGACCTCCGGCATCGAGGTCACCGCTTACATCCCGGGTGAGGGCCACAACCTGCAGGAGCACTCCATCGTGCTCGTGCGCGGTGGCCGTGTGAAGGACCTGCCGGGTGTTCGCTACAAGATCATCCGCGGTTCCCTGGACACGCAGGGCGTCAAGAACCGTAAGCAGGCTCGTTCCCGCTACGGCGCCAAGAAGGAGAAGTAAGAATGCCTCGTAAGGGCCCCGCCCCGAAGCGCCCGGTCATCATCGACCCGGTCTACGGTTCTCCTCTGGTGACCTCCCTCATCAACAAGGTTCTGCTGAACGGCAAGCGCTCCACCGCCGAGCGCATCGTTTACGGCGCCATGGAGGGTCTGCGTGAGAAGACCGGTAACGACCCGGTCATCACGCTGAAGCGTGCGCTCGAGAACATCAAGCCGACCCTCGAGGTCAAGTCCCGCCGTGTCGGTGGCGCGACCTACCAGGTCCCGATCGAGGTCAAGCCGGGCCGTGCGAACACGCTCGCCCTGCGCTGGCTCGTCGGTTACTCCCGCGCCCGTCGCGAGAAGACCATGACCGAGCGTCTCCTCAACGAGCTCCTCGACGCCTCCAACGGCCTCGGTGCCGCTGTGAAGAAGCGCGAGGACACGCACAAGATGGCCGAGTCCAACAAGGCCTTCGCGCACTACCGCTGGTAGTCGCAACCCACATCGAGACCGAGAGAAGACTGAGCCGATATGGCTACCACTTCGCTTGACCTGGCCAAGGTGCGCAACATCGGCATCATGGCCCACATCGACGCGGGCAAGACGACCACCACCGAGCGGATCCTGTTCTACACCGGTGTCTCGTACAAGATCGGTGAGGTCCACGACGGCGCCGCCACGATGGACTGGATGGAGCAGGAGCAGGAGCGTGGCATCACGATCACGTCTGCTGCCACGACCTGCCACTGGCCGCTCGAGGACGTCGACCACACGATCAACATCATCGACACCCCGGGTCACGTCGACTTCACCGTCGAGGTGGAGCGTTCCCTGCGTGTGCTCGACGGTGCTGTCACCGTGTTCGACGGCGTCGCCGGCGTAGAGCCCCAGTCCGAGACCGTTTGGCGTCAGGCGGACCGCTACGGCGTGCCGCGTATCTGCTTCGTCAACAAGCTCGACCGCACTGGTGCCGAGTTCCACCGCTGCGTCGACATGATCGTGGACCGCCTCGGCGCCACCCCGATCGTCATGCAGCTCCCCATCGGTGCCGAGGCCGACTTCCAGGGTGTCGTCGACCTCGTCACGATGAAGGCGTACGTCTGGTCGGCCGAGGCCGCCAAGGGCGAGGCCTACGACACCGTCGAGATCCCGGCCACGCACACCGAGGCCGCCGACGAGTGGCGCGGCAAGCTCCTCGAGACCGTCGCCGAGAACGACGAAGAGATCATGGAGCTGTACCTCGAGGGCCAGGAGCCCTCGGTGGAGCAGCTGTACGCCGCGATCCGTCGTATCACCATCGCGTCGGGCAAGGGTGGCGACACCACCGTCACCCCCGTGTTCTGCGGTACCGCGTTCAAGAACAAGGGCGTCCAGCCCCTGCTCGACGCGGTCGTGCGGTACCTGCCTTCGCCCCTGGACGTCGAGGCCATCGAGGGCCACGACGTCAAGGACCCCGAGGTCGTCGTGAAGCGCAAGCCGAACGACGAGGAGCCGCTCGCGGCCCTCGCGTTCAAGATCGCTTCCGACCCGCACCTCGGCAAGCTCACCTTCATCCGGGTCTACTCGGGTCGCCTGAACGCCGGCACCGCGGTGCTGAACTCCGTGAAGGGCAAGAAGGAGCGCATCGGCAAGATCTACCGTATGCACGCGAACAAGCGTGAGGAGATCGAGTCGGTGGGCGCCGGTGACATCGTCGCCGTCATGGGCCTGAAGCAGACCACCACCGGTGAGACGCTGTGTGACGACAAGAACCCGGTCATCCTGGAGTCCATGGACTTCCCGGCGCCGGTCATTCAGGTCGCCATCGAGCCCAAGTCCAAGGGTGACCAGGAGAAGCTGGGTGTCGCCATCCAGCGTCTCGCGGAGGAGGACCCCTCCTTCCAGGTTCACTCGGACGAGGAGACCGGACAGACCATCATCGGTGGTATGGGCGAGCTTCACCTCGACGTCCTCGTCGACCGTATGCGTCGCGAGTTCAAGGTCGAGGCGAACGTCGGCAAGCCGCAGGTCGCGTACCGCGAGACGATCCGCAAGGCCGTCGAGCGCGTGGACTACACCCACAAGAAGCAGACCGGTGGTACCGGTCAGTTCGCCAAGGTGCAGATCGCGATCGAGCCCATCGAGGGCGGCGACAGCTACGAGTTCGTGAACAAGGTCACCGGTGGCCGTATCCCGCGGGAGTACATCCCCTCGGTGGACGCCGGTGCGCAGGAGGCCATGCAGTTCGGCATCCTGGCCGGCTACGAGATGACGGGCGTTCGCGTCATTCTTCTCGACGGTGCCTTCCACGAGGTCGACTCCTCCGAGCTCGCCTTCAAGATCGCCGGTTCGCAGGCGTTCAAGGAGGCCGCTCGCAAGGCCAGCCCCGTGCTGCTCGAGCCGATGATGTCCGTCGAGGTCACCACGCCCGAGGACTACATGGGTGAAGTCATCGGTGACATCAACTCCCGCCGTGGCCAGATCCAGGCCATGGAGGAGCGCAGCGGCGCCCGCGTCGTGAAGGGCCTCGTGCCGCTTTCGGAGATGTTCGGCTACGTCGGAGACCTCCGCAGCAAGACCTCGGGTCGCGCAAGCTACTCGATGCAGTTCGACTCCTACGCCGAGGTTCCCCGGAACGTCGCCGAGGAGATCATCGCGAAGGCCAAGGGCGAATAAACCACTCGGTTTCACGCTTTAGGCTTGACACCATCCGCCGGGGGTTCACCCCGACCCAGGGGCGAACCCCGGTGGCTGGCATCCCAGCAAAGATCACCTGGCGCCGATGAGTAAGGCGTACCAGAACCACTCCACAGGAGGACCCAGTGGCGAAGGCGAAGTTCGAGCGGACTAAGCCGCACGTCAACATCGGCACCATCGGTCACATTGACCACGGTAAGACGACCCTCACGGCCGCCATTACCAAGGTGCTGCACGACGCGTACCCGGACCTGAACGAGGCCTCGGCCTTCGACCAGATCGACAAGGCTCCTGAGGAGCGCCAGCGCGGTATCACGATCTCGATCGCGCACGTCGAGTACCAGACCGAGGCGCGTCACTACGCCCACGTCGACTGCCCCGGTCACGCGGACTACATCAAGAACATGATCACGGGTGCCGCGCAGATGGACGGCGCCATCCTCGTGGTCGCCGCCACCGACGGCCCGATGCCGCAGACCAAGGAGCACGTGCTCCTGGCCCGCCAGGTCGGCGTTCCGTACATCGTCGTCGCCCTGAACAAGGCCGACATGGTGGACGACGAGGAGATCCTGGAGCTCGTCGAGCTCGAGGTCCGTGAGCTCCTCTCCGAGTACGAGTTCCCGGGCGACGACCTGCCGGTCGTCAAGGTCTCGGCGCTCAAGGCCCTCGAGGGCGACGCCGAGTGGGGCAAGACCGTCCTCGACCTGATGAAGGCCGTCGACGAGAACATCCCGCAGCCCGAGCGTGACGTCGACAAGCCGTTCCTGATGCCGATCGAGGACGTCTTCACGATCACCGGTCGTGGCACCGTCGTCACCGGTCGTATCGAGCGTGGTGTCCTCAAGGTCAACGAGACCGTTGACATCGTGGGCATCAAGCAGGAGAAGACCACCACCACGGTCACCGGCATCGAGATGTTCCGCAAGCTGCTCGACGAGGGCCAGGCCGGTGAGAACGTCGGTCTGCTCCTCCGTGGCATCAAGCGCGAGGACGTCGAGCGCGGCCAGGTCATCATCAAGCCCGGTTCGGTCACGCCGCACACCGAGTTCGAGGCCCAGGCCTACATCCTGTCGAAGGACGAGGGTGGCCGTCACACCCCGTTCTTCAACAACTACCGCCCGCAGTTCTACTTCCGTACCACGGACGTGACCGGCGTCGTGACCCTCCCCGAGGGCACCGAGATGGTCATGCCGGGCGACAACACTGAGATGACCGTTGAGCTCATCCAGCCCGTCGCCATGGAAGAGGGCCTGAAGTTCGCCATCCGTGAGGGTGGCCGGACCGTGGGCGCCGGCCAGGTCACCAAGATCAACAAGTAATTGTTGACTCGCGGTACCTGAGCTTCCAGCTCAAGCCGAAGCCCCCGTACACCTTCCGGTGTACGGGGGCTTCGGTCGTTTCTGTCTACTGCCGCTGCCACAGGGCGGGAGTGTTCGGCGGCTCCCAGCCCGTCTGGGCCTGGTGGCCCTGGAGGCAGCGGTAGGTCGCGCCGCCGTACGTCACCGTGGCGCCCGCCTGGTAGACGGTGCCGGCCGCCCAGGTGCCGCCGGGCTCACCGGGTTCGCCGGGCTCGCCCGGGTCGGTGGTGGTCTTCAGGGTGAGGCCGTAGTTCTGCAGCAACGGATTGATCGGCTGGAAGAACGTCGTGCCGCCGCTGGAGCAGTTGCCCGAGCCGCCCGACGTGACGCCCTGTGCCTGGCTGCCGGAGATGTACGAGCCGCCGGAGTCTCCGGGCTCGGCGCACACCGACGTGCGGGTCACGCCCGAGATGGTCCCCTCGGGGTACGTGACGCTGGTGTTGTGCTGCTGGATGGTGCCGCAGTGCCACCCCGTGGTGGAGCCGGAGCGGCAGACCGACGCGCCCACCGGTGCCTGCGTGGACCCGGTGACCTGTACGTTCTGGCCGCCCGCGCCCTTCACGTACGGGGTCGCGGTCCACTGCGAGTTGACCGCCACCCATGCCATGTCCCGGCCGGGGAAGACCGAGCCCTGGAACGTGCCCTGTTCGACCCGGTTGTAGCCGGTGGTCCGGTCGCCCGCCCGGCCGCAGTGGCCCGCGGTGGCGAAGCCCTGCTGGGTGCCGCGCGTGACCGGGAAGCCGATCGAGCAGCGCCCGCTGTTGTTGATGTAGTACGCGTCGCCGCCCTTGAGTTCGTACAGGGCGCGCGGCCGCTCGGTGGTCTTCACGACCCGCGCGAGCGAGGCGTCGATGCCCGCGGCGTCCAGGAGCGCGTGGGCGGCGGCGGGGCGTATCGCCTCGACGACCAGCTGGTTCGTGGCGACATCCACGTATCGGACGGGTGCGTCGGAGGTGTCCCGGCGCTCGGCCGCCCGGTCGAGCCGGGCCTTGGCGCGGTCCAGGTCGGACAGGGAGTGACGTACGACGGAGGCTTTGGCGCCCTGTGCCTCGATGGCGCGTACGTCGGCGGTGTCCGTGGTCGCCACGGTCAGCGTGCCGGACTCGGCGCCGCCGAGCCACGCGCCCGCGAAGTCGCCGCCGAGCGCGAGGCGCAGCCGGCCCGCGGTGGCCGCCGCCTCGGCCTCGTTGGCGAGACGGCGCTCGGCCTGCTGCGCGCTCAGGCCCAGGTCGCGCTGCATGGCGCGGAGCAGGGCGGGTGGTGCGTCGGCCGTACGCAGTGTCTGTGCGGCGGACGGCGGGGCTGCCGGTGCGGGGGATGCGGCCGTCGTGGCGCTCGCGGAATTGCCGAGCCCGGCCGTGATCAGGGCGGCCGCTGCGGCGAGTGCGGCACCCGCGGCTCTGGCGCGGGTGGGTCGCTGGAGCATGGGGGTTCTCCTCGGCTTCGTCTCGTGCGACAGATGGCTGTGCGACCGAAACCGTAGGAAGGGAGCGGTGGTGCGGATAAGACCTCAGTCGGCCCTCTCCATGGCGTTATGGGGGAGGGCTCAGGAAACGGGATGCTTCGCGAGCCACTCCGTATAGCTGCTGCTGCGCGCCGCCACCGCCGCGTGCGCCATGCGTGCCTGCGCGAGTACGGTGCGCGCGAGGTCCGCGTCCTGGGAGACCGGGTGCCAGCCGAGGAGGTGGCGCCAGGCCAGGGGAGTGCCGCGCAGCGGACGGCTGACGATGCCGGGGGTCGGCGGGAACGTGGCCCGGCACAGGCCGACCGCCCGGCCCACCTGCACCAGGTGGACGAGCGAGCTGACATCCGTCTCGTAGAGCCGGTGCGGTGTGAAGCCGGCGGCGGCGCAGCAGGCCGTGAAGCAGTCGCCGAAGCAGCCGTCGCCGGGCACACAGGCCCAGTCCTCGGCGGCGAGGTCCACCAGCTCGATCTCCGCGCGCGCGGCCAGCGGGTGCCCCTCGGGCATCATCACGAACACCGGGTCCATGGCGATCTCGTGCCACGCGAGGCGGTCGG
Organism: Streptomyces sp. NPDC050418; assembly: GCF_044458745.1. NCBI lineage: Bacteria > Bacillati > Actinomycetota > Actinomycetes > Kitasatosporales > Streptomycetaceae > Streptomyces > Streptomyces sp. NPDC050418. The sequence goes on from NZ_JBITIG010000003.1 coordinate 190,384, forward strand.
CCGCGGGCGGCGCGGCCGAGCCGCAGGTCCCGGCCAGGGCGAAGTCGAGGCGGCCCTCGCCGAGCAGCTCGGCGAGCCCGCGCTCGGACCAGGAGGCCCGGGTCTCCACCCGGACCTCGGGCAGCGCGCCCGTGAGCCGGTCGAGGAGGGCGCCGAGCAGCGGACCGTGCGTGCCGCCGAGGCGGATCGTGGTGGACGCGCCCGTGCAGCGGGCGAAGCGCACCGCCTCCTCCTGGAGCTCGGTCACCGCGGGCAGCACGATCCGGGTGCGTTCGAGCACCAGCTCGCCGAGGGCGGTGGCCCGCACACCGGACCGTCCGCGCTCGAACAGGGCACCGCCCAGCGCCCGCTCGATCCGCTTGAGCTGTGCGCTGAGGGCCGGCTGGGCCACCCCGAGCACCGTCGCCGCTTTGGTGAGACTCCCGGCCTCGGCGATGGCCCGGACCGTCCTGAGATGACGCAACTCCAGCTCCATGAGGGGAGCTTGGGGGCGGGAGGGGGAGGGGGCAAGGGGCTGGTGCAGACCAATGCAGGCCAAGCTCGGCGTGGGGTGGCCGGAAGCGGCCGGGGGACACGCGCAGGGCCCACGCCCGGCGGTGATGGCCGGACGTGGGCCCCTCGCACCCGTACGTCGTGAGAGTCAGGCGCTAGACGAAGCGCTGGGCCGCGGACCCGTCACAAGGACGGAGCGCCACGGCCTTGCCCGCTGTGGGCTGGGTCAGGCAGAGGCCGGTTGCCGTGGCCGGGCGGAGGGTGCCGTCCGACGGGCGGGTCCACTTCTGGTTGTCGCCGCCGTGGCAGTCCCACAGGATCGCGGCGGTCGGTGCCTTGATGTCGCGGGAGTCGAGACAGCGGTCATGGGAGAGCCCGACATGGACCGACTTCTGCTCGGGGTCGTACCACCAGCTCTGGTTGCGGCCGCCGTGGCAGTCCCAGCCCACGACGGCTGTGTAGTTCCGTGACGATCCGCCGGCAGTGTCCAGGCACTGGCCGGTGGCCGCGTTCTTCACCGGCTTGAACTTGTCGTCCCAGGCACCGGCGTACAGCTTCGGACGGTTGGTGGAGGCGGGATCGGCGCAAGAGGCCTCCCGCAGACCGGAGTTGTAGAACTGGCTGAAGCACGAGGCGAAGGCTCCGTGGCCCGCCGCGTTGGGGTGGTAGCTCTGCCGGACCGAGTTCTCGTCCGGCGGGAACGAGCCGTCGTAGAAGAAGCCGCGCGCCCAGGTGCTGTCCATGCACACCTCGTGCCCGTGGAACAGCCGGGAGGCGTCGAGGTAGTCGGCGCCGGACTGCTGCGCGGCACTGCGGATGCCGCGCTCGAAGGCGGGCACGGCGACGTTGCGGCCCCAGGCCGCGTCCGAGTCGTACCCGAGACAGCCGCCGGGCAGCTTCCCGGGGAAGTTCGGGTTGTCCTGCATGTCGGGGCTGATGGGGGAGGGGTAGCTCATCAGGACGAGCTTGTACGAGCCGTCGGTGTAGCCCGCGTCGCGCATGACCTTCTTGACGTCGCCGACGGTGGCGGAGACCTTCGGCACCATGCCGTCCACGCGGCCCTGCCAGCCCGGTGCGTACTTCGGCTCGCAGGTGCCCTGCGACAGCACCCAGCGCGTCACGCAGTCCGTCATCACCGGCCCGAACTGGATGTCGTCGTTGGCGCCGACGACCATGACCACCATCTTGAGCCGGGTGTTACGGGCCTTGATCGCGAGGTTGTCGGACTGGACCAGCTCGTCGGCGTACTGCTTCGACCCGCCGATCTTCACGTTGGGAGTCGACGCACCCGAGCACGAGACGTTGCTGGAGAGCTCCGCGAGTCCGGTCCGGTGGATCGCGGCCTGGGTGGAGCGGTGGCACCAGTTCGACGGTCCGTTGGTACCCGGCTCGTACGAGCCGGCGCCCTCGCCGGAGATCTCGGAGTCGCCGAGCGAGATCACATTGGTCTTCCGCTCGGCCATGGGCCGTTCTTCGGGGCTGCCGTAGAGCTTGGTGGCCTCGGCCGCGCGGATCTTCTCCAGTTCGGCGGGGAGCGGGGTGGATGCCGCCGCACTGGGGCTGTCGTCGGCGCCCATGGGGGCCGCGCTCGCGGTGGGCAGAGCGAGTGCCGACAACGACAGGGCTAAGGCAGCTGCGGTGGCGCAGGTTCTCAGCCGTGACCTGATATGTGGCATGAGATGCCTCCCGGGTAGGTGTTACCCCGGGTATTTAGCGGTCGCAGGGCGGCGTGGGAAGACTCGAAGATGACAAAGTCTCAACTTCTGCGAGGGTGAGAGGCGCACGTCGGCGTCCTGAATGTGACGATCGCCACGAAATCCGCGGGGCGGGCCACCATGAAGGGGCTCAGAGGTGCCGCGGCTGGTTTGACACCCGGCGTCACAGGGGTACTCTCATCCGCCCGATTGGCGCCCTGACGGGCCCGTATGGCAGACTATCGGGGTTGCTCGGTTGAGTGCCGATGCTGCGCGCCTCCCGCCGGGAGGACCGGAAGCGAGTCCCACAGTACTCGTCGCCTTAACTGCCCTCGGGCAGCACTGGGGCGGACGTACGGGAATCTTCCGGGAAGTGCAGTGCGGTGGCTCGGCCAGGCGCCCGGTGGGTGTTCCTTCCCCCATCTCGCGGCCCTTGGGCCGCAACCCCTAGCAGGGAAATCCTTCGGGAGATCTGTGTCAGTGAGGTTGCGACACGCCCGACCGCGGGGGTCGGAGAAGGAGTCAACAGAACCCCTGGGTTCCAGAGCGTTTACTAGACAAAGGACTACTGAGTAGCCATGGCGGGACAGAAGATCCGCATCCGGCTCAAGGCCTACGACCACGAGGTCATCGACTCCTCGGCGAAGAAGATCGTCGAGACGGTGACCCGTACTGGTGCGTCGGTCGCGGGCCCGGTGCCGCTCCCCACCGAGAAGAACGTGTACTGCGTCATCAAGTCGCCGCACAAGTACAAGGACTCTCGCGAGCACTTCGAGATGCGCACGCACAAGCGCCTCATCGACATCCTCGACCCGACCCCCAAGACCGTTGACTCTCTGATGCGACTCGACCTTCCGGCCGGTGTCGACATCGAGATCAAGCTCTAAGGGCCCGGTGATCGAGAATGGCTAAGCAGATCAAGGGCATCCTGGGCGAGAAGCTCGGCATGACGCAGGTCTGGGACGAGAACAACCGCATCGTCCCCGTGACCGTCGTCAAGGCCGGCCCCTGCGTCGTGACCCAGGTCCGTACGAATGACTCCGACGGCTACGAGTCGGTCCAGATCGCCTTCGGCGAGATCGACCCGCGCAAGGTGAACAAGCCCCTCAAGGGCCACTTCGCCAAGGCCGACGTGACCCCCCGCCGCCACCTCGTCGAGATCCGTACCACTGACGCCAGTGAGTACACCCTCGGCCAGGAGCTCACCGCTGAGACCTTCGAGTCCGGCGTGAAGGTCGACGTGACCGGCAAGAGCAAGGGCAAGGGCTTCGCCGGTGTCATGAAGCGCCACAACTTCAAGGGTGGCAAGGCTTCCCACGGTGCCAAGCGCATCCACCGCAAGCCCGGTTCCATCGGTGGCTGTGCCACCCCCGGCCGTGTCTTCAAGGGCATGCGCATGGCGGGTCGCATGGGCAACGAGCGGGTCACCACCCAGAACCTGACCGTCCACGCCGTTGACGCCGAGAAGGGTCTGCTGCTCATCAAGGGCGCCGTCCCCGGCCCCAACGGTGGCCTCGTCCTGGTCCGCACCGCGGCCAAGGGGGTTTGAGGAACCGATGAGCACCATTGACATCCTTTCGCCGGCAGGCGACAAGGCCGGGACCGTTGAGCTCCCCTCGGAGATCTTCGACGTCGAGAAGATCAGCATTCCGCTGATCCACCAGGTCGTTGTCGCGCAGCTGGCCGCTGCCCGCCAGGGCACGCACAAGGTCAAGACCCGCGGCGAAGTCCGTGGCGGTGGCCGCAAGCCGTACCGCCAGAAGGGCACCGGCCGCGCCCGTCAGGGTTCGACCCGTGCGCCGCAGTTCGCCGGCGGTGGCGTCGTCCACGGCCCCGTGCCGCGTGACTACTCGCAGCGGACCCCGAAGAAGATGAAGGCCGCGGCCCTGCGCCACGCCCTCACCGACCGGGCCCGCAACAACCGCATCCACGTCGTGTCCGGCGTGGTTGAGGGCGACATCAGCACCAAGGCCGCCAAGACCCTCCTGGGCAAGGTCAGCGAGCGCAAGAACGTGCTCCTGGTCATCACCCGCGAGGACGAGGTCGCGCTGCTGTCCGCTCGCAACCTGCCCCAGGTCCACATCCTGGAGCCGGGCCAGCTGAACACGTACGACGTGCTCGTTTCGGACGACGTGGTCTTCACCAAGGCCGCCTTCGACTCCTTCGTCGCCGGCCCCAAGGCTGACACCGAAGGGAGCGAGGGCTGATGTCTGAAGCCACCGTTACCAGCAAGACCTTCTCGGACCCGCGCGACATCCTCGTCAAGCCGGTCGTCTCGGAGAAGAGCTACGCGCTGCTCGACGAGAACAAGTACACGTTCATCGTCGCGCCCGGCTCCAACAAGACCCAGATCAAGCAGGCCGTGGAAGCGGTCTTCGGCGTCAAGGTCACCGGGGTCAACACGATCAACCGTCAGGGCAAGCGGAAGCGTACGCGCACCGGTTTCGGCAAGCGTGCCGACACCAAGCGCGCCATCGTGACCCTCGCTGAGGGCGACCGTATCGACATCTTCGGCCAGGCCTCCTAACGGAGCGCCCTGGTCCGAATATCGGACGAGGACTGAGAAATGGGAATCCGCAAGTACAAGCCGACTACGCCGGGCCGTCGTGGCTCCAGCGTCGCCGACTTCGTCGAGATCACGCGGTCCACGCCGGAGAAGTCGCTGGTCCGCCCCCTGCACAGCAAGGGCGGCCGTAACAACACCGGTCGTGTGACCGTCCGCCACCAGGGTGGTGGCCACAAGCGCGCCTACCGCGTGATCGACTTCCGTCGTCACGACAAGGACGGCGTGCCGGCGAAGGTCGCGCACATCGAGTACGACCCCAACCGCACCGCGCGTATCGCGCTGCTGCACTACGCCGACGGCGAGAAGCGCTACATCATCGCGCCGCGCGGCCTGCAGCAGGGTGACCGGGTTGAGAACGGCCCGACGGCCGACATCAAGCCGGGCAACAACCTCGCGCTGCGCAACATCCCCGTGGGTACGACGATCCACGCCATCGAGCTCCGTCCCGGTGGCGGCGCCAAGTTCGCCCGCTCCGCGGGTGCCTCGGTGCAGCTCCTGGCGAAGGAGGGCACGATGGCCCACCTTCGTATGCCCTCCGGTGAGATCCGCCTGGTCGACGCGCGCTGCCGCGCCACCGTCGGCGAGGTCGGCAACGCCGAGCAGAGCAACATCAACTGGGGTAAGGCCGGCCGTATGCGCTGGAAGGGCGTCCGCCCGACCGTGCGTGGTGTCGTGATGAACCCGGTTGACCACCCCCACGGTGGTGGTGAGGGCAAGACTTCCGGTGGTCGCCACCCGGTCAGCCCCTGGGGTCAGAAGGAAGGCCGTACTCGTTCGCCCAAGAAGGCGTCGAACAAGTACATCGTCCGCCGCCGCAAGACGAACAAGAAGCGCTAAGGACGGGTTGAGATGCCTCGTAGCCTGAAGAAGGGGCCCTTCGTCGACGACCACCTGATCAAGAAGGTGGACGCCCAGAACGAAGCCGGCACCAAGAACGTCATCAAGACCTGGTCCCGTCGCTCCATGATCGTGCCGGCCATGCTCGGCCACACGCTTGCGGTGCACAACGGCAAGACCCACATCCCGGTGTTCGTCACCGAGTCGATGGTCGGCCACAAGCTCGGCGAGTTCTCGCCGACGCGCACCTTCCGGGGTCACGTCAAGGACGACCGGAAGTCGAAGCGCCGCTAACAGCGGATCGCATTCAGACACGTAAGAAACTGAAGGGACAACCATGGAAGCCAGGGCCCAGGCGCGGTACATCCGCGTCACGCCCATGAAGGCCCGCCGCGTGGTGGACCTCATCCGTGGCATGGACGCCACGGAGGCCCAGGCCGTCCTGCGATTCGCTCCGCAGGCAGCCTCGGTTCCCGTTGGCAAGGTGCTCGACAGCGCCATCGCCAACGCCGCGCACAATTACGACCACAGTGACGCCTCTTCGCTGTTCATCAGCGAGGCGTTCGTGGATGAGGGCCCGACCCTGAAGCGGTTCCGTCCGCGTGCTCAGGGCCGTGCCTACCGGATCCGCAAGCGGACCAGCCACATCACCGTGGTCGTCAGCAGCAAGGAAGGAACCCGGTAATGGGCCAGAAGGTAAACCCGCACGGGTTCCGGCTCGGTGTCACGACCGACTTCAAGTCGCGTTGGTACGCCGACAAGCTGTACAAGGACTACGTCAAGGAAGACGTCGCCATCCGTCGGATGATGACGTCCGGCATGGAGCGCGCCGGCATCTCGAAGGTTGAGATCGAGCGCACCCGTGACCGTGTCCGCGTGGACATCCACACCGCCCGCCCGGGCATCGTCATCGGCCGCCGTGGCGCCGAGGCCGACCGCATCCGCGGTGACCTCGAGAAGCTCACGGGCAAGCAGGTCCAGCTGAACATCCTCGAGGTCAAGAACCCCGAGACCGATGCCCAGCTGGTTGCCCAGGCCGTTGCCGAGCAGCTGTCCTCCCGCGTCTCCTTCCGTCGGGCCATGCGCAAGAGCATGCAGTCCGCCATGAAGGCCGGCGCCAAGGGCATCAAGATCCAGTGTGGCGGCCGTCTCGGCGGCGCCGAGATGAGCCGTTCGGAGTTCTACCGCGAGGGTCGTGTGCCGCTGCACACGCTCCGCGCGAACGTGGACTACGGCTTCTTCGAGGCCAAGACGACCTTCGGTCGCATTGGCGTCAAGGTCTGGATCTACAAGGGCGACGTCAAGAACATCGCCGAGGTCCGCGCCGAGAACGCTGCCGCCCGTGCGGGTAACCGCCCGGCCCGCGGTGGCAACGACCGCCCGGCCCGCGGTGGCCGTGGTGGCGAGCGTGGCGGCCGCGGCCGCAAGCCCGCACAGCAGACGGCTCCGGCCGCCGAGGCCCCCAAGGCCGAGGCTGCCGCTGCTCCGGCTGCTGAGAGCACCGGAACGGAGGCCTGACCACCATGCTGATCCCCCGTCGGGTCAAGCACCGCAAGCAGCACCACCCCAAGCGCTCGGGTATGAGCAAGGGTGGCACGCAGGTTGCGTTCGGTGAGTACGGCATCCAGGCGCTCACGCCGGCGTACGTCACCAACCGTCAGATCGAGGCCGCGCGTATCGCGATGACCCGCCACATCAAGCGTGGCGGCAAGGTCTGGATCAACATCTACCCGGACCGCCCCCTCACCAAGAAGCCTGCCGAGACCCGCATGGGTTCCGGTAAGGGTTCGCCGGAGTGGTGGGTCGCCAACGTCAAGCCCGGACGCGTCATGTTCGAGCTGTCGTACCCCAACGAGAAGATCGCGCGTGAGGCGCTGACTCGTGCGGCTCACAAGCTGCCGATGAAGTGCAAGATCGTTAAGCGCGAGGCAGGTGAAGCGTGATGTCGACCGGTACCAAGGCGTCCGAGCTCCGCGAGCTGGGCAACGAAGAGCTTGTCGGCAAGCTTCGCGAGGCCAAGGAAGAGCTGTTCAACCTCCGCTTCCAGGCGGCCACGGGCCAGCTCGAAAACCACGGCCGGCTCAAGGCCGTCCGTAAGGACATCGCGCGGATCTACACCCTGATGCGCGAGCGCGAGCTGGGCATCGAGACGGTGGAGAACGCCTGATGAGTGAGAACAACGTGACCGAGCAGACCGAGGCGCGCGGCTTCCGCAAGACCCGTGAGGGTCTCGTCGTCAGCGACAAGATGGACAAGACCGTCGTCGTCGCCGTCGAGGACCGCGTCAAGCACGCGCTGTACGGCAAGGTCATCCGCCGTACGAACAAGCTCAAGGCGCACGACGAGCAGAACGCTGCCGGCGTCGGCGACCGTGTCCTCCTCATGGAGACGCGTCCGCTGTCGGCGACCAAGCGCTGGCGCGTCGTCGAGATCCTCGAGAAGGCCAAGTAATCCTCTGAGGGGTTTCCCTCAGGGCTAGTTCCGCCAGGCTCGGCAGGGGCCGACTTCGTCTCCGTACGAAGGAAGCCCCTGCCGGGAACCGGCAGACACACAGGAGATAGACGTGATCCAGCAGGAGTCGCGACTCAAGGTCGCCGACAACACCGGTGCGAAGGAAATCCTTTGCATCCGTGTTCTCGGTGGCTCGGGTCGCCGCTACGCGGGCATCGGCGATGTCATCGTCGCCACCGTCAAGGACGCGATCCCCGGCGGCAATGTGAAGAAGGGTGACGTCATCAAGGCGGTCATCGTTCGCACCGTCAAGGAGCGCCGCCGTCCGGACGGCTCGTACATCCGCTTCGACGAGAACGCCGCCGTCATTCTGAAGAACGACGGCGACCCTCGCGGCACCCGTATCTTCGGCCCGGTGGGCCGTGAGCTGCGCGAGAAGAAGTTCATGAAGATCATCTCGCTCGCGCCGGAGGTGCTGTAAGCATGAAGATCAAGAAGGGCGACCTGGTACAGGTCATCACCGGTAAGGACAAGGGCAAGCAGGGCAAGGTCATCGCGGCCTACCCCCGCGAGGACCGCGTCCTGGTCGAGGGTGTCAACCGGGTCAAGAAGCACACGAAGGCCGGGCCGACCGCCAGCGGTTCGCAGGCCGGCGGCATCATCACCACCGAGGCGCCGATCCACGTCTCCAACGTCCAGCTGGTCGTTGAGAAGGACGGCAACAAGGTTGTGACCCGTGTCGGTTACCGCTTCGACGATGAGGGCAACAAGGTTCGCGTTGCCAAGCGGACGGGTGAGGACATCTGATGGCTACCACCACGACTCCGCGTCTCAAGACGAAGTACCGCGAGGAGATCAAGGGCAAGCTGCTTGAGGAGTTCTCGTACGAGAACGTCATGCAGGTTCCCGGCCTCGTCAAGATCGTGGTCAACATGGGTGTCGGCGACGCCGCCCGTGACTCGAAGCTCATGGACGGTGCCGTCCGTGACCTGACCACGATCACCGGTCAGAAGCCGGCCGTCACCAAGGCCCGCAAGTCCATCGCGCAGTTCAAGCTGCGTGAGGGTCAGCCGATCGGTGCCCACGTCACGCTTCGTGGCGACCGCATGTGGGAGTTCCTGGACCGCACCCTGTCGCTCGCGCTGCCGCGCATCCGCGACTTCCGTGGTCTGTCCCCCAAGCAGTTCGACGGCCGTGGCAACTACACCTTCGGTCTCACCGAGCAGGTCATGTTCCACGAGATCGACCAGGACAAGATCGACCGTACCCGGGGTATGGACATCACCGTGGTGACCACGGCGACCAACGACGATGAGGGCCGTGCCCTTCTGCGTCACCTCGGCTTCCCGTTCAAGGAGGCGTGAGCGAGATGGCGAAGAAGGCTCTTATTGCCAAGGCTGCTCGTAAGCCCAAGTTCGGTGTGCGTGGCTACACCCGCTGCCAGCGCTGCGGCCGCCCGCACTCCGTGTACCGCAAGTTCGGCCTCTGCCGCGTGTGCCTTCGTGAGATGGCTCACCGTGGCGAGCTGCCGGGCGTGACCAAGAGCTCCTGGTAGTCCCGGTTTTTCGGGATTACCGGAGGCTCTCGGTAAGTAATTAGGTCGGCAGGGCCCTCCTCCGCATGCCGTAGGCTTGTGGGGTTGGGCGTCTGCCGCCCTGAAACGACTTACTACGCCGTAGGTCCCCGCGCCGCACCCGTCCCGCCCCTGTGTGGGGAGAGGGATGGCGCATACAGGAAACCCCGGCGAGAGAGGCCGAAGGCCAATTCATGACCATGACTGATCCGATCGCGGACATGCTGACTCGTCTGCGTAACGCGAACTCGGCGTACCACGACACCGTGGCGATGCCGCACAGCAAGATCAAGTCCCACATCGCGGAGATCCTCCAGCAGGAGGGCTACATCACCGGCTGGAAGACCGAGGACGCCGAGGTCGGCAAGAACCTCGTTCTCGAGCTGAAGTTCGGCCCGAACCGTGAGCGCTCCATCGCGGGCATCAAGCGGATCTCCAAGCCCGGTCTCCGGGTTTACGCGAAGTCCACCAACCTGCCCAAGGTCCTCGGTGGCCTCGGCGTGGCGATCATCTCCACGTCGCACGGTCTTCTGACCGACAAGCAGGCCGGCAAGAAGGGCGTAGGCGGAGAAGTTCTCGCCTACGTCTGGTAACGGAAGGGAACGGAGGAAACAGCTATGTCGCGTATTGGCAAGCTCCCCATCACGGTTCCCGCCGGCGTGGACGTCACCATCGACGGCCAGACGGTCACGGTCAAGGGTTCCAAGGGATCCCTGACCCACGTCGTCGCGGCCCCGATCGCGATCGCTAAGGGCGAGGACGGCGTTCTGAACGTCACCCGTCCGAACGACGAGCGTCAGAACAAGGCCCTGCACGGCCTGTCCCGCACGCTGGTGGCGAACATGATCACCGGCGTGACCACGGGTTACGTGAAGAAGCTCGAGATCAGCGGTGTCGGTTACCGCGTCCTGGCGAAGGGCTCCAACCTGGAGTTCTCGCTCGGCTACAGCCACCCGATCCTGATCGAGGCGCCCGAGGGCATCTCCTTCAAGGTCGAGTCGCCGACGAAGTTCTCGGTCGAGGGCATCGACAAGCAGAAGGTCGGCGAGGTTGCGGCCAACATCCGCAAGCTGCGCAAGCCCGACCCGTACAAGGCCAAGGGCGTCAAGTACGAGGGCGAAGTCATTCGCCGCAAGGTCGGAAAGGCGGGTAAGTAAGCCATGGCATACGGCACGAAGATTGCTAAGGGCGACGCTTACAAGCGTGCTGCCATCAAGCGCCGTCACATCCGTATCCGTAAGCACATCTCGGGTACGGCTGAGCGTCCGCGCCTGGTCGTGACGCGTTCGAACCGCCACATCGTGGCCCAGGTCATCGACGACATCAAGGGTCACACCCTGGCGTCGGCGTCGACCCTGGACACGACGATCCGCGGCGGCGAGGCCGACAAGTCCTCGCAGGCCAAGCAGGTCGGTGCCCTCGTTGCCGAGCGCGCCAAGGCCGCCGGTGTCGAGGCTGTCGTGTTCGACCGTGGTGGTAACCAGTACGCCGGGCGCATCGCCGCCCTGGCGGACGCCGCCCGCGAAGCCGGACTCAAGTTCTGAGTTCCCGTCGCGCAGCGATTCACGTTGCTGCGTAGCTAGCGGAAAAAGAGAGAGGTAATTCCAATGGCTGGACCCCAGCGCCGCAGTGGCGGTGCCGGTGGCGGCGAGCGGCGGGACCGGAAGGGTCGCGACGGTGGCGCTGCTGCCGCCGAGAAGACCGCTTACGTTGAGCGCGTTGTCGCGATCAACCGCGTCGCCAAGGTTGTGAAGGGTGGTCGTCGCTTCAGCTTCACCGCGCTGGTCGTGGTGGGCGACGGTGACGGCACCGTGGGTGTCGGTTACGGCAAGGCCAAGGAGGTGCCGGCCGCCATCGCCAAGGGTGTGGAGGAGGCCAAGAAGCACTTCTTCAAGGTCCCCCGTATCCAGGGCACCATCCCGCACCCCATCCAGGGTGAGAAGGCTGCCGGCGTCGTGCTGCTCAAGCCCGCGTCCCCGGGTACCGGTGTTATCGCCGGTGGTCCGGTGCGTGCCGTGCTCGAGTGCGCCGGTATCCACGACATCCTGTCGAAGTCGCTCGGCTCCGACAACGCGATCAACATCGTGCACGCCACCGTGGCGGCCCTCAAGGGCCTGCAGCGTCCCGAGGAAGTCGCGGCTCGCCGTGGCCTGCCCCTCGAGGACGTCGCCCCCGCGGCTCTGCTGCGTGCGCGTGCCGGGGCTGGTGCGTAATGGCACAGCTCAAGATCACGCAGGTCAAGTCGTACATCGGCAGCAAGCAGAACCACCGCGACACCCTGCGCTCCCTTGGTCTCAAGGGCATCAACACGCAGGTCGTCAAGGAGGACCGCCCCGAGTTCCGCGGCATGGTGCACACCGTCCGCCACCTCGTGACGGTTGAGGAGGTCTGATCATGGCGGAGAACAACCCGCTCAAGATCCACAACCTCCGTCCTGCCCCGGGCGCCAAGACCGCCAAGACCCGTGTGGGTCGTGGTGAGGCGTCGAAGGGTAAGACGGCAGGTCGCGGTACCAAGGGTACGAAGGCCCGTTACCAGGTTCCGGAGCGCTTCGAGGGTGGCCAGATGCCCCTCCACATGCGTCTTCCGAAGCTGAAGGGCTTCAAGAACCCGTTCAAGACCGAGTTCCAGGTTGTCAACCTGGACAAGCTGGCTTCGCTCTACCCCGAGGGTGGAGAGGTCACGGTCGAGGACCTGGTCGCCAAGGGCGCCGTGCGCAAGAACAGCCTCGTCAAGGTCCTGGGCCAGGGCGAGATCTCCGTGGCGCTGCAGGTGACGGTCGACGCCGTCTCCGGCTCCGCCAAGGAGAAGATCGCCGCCGCGGGCGGCACCGTCACCGAGCTCGTCTGAGCTTGTTGACTTGAACGATCCCAACCGGGGATGCCCACAAATAGGGCATCCCCGGTTGGTCGTTCCTAGGGGGGCATGGTCGCCGGTAAGGTGGCGTGCGTTAATGCTTCCGCGCGGTCTGTATCAGTGCTGGGGAACCGCGCGGCTCTTGCCTCAGTTGTACTTTTCGTATTCGTCGAACCTCAAGACCGTCACCTCTGACGCACGCGCGCGGGGGTCGCAGGAGGCACCGTGCTCACCGCGTTCGCCCGGGCGTTCAAGACGCCCGACCTGCGCAAGAAGCTGCTCTTCACGCTCGGCATCATCGTTGTCTACCGGCTCGGTGCACACATCCCGATTCCCGGTGTGTCGTACGAGAACGTGCAGATCTGTCTCGACCAGGCCAATCAGAACAGCGGCCTGTTCGGTCTGGTCAACATGTTCAGTGGCGGTGCGCTGCTGCAGATCACGATCTTCGCGCTCGGCATCATGCCGTACATCACGGCGAGCATCATCCTGCAGCTGCTGACCGTGGTGATCCCGCGGCTGGAGGCCCTCAAGAAGGAGGGCCAGGCAGGCACCGCGAAGATCACGCAGTACACGCGTTATCTGACGGTCGCGCTGGCCGTGCTCCAGGGCACCGGCCTCGTCGCCACCGCGCGCAGCGGTGCGCTGTTCAGTCAGTGCGCCGTGGGCACCCAGATCGTTCCGGACCAGTCCATCTTCGTGACCATCACCATGGTGCTGACCATGACCGCCGGCACCGCCGTCGTCATGTGGCTCGGTGAGCTCATCACGGACCGTGGCATCGGCAACGGCATGTCCATCCTGATGTTCATCTCCATCGCCGCCGGCTTCGTCGGCGCGCTGTGGGCCATCAAGGAGCAGGGCAAGCTGGCCGACGGCTGGATCGAGTTCGCCATCGTCATCGCGGTCGGCCTGGCCATGGTGGGCCTTGTCGTCTTCGTCGAGCAGGCGCAGCGCAGGATCCCCGTGCAGTACGCGAAGCGCATGATCGGGCGCCGTTCCTACGGCGGTACGTCGACGTACATCCCGCTGAAGGTCAACCAGGCGGGCATCATCCCTGTGATCTTTGCCTCGTCGCTGCTCTACATTCCGGCTCTCGTCGCGCAGTTCAGCGGTTCGGATTCCGGGTGGGCGCGGTGGATCGAAGCGCACTTCGTCAAGGGTGACCACCCGTATTACATCGCCACGTACTTCGTTCTGATCGTGTTCTTCGCCTTCTTCTACGTGGCCATCTCGTTCAACCCCGAAGAAGTCGCCGACAACATGAAGAAGTATGGTGGCTTCATCCCGGGCATCCGGGCAGGCCGCCCCACTGCCGAGTACCTGAGCTACGTGCTCAACCGCATCACTTGGCCGGGGTCGCTGTATCTGGGCCTGATCGCTCTGGTGCCGACGATGGCGTTGGCACCTCTCGGTGCAAACCAGAACTTCCCGTTCGGCGGGACGAGCATCCTGATCATCGTGGGTGTGGGTCTGGAGACCGTGAAGCAGATCGAGAGCCAGCTTCAGCAGCGTAATTACGAAGGGTTCCTCCGCTGATGCGTATCGTCCTCGTCGGACCGCCCGGTGCGGGCAAGGGAACGCAGGCCGCGTTCCTTGCCGAGAACCTGTCGATCCCCCACATCTCCACGGGCGACCTGTTCCGGGCCAACATCAGCCAGGGCACCGAGCTCGGTCTCAAGGCCAAGTCCTTCATGGACGCCGGCAACCTCGTCCCCGACGAGGTCACCATCGGCATGGCCAAGGACCGGATGGCACAGCCGGACGCCGTGAACGGCTTCCTGCTCGACGGCTTCCCGCGCAACGTCTCACAGGCCGAGGCCCTGGACGACGCGCTGAAGCTGGACGGCCAGCAGCTCGACGCGGTGCTCGACCTGGAGGTCCCCGAGGACGAGATCGTCAAGCGGATCGCCGGGCGGCGCACCTGCCGCAACAACTCGGCACACGTCTTCCACGTCGAGTACAAGAAGCCGAAGACCGAGGGCGTCTGCGACGTCTGCGGCGGCGAGCTGTACCAGCGCGGGGACGACACCGAGGAGACGGTCCGCCGCCGCCTCGAGGTCTACCACAGCGAGACCGAGCCGATCATCGACCACTACCGGGCCCAGGGCCTGGTTGTGACGATCTCGGCGCTCGGCGAGGTGTCCGAGGTGACGGAGCGCGCGATGGCCGCCCTGCGCAAGGACGACGCCGCCTGAGGCGAATGAGCGTGAGCTACGGCCGCGGTGCCCTTGAGGGGCGCCGCGGCCGTAGTGTTGTGTCAGTACCTGTTCTTAACGGAGATACGGAGCGTCACCGGCCATGGTGGAGATCAAGACCCCCGAGCAGCTCGCCAAGATGCGCGAGGCCGGACTGGTCGTCGCCGCGATCCACAAGGCCACCCGCGAGGCGGCCGTGCCGGGCGCGACGACGAAGGACCTCGACGAGGTCGCGCGCAAGGTGCTCGACGAGCACGGCGCGAAGTCCAACTTCCTGGGATACGGCGGCTTCCCCGCCACGATCTGCACCTCGAAGAACGAGGTCGTGGTCCATGGCATCCCGAGTGACGAGGTCGTCCTCGAGGACGGCGACATGATCTCGATCGACTGCGGCGCGATCATCGACGGCTGGCACGGCGACGCCGCGTACACCGCGTTCGTGGGTTCCGGTCACGCGCCTGAGCTGATCGAGCTCTCGCGGGTGACCGAGGAGTCGATGTGGGCCGGCATCGCGGCCATGAAGCAGGGCAACCGCCTGGTCGACGTCTCCAAGGCGATCGAGTCGTACATCCGCCGCCAGCCGCGTCCGGCCACCGGCAAGTACGGGATCATCGAGGACTACGGCGGCCACGGCATCGGCACCCAGATGCACATGGAGCCGCACCTCCTGAACTACGTCGAGCGCCGCCGCGGCCGCGGCCCGAAGCTCGTCCCCGGCTTCTGCCTCGCGATCGAGCCGATGGTCTCGCTGGGTACGGCGCGCACGGAGGTCCTGGAGGACGACTGGACCGTCATCACGACGGACGGCACGTGGTCCTCGCACTGGGAGCACTCGGTTGCGGTGACCGAGGCCGGTCCTCTGGTGCTGACGGCGCCTGATGGCGGTAAGGCCAAGCTGGCTGAGATGGGGATCCAGGCTGCGCCGGATCCGTTGGGCTGAGGGTCGGGCGGCCTGGTCATCCGGCTTGGCCGCGGCCGGCGGACGGAGTCCGGCGCAGCCGCTCGAAGCATGTGAGGCGCCCCTGGCGCCGAGCCCGCGAGAGCGGCGTCAAAAATTGGTCGGCGGCAAGGCCAAGCTGGCTGAGATGGGGATCACAGCCGCGCCCGATCCGCTGGGCTGATGCGGGCCGATCCGCCGGGCCGGTGCCGGTTCGTGGCGGCGTGCATAACGATCGTCCCGTCGGGGCACACTTTCCGGATTCGTCTTTCCGGGGGCTCTGACGTAGACTGACTCGTCGGCTCTCGTGCACCCGCATGCCTGCGATCTGCAGGCGGTGGTAGCGAGGCCGATCAAGGTAGTCGATTCGAAGGGCTAAGCGTGGCCAAGAAGCAAGGTGCCATCGAGATCGAGGGCACTGTCGTCGAGTCTCTTCCGAACGCCATGTTCAAGGTCGAGCTCCAGAACGGCCACCAGGTCCTGGCACACATCAGCGGCAAGATGCGTATGCACTACATCCGCATCCTCCCTGACGACCGGGTCGTGGTGGAGCTGTCTCCGTACGACCTGACGCGTGGCCGGATCGTCTACCGGTACAAGTAGATCTTGCCTGTGCCCCGCATTCCCGCGGGGTGGTGGCACTGACCCGGAGAACCTCATCACATGAAGGTCAAGCCGAGCGTCAAGAAGATCTGCGACAAGTGCAGGGTGATTCGCCGTCACGGCCGAGTCATGATCATCTGCGACAACCCGCGCCACAAGCAGCGCCAGGGCTGACGCAGGTCTGCATCCGCAGATCTTTGAGCGACGCAAGCTAAGCAGCTCGTACATACGCAAGACCCGTCCCTCTTCAGTAATGGAGGGCGACACCCCCGGTCGGAGGCCGGGGACCCAGTTCGTACCAACTCTTCGTCCGCGAAGAGGACGGCGGCTGGGAGTGGTCTTGGGGAAGACCTCCGAAAGACAACTGGAGCCATTGAATGGCACGCGTTTCCGGTGTTGACATCCCGCGCGACAAGCGTGTGGAAGTCGCCCTTACCTACGTTTTTGGTATCGGCCGCACCCAGTCCCAGAAGGCGCTGGCCGAGACCGGCGTCAACCCGAACACCCGCGTTCGTGACCTCTCCGAGGAGGAGCTGGTCAAGATCCGCGAGTACGTGGACGCCAACCTTCAGACCGAGGGTGACCTCCGCCGCGAGATCCAGGGCGACATTCGCCGCAAGATCGAGATCGGCTGCTACCAGGGCATTCGTCACCGTCGTGGCCTGCCCGTCCACGGTCAGCGCACGAGCACGAACGCCCGTACCCGCAAGGGCCCGCGTCGCGCCATCGCCGGCAAGAAGAAGCCGGGCAAGAAGTAGTCCGCAGCGGACAACGCTTCATCAGCGGTCTTCGCTGTAGGACCGACCACCTCCCCGTAGGAGTAACAGATGCCCCCCAAGGGTCGTCAGGGCGCTGCCAAGAAGGTGCGCCGCAAGGAAAAGAAGAACGTCGCCCACGGGCACGCTCACATCAAGAGCACGTTCAACAACACGATCGTGTCCATCACGGACCCGACCGGCAACGTGATCTCGTGGGCCTCCGCCGGCCACGTCGGCTTCAAGGGCTCGCGTAAGTCCACGCCGTTCGCCGCGCAGATGGCCGCCGAGTCGGCTGCCCGTCGCGCGCAGGAGCACGGCATGCGCAAGGTCGACGTGTTCGTCAAGGGTCCCGGCTCCGGCCGTGAGACCGCGATCCGCTCCCTCCAGGCCACCGGCCTCGAGGTCGGCTCGATCCAGGACGTCACGCCCACCCCGCACAACGGCTGCCGTCCGCCCAAGCGTCGTCGCGTCTGACGCACGGCTGCTTGGCCAGAGGATTTCGGGCGGTACGGCGCTTCGGTGCCGTATCGCCCGTACCCTTGCAATACCCCGTGTCGTAAGGCGCGGGTATCCGTCGGGCATCAAATAGTGGGTGTCCACGACTGAAGGATTCACTTCATGCTGATCGCTCAGCGTCCCTCGCTGACCGAAGAGGTCGTCGACGAGTTCCGCTCCCGGTTCGTGATCGAGCCCCTGGAGCCGGGCTTCGGCTACACCCTCGGCAACTCCCTGCGTCGTACGCTCCTCTCCTCGATCCCGGGTGCGGCGGTCACGTCCATCCGTATCGACGGTGTCCTGCACGAGTTCACCACCGTGCCGGGCGTCAAGGAGGACGTCACCGACCTCATCCTGAACATCAAGCAGCTGGTCGTCTCCTCGGAGCACGACGAGCCGGTCGTGATGTACCTGCGCAAGCAGGGTCCCGGCCTGGTCACCGCTGCTGACATCGCCCCGCCGGCCGGTGTCGAGGTGCACAACCCCGACCTGGTGCTCGCCACGCTGAACGGCAAGGGCAAGCTGGAGATGGAGCTGACCGTCGAGCGCGGTCGCGGCTACGTCTCCGCCGTGCAGAACAAGCAGGTGGGCCAGGAGATCGGCCGTATTCCGGTCGACTCCATCTACTCGCCGGTCCTCAAGGTCACCTACAAGGTCGAGGCGACCCGAGTCGAGCAGCGCACCGACTTCGACAAGCTGATCGTCGACGTCGAGACCAAGCAGGCCATGCGTCCCCGTGACGCCATGGCGTCGGCCGGCAAGACGCTGGTCGAGCTGTTCGGTCTGGCGCGTGAGCTCAACATCGACGCCGAGGGCATCGACATGGGCCCGTCCCCCACGGACGCCGCCCTTGCCGCCGACCTGGCGCTGCCGATCGAGGAGCTCGAGCTCACCGTTCGTTCGTACAACTGCCTCAAGCGTGAGGGCATCCACTCCGTGGGTGAGCTCGTGGCGCGCTCCGAGGCTGACCTCCTGGACATCCGCAACTTCGGTGCGAAGTCCATCGACGAGGTCAAGGCGAAGCTGGCCGGCATGGGCCTGGCCCTCAAGGACAGCCCGCCCGGATTCGACCCGACCGCTGCCGCCGACGCCTTCGGCGCCGACGACGACGCGGACGCGGGTTTCGTGGAGACCGAGCAGTACTGATCGGGCCCACCTCCGGGGGCGTTCGCGCCCCCGGATCTCCGACGGACAACCGTCCGCTCGGATACTGACCCCGGTACCTGATACGGCCGGGGCAGCACACAAGGAGAAACACCATGCCGAAGCCCGCCAAGGGTGCCCGTCTGGGCGGCAGCGCTGCGCACGAGCGTCACATGCTGGCGAACCTCGCCAAGTCGCTGTTCGAGCACGGCCGTATCACGACGACCGAGGCCAAGGCCCGCCGCCTGCGCCCCGTCGCCGAGCGCCTGATCACCAAGGCGAAGAAGGGCGACATCCACAACCGTCGCCAGGTGCTGCAGACGATCACCGACAAGGGCATCGTCCACACCCTCTTCACCGAGATCGCTCCGCGCTACACCGAGCGTCCGGGTGGCTACACCCGTATCACCAAGATCGGCAACCGTCGTGGTGACAACGCTCCCATGGCCGTGATCGAGCTGGTCGAGGGCGAGATCGCCAAGAAGGCGACCGTCGACGAGGCCGAGGCCGCCACCAAGCGTGCGGTCAAGGAAGACGCCCTGAAGAAGGACGAGGTCGTCGAGGACGCCAAGCCCGTCGAGGCCGAGTCCAAGGACGCCTGAGCTTCCTGAGCTCCGAGCTCCGATCCTGTGAGCTCACGGACGAGCCCGCTTTCCCCCGTGGAGAGCGGGCTCGTCCTGCTTATGGGTGAGGTGCGTCGTGATCAGCCGGGGATGCGGGACGGGCAGTTCTTCATCCACTCGCCGTAGTGCTTGACGGCGCTGGTCCGGTTGGCCTTGCGCGCGTCGTCGAGGAGCCTGCGGATGTCGTCCTGGATCCGTACGCCGGTCCGCTTGCCGACGACTCCGTCGGACTTGAGGCCGCGCCTGCCCTGGTAGTGCATGACGCCCTTGGCCGTGGCATTGCCGAAGTCACCGTCGACGGTGATCCCCTTGCCGGGCAGGAACGGGTTGATGCCCCACTGCACGCACTTCACCTGGTAACCCTTGGCACCTTTGGCGATGTCCTTCGGGGCGCCGGCCTGGACCTGGATCTCGTCGGCGGCGCCGGGCGGTGCGAACGGCTCGGGCACATAGGCTGCGGAGGCCTTGCGCTTCGGCTTGCCACCGCCTCCGGAGCCGTCGGAGTCCTCGCAAGCGGTGAGCGAGACGGCGAGAATGCCGGTGGCGAGGGCTGCGGCGCCTCGCTTGGTCCACTGGTGCATGGTCCCCCCATGACTGGTTGTTCCGACGTCGGCAGAGACATCACGGACCCCGCCCGGGGTTGCGGTGGACACGTCATAGGTAGTCGATCAGTGCATGACGGCTGCGCAACGAAAGGCATATGCGGCACGTGAGCGACGAGGTGGAGTCCGGTTTCGTACGGGTACGGCTTGATCTGTCGTACGACGGCAGGGAGTTCTCCGGCTGGGCGAAGCAGCCGCGGCAGGGGACACGGACCGTGCAGGGCGAGATCGAGGACGCGCTGCGGACCGTGACACGGTCGGCACAGACGTACCAGCTGACAGTCGCCGGGCGGACCGATGCCGGGGTGCACGCGCGCGGACAGGTGGCGCATGTCGACCTGCCGGTGGAGCTGTGGGCCGAGCACCAGGAGAAGCTGCTGCGCCGGCTGGCCGGCCGGCTGCCGCACGACGTGCGGATCTGGAAGGTGGCCGAGGCGCCGGGCGGGTTCAACGCACGCTTCTCGGCGATCTGGCGGCGCTACGCGTACCGCGTGACGGACAACCCCGGCGGCGTCGACCCGCTGCTGCGCGGTCATGTGCTGTGGCACGACTGGCCGTTGGACGTCGACGCGATGAACGAGGCCGCCGCCCAGCTGCTCGGCGAGCATGACTTCGCCGCGTACTGCAAGAAGCGCGAAGGCGCCACGACCATCCGCACGCTGCAGGAGCTGAGCCTCGTGCGCGGCGGCGACGGCATCATCACGGCGACCGTGAAGGCCGATGCCTTCTGCCACAACATGGTGCGCTCGCTGATCGGCGCGCTGCTGTTCGTGGGCGACGGGCACCGCGGCCCCGGCTGGCCCGCGAAGGTGCTTGCGGCGGGTGTACGGGACTCGGCGGTGCATGTCGTACGGCCGCACGGGCTGACGCTGGAGGAAGTCGGCTATCCGGCCGACGAGTTGCTGGCCGCGCGCAACAAGGAGGCGCGGAACAAGCGGTCGCTGCCGGGGGCGGGCTGCTGCTGAAGGCCCCCGGCCGCGGTCGTCTCAGGGGTTCTGCACCGCCGCCGAGGCCTGTGCCTCGCCCCGCTGGTGGATCCGCTGGAAGGCCAGGCCCGCGATGGCGTCGCCGGCGGTGAAGACCTTCTTGTCCTTCGTCGTGACGTCCTTGCCGCTGGTGAAGCCGCCGACTGTGAAGTAGGCGTAGCGGCCGTAGGAGTTGGTGGTCGAGCGGCAGATCGTGGTGTTGCAGAAGGCCGCTACGCCCTTGCCCGAGAGGGACTTGACGGTGCCCTTCTTGTAGGCGTCCTTGACCTTCGTGGCCTGCTTCTCGGTGTCGAAGACCGCGACGCCGACCGTGACCGCGACACCGTCCTTCTCGTACGTGGCGCGCAGGACCCGGGTGCAGTCGTTGCCTTCGAGGAGGGCGCCGAGCGGGCCGTTGGTGACGGAGCCGCAGTCCTTCGTCTCGGAGGTCGCGCCCTTCTTGTAGGTCGCGCCGCCCTTGGTGAAGTCCTTGCCCGGGAAGAGACCGGCCGCGCTGAGCGGTGCCTTGTCCTTGTCCGCGCTGGAGATGTAGTCCTTCGGGTCCGGCGGCGGGGGCGGCTTCGTCTCGGCGAAGGTGGGCTGCTGCGAGGCCGTCGAGGCGGTGTCGCTCGCGGCGGGCGCCTTGCCGTCGTCCGGGGTGCCGTCGTCACTGCCCGTGCTGACCACGGCGATGGCCACGACCGCGGCCACGGCGACCGTGGCCAGCGCACCGCCGCCGACCATCAGGAGCCGGCGGCGCTTCGCGCGTGACTCCGAGGCCTCCGCGAGCGCGGCCCAGTCGGGCGTCGCCCCCGGTGCGGGCGGCATGCCCGGCTGTGTGACCCAGTCCGACTGCGGCTGCTGCTGACCACCGGAACCCCACTGGGGTCCCCCCTGCCCAAAGCTCATGGGCCGCATCTTAGGCCGTAACGGTGAGGGCGGGTGCGGGCGTTATGAGCGGGTGGGCAGCGCGTTATGCGCGGGTGATGTGGGGTCTCCCGCCTAGGTTGATTTGTATGGAATCAGGCGCATTTGAGGTCGGGCGTACGCGAGGCAGGCGAGGCGCGGCGGTACTGCAGTGGCTTGCGGTGCCCGCCTCGCGCACGCTGTGGTGCGTCCTCGTCGTGGTGCTCTGCGCCGGGGTCGTCCGCGTGGGGCTGCAGAACGACGACGGCGGGATGGACAACGCCATCGTCATCGACGCCGCCCGGACCTGGCTCGCCGGCGGCTCCCCGTACGACGACCCGCACTTCCTCTATCTGCCGAGCGCCGTGCTCGCCGCCGTCCCCGAGGTGCTGCTCCCCACCTGGCTGCTGCGTTTCGCCGCTCCCGCGTTCGTCACCGCCGCGCTGACCGCGGGCTGGGTCTGCGCGCTGCGGCTGTACGGGGTGGGGCTGCGCAGCCGGTACGCGGTGGGCGGGCTGCTCGCGCTCGCGCTGGGCTTCGCGCCCTTCGCGCATCTGCTGGTCCTCGCGAACTGGACGGTGATCGCGGCCGCCGTCCTGCCCGCGGCCCTGCTGCTCGCGCACCGCGGGCGCTGGACGGCGGCCGGGGCCGCGATCGGGGCGGCCATCGCGTTCAAGCCGCTGCTCGTGCCCGTCCTGCTGCTCTTCGTCTTCGCGCGGCGGTGGCGGGCGCTCGGGGCCGCGGTCCTGGTCCCGGCGGCGGCCTCGGGGCTCGCGGCGCTCGCGATGCCCGACCCGGCCGGGTTCTTCACGCGCACGCTGCCCTTTCTCCTCCGGGGTGACGACAGTTTCGTACGCCTCTACGAGGCATCTCCCGCGGCCGTCCTGCCGCGGCTCGGGGTGCCGCAGGGCGCGGCCTCGCTGCTCGCGCTCGCGTGCGCGGCGGGCGGGGTGTGGTGCGCGTGGCGGCGCTGGGGGAGAGGGGACGCCGGGAGCGCCGCGCGGCTCGGGGAGTGTGCGGCGATGGTGATGCTCGCCGCATTTCTCGTCTCGCGTCCCTCGTACGACCACTACCTCCTGGTCGTCGTACCGCTGCTGCTCGCGGGGGCCGGGCAGGAGGGGGCGCCGGGGCGGACGGCCTGGTTCTGGGTGGCTCTGGTGCCGCAGGTGCCGGGGTTCGCGTGGCCATGGCTGCAGCCCGGGACACGGCGGGCGTTCAAGGACGCTTTCACCCTCTGTGTCCTCGCGGTGACGGTGGGAAGGTGCTGTCTGCGGCGGGGGCGAGTGCATCTGCCGCGGGCACGTACCCTTGATGCGGCAGCACCTTCGGGTGAGCGCGCGTTTTGACCCGAACGGGTCGGCGCGGGTATTCTGCCAGTTCGTTATGCGTATCGGCTTGGTCGTTCTCACGCGATGGGCCCCTACGTAAGTTCCCTGGAGCAGTTACCAGTGGCTCGCATACGGGCATCGCCCGGCGACTGTGAGCCCCAGCTGCATGATCGCTTCAGCGGATCCGTGTGTCTGGACTCCCATCCACTGAAGAAGCGAAGGCTACGAAGTGCGTACGTACAGCCCCAAGCCCGGCGATATCACTCGCCAGTGGCACGTGATCGACGCCCAGGACATCGTCCTCGGCCGTCTCGCGAGCACCGCCGCCAGCATCCTGCGCGGCAAGCACAAGCCGATCTATGCGCCGCACGTTGACACCGGTGACTTCGTCATCATCATCAACGCCGACAAGGTGCACCTGTCCGGCAACAAGAAGACCCAGAAGATGGCGTACCGCCACTCCGGTTACCCGGGTGGTCTGCGCTCCGTCCGCTACGACGAGCTTCTGGAGAAGAACCCTGAGAAGGCCATCGAGAAGGCCGTCAAGGGCATGCTCCCCAAGAACACCCTGGGCCGTCAGATGCTCTCGAAGCTGAAGGTCTACTCGGGCGAGAACCACCCCCACGCTGCGCAGCAGCCGGTTCCGTTCGAGATCACCCAGGTCGCGCAGTAGTTCCGGCCACCCCCTAAGACGTAAAGAAATCTGAGGAGCATCGTGGCCGAGACCACCGCCGAGCAGCCGATCGAAGACATCGAGGCTGAGGCGCCCGAGCAGTACACCACCGAGTCCGAGGCGCCCGTCGAGGGCGAGTACACCTCCGAGTCGAACGCCGCGCGCTTCGGCGACCCGCAGCCGGCCGCCGGCCTGGGTCGTCGCAAGAACGCCATCGCCCGCGTCCGGATCGTCCCGGGCACCGGAAAGTGGAAGGTCAACGGGCGCACGCTCGAGGACTACTTCCCGAACAAGGTCCACCAGCAGGAAGTCAACGAGCCCTTCAAGGTGCTCGAGCTCGAGGGCCGCTACGACGTCATCGCCCGCATCTCGGGTGGCGGCGTCTCGGGTCAGGCCGGCGCCCTGCGCCTCGGCGTGGCCCGCGCCCTGAACGAGGCCGACGTGGACAACAACCGCGGCGCCCTCAAGAAGGCCGGTTACCTCCGTCGCGACGACCGTGCGGTCGAGCGCAAGAAGGCCGGTCTCAAGAAGGCCCGCAAGGCTCCGCAGTACAGCAAGCGTTAATCTCGCTGGCTGCACTGCCTGGCAGATCTGTCTGTCATCCCGTTCGCCCCGGCGGCACGCGAGTGCTGCCGGGGCGTTCGTTTTATCAAGGCCCATGGGCGTATAACGACATAAACGTTCAGATGTAAGCAGCGGAGGACATCAAGTGGGACGACTCTTCGGCACCGATGGCGTGCGCGGCGTCGCCAACGCGGATCTGACGGCCGAGCTGGCGCTCGGACTCTCCGTCGCGGCGGCCCATGTCCTGGGGGAGGCGGGCTCGTTCGAGGGGCACCGCCCGATCGCGGTCGTCGGCCGGGACCCGCGGGCCTCGGGTGAGTTCCTCGAAGCGGCGGTCGTGGCCGGTCTGGCGAGCGCGGGCGTGGACGTCCTGCGCGTCGGTGTGCTGCCGACCCCCGCGGTCGCGTATCTCACCGGTGCGCTGGGCGCCGACCTCGGCGTGATGCTCTCCGCCAGCCACAACGCGATGCCCGACAACGGCATCAAGTTCTTCGCGCGCGGCGGCCACAAGCTGGCCGACGACCTGGAGGACCGGATCGAGACGGTCTACGAGCAGCACCGCACCGGCGACCCCTGGGACCGGCCGACCGGTTCCGGTGTGGGCCGGATCAAGTCGTACGACGAGGGCTTCGACCAGTACGTCGCCCATCTGATCGGTGTGCTGCCGAACCGGCTCGACGGTCTGAAGATCGTCCTCGACGAGGCGCACGGCGCGGCCGCCCGGGTCTCGCCCGAGGCCTTCGCGCGGGCCGGCGCCGAGATCGTCACCATCGGGGCCGAGCCCAACGGGCTCAACATCAACGAGGGCTGCGGCTCGACCCACTTGGAGCTGCTCCGGGCCGCGGTCGTCGAGCACGGCGCCGCGCTCGGCATCGCGCACGACGGCGACGCGGACCGCTGTCTCGCGGTGGACCACGAAGGCCAGGAGATCGACGGCGACCAGATCCTCGCCGTCCTCGCGCTCGCGATGCGCGAGCGCGGGCAGCTGCGCGAGAACACCGTGGTCGCGACCGTCATGTCCAACCTCGGCTTCAAGCTGGCCATGGAGCGCGAAGGCGTCGAGCTGATCCAGACCGCGGTCGGCGACCGTTACGTCCTGGAGTCGATGAAGGAGCACGGATTCGCCCTCGGCGGCGAGCAGTCCGGCCATGTCATCGTGCTCGACCACGCGACGACCGGCGACGGCACGCTGACCGGCCTGATGCTCGCGGCGCGCGTCGCGCAGACCGGCCGTACGCTCAAGGACCTCGCGGGCGTCATGGAGCGGCTGCCGCAGATCCTGATCAACGTGCCGGATGTCGACAAGTCCCGCGTCACCACCTCCGCCGAGCTGGCGTCCGCGGTCTCCGACGCCGAGCGCGAACTGGGCGCCACCGGGCGGGTGCTGCTGCGTCCCTCGGGCACCGAGCCGCTCGTGCGCGTGATGGTCGAGGCCGCCGACATCGACCAGGCGCGGTCGGTGGCGGGGCGGCTCGCCGATGCGGTGAAGTCCGCGCTGGGATAAGCGCGTTCGGGTTCTTCGGCTGCGGGCCGGTCGTCCTTCGGGGCGGCCGGCCCGTCGCGTTCAGCGCCGACGGGCCCAGAAGAACTTCTGGGTGAGCAGGGTGAGGACGCCGGCGACGACGATGCCGCCGAGGTTGGCCAGCAACTGCCCGGTGGAACCGGCGGCCTGGCTGTAGTCCGTGTAGCTGAGGGCGACCGCGGCGTTGGCGGCCGCGGGGACGGTCGTCACGGAGATCGCGACGCCGATCAGGGCACCCGACTTGGCCGAGGTGAGGGAGAGGGTGCCCGCGATCCCGGCCAGGAGGGCGACGACGAAGGACATCCAGTCCGGGTTGTAGATGAACGCGGTGTTCGGACGCTTGGCCTCCAGCATGTCGAAGGTGAAGAGGCCGAGCGCGTCGAGGACCCAGCTGAACCCTGCCGTGAGGACCATGGCGGCGGCGAATCCCGCCAGAAGGGCGTACAGCGACCGCCAGGCGAGCTGCGGCGCCCGCTGCACCACCGCCGTGGAGATTCCGGCCAGCGGACCGAACTCGGGTCCGACGGCCATGGCGCCGACGATCAGGATGGCGTTGTCGAGCATGACACCGCAGGCCGCGAGCATCGTGGCGACGGCGAGGAACGCCACGTACGTGACGGAGAGCGTCGACTCCTCGTGCGTCGCCTCCGTCAGGTGCTCCCAGAGCACCGCGTCCGCACCCTCGCCCGGCGCCTCCGCCTCGGCCTTGTCGGCGCGCTTGGAGAGCGACAGGTCGATGTTCTCGACGGCGATCGAGCCGGTCTCGTCGATCCCCAACGCCCGCAGACCGCTCAGCAGTTCGTCACCGGCCTCGCGCGCCACGTCGCACAGGACGACGTCACCCTGCGGGTTGCGCGCGGCGCCGGTCAGCACCGCGAGGTGCGTGGTCCCCACCGTCTTCTCGATCAGCTGGACCACGTCGTCCGTACGGTCGGACGGGGTGATCAGGCGCAGGTGCAGCATGGCGGCACCCTAGCGTGGGGCCTCCCCGGCGCCGATCAGAGCTTGCGCAGCCGGAGCCGCTGCACCTTGTGGTCAGGCCCCTTGCGCAGGACGAGCGTCGCGCGGGCGCGCGTCGGGGCCACGTTCTGCGTGAGGTTCGGCAGGTTGATGGTCTGCCACATCCGGCGCGCGTACGCCATCGCCTCGTCCTCCGGGACCAGGGTGTGGCGGTGGAAGTACGAGTCGGGGTTCTGGAAGGCCGTCTCGCGGAGCTTGCGGAAACGGCTGAGGTACCAGCGCTCGATGTCGTCGGGCTTGGCGTCCACGTACACGCTGAAGTCGAAGTAGTCCGCGAGGCCGACGCGGGTGCGGCCGTCCTTGCCGGGCAGCGCGGGCTGCAGGACGTTGAGGCCCTCGACGATCAGGATGTCGGGGCGGCGCACGGTGAGGCGTTCGCCGGGGACGATGTCGTACTTCAGGTGCGAGTAGACGGGTGCGGTCACCTCGTCCTTGCCCGCCTTGATGTCCGCGACGAAGCGGGTGAGCGCGCGGCGGTCGTACGACTCGGGGAAGCCCTTGCGCGACAGCAGACCGCGGGCCTCCATCTCCTTCATCGGCCACAGGAAGCCGTCGGTGGTGACGAGTTCGACCCGCGGGTGCTCGGGCCAGCGGGCGAGCAGCGCCTGCAGGAGGCGCGCGACCGTGGACTTGCCGACGGCGACGGAGCCCGCGACCCCTATGACGAAGGGCGTCCCGGTCTGCGTCCCGTGCCCGTCGCCCGCGTCGCCGAGGAAGGTGTTGAGGGCGCCGCGCAGGGTGTCGGTGGCGCCCACGTACAGATTGAGGAGACGGGACAGCGGCAGATAGACGTCGCGTACCTCGTCGAGGTCGATGACGTCGCCGAGCCCGCGCAGCCGCTCGACCTCCGCGGCCGTCAGCGGCAGCGGGGTCTTCTCGCGCAGCGCGCTCCACTCCGGCCTGGTGAGGTCCACGTACGGGGTGGGTTCGGTGCGGCGATGGGTGCCCGGCAACGACGACGTGATCACACGGTCATTGTTGCGGCTTCATGAACGGTGTGTGGCGTGGCGTGTGTCACGTGGGTGCACCCGGACAGGCCCCAGGAGTTCCGGCTGCTCAGCCGCCGCCCGCGATACGGTCCCGTGCCTCGCGCACCAGGCTGAGGTACTCGACCTCTTCGCAGCGCGGCTTGCTGCCCATCTCGTACAGGTCGAGCGCGTCGTCGAGGTCCTCGCCCAGGTCCTCGTCGGGCAGCTCCAGGGCGAGTTCGCTGCGGACCAGGCCGGCGTACTCGCTGTCGGCGAGAGCGGCGGCCATGGCGGTGGCGGCGGATCTTCTGCGGACGAAAACACGTTTGTGGATCAGCACCATGCCCCCCAGCACAGATCCGGGGGCCGCGGCTCGGGCTCCGGTTCCGGGGAACGTAGTCCCTGGACGGGCCCCGGTCCAGACCTGTGCGCACCCAACCTCCGGCGTGGATGTGCGTGTGCCGCGCGGCCCGTAGGCTGCGGCCATGCGCGCAGCACAGCCGGGACGGGCCGGATGATCATCGGGGTCGGGATCGACGTGGCCGAGGTCGAGCGCTTCCGTGCCTCCCTGGAGCGCACGCCGTCGCTGGCCCAGCGGCTGTTCCTGGAGAGCGAGTTGTATCTGCCGAGCGGCGAGCGGCGCGGCTTCGCCTCCCTCGCCGCGCGCTTCGCGGCCAAGGAGGCCCTCGCGAAGGCGCTCGGTGCGCCCGCGGGCCTGCACTGGACCGACGCCGAGGTGTACGTCGAGGACAGCGGGCAGCCGCGGCTGCGCGTCACCGGCACGGTGGAGCGGCGGGCGCGGGAGCTCGGGGTGCGCGGCTGGCATGTGTCCTTGAGCCACGACGCGGGCATCGCGTCCGCCGTGGTCATCGCGGAGGGATGAGGCAACAGGTGCGTACCGCTCACCGTGTCGAGACCGTGCGCGCCGCCGAGCGCGCGCTGATGGCCGAACTGCCCGAGGGCGCCCTGATGCAACGGGCCGCGGCGGGACTCGCGGCCGCCTGCGCCGATCTGCTCGGCCGGGTCTACGGCTCCCGGGTCGTGCTGCTCGTGGGCAGCGGGGACAACGGGGGCGACGCGCTGTACGCGGGGGCGCGGCTCGCGCGGCGCGGCGCCGGGGTCACCGCGGTGCTGCTCGCGCCGTCGCGTACGCATCCGGGCGGGCTCGCCGCGCTGCGTGCGGCGGGCGCGCGGACCGTCGCGGTGCAGGAGGCCGGACCGGTGATCGCGCGGGCCGACCTCGTCATGGACGGGATCGTGGGCATCGGCGGCAAGGGCGGACTGCGGCCCGAGGCGGCCTCCCTCGCCGCTCTCGTACGGGAGTCGCGCGCGGTGGTCGTCGCCGTGGACCTGCCGAGCGGGGTCGAGGCGGACACGGGCGAGGTCCTCGGGGACGCGGTGCGGGCCGATGCGACGGTGACCTTCGGGACGTACAAGCCGGGCCTCCTGATCGACCCGGCGCGGTCGTACGCGGGGGCGGTGCGGCTTGTCGACATCGGGCTCCCGCTGCTGCCGGCCGCGGAGACCGAAGCGCTGCAGTACGCGGACGTGGCGGCGCGGCTGCCCTCGCCGGGGGCGCTGAGCGACAAGTACCGGCGGGGTGTGGTCGGGGTCGCGGCCGGATCCGCGACGTACCCGGGGGCCGCGGTGCTCGCCGTCGCCGGGGCGCTGCGGGGCGGGGCCGGGGCGGTCCGCTACGTCGGGCACGCGAGGGACGCGGTCCTCGCCCGCTTCCCCGAGACGCTGGTGCACGCGGGGCCGCCGTCCGCCGCGGGCCGGGTGCAGGCGTGGGTCGTCGGGCCCGGCATCGGGGACGACGCGGCGACCGTGGCCGACGTCCTCGCGCAGGACGTGCCGGTCCTCCTCGACGCGGACGGCCTGCGGCTCGCGGACCGCGCCCTGCTGCGGGCCCGCACGGCACCGACCGTGCTGACCCCGCACGCGGGGGAGGCCGCGGCGCTCCTCGGTGTCCCGCGCGCGACGGTCGAGGCGGAACGCCTCACCTCGGTACGTGAACTGGCGGCGTCGTGCGCGGCGACGGTCCTCCTCAAGGGCTCGACGACCCTCGTCGCGCCCGCGTCGGGCGGGCCCGTCCGGGTCAACCCGACAGGTACCTCCTGGCTGGCCACGGCCGGCAGCGGCGATGTCCTGGCCGGGCTCACGGGGGCCCTGCTCGCCTCGGGCCTCTCCGCCCTGGACGCGGCGTCGACGGGGGCGTACCTCCACGGGCTCGCGGGGCGGGCCGCGGCGTGCGGGGGGCCGGTGACGGCTTCGGAGGTGGCGGAAGCGCTGGCGGCGGTTTGGCGGGACGTGTGCGGGTGAGGGTGGGGGGCGGGCGCGGGTGAGGGTGGGTTGCCATGCGCGGGTCCGTAGCGCCTGCGGCGGGCTGAAAGGCGGGGCTGATTGGCTCTGAGACACTGGGGCGCGATGACTGAGACAGCTGGGCGCGTCCGCGCCGAGATCGATCTGGGCGCCCTGCGGGCCAATGTGCGGGCGCTGCGGGCCCGTGCGCCCCGCTCCGCGTTCATGGCCGTGGTGAAGGCGGACGCGTACGGGCACGGGATGGTGCCCTGCGCGCGGGCGGCCCTGCAGGCCGGTGCGACCTGGCTGGGCACCGCGACGCCCGAGGAGGCGCTCGCGTTGCGGGCCGCCGGGATCGGCGTCGACGACGCCCGTGTCATGTGCTGGCTGTGGACGCCGGGCGGCCCCTGGCGCGCGGCGATCGAGGCGGAGATCGACCTCGGGATCAGCGGCATGTGGGCCCTGCGCGAGCTGACCGCCGCGGCTCGCGCCGCCGGACGGACGGCCCGGGTGCAGCTGAAGATCGACACCGGGCTCGGGCGCAACGGCTGCATGCCCGCCGACTGGCCCGAGCTGGTCGAGGCCGCGCTGAAGGCGGAGGCCGAGGGCACGGTCAAGGTCACCGGCATCTGGTCGCACTACGCGTGCGCGGACGAGCCGGGTCACCCGTCGATCGCCCTGCAGTCCGCCGAGTTCGCCGACGCCGTGCGCCACGCCGAGCAGGCCGGGCTCACCCCCGAGGTCCGGCACATCGCCAATTCCCCGGGCACTCTGACCCTGCCCGCCTCGCACTACGACCTCGTCCGTCCCGGCATCGCGATGTACGGCCTCTCGCCGAGCCCCGAGCTCGGCACCCCCGCCGACTTCGGGCTGCGCCCCGTGATGACGCTCACGGCGCGGCTCGCGCTGGTCAAGCGCGTGCCGGCCGGTCTCGGCGTCAGTTACGGCCACCACTACGTCACGCCCGGGCCCACCACGCTCGGCCTCGTCCCCGTCGGCTACGGCGACGGCCTGCCCCGGCACGCCTCCGGAACCGGCCCGGTCCTGGTCGCGGGCAAGGTGCGCAGCGCCGCCGGGCGGATCGCCATGGACCAGTTCGTGGTCGATCTGACGGGCGACGAGCCCGCCGTCGGCAGCGAGGCCGTGCTGTTCGGACCGGGTGAGCGGGGCGAGCCGACCGCCGAGGACTGGGCGCGCGCGGCGGGCACCATCGGATACGAGATCGTCACCCGCATCGGAACACGCGTTCCCCGCGTCTATGTGAATGAGTGACGGTCGACAGGACGCCGCACCCATGACAGGTGCCTGACCCCGTACCCGTACAAGAGCCAAGGCAGGAGCGGCACGTGAGTGACACAGGCACCCAGATCGCCCGGGCCGCCGACGCGGCGGCGGGCGGCGGCTGGCGCAAGGCCGGGATCGCCGGCGCCGCGATAGGCGTGATCGCCGCGGGCGCCGCCGCCGGTGTCGCGGTCGAGCGGCTCACCGTCGGGCGCGGCATGCGCAAGAAGGCCCGGCTCGCGCTCGACTCGGCCGGACCCTACGGCTCGCTGCGCGGCCTGCCCGGCAAGGCGCTCGCCGAGGACGGCACCGCGCTCTACTACGAGATCGACGAGGTCGAGCCGGACAGCGCGAAAGGCCGCCGCGGCCGCCGCCTCTTCGGCCGCAAGGCGCCCGCGCCCGTCACCGTGGTCTTCTCGCACGGGTACTGCCTCAGCCAGGACTCCTGGCACTTCCAGCGCGCGGCCCTGCGCGGCGTCGTGCGCACCGTCTACTGGGACCAGCGCAGCCACGGCCGCTCCGAGCGCGGCAAGGCGCAGGCCGAGCACGAGGAACCGGTCACCATCGACCAGCTCGGCCGCGATCTCAAGGCCGTCATCGACGCGGCCGCGCCCGAGGGCCCGCTGGTCCTGGTCGGCCACTCCATGGGCGGCATGACCGTGATGGCCTTCGCCGACCAGTTCCCCGAGCTGGTCCGCGAGCGCGTCGTGGGTGTCGCGTTCGTCGGTACGTCGTCGGGGCGGCTCGGCGAGGTCAACTACGGGCTGCCGGTCGCGGGCATGAACGCCGTACGCCGCGTCCTGCCCGGCGTACTCAAGGCGCTCGGCTCGCGCGTCGAGCTGGTCGAGCGGGCCCGTGGCGCCACGGCCGACCTGTTCGCGGGCATCATCAAGCGCTACTCGTTCGCGTCCCGCGAGGTGGACCCGGCGGTCGCGCGCTTCGCCGAACGGCTCATCGAGTCGACGCCCATCGACGTCGTCGCGGAGTTCTATCCCGCCTTCGGCGAGCACGACAAGACCGCGGCGCTGCGGCACTTCGCGGAGCTGCCGGTCCTGGTGCTGGCGGGCGACAAGGACCTCGTCACACCCAGCGAGCACAGCGAGGCCATCGCCGACGAGCTGCCGGACGCCGAGCTGGTGATCGTGCCGGAGGCCGGGCATCTGGTGATGCTGGAGCACCCGGAGCTGGTCATGGACCGCCTGGCCGACCTCCTGGCGCGTGCGGGTGTGTCCGCCCCGGCCGCTAACGTGGTCGTTCATGGAAGCAGTGCACAACCCGGCACCTAGTGTCCGATTCACCGTCAACTCGCCCGCGGAGATGGGGGAGTTGGGGCTGCGGCTCGCCAAGATCCTGCGCGCGGGCGACCTCGTCATGCTCAACGGCGAGCTGGGCGCCGGCAAGACGACCCTGACCCGCGGCCTCGGCGAGGGCCTCGGGGTGCGCGGTGCCGTCACCTCGCCGACCTTCGTCATCGCCCGCGTCCACCCCTCGCTCGGCGACGGACCGCCGCTGGTCCACGTGGACGCGTACCGGCTCGGCGGCGGGCTCGACGAGATGGAGGACCTCGACCTCGACGTCTCGCTGCCCGAGTCCGTGATCGTCGTGGAGTGGGGCGAGGGCAAGGTCGAGGAGCTCACCGACGACCGGCTGCACGTGGTGATCCACCGCGAGGAGGGCGACGCCGCGTCCGACGTACGGACCGTGACCCTCACCGGCCTCGGCGCGCGCTGGACGGGCGTGGACCTGGCGGCACTCGCGGCCTGACGTGCGGCGGACCTGTTCCGACAGGGTGTCGGCAAGCTGTTGCGCCGGCCGCCGTCGGCATGGTCACATGGAGGCAGAGACCTGGTTAGGGAAACCTAACCCCAGCCCGCTCGGGAGGCCCCCATGTCCGCCGAGGACCGTGCGACACCCCGGCCCCAGCCGACCCAGCCGACGATGAGCGCCCTGCTCGCGTCCTGCGCCGCGGCCGCGGCGGTCTCCACGCCGCCGTGGCATCCCCGGCGCGCACGGTCCGCGCAGGCCCCCGCGCAACGAGAAGCGGCGCCGCACCGCGACGCCGCCTGAACCTCTCGTACCGCAGCCGCCCGCCGGACGGCCCGCCTGTCGCAGCCGCCCGCCGGGCGCCGCGTACCGCTGCCGTCTACTCGACGACGACCACTGCCGTGCCGACCGTCGCGAACTCCCACATCGCGCGCCCGTCGGCCCGCGACTCGCGGATGCCGCCGGTCTTCTTCGACGTGTCGGGGGCGGGCGTCGAGCCGTCCTGGGCGGCGCTGAACCCGATCGTCACGCCGTCGTTCGACGCGAAGCGCACGACGTGCTCGATCGGCACCCCGTCCGAGCCGGTGATCGAACCGGAGCGCGTCGACACCGCGTACTCGCCGGGCAGCGGATCGACGGTGCTCGGCGTGACCTTGAAGGTGCGCTCGACCTTGTTGCCCGCGCCGACCAGCCAGACGCGGTCGGACCCCAGCTCGTAGACGACCCGCTCGCCCTGTCCGGACATCGCCGGCAGCTGCCCGGGCTTCGTCTTGCCGCCGGGCTTCTTCGACGCGCCGGCCGAGGCGGACGCCTTGGGCTTGCCGACGGTGTCGGGCGCGGAGCCCGAGGCCTGGAAGGCGAGGAAGCCGACGACCGCGAGGGCGGCCGCGGTGAGCCCGGCCACGTATCCGGCGCTGCTGCGTGCCACCGAGCTACCTCCACACCCTTCGTACATACGACTGATCGCCGACTGGTACGTCGTACGCGTCCAGTGAGCGACGGTAGCAGTCAGGCTCGCCCTGCCTGGGGCGCCGTGCCCCCACCCCTCACGCCGTAGGCTGTTCGCGTGCTCTTGCTCGCTCTGGATACCGCCACGCCCGCCGTCACCGCCGCCCTGCACGACGGCCGCACCGTCCTCGCCGAGTCCTCCTCGGTCGACGCGCGCCGCCACGGTGAGCTGCTGCTCCCGGCCGTCGACCGGGTGCTCGCCGACGCGGGCGTCAAACTCGACGCCGTCACGCACATCGTGGTCGGCACGGGCCCGGGTCCGTACACCGGACTGCGCGTCGGTCTGATGACGGCCATGACCTTCGGCTCGGCCCTCGGCCTGCCCGTGCACGGCCTGTGCACGCTCGACGCGCTCGCCTACGCCTCGGGCCGCGACGGCTCGGCCGGTGACTTCGTGGTGGCGACCGACGCCCGCCGCAAGGAGGTCTACTGGGCGCGCTACAGCGACCTGCGTACGAGGCTGAGCGAGCCGGCCGTCGACCGTCCCGCCGACATCGCCGAGCAGGTCGCGGGGCTGCCCGCGGTCGGAGCGGGCGCGTTCCTGTACCCCGGGACCTTCCCGGACGCGTACGCCCCCGAGCACGTCAGCGCCGGCGCCCTCGCCTCCCTCGCGGCCGAGAAGCTCGCCGCCGGCGAGGAGCTGACCGAGCCGCGGCCGCTCTACCTGCGCCGCCCGGACGCGCAGGTCCCCAAGAACTACAAGGTGGTCACCCCCAAGTGACCCCCGTACTGCGCGAGATGCGCTGGTGGGACATCGAACCAGTCCTGGAGCTCGAGAAGGAGCTGTTCCCCGACGACGCCTGGTCGCGGGGCATGTTCTGGTCCGAGCTCGCGCACGCCCGCGGCCCCGGTGCCTCCCGCCGCTATGTGGCCGCCGTCGAGGACGGGCGGATCGTCGGCTACGCCGGGCTCGCCGCCGTCGGCGGACTCGGCGACATCCAGACCATCGCGGTGGCGCGCGGGCAGTGGGGCACCGGCCTCGGCTCGCGGCTGCTCACCGATCTGCTGAAGCACGCCACCGCGTTCGAGTGCACCGAGGTGCTGCTCGAAGTGCGCGTCGACAACAGCCGCGCGCAGAAGCTCTACGGGCGCTTCGGCTTCGAGCCCATCGGCTTCCGTCGCGGCTACTACCAGCCGGGCAACGTCGACGCGCTCGTGATGCGCCTGACCGACCCCGCGTCCGCGCACCCCGCCGCCTCCGACTCCTCCGTCACCCCCGTACAAGGAACCGAGACCCATGGCTGACGAACCGCTCGTACTCGGCATCGAGACAAGCTGCGACGAGACCGGCGTCGGCATCGTGCGCGGCACCACCCTGCTCGCCGACGCTGTCGCCTCCAGCGTCGACGAGCACGCGCGCTTCGGCGGTGTCGTGCCCGAGGTCGCCTCGCGCGCGCACCTGGAGGCGATGGTCCCGACGATCGAGCGCGCCCTGAAGGAGGCCGGGGTCTCGGCCCGCGACCTCGACGGCATCTCCGTGACCGCGGGCCCCGGGCTCGCGGGCGCGCTGCTCGTCGGCGTCTCGGCCGCGAAGGCGTACGCGTACGCGTTGGGCAAGCCGCTGTACGGGGTCAACCACCTCGCCTCGCACATCTGCGTCGACCAGCTGGAGCACGGGCCGCTGCCCGAGCCGACGATGGCGCTCCTGGTGTCCGGCGGCCACTCCTCGCTGCTCCTGTCGTCCGACATCACCTCGGACGTACGGCCGCTGGGCGCGACCATCGACGACGCGGCCGGCGAGGCCTTCGACAAGATCGCCCGCGTGCTCAACCTCGGCTTCCCCGGCGGCCCGGTCATCGACCGGTACGCGAAGGAGGGCGACCCGAACGCGATCTCGTTCCCGCGCGGCCTGACCGGTCCGCGCGACCCCGCGTACGACTTCTCCTTCTCCGGCCTCAAGACGGCCGTCGCGCGCTGGATCGAGGCCAAGCGCAATGCGGGCGAGGACGTGCCCGTGCGCGATGTGTCGGCGTCGTTCCAGGAGGCCGTCGTCGACGTCCTGACCCGCAAGGCCGTACGGGCCTGCAAGGACGAGGGCGTCGAGCACCTGATGATCGGCGGCGGCGTGGCCGCCAACTCCCGGCTGCGCGCCCTGGCCCAGGAGCGCTGCGAGAAGGCCGGCATCCAGCTGCGCGTGCCGCGCCCCAAGCTGTGCACGGACAACGGGGCGATGGTCGCGGCCCTCGGCGCCGAGATGGTGGCCCGCAACCGGGCCGCCTCGGACTGGGACCTGTCCGCGGACTCCTCCCTGCCGGTCACGGACCCGCATGTGCCGGGGCGTGCGCACGCCCACACGCACACGCACGACCACGATCACGTGCACGAGGTGGCGAAGGACAACCTGTACGAACGTTCCTGAAGTTTTTTCTCCGTACGTGTCGATCCGCGTCGTCCCCGTTCGACACAAGGGTGTGAGGCGGGGAGAACAGCCCCCGCCACGGAAACCGAGGAGTCACCATGCCGCGCTACATGTCGCTGATCCGTATCGACGAGAACAACAACCCCGGCGGTCCGAGCGACGAGCTCATGGAGCGCATGGGCAAGCTCATGGAGGAGATGACCAAGGCGGGCGTCCTCCTGGACACCTCCGGTCTGCACCCGACCTCCGAGGGCAAGCGCGTGCTCTACAGCGGCGGTGAACTGTCCGTCACCGACGGCCCGTTCACCGAGACCAAGGAGGTCATCGGCGGGTACGCGGTCTTCCAGACCAAGGACGAGGCCGAGGCCCTGGAGTGGACCAAGCGCTTCCTCAAGATCCACGAGGAGCAGTGGACGATCACCTGCGAGCTGCGCGAGATCGTCGAGGGTTAGGCCGAGGGCTGAGCGGAGTGCGCGGCGGGGTGGCCGACGAGCATCGTCGGCGCCCCCGCCACCTTCGTGAGGAACACGGTGGCGGAGTTGCGGCCCTGCAGCTTCATCTTCCTGCGCAGCTCCTCCGGCTCGACACCGGAGCCGCGCTTCTTGACGGTCAGGATCCCGACCTCGCGCTCGCGCAGCAGCGCCTTCAGCTTCTTCACGTTGAACGGGAGCCGGTCGGTGATCTCGTACGCAGTGGCGTACGGCGTCGCGTGCAGCGCGTCGGACGTGACGTAGGCGATCATCGGGTCGATCAGACCGCCGCCCACCTCCTTGGCCACCTCGGCGACGAGGTGCGCGCGGATCACGGCGCCGTCCGGCTCGTACAGGAAGCGCCCCACCGGCCGGGGTTCCGGGTCCGGCAGCATCGTGGCGCGGGCGGAGTGCATGGACGCCCCGGCCGGCAGCAGTGTCGCGCCGAAGGTCCCGGGCCGCGTCCCGAACCACAGCACGGCCTCCTTCACGTCCCCCGAGTCCGAGATCCACTCCGCGTACGCGTCGTCGGGAACGGCCTCGTGCGGCACCCCCGGCGCGATCTTCAGCGCGGCGAGCGGCGCCTTGCGGGCGGCCTCCACGGCCCACGACAGGGGCGGTGAGTACGCCTCGGGGTCGAAGATCCGGCCGCGTCCGCCGCGCCGTGCGGGATCGACGAACACGGCGTCGTACGAGGACGTGTCGATCTCACTGACATCCGCCTCGCGTACCTCGATCAGCTCCGCGAGCCCCAGCGCCTGCGCGTTCGCGCGCGCGACCTCGCAGGTCAGCGGGTCGCGGTCGACGGCGAGCACCGCGATGCCCTCGCGGGCGAGCGCGAGCGCGTCGCCGCCGATGCCGCAGCACAGGTCGGCGAGCGAGCGCACGCCGAGCGCCTTGAACCGCCGGGCGCGGTACGCCGCCACGGTCGTCCTGGTCGCCTGCTCCACCCCGTTGGGCGTGAAGTACATCAGCGCCGCGTCCGCCCCGAACTTGGCCGCCGCGCGCTGACGGAACCGGGCCTGCCCGAGCGCGGCGGAGACCAGCTCGGGCGCGTGGTCGCGGCGCAGGCGGGTGGCGAGGGCGAGCTCGTCGGCGGAGTCGTGGTCGCGCAGTGCGTCGAGCAGGGCGCGGCCCTCGTCGGTGAGCAGGGCGCGAAACGTGGCGAGGTCGTTCACCGGGCCATTGTCGGCCACGGCCCCGATGTGTCGGCCACTCGGAGGATCGTGCGGGCCGCGGCGGCGCTGTCGCCCGGGGTGGGCGGTCCCGCGCTGACAGGATCCGGCTCCATGCAACTAGTACGACAAAACGACAAAAAGCGGGTGCGACTCGTCCTGTCCGGGGTGGCCCTCATGGCCGCCACCGCCGTCGTCGCGACCGCCTGCTCCACCGGCGGCTCCGGCAAGCCCGTACAGCCCGCACCCGGTCAGCAGGCCGCGGACCTCGCCAAGCAGCGGGCCGCCGCGCACGCCGCCAAGGTCAAGGCCGTCAAGCGCTGGCGCCTCGCAAAGATGCCGCTCAGCGCGCCCGAACCGCCCGCGAAGAAGACGAAGCCCACCACCCGCAAGGGCTTCGAGGTCTCGGGCCAGAAGAACCTGCCGCAGGTCTTCACCACGATCCCGACCAAGGACAAGGTCGTCTTCCTGACGATCGACGACGGGGCCGAGAAGGATCCGCAGTTCCTCAGGATGATGAGCGAGCTCAAGATCCCGTACACGGCCTTCCTCAGTGACTACCTGGTCAAGGAGGACTACGGCTACTTCAAGAAGATGCAGGACCGCGGCGTCGTCCTGAACAACCACACGCTCAACCACCGCTACCTGCCGGGTCTCACGTACGCGCAGCAGAAGCGCGAGATCTGCGGCATGCAGGACGTGATCGAGAAGCGGTACGGGAAGCGGCCCGAGCTCTTCCGGCCGCCGTACGGCAACTACAACAAGGACACCCTCAAGGCCGCCAAGTCCTGCGGGATCAAGGCCGTGCCGCTGTGGAACGCCGAGGTGTTCGCCAAGCGGATGGACTACCGCGAGTGGGACCGCGACATCCACCCCGGCGACATCATCCTCACGCACTTCCGCGGCAAGGAGGACTGGAAGGGCTCGATGCCCGACATGATCCGCAAGTTCATGAAGCTCGTCACCGACAAGGGATACGCGGTGGCCCGCCT
Source organism: Streptomyces sp. NPDC050418 (assembly GCF_044458745.1). Lineage (NCBI taxonomy): Bacteria > Bacillati > Actinomycetota > Actinomycetes > Kitasatosporales > Streptomycetaceae > Streptomyces > Streptomyces sp. NPDC050418. The sequence continues at coordinate 229,508 of NZ_JBITIG010000003.1, forward strand.
GGAGGACTACCTGTGAGGGCCGCGCACCGGCTGCTCGCCGGACTGCTGGCAGCCGGTGCGCTCGCTCTGACCAGCACGGGACTGACCGGCTGCGCCCAGTCCGTCGACCCGATCGAAAGGCTCGGCCGCAAGGCCGCCGAGAAGGTCGAGGAGCGCCGTGTCAGCCTGGCCACCGCCCGCCGCTGGGGCCTGGACGAGCCACTCGCCCCCGCACCGAAACCGCCGCCGCGGCACCTGGCGAAGGCGGCAGGCCCCGGCCTTCCGCCCGTCGTCGACCGCGTGCCGACGAAGGACAAGGTCGTCTTCCTGACCTTCGATGACGGCGCCGAGCGCGATCCGCGCTTCGTGCGCATGGTCCGCGAACTGCGCCTGCCCGTCTCCATGTTCCTCACCGACAGCGTCGCCGGACCCGGTTACGCCCACTTCGGCGAGCTGCGCGCGGTCGGCGCGACGGTCCAGAACCACACGCTCGACCACCCGTACCTCCCCGGACTGCCCTACGACGGCCAGCGCTGGGAGATCTGCGGCCAGCAGACCAAGCTCAAGGACCGCTTCGGCCAGCGCCCGCGCCTGTTCCGCCCGCCGTACGGCGAGTACAACGCGGACACCCTGCGGGCCGCGGCCGACTGCGGGATCTCGGCGGTGGTCCTGTGGCGCGCCTCGATGCAGATCGACGACCTGCGCTACACGGAAGGCGAACAGCTCCGTCCCGGCGACATCATCCTGGCCCACTTCCGCGGCCCCGACGAACTCCGCGGGGCGTCGCTGACGGAGATGACGACCCGGATACTGCGCCGGATCCAGGCACAGGGATTCACGGTGGGGCGTTTGGAGGACTACCTCTGACCACCGGCCCGGTTACCGGGGTCGGCCCGGTTACCGGGTTCGGCCCGGCCGCCGACGGATCACCCCAGAGCGAAACCGCCCCCCTGCATTGGCACTCCGCTTGACCGAGTGCTAATCGCGGTCATAGTCTCGGGCCTGGCACTCCCCACTGGAGAGTGCCAACACTGCGACGGGCAGGTCCGGCACCCGCGACGACGGATCCACCTGGTCGCCACCCCAGACAGTTCATCCCCGAGATCTCCGAAGGGGGAGGTCGGATCGTGACGACCGCCAGCTCCAAGGTTGCCATCAAGCCGCTCGAGGACCGCATTGTGGTCCAGCCGCTCGACGCCGAGCAGACCACGGCCTCTGGCCTGGTCATCCCGGACACCGCGAAGGAGAAGCCCCAGGAGGGCGTCGTCCTCGCCGTGGGCCCGGGCCGCTTCGAGAACGGCGAGCGTCTGCCGCTCGACGTCAAGACCGGCGACATCGTGCTGTACAGCAAGTACGGCGGCACCGAGGTGAAGTACAACGGCGAGGAGTACCTCGTCCTCTCGGCTCGCGACGTGCTCGCGATCGTCGAGAAGTAATTCACCGGACTTGCTTCCGTTCCGCGCCCCTGGCCCCCAGCGAAAAGCCGGGAAGGCCAGGGGCGCGGTTCATTTTTGAGAGGACTTGAAAAGCTCCATGGCGAAGATCCTGAAGTTCGACGAGGACGCCCGTCGCGCCCTTGAGCGCGGCGTCAACAAGCTTGCCGACACGGTCAAGGTGACGATCGGCCCCAAGGGCCGCAACGTCGTCATCGACAAGAAGTTCGGCGCCCCCACCATCACCAACGACGGTGTGACCATCGCCCGCGAGGTCGAGGTCGAGGACCCGTACGAGAACCTCGGTGCCCAGCTGGTGAAGGAGGTGGCGACCAAGACCAACGACATCGCGGGTGACGGTACGACCACCGCCACCGTGCTCGCCCAGGCGCTCGTGCGCGAGGGCCTGCGCAACGTCGCCGCCGGCGCCTCCCCGGCCCTCCTCAAGAAGGGCATCGACGCCGCCGTCAAGGCCGTCTCCGACGACCTTCTCGCCACCGCGCGTCCGATCGAGGAGAAGTCCGACATCGCCGCCGTGGCCGCGCTGTCCGCCCAGGACAAGCAGATCGGCGAGCTCATCGCCGAGGCCATGGACAAGGTCGGCAAGGACGGTGTCATCACCGTCGAGGAGTCCAACACCTTCGGTCTGGAGCTCGACTTCACCGAGGGCATGGCCTTCGACAAGGGCTACCTGTCCCCGTACTTCGTCACCGACCAGGAGCGTATGGAGGCCGTCCTCGACGACCCGTACATCCTGATCAACCAGGGCAAGATCTCCTCGATCCAGGACATGCTCCCGCTCCTGGAGAAGGTCATCCAGGCCGGCGGCTCGCGTCCGCTCCTGATCATCGCCGAGGACGTCGAGGGCGAGGCCCTCTCCACCCTGGTCGTGAACAAGATCCGCGGCACGTTCAACGCCGTGGCCGTCAAGGCCCCCGGCTTCGGCGACCGCCGCAAGGCGATGCTGCAGGACATGGCGGTCCTCACGGGCGCCACCGTCATCGCCGAAGAGGTCGGCCTCAAGCTCGACCAGGCCGGTCTCGACGTGCTCGGCTCCGCCCGCCGCGTCACCATCTCCAAGGACGACACCACCATCGTCGACGGTGCCGGCGACTCCTCCGAGGTCCAGGGCCGTGTCGCCCAGATCAAGGCCGAGATCGACGCCACCGACTCCGACTGGGACCGCGAGAAGCTCCAGGAGCGCCTCGCGAAGCTGGCCGGCGGTGTCTGCGTGATCCGCGTCGGTGCGGCCACCGAGGTGGAGCTCAAGGAGAAGAAGCACCGTCTGGAGGACGCCATCTCCGCGACCCGCGCCGCGGTCGAGGAGGGCATCGTCTCCGGTGGTGGCTCCGCGCTCGTCCACGCCGTGAAGGTCCTGGACGGCAACCTGGGCAAGGAGGGTGACGAGGCCACCGGCGTCTCCGTCGTCCGCCGCGCCGCCGTCGAGCCGCTGCGCTGGATCGCCGAGAACGCCGGCCTCGAGGGCTACGTCATCACCTCGAAGGTCGCCGAGCTCGACAAGGGCGAGGGCTTCAACGCCGCGACCGGCGAGTACGGCGACCTGGTCAAGGCCGGCGTCATCGACCCGGTCAAGGTCACCCGCTCCGCCCTGGAGAACGCCGCCTCCATCGCCTCCCTGCTGCTCACGACCGAGACCCTGGTCGTCGAGAAGCCGGCGGAGGAGGAGCCCGAGGCCGGTCACGGCCACGGGCACGGTCACTCCCACTGACGCTTGCGCGTAAGCGAGGCCCGGCTCCCGTTTCGGGGGCCGGGCCTTCGCGTCGAGTGGGCTACTGCGGCCCGTACTTCCGCCCCGTCCGCGAAGTGATCCCACCCAGCATCCCGCGAGGCACGAGCTTCGCCGCCCCCAGCAGCGTCTTGTAGCGGGCGTCCGGGATGGAGACCGTGCGGCCGCGGGACAGGTCGGCGAGGGCCGAGGCCACCACCTTGTCGGCGTCGAGCCACATCCACGACGGGATGTTGCCAGTGCCCATGCCGGCCCGCTCGTGGAACTCCGTGCGGACGAAGCCGGGGCACAGGGCCATCAGCCGGACGCCCGAGCCCGTGAGGTCCTTCGCCGCGCCCTGCGTGAACTGGACGACCCAGGCCTTCGAGGCGCCGTACGTGCCCCGCGGCAGGAAGGCCGCGACGGACGCCACGTTCACCACGCCGCCGCGCCCCCGCTCCCGCATCCCCGGCACCGCCGCCGACGTCAGCCGGAGCACCGCCTCGCAGTGCACCTTGAGCATGGTGAGCTCGTCCGCCATGGAGACTTCGAGATAGCGGCCCTTGTTGCCGAAGCCCGCGTTGTTCACGAGCAGGTCCACCGGATTGCGCGCGTCGGCGAGACGCTTCTCGACGGTCTCGATGCCGCCTTCCGTCGACAGGTCGGCGGTCAGGACCTCGGCCTCGATGCCATGCCGGTCGTGCAGTTCCGTCGCCTGCTCCCGGAGCCGTGCGGTGTCCCGGGCCACCAGGACCAGGTTGTGCCCGTCCGCGGCGAGGCGCCGCGCGAAGGCGGCGCCGATGCCGGCGGTCGCGCCGGTGATGAGAGCCGTAGTCATGGCGTAAGGCTAATGACTGTGGCCGCCCTCGTGCGCCGCGGGCTTCCCGGCCCGCTGTCCCTTCTCGACGACCACGAACTGCCCCATCATCCCGCCGTCTTCATGCGCGAGGAGATGGCAGTGGTACATGTACGGGGTGTCGGGGTCGGCGGGCCCGTCGAAGCGCATCGCCAGCTTCACCGTCGTACCGCCCGGCACGAACACCGTGTCCTTGGCGCCGCGCAGTTCTGGCGGCGGCTCCCTGCCGTCCACCTTCAGGACCCTGAACTGCACGTCGTGCACATGGAAGTTGTGCGGCACCCCGTCCTCGTTGCGCACGGTCCACGTCTCCGTGTCCCCGCGCGTGACGACCTCGTCGACCCGCCCCATGTCCATCGGCCGCCCGTTGATCCCCGACATCCGCAGGCCGAAGAACCGCTCGCGCACCGAGTCCTTGCCCTCGGGCACCTCCAACTCGGCGAGCCGTGACGGAAGTTCGGGGGAGTCGCGCAGCTGCTGATCGGCCCGCAGCTCCAGGACGTCGAAGGAGTCGTCGCCCCCGCCGAACCGCTTCTGCCAGGCATCCCCGTAGTTGTCCTGCGGATGGCTGCGCAGGACGGTCTTCTCGCCCGGCTCCATGCGTACGACGATCTCGGCGCGCTCACCCGGCGACAGCTGCAGCCGCTCCTTGCGCACGGGCGCTTCGAGCAGCCCGCCGTCCGTGCCGATCAGCGAGAACGCGCGCTCGTCGGAGAAGCCGAAGGAGTAGACGCGGGCCGTCGAGGCGTTCAGGAGGCGCAGCCGTACGAGCTCGTCGCCGACCTCCTGGTACGGGTTCAGGGTGCCGTTGACCATCGTCCGGTCGCCCAGGAAGCCGGTGTTCTGCATCATCCCGTGCCCGTGGTCTAACTTCGCCCCGTCGAACTTGACGTCCTGCACGATGACGGGCACGTCGTCGACCCCGTAGTCGTCGGGCAGCGGCAGCTTCCCGGCCTCGGCGTCGTCGAGCAGGAACATGCCCGCGAGCCCGCGCTGCACATGCTTCTCCGTGGCCCCGTGCGGGTGCGGGTGGTACCAGAGCGTCGAGGCGGGCTGGTCGACCGTCCACCGCGGCGACCAGGTCTTCCCCGGGTCGACCATCTGGTGCGGGCCGCCGTCCATCGCGGCCGGCAGATGCATCCCGTGCCAGTGCACGGTGGACGCCTCGTCCAGGCCGTTGGAGATCCGCACCTTGACCTTCTCGCCGCGCTCGGCGCGCAGAGTCGGTCCGAGATAGCTCCCGTTGAAGCCCCAAGTGGGCGTCTTCCGCCCGGACTCGAACTCTGTCTCGCCCGCCTGCATCCGCAGGTCGAAGACGCGCGTGCCGTCCTTCGCGACGGTGGACTCCGCGAGCGGCGGTATCGCCAGGCGGTTCTCGAAGGGCTCCTTGCCGACCGTGTTCACATCGGCGCTCGTCCACAGCCACGCGAGCCCGCCGCCGAGCGCGGCGAGCACCACGCCGAGCACCACCCCGCCCGTGATGAGCACGCGCCTCAGCCTGCCGCGGCGCCGTCCGCCGCCCGTCGTCCCGTCACCCGTCTTCGTCATACGTCAACGGTCGCGGCGGCGGACGCGCCCTCCCATCGGGCAAGGCCCTGAACCGACCCGGGCCCGCCCCTTACGGGGAGCCGGGCTCAACCCCCGTACTTCGCCTTGTACTTCTCGGCGGACTCCCGCATCTGCGCGCTGAGCGCGTCACCCGCGACGAGCACCCGGCCGAGCTGCGTCTTGTCCACGGTGGCCGCCCGGAACAGGAACGCGACCGTGATGTCGTGGTCCGGCCGGTGCACGATCTCGATGGGGTCGCCGGCCGTGATCTCGCCCGGCTCGATGACCCTGAGATACGCACCGGGGGCGCCCTCCAGTGTGAAGCGCTTCACCCAGCCCTTCTCACCGGTCTGGCCCGCGAACGTGTTGCACGGGATACGCGCCGAGGTCACCTCGAGCACGACGTCCGCGCCGATCCGCCAGCGCTCCCCGATCAGCGCGCCCGAGACATCGAGCCCGGAGGTCGTCAGGTTCTCGCCGAAGGCACCGTTGCGCAGTGAACGCCCCAACTGCCGTTCCCAGCCGTCCAGATCCTCCCGCGCGAAGGCGTACACCGCCTGGTCGTCGCCGCCGTGCACTCTCTGGTCGCACACCGCGTCCCCGGCGATCCCGCTCGGACCGCCCACCCCCTGCCGCCCCGGTGCGGCGACCCGCACGGGCCCGTCGACCGGCAGCTTGTCGATGCCGGTCCTCCCGCTCGCATGGTCGGTGTACGGGACGGGCGTGGACCGGCCGGCATTGAGACTCAGAAGCTTCATGGCGCCCACGCTAGAGACCCTTCCCCAAGTCGTCGAGCACATTTCTCCGCACACCCCAAGCCTCACTTATGCTTGAGGCATGATCGAGGCCCGTCATCTCCGTGTGCTCCGCGCCGTCGCCGCCACCGGCTCCTTCTCCGCCGCGGCCCGCGAACTCGGCTGTACGCAGCCGGCGGTCAGCCAGCAGATGAAGGCACTGGAGCAGTCCACGGGCACCCCGCTCCTGATCCGCACGGGCCGTGAGATGCGTCTGACCCAGGCGGGAGAAGCCCTGGTCAGGCATGCCGCGGGCATCCTCGCCGGGCTCACCGCGGCCGAGGAGGAGGTCGCCGCGATCGCCGGTCTGCGGGCCGGACGCGTCCGGCTCGTCTCGTTCCCCAGCGGCAGCTCGACCCTGGTTCCCTCGGCCCTCGCCGCCCTGCGCGAGGCCCACCCGGGCACCCGCGTCTCGCTCGTGGAGGCCGAGCCGCCGCGCTCGGTGGAGATGCTCCGCGAAGGCGACTGCGATGTCGCGCTCGCGTTCCGTTACGACGCGGCGCACGCCGACGACGACTGGAGCGATCTTGTCGTCCGCCCGCTGCTCGCCGACCGCCTCGTGGGTCTGGTCCCCGAGGGCCACCGGCTCGGTGGGGACGGGGCGGTGCCGATCGCCGAGTTCGCCGACGAGTCCTGGATCGCGGGCTGTCCGCGGTGCCGCAGGCAGCTGGTCGACGTCTGCGAGACCGCGGGCTTCGTCCCGCGGATCGACTTCGCGACCGACGACTATCCGGCGGTGATCGGCCTGGTCGGCGCGGGTCTGGGGGTCGCGGTCCTGCCGGAGCTCGCCCTCGAGTCCGTACGCCCCAAGGGTGCCCGCGCGGTCATGGTGGAGCCGGCCGTGCGCCGCGAGATCGTCGCGCTCACGCTGCCCGACCTCGCCCGGGTGCCGACGGTGGCGGCCACCCTCGATCACCTGGCCGCGGCCGCGGACCGGTTGTCACCGGCCACGGCGGCCACGGCCGGCTGACCGACGAAAGCCAGTACGGCGGCGGGCTTGCGGGCCGCCGTGCGGTGAAACGTTTCCTCAGTTGGCGGACAGGGTGCTGGTCGCCGGTACGAGCCGGTTGCGTGCCCGGCCCATGAGTTCCTCGCGTTCGTCCTCGGTCAAGCCGCCCCACACGCCGTACGGCTCGCGCACCGCGAGGGCGTGGGCCGCGCACTCCGCGCGGACGGGGCAGCGCATGCAGACTTCCTTGGCCGAGTTCTCGCGGGCGCTCCGTGCGGCCCCGCGCTCACCTTCCGGGTGGAAGAAGAGCGAGCTGTCGACCCCTCGGCAGGCGGCGAGCAGCTGCCAGTCCCACAGGTCGGCGTTCGGGCCCGGAAGGCGGGAGAAATCTGCCATTGCTTGTCCCCTTGGTCGGATACCTGTGCTGTTACCTGTGCTGTGCACCTACTGACCGTGACAGTCCGTGTCGGTCTGAGTAGATGTAAATATGACTGATTGCGAATCTAGTCACAGACACCACCAAAAGGGAAGAAAAGCCGCTAAATGGGGCATAGCTTTCGGCGAACATCAGGTGGCCCGGGGGTGCGCCGTTCTCGGCGATTGCTGTGCTGTGAACGCCCCATCACGTAGAGTGCCGAAGGCGGCCGACCGACCCGTAACTCTTTCGAGTGACCGTCGTTGAGAGTGCGGAGGCGGTTGAAAAGGGAAGCGCTCGGGCAGGTGTCCGAGGGTGTCAACCGCTCAGGTGACGATTCATATTCAGCCTGGAGGCTCAAGGTGACGCTCATCAGCTGCAGGAGCCGCGGAGGACGACAGTCATGACTTCCGTCCTCGTCTGCGACGACTCCCCGCTTGCCCGCGAAGCGCTCCGCCGTGCGGTCGCGACCGTGCCCGGTGTAGAGCGAGTGACGACGGCGGCCAACGGCGAGGAAGTCCTCCGCCGCTGGGGCGCCGACCGCTCGGACCTGATTCTGATGGACGTGCGCATGCCCGGTCTGGGCGGCGTCGAGACGGTGCGCCGGCTGCTCTCCGCCGACCCGGGCGCCCGGATCATCATGCTGACCGTGGCGGAGGATCTGGACGGGGTCGCGCTCGCGGTCGCCGCCGGAGCCCGCGGCTATCTGCACAAGGACGCCTCGCGCGCCGAGCTGCGCGCGACCGTCACACAGGCGCTCGCCGACCCGACGTGGCGGCTCGCGCCGCGCCGGCTGCGCTCGGCCGAGATGGGCGCCGCGCCCACGCTCACCGCGCGCGAGATCCAGGTGCTCGAAGGCATGAGCCACGGGCGGTCCAACGCGGAGATCGGCCGTGAGCTGTTTCTCTCCGAGGACACCGTCAAGACGCACGCCCGACGGCTCTTCAAGAAGCTGGGTGCCTCCGACCGCGCACACGCGGTCGCGCTCGGTTTCCGCTGGGGTCTGGTCCGCTGAGCCGCAGGTGAACGCAGGTTCCTGCAGTCTCCGACGCGTCCCGCCCGCATCCCTGCGGGCGGGCCGGTGGCGGGGCGCGAGGGGCCGATCGGGGAGCGGTTTGGCTTGTTTCCCGGGCGATGCCGCATCCTTGAGGTGTGGAGTTCCTCGGGGACGAGTCGGTCGAGCGGGAGGGGAGGGCGCAGGAGATGAGTTCCGGCGCACCTGCTCATAACGCTTCGGTGCACAACTATGGACGCGGTGCCGCGGATCGGACGGCGTCAAGGCACCATGGTCCGATGCGCGAGGACGAGACCACCACTGTCGGTGCCCTCGTTCAGCGTGCCGTCGAAGGCGACAAGCAGGCCACGCACGACCTGCTCGCCCACGTGCACCCGCTCGCGCTGCGCTACTGCCGTACGCGTCTGTCCCGACTCCCGGGTGACGCACGGCACTTCGTGGAGGACCTCGCACAGGAGGTCTGTGTCGCGGTGCTGCTCGCGCTGCCGCGCTACAAGGACACCGGCCGGCCCTTCGAGGCCTTCGTCTTCGCGATCGCCGGGCACAAGGTCGCCGATCTGCAGCGCGCCGCGATGCGCCACCCCGGTTCGACCGCGGTGCCGAGCGACGAGATGCCCGAGCGGCCCGACGACTCGCTCGGCCCGGAGGAGCGCGCGCTCCTGAGCAGCGACGCCGCGTGGGCCAAGAAGCTGCTCGCCAACCTTCCGCAGACCCAGCGCGAGCTGCTGCTGCTGCGGATCGCCGTCGGTCTCACCGCGGAGGAGACCGGCCAGATGCTGGGGATGTCTCCCGGGGCCGTGCGGGTCGCGCAGCACCGTGCGCTCAGCCGGCTGCGGGCGCTGGCCGAGCAGTAGCCCCAAGGGCTGCGGCGGCCGGCGCACGATCACGGTTGCGTACGTGTGAACGTACAAAGTAGGCCAATGATCTTGCTCGTGGAATGAGACACCTCTCCAGGCCGTTAGCATGGACATCCGCACCGATCAAGGCCATTTGGGGAAGGTGTCATGACTGCAAACGTCGACGGAGTGCCCGGAAAATTCGCGACACTCGGGCTGACCTACGACGACGTGCTGCTGTTGCCCGGCGCGTCGGAAGTCCTTCCGAACGCGGTGGACACCTCGTCCCGCATCTCGCGCAACGTCCGCGTGAACATCCCGCTGCTGTCCGCCGCGATGGACAAGGTCACCGAGTCCCGGATGGCCATCGCCATGGCGCGCCAGGGCGGCGTCGGTGTGCTGCACCGCAACCTGTCCGTCGAGGACCAGGTCAACCAGGTCGACCTCGTGAAGCGCTCCGAGTCCGGCATGGTGACCGACCCGATCACCGTGAACCCCGACGCGACGCTCGCCGAGGCCGACGCCCTCTGCGCGAAGTTCCGTATCTCCGGTGTTCCGGTCACGGACGGCAACGGCAAGCTGCTCGGCATCGTCACCAACCGTGACATGGCCTTCGAGACCGACCGCAGCCGTCAGGTGCGCGAGGTCATGACGCCGATGCCGCTGGTCACCGGCAAGGTCGGCATCTCCGGCGTGGACGCCATGGAGCTCCTTCGCCGCCACAAGATCGAGAAGCTGCCGCTGGTCGATGACTCCGGTGTGCTCAAGGGCCTCATCACGGTCAAGGACTTCGTGAAGGCCGAGCAGTACCCGAACGCCGCGAAGGACGCCGAGGGCCGCCTCCTCGTCGGTGCTGCGGTCGGCGCGAGCCCCGAGGCGCTGGAGCGCGCCCAGGCGCTGGCCGCCGCCGGTGTGGACTTCCTGGTCGTGGACACCTCGCACGGCCACAACAGCAACGCCCTGAGCTGGATGTCGAAGATCAAGTCCGCGGTGAGCGTGGATGTGATCGGCGGCAACGTCGCCACGCGTGACGGCGCCCAGGCGCTCATCGACGCCGGTGTCGACGGCGTCAAGGTCGGTGTCGGACCGGGCTCCATCTGCACCACCCGCGTGGTCGCGGGTATCGGTGTCCCGCAGGTCACCGCCATCTACGAAGCGGCGCTCGCGGCCCAGGCGGCCGGTGTCCCGGTCATCGGCGACGGCGGTCTGCAGTACTCGGGCGACATCGGCAAGGCGCTCGCCGCCGGTGCCTCCACCGTGATGCTGGGCTCCCTGCTCGCGGGCTGTGAGGAGTCGCCGGGTGAGCTGATGTTCATCAACGGCAAGCAGTTCAAGTCGTACCGCGGTATGGGTTCGCTCGGTGCCATGCAGTCGCGCGGCCAGGGCCGCTCGTACTCGAAGGACCGTTACTTCCAGGCCGACATCGCCTCCGACGACAAGCTCGTGCCCGAGGGCATCGAGGGCCAGGTGCCCTACCGCGGCCCGCTGGCCAACGTGCTGCACCAGCTCGTCGGCGGTCTGCGCCAGACGATGGGCTATGTGGGCGCCGCCACCATCGAGGAGATGGAGTCGAAGGGCCGCTTCGTGCGCATCACGTCCGCGGGTCTCAAGGAGAGCCACCCGCACGACATCCAGATGACGGTCGAGGCACCGAACTACAGCCGCAAGTAGCCGTACGTTCCGTACAGACCTACAGGTCAGGGGTGGTCCCGGATTCCCGGGGCCGCCCCTTGCCCATGCGTCAGGGATACTGGACGGGCAGGACAGGCAAGACCCCGTAGGACCCAGAGGGAAAGGCACCTCACAAAGTGACTGAGATCGAGATCGGGCGCGGCAAGCGCGGCCGCCGCGCGTACGCGTTCGACGACATCGCGATCGTCCCGAGCCGTCGTACGCGGGACCCGAAGGAGGTCTCGATCGCCTGGCAGATCGACGCCTACCGCTTCGAGCTGCCGTTCCTGGCGGCCCCCATGGACTCCGTGGTCTCCCCGCAGACCGCGATCCGTATCGGCGAGCTCGGCGGCCTCGGGGTGCTCAACCTCGAAGGCCTGTGGACGCGTTACGAGGACCCGCAGCCGCTGCTCGACGAGATCGCGGAGCTGCAGCCCGAGGCCGCGACCCGCCGCCTCCAGGAGATCTACGACGCGCCGATCAAGGAAGAGCTGATCGGGCAGCGCATCAAGGAGGTGCGCGACTCCGGTGTCGTCACCGCCGCCGCGCTCTCGCCGCAGCGCACCGCGCAGTTCTCCAAGGCCGTCGTGGACGCCGGCGTGGACATCTTCGTGATCCGCGGTACGACCGTCTCGGCCGAGCACGTCTCCGGTGCCGCCGAGCCGCTGAACCTGAAGCAGTTCATCTACGAGCTGGACGTCCCGGTCATCGTCGGCGGCTGCGCCACGTACACCGCCGCCCTGCACCTGATGCGCACCGGCGCCGCGGGCGTGCTCGTCGGCTTCGGCGGTGGCGCCGCGCACACCACCCGTAACGTCCTGGGCATCCAGGTCCCGATGGCCACGGCCGTCGCGGATGTCGCGGCCGCGCGCCGCGACTACATGGACGAGTCCGGCGGCCGCTATGTCCACGTCATCGCCGACGGCGGCGTGGGCTGGTCCGGCGACCTGCCCAAGGCCATCGCCTGCGGCGCGGACGCCGTGATGATGGGCTCCCCGCTCGCCCGCGCCACCGACGCGCCGGGCCGCGGCCACCACTGGGGCATGGAGGCCGTCCACGAGGACGTGCCACGCGGCAAGAAGGTCGACCTCGGCACGGTCGGCACGACCGAGGAGATCCTCACCGGTCCCTCGCACACCCCCGACGGTTCGATGAACCTGTTCGGCGCGCTGCGCCGCTCGATGGCCACGACCGGGTACAGCGAGCTCAAGGAGTTCCAGCGGGTCGAGGTCACGGTGGCGAACGCTCAGCACCAGCGCTGAGGTTCGTCCCGTACGGACATGTGAAGGGGCCCGCACCGCCGGATGGCGGTGCGGGCCCCTTCGTACGCGCAACTACTGCGCGAGGTGCGTCAGTTGCCGGCCTTCTTGGCCGCGCCGAAACCGGCGAAGGCGCCGACGGCGAGGAAGAGGTACGTCATGGCGTCGGCCTCTTCCTTCCAGCCCTCCATGAGGTCGCTGAAGTGCTCGGTCATCATCTCCGTGGCGGAGATGAGGCCGCCCGACCACCAGCTGATGAGCAGCGAGAAGCCGAAGAGCTGGCCGAGGAAGACGCCGACGGCGCCGAGCAGGGCGCTGACGATGGGCAGCACCGGGTTGTTGCCGCCGAGCTTGCCGGCGGCGAAGCCTATGAGCGCACCGACACCGACGGCGATGTAGCCGATCTCGGTGTACGAGCCGTCCTCGCTGCCGAAGGCGCGCATCAGACCGCCGTAGGCGGCGGCGCCGACGAGCATGGCGACGATGCCGACGACGATGCCGAGCCCGACGTTGCCGCTGCGGACCGGCGGGGCCGGCGGGAACGGACCCGGCTGGCCGTACGGGTTCGGGCCGCCGGGCTGCTGAGGCTGCTGAGGCGGAAAGGCCTGGGACATTGGGTGATCCCCCCATGGAAAACTGCGCACGCGCATGCGAGAGCGGCGCACGCCAGTGCGATGAATGACGCCGCAGGCTAGCAGTCCCCGGTGACAGTCACCCAGCCCGTTCCAAAGGCTTCACAGACGGTGTGCGGCCCCGACGGGCGTCGCCCCACGCGTGTCCAGGAGCAACTGCGCTTTCACGGCCAGGCCTTGGAGGTCGTACGTGCGGTGCGGCTGGAGCAGCAGGGTGAGATCGGCGTCCGCGGCCGCCTCGTAGAGGGAGTCGGCGCGTGGGACCGGGCGGCCCAGGACGCTCCAGTGCGGGATGTGCGGGTCGTGGTAGCTGACCGAGGCGCCCATCTGCAGCAGCCGGGGCGCGATCTCCTCGGCGGGGGCGCCCTGCTGGCCCGCGATGTCCGGCTTGTACGTGACGCCGAGGAGCAGGATCCGTGCGCCGCGCACCGATTTGCCGTGCTCGTTGAGCAGAGTGGCGGCGCGCTGGATCACGTACTGCGGCATCCGCTGGTTGACCTCCTGCGCGAGGCCGACCAGGCGCAGCGGGTGGCCGGGGGTGTGGGCGGTGTGCGGCAGGTAGGCGGGGTCGAGGGCGACCGCGTGGCCGCCGACGCCCGGGCCGGGGCGGAAGGACTGGAAGCCGAAGGGCTTGGTCTCGGCGCAGCGGATGACGTCCCACAGGTCCACGCCCAAGTCGTGGCAGAGGACGGCCATCTCGTTGACGAGCGCGATGTTGACGTGCCGGAAGTTGGTCTCCAGGAGGTGCGTCGCCTCGGCCTCGCGGGGGCCGCGGGCCCGTACGACCTTGTCCGTGAGGCGGCTGTAGAAGGCGGCCGCGGACTCCGTGCAGGCGGGGGTCAGACCACCGATGACCTTGGGGGTGCTGCCGTATGCGTGGGTGCGGCTGCCGGGGTCGAAGCGGCCGGGGGAGTGGGCGAGGTGGAAGTCGCGGCCCGCGGTGAGGCCGGAGCCCTCCTCCAGGAGCGGGCGCAGGAATCCCTCGGTGGTGCCCGGGTAGGCGGGGGATTCGAGGATGACGGTGGTGTGCGGGCGCAGCCGCGGCGCGAGCGCGCGGGCCGCCTCGGCGACCTGGGCGAGGTCGGGGCTGCGGTCGGCGCCGAGCGGGGTCGGGGCGCAGATGACGGCGGTGCGGACGCGGCCGAGCTCGGCGGGGTTGCCGGTCGGGCGGAAGCCGGCCGCGAGCATCCGGCGCAGGTCGGCGGTGGTGAGCGCGCCTTCGTCGGCAGGCAGCCGGCCGGCGGCCAGGGCGGCGGTGTGGCGTGGGTCGAAGGCGAGGGTTTCGATGCCCGCCGAGACGGCGGCCTGGGCGAGGGGGAGACCGAGATGGCCGAGTCCTACGACGGCGAGATCCGCGGGCATGGCGAACACCTTCCCAGTAACCGGAGCGGGCGGCAGGCGCAAGCCGGCAGACCCTGACGGCTGAACGCGTTGTCAGGTTAGGGGTAAATATGACCGATACGACGGATTAGCGGGCCGTGGTTTCGGAGTGTCGGCAGGTGAGAGGGCCTGGCGGCACCGCGCTCCGCAAAGTCGCGGTCACGGGTGGTGGCTGAACCCTGGGAGTGCGGACAGAATCGACGGTGTGAGCCCGACCACACGGGGGCGACGGGAGGCAGCAGTGAGGACAGCGACACTGGGACCGGCCGAGCGGGCCGAGGCCCTCGCGGCGATGGCCGAGCGGGAACTGGACGTACTGGTGGTGGGCGCCGGCGTGGTCGGCGCGGGGACGGCGCTCGACGCCGTCACCCGCGGACTCTCGACGGGGATCGTGGAGGCGCGCGACTGGGCCTCGGGCACGTCGAGCCGCTCCAGCAAGCTGATCCACGGCGGTCTGCGCTATCTGGAGATGCTGGACTTCGCGCTCGTACGCGAAGCGCTGAAGGAGCGCGGGCTGCTGCTCGAACGGCTCGCGCCGCATCTGGTGAAGCCCGTGCCGTTCCTCTACCCGCTGCAGGGCAAGGGCTGGGAGCGGCTGTACGCGGGGTCGGGCGTCGCGCTCTACGACGCGATGTCGATGGCGCGCGGGCACGGGCGCGGACTGCCGATGCACCGCCACCTGTCCCGGCGCCACGCGCTGCGGGTCGCGCCCTGCCTGAAGCGGGACGCGCTCGTGGGCGCGCTGCAGTACTACGACGCGCAGATGGACGACGCCCGCTATGTCGCCACCCTGGTCCGCACCGCCGCCTCGTACGGCGCGAAGGCCGCCAACCGGGCCCGTGTGACCGGGTTCCTGCGGGAGGGGGAGCGGGTTGTCGGGGCGCGGGTGCAGGACGTCGAGAGCGGCGGCGAGTACGAGATCCGCGCGCGGCAGATCGTCAATGCCACCGGGGTGTGGACCGATGACACCCAGGCCATGGTCGGTGAGCGAGGGCAGTTCCACGTACGGGCCTCCAAGGGCATCCACCTGGTCGTGCCCAAGGACCGGATCAACTCGACGACCGGGCTGATCCTGCGCACGGAGAAGAGCGTGCTCTTCGTGATCCCGTGGGGCCGGCACTGGATCGTCGGCACCACCGACACCGACTGGGACCTCGACAAGGCGCACCCGGCGGCGTCCAGCGCGGACATCGACTACCTCCTGGAGCATGTGAACTCGGTGCTCGGCACCCCGCTCACGCGCGACGACGTGCAGGGCGTGTACGCGGGCCTGCGGCCGCTGCTCGCCGGGGAGTCGGACGCGACGAGCAAGCTGTCGCGCGAGCACACCGTGGCGCATCCGGTGCCCGGGCTCGTGGTGGTCGCGGGCGGCAAGTACACGACGTACCGCGTGATGGCGAAGGACGCCGTGGACGAGGCGGTGCACGCGCTCGACCAGCGGGTCGCGGAGTGCGTCACCGAGGACGTGCCGCTGATCGGCGCCGAGGGCTACCGGGCCCTGTGGAATGCGCGGGCCCGGATCGCGCAGCGGACCGGGCTCCATGTGGTGCGCGTGGAGCACCTGTTGAACCGGTACGGGGCGCTCACCGAGGAACTGCTCGAACTCATCGCGGCCGATCCCTCGCTCGCCGATCCGCTGACGGGCGCGGACGACTATCTGCGCGCCGAGGTGGTGTACGCGGCCTCGCACGAGGGCGCGCGGCATCTCGACGACGTCCTGACGCGGCGTACCCGCATCTCCATCGAGACCTTCGACCGCGGCACGCGCTGTGCGCGTGAGAGCGCCGAGCTGATGGCCAAGGTGCTCGGCTGGGACAAGGACCAGATCGAGCGCGAGGTCGAGCACTACGAGAAGCGGGTCGAGGCCGAGCGCGAGTCGCAGCTGCAGCCGGACGACCAGACGGCGGACGCGGCGCGGCTGGGTGCGCCGGACATCGTGCCGCGGTAGACACGCTGTCGTGCGGTACGGGGCGGGTGGTCCGGCCGGGCCGCCCGCCCCTCGTATGCCCAGGTTCCGGGCGTTCCGCGGCCACGCGCCGAGCGGGGCGGAAGGGACGGACGGGCCGTACGGGGGAACCGCCGACGGGTGGGGCCGCGTCGCAGTCGGTGGGGCCGGACCCGGGACTTCCGCGGCCTGCGGCATGAGAGACAATGGACGCTCTGCCAGGGCGGGTTGATTGCAGAGGGGACGCATGTCGGAGGCTGAGCGGCCGGAGCAGGCCCGTCGGGACGAGGAAACTCGTGCGGACGAGAAGCCCCGCCAGGACCAGGAACCCCGCGAGGAATCCCGCCGCGACCAGGCGACACGGCTGATCGCCGGGCGCTACCGGCTCGGCGACGTGCTCGGCCGGGGCGGCATGGGCACCGTCTGGCGCGCGACCGACGAGACGCTCGGGCGGACCGTCGCGGTCAAGGAACTGCGCTTCCCGTCCGCCATCGACGAGGACGAGAAGCGCCGGCTCATCACCCGGACCCTGCGCGAGGCCAAGGCCATCGCGCGGATCCGTGACCATGGCGCCGTCACCGTCTTCGACGTGGTCGACGAGGACGACCGGCCCTGGATCGTCATGGAGCTGATCGAGGGCAAGTCCCTCGCCGAGGTCATCCGCGAGGACGGCCGGCTCTCGTCGCGGCGCGCGGCCGAGGTCGGTCTCGCCGTGCTCGACGTACTGCGCAGCGCGCACAAGCAGGGGATCCTGCACCGCGATGTGAAGCCGTCCAATGTGCTGATCTCGGATGACGGCCGTGTGGTGCTCACCGACTTCGGGATCGCCCAGGTCGAGGGCGACCCGTCCATCACCTCGACCGGCATGCTCGTCGGCGCGCCCTCCTACATCTCGCCCGAGCGCGCCCGCGGGCACAAGCCCGGTCCCGCGGCCGATCTCTGGTCGCTCGGCGGACTGCTGTACGCGGCCGTCGAGGGCACCCCTCCGTACGACAAGGGCTCGGCCATCGCGACGCTCACCGCGGTGATGACCGAACCGCTGGAGACCCCGGAGCACGCGGGGAACCTGGACAAGGTGCTGTACGGGCTCCTGGAGAAGGACCCGGAGAAGCGGCTCGACGACGCGGGTGCGCGCGGGCTGCTGCTCGATGTGATCAACGCGCCGGAGCTGGTGGACGAGAAGCCGGAGCAGCCGGCCTCCGAACAGACCAAGGTGGTGCCGCTGCCGGGCGACCCGGAGCCGCCGAAGCCCTCGAAGCGTCCGGCGGCCGGGACCGGCGGCGCCGCGGCGATCGCGACGAACGCCCGGCTTGCGGAAGGCGCCGGCGCCCCGGCCTCCGGCACCGCGTCCGCCGCGGGGAACCCGCCCGCCGCGGGCAGCCCGTCCGGTGGCGCTCCGGCCGCCCGCAAGGCCTCGCTCGGTGACGTGGTCTCGAAGCGTACGCAGCTGATCGTCGCCGTGGGTGTGGCGCTCGCCGTGCTCGGCACCGTGATCGGCTTCGCGCTCAGCGGTGGGGACGAGAAGGGCGGCGGGCGCACCGAGACCTCCGCGAGCGCGGGGGCCGAGGGCGGTGCCGGCAAGGACACGCCCGAAGAGGGCGAGGGCGGTAAGGGCGACAAGGACGAGAGCGACGACGGCGACAAGGGCAAGGGCTCGGAGGGCGCTTCGGGGTCCGGTGACGGTGGCAACGGTGCGGGTGCCGAACCGGGGCGGACGCCCGCGGGCTACACCGAGGTGACGAACGGCAAGTTCCACTTCTCCATCGCGCTGCCGGACGGCTGGAGGCAGATCGGCGAATCGGCGGGCGGCGCCGGTGCGATCTACGCGCCGGGGAACGGCAAGTACCCGCGGGTGCAGGTGGACTTCACGAACTCACCCGGCGCCAGCGCCCTGAGAGCCTGGGACGATCTGGAGCGTTCGGTCAAGGGGAACTACTCGGACTACCAGCGGATCGGGCTCAAGGACGTCGACTGGCGCGACTACCGCACGGTCGCCGACTGGGAGTTCACCAGGACCCAGAGCGGTGTTCCGGTGCGGATACTCAACCGGGGCTTCGTGGTGGACGGTTCGCACGGTTACGCGATCATGATCACGTGCAACGAGAAGGACTGGGACGCGCAGGAGTGCTCGGAGCTGCGCGAGGTCGCGTTCGACAGTTTCAAACCCAGGGATTGAGAGCCCGGGGCGACCGGAGGGCCTCCGGCCGCCCCTTTCCTCGTCAGGCGGCGGTCCAGTCCGTGCAGGAGTTCATGAGCCTGTCGCCCTCGAACCTGGCCACCTCCACGCCGGACTCGGTGAAGTAGTTGTTCGTGTACGAGGCGGTCGTCTCCCAGACTTCGAGGTTGCCGTTGCCGCCGGTGTTGGCCCGCCACTTCCACTTCTTGACGACGCCGTCACGGTCCTGCGAGAGGTATCGGATCCGGGCGTGATGGTCGTCGGCCTTGGTGTCCTTGAGCGAGATGACGAGGTGCATCGGGTTGGGGCTCGGGTTTCCGATCGGACCCCTGTAATGGGCTGTCAGCTTGCCGAGCGCGCCGGTGGTGGAGCAGCCGAAGTTCCCCGCGTAGGCGTGCGCGGGTGCGCTGAGCAGCATGGTCAGGGCAATCGCGGCCCCCGTGGCACCGGCGATGGTCGTGAAGCGTCGTGTCGTCAAGTTGTCTGTCTCCATGGTGAATTGCGCTTGGTCAGGGCGTAGTTCTCGGTGGCGGAGGTCATTGCAGGGGCGGGTGTGCCGTGTGTCAAGCCGAGTTGACCTGTCGGGGGATGCGCGGGCCGGTGCCGGGCATAGTCCGTACGGGTTGGTGAGACCTGCCGCGTACGCCGTCGTGGCCACGTATCGTGAGAGCTCGCGGACCGTACGCAGCCGCAATGTGCCGGTTTTCGACCGGAGTTGATGGGTTCGTACGGTGTGCGGCACAGGGATACGGGTGCGCGCGCTGACGGGGAGGCGACGTGGACGACTACGCGGGGCGGGTGCTCGCCGACCGCTACCGCCTGCCGTTGCCGCCGTCGGATGCGTACGAGTTCGCGGAGACCCGCGCCTTCGACACGTACAGCGGGCAGGAAGTCCTGGTGCGGCAGGTGCCGTTGCCGGAGGTCGTCGAGGCGGAGGTCGTCGAGCCCGACGAGGCCGGGGCCCGGCGCGGTGAGCCGCGGGGCGGCGCCCGCACGTCCCGCACCGCATCCCGCACGGCACGCAACGCCCGTACCACCAGGGCCCCCAGCGACCCTGCCGTGCGGCGGGCGATCGAGGCGGCCGAGGCGGCGGCGCGGATCCCCGACCACCCCCGGCTCGACCAGGTCTTCGACGTGTTCGCCGAGGGCGGCTCGCTGTGGATCGTCAGCGAGGTCGTGGCGGCCCGGCCGCTGGCCGCGCTGCTCGCCGAGCGGCCGCTGTCGCCGTACCGCGCGGCGGAGGTGGCCTCCGACGTGCTCACCGCGCTGCGCGCGCTGCACGCGCACGGCTGGGTGCACCGGAACATCACCGTGCGCACCGTGCTCGTCTGCGACGACGGGCGCGTCATGCTCACGGGTCTCGCGGCGGGCGCCGCCGAGGAGGCCCTGTGCGGGTACGACCCGGTGCCGGACGCGGGCGGTGGGTTCGACGGACGGGCCGCGGGCGGGACCGCTGCGGGGACGGTGCCGGAGGGGCCTGCGGCGCCTGCTCCGGAGGGTCCCGCGAAGTCACAGTCGACGTCGCAGGGGCGCTCCGCGTTGCCTGCGCCCCGGGGCGGTGGGGGCAACGCGCTGGAGACGAATCCGGGTGCGGCGAGGCCGGGTCCGGCCCTTCCCGAGCGCGCCGAGCGGCCGGGTTACACCGGGCAGTCGGGGTACACCGGGCAGCCGGGGCGCGCCTTGCCCGCCGGTGATGTCCGGGCCGCGCGGGCCGGTGCGATCGCGGCGTACCGCGCGGGTGTCCGCTCCGCCGCCGCGGCCCGCGCGCTGCCCCCGGGCGAGGCCGCGGGCGGGCGGGACGGCATGCGGGACGGAGTACGGGACGGGGGTGCCGGAGAGGCGCTGCAGGGCAGACCGCAGGACGAGGGCCCGCGGACCCCGCCCGGCCGGATAGCTGACCCGTACGGCGTGGCGGGGAGGCCCGCGGCGCGGGCGCCGGAGGTCCGGCATCTGTCGGCGGGGGCCGGTGGGCAGACGGGTTCGGCGGCGGGTGCGGGTGGCCCTGTGGGTGCGGGTGCCGGTGCGGGCCTGGGTGCCGGTTCCGGTGCGGGTGCCGGTGTCGGCTGGCATGGGGCCGGGCGGCGGATCCCCGGGCAGACGGCCGGAGGAGCCGAAGAGTCTGCCGGGGCGGGCCGCCCTGACGTGGACGGTTCCGGCACTGGCCGCCCCGACCCGGACGGCTCCGAAGCCGCGTACCCCCGGACGGACGCCGACGGACTCCCGCAGTACCGCGACCAGATCGCCCTGGGGCGGCCTGCTCACGAACAGGAAGCCGGGGACCTGAACTCCCGGGTCCTGGCTGCCCGCGAGCCGGTCGCCCAGGACCTCACCACCCACCAGCAGGCACCGCCCCCGCTCGACCCCGCCGCCGAAAAGCCTTCCCGCTGGGACGAGTTGGCCGGTGTGGCGAGCGGAAGCGGGCGGGAGCCCGCGACGCCGCTGGAGCTGGAGCGGGCGCGGCAGGCGCGGATGGCGGTCGTCGGGGCCGTGACCGAGCGGTGGGCGCCCGAGCAGGCCGGGCCCGTGCACGAGAACTGGCAGCTGGCCGCGCCCGTCGGACCCGCCACCGACCTGTGGGCGCTCGGCGCGCTGCTCTTCCGCGCGGTGCAGGGCCACGCGCCCTACCCGGAGGACAACCCGTACGAACTCGTCCAGCTGGTCTGCGCCGAGCCGCCCGCCTTCGCCGAGGAGTGCGGCCCGCTGCGTCCGGTCGTCGAGTCGCTGCTGCGCCAGGACCCGACCGAGCGCCCGGACTTCGAGGAGCTGCGCGGCTGGCTGCGCTCCCTGGTCCGCTCGGCGCCCGAGCCCGAGGCCGGTGCGCATGTCGTGCCCGCGCCCGCGTACGACCGCTCGCGGCTGCCCGTCGTACGGCGCCGGGGTGAGCTCGTCCGCAAGCGTCGCGGTGAGCGCGCGGGCCGCGGCGAGAGCGGGCCGCCGGAGCACGGGCGGCACAAGCACAAGAAGGGCCGCGCGCCCAAGCGCCGCCGCGCCCCTGAACAGGCCGCCCCGGAGCCGCGCCGCGGGCGCGCCGTCGCGGACCGGACCGCGCAACTGCGCGCGACCGAGCGGCCGGAGCGGCCCGCGCGGGAGCGGATGTCGGCCTCGGCGGAGAAGTGGGAGCGTCAGCAGCAGCGCCAGATGCGGCAGATGAGCCGCCGTCCGCAGGGTGGCGGGGGTCCGAAGCGGCTCGGCCGGCTGCTGCTCGTGCTGATCCTGCTCGGGGTCATCGGAGCGGTGGCGTACGCGATGCTCTTCATGCCCAAGGCGGGCGAAGGCGACACGACGGACAAGGGGGCGGGGGACCACAAGGACCCGGCCGGTTCGGCGAGTTCGGCGCCGCAGACGCCGGGCAGCGCGAGCCCGGACGGGGACGGCAAGGAGGACGACGGCAAGAAGGACGACGGCAAGGCGGGCGACGGGAAGAAGCCCGCCAAGTCCGAGCCGCCCCGCCAGACGCCCGCCGGACTGCCGAAGGGCTTCGTCCTGCGCAAGGACCTCGAAGGCTTCCAGCTCGCCGTCGCCTCGGGCTGGGACCGCGAGCCCGCCAACGGGCGCGGCCAAGTGGTCTACGGCAAGGGCGACTTCTCCCTCACGGTCGTCCCCGGCCGCGACTCCGCGAAGGACTACGGCGACGACCCGCTCGCGTACCAGCGCGAGGACGAGCGCGAACTGCAGCCGTTCCGCGACTCGACCTGGGCCACGTCCTCCGGTCTGCGCCAGGTCACGGTCGGCAGCCAGGTGCGGGCCGAGGGGCAGTTCACCTGGGACGAGGGCAGCAGGAAGGTGTACGTGCGCAATGCGGCGATCCTGCTCGACGGCAAGTACCACGTGGTCCTGGTGAAGGGCCCGGAGTCCGAACGGGACGAGGTGACGCGCCTCTTCGAGCAGGCGGTGAACACATACGAGAGGACGAAGTAGCCGAAGACCGTCCCTAGCGCCCCAACACGCCGTCACAGGAAGGTCTCCCCGGTTCCGCACCGCGGCGCGGGGTCCCTACCCTGGCCTTTCGAAGGACAGGCGGGGGAACGTGGACCAGATCGAGGGCAGGGCGCCGGAGCACGGCCGGCTGCTCATGGGCCGCTACCGGATCGAGGGCAGTCTCGGCCACGGCGGCATGGGCAAGGTGTGGCGCGCGCACGACGAGGTGCTGCACCGGGTGGTCGCCGTCAAGGAGTTGACGGCCGCCCGCTATGCGAGCGAGAGCGAGCGCGCGGTGCTGCTCGCGCGCACCCAGAAGGAGGCGCGCGCGGCGGCCCGCATCAACCACTCGGCCGTGGTCACCGTGCATGACGTCTTCGAGCACGACGAGCGGCCGTGGATCGTCATGGAGCTCGTCGAAGGGCGTTCGCTGGCCGACGCGATCCGCGAGGAACGCCGGGTCGCGCCCGCCGAGGCCGCCCGGATCGGGCTCTGGGTGCTGCGCGCGCTGTCCGCCGCGCACCGGGCCGGGGTGCTGCACCGCGACGTCAAACCGGCCAACGTCCTGCTCGCGCGCGACGGCCGGGTCCTCATCACCGACTTCGGGATCGCCGCGATAGAGGGCGACGCGACCATCACGCGGACCGGTGAACTGGTCGGCTCCCTCGACTACTTGGCGCCCGAGCGCGTCCGGGGCGACGCCCCCGGACCGGCCTCGGACCTGTGGGCGCTCGGCGCGACGCTCTACGCGGCGGTCGACGGCGAGTCGCCGTTCCGCCGCACCTCGCCGCTGTCGACGATGCAGGCCGTCGTCGAGGAGGAGCCGCGGGACAGCCCGTACGCGGGTCCGCTCGGGCCCGTGATCACCGCGCTGCTGCGCAAGGACCCGCAGCTGCGGCCCTCCGTGGAGGACGTCGGGCAGATGCTCGCGGAGGTGAGCGAGGGGCGTTCCCCGCAGTCCGCGCAGGCGTATGTGCCGACGCGCCGGGTGGCGGCCGACGAACTCGACGCGGTCCAGGCGCCCGGGCACCACGCGCCCGGGCACCACGCGCCCGCGCCCCCGCGGCGGCGCCGGTTCCGTGCCGTCATCGGTCTGACGCTCGCCGCCGCGCTGGTCGGTGCGGCCGCCGCGTACGGCGTCCTCACGTACGTGGAGCGCCGGGACACCGACACGGGGCAGACGGTCGGCACGACACCGAAGGGCTGGAAGCGGGTCAAGGACGCGGCGGGGTTCAGCATCCTCGTACCGCCGGGCTGGAAGCGGCAGACCGAGGGCGACCAGATCGACTACACGCCCGATGACGGCCGCCATCTGCTGCGGATCGCGATCGACGAGGAGCCCGACTTCGAGAACGCGTACCAGCACGTGGTCGACATGGAGAAGCAGGGCATGGGCCGCCTCCCCACGTACGACCGGGTGAAACTGCGCTCGAACTTCTTCCGCGACCGGGAGGGCGCGGTCTGGGAGTTCACCTGGACCGAGACGAAGGGCGTGACGAAGGGGAAGCGGCGCGCCATCGACCAGCTCTATACGACCGCGGACGGCACCGAGTACGCGATCTACATGTCCGGGCCGGCCGGGGACTGGGAGAAGACCCGGGAGCAGTTCGACCAGGTGCTGCGGAGCTGGCGGCCCTCGGAGTCGACGGAGCCGTAGGGGCCATCGCGTCGTGGGGCCGCCTGCGTCGGGGGCCTCCAGGTGGCTCGAAAGCGCCGTATTTGACCATAGATAAGCGGCATACGCCGACACCGGTGCCGTGAAAACGCGCACGTCTCGTCACGGGTCGGTGACCGGGGTGGAATCCGGGGCGTCGTACGCGATAGGGATGAGCCATGAGTAACGACGGGGGAACGCCCTTCCCGCCCAGTGAACCGACGAGCTTCGGGCTGCGTCCGCCGGAGCAGTCGCACGGGCAGGGCCCCTATGCGCAGGGGCCGGGCGGTCAGAACGGTCCGGGCGGGCAGCACGGACAGCATGGGCAGCACGGGCAGCACAATCCTTACGGCACACCGCCCGGGCCCGGCACGCCGAATCCGTATGCCCAGGAGAACGCCCCGACGCAGGTGCACTCCGGCCGCCCCGCCGCGCCCGGCGCCCCGCAGCCGCCGCCCGGTCCTGGCGCCGGTGCCGCGATGCCGACGCAGGTCGTCTCCGAGCCCGACCCGGGAGCGGGCCGGCTCGTCGCCGGGCGCTACCGGCTGCTCTCCAAGCTGGGGCACGGCGGCATGGGCACCGTGTGGCGCGCGAAGGACGAGACCGTGGACCGCGAGGTCGCGGTCAAGGAGCCGCGCGTCCCGGACCACCTGCCGGAGCGCGAGCGCGCCACCGCCTTCGAGCGCATGCGCCGCGAGGCGCGCGCGGCGGCCCGGCTCGACCACCCCGCGGTCGTCAACGTGCACGACGTGGCGGTCGAGGACGGCCAGCCGTGGATCGTCATGGAGTTCGTGAAGGGCCGCTCGCTCGGCGCCGCGCTCCAGGAGGGCACGCTCGGCGCGCGCGAGGCGGCGCGGGTCGGTCTGGAGATGCTGGGCGCACTGGAGGCCGCGCACAAGGCGGGCATCCTGCACCGCGACGTGAAGCCGGACAACGTGATGCTCGGGCAGTACGACCGTGTCGTGCTCACCGACTTCGGGATCGCCCAGATCGAGGGTGAGACCAATCTGACGGACACGGGCGGCTTCGTCGGCTCGCCCGAGTTCATCGCACCCGAGCGGGTCCTGGGGCAGCGCCCCGGTCCCGCCTCCGACCTGTGGTCGCTCGGCGTCGTCCTGTACGCGGCGACGGAGGGCGTCTCGCCGTTCCGCCGCACCAACACCCCGGCGACGCTCCAGTCCGTCCTCAACGCGACCCCCGCCGCGCCGGCCTCGGCGACGGGCCCGCTCGCGGACGCGATCAACGGTCTGCTGCAGAAGGACCCCGGCCACCGCCCGGACGCGGCAACGGTCCGCCGCCTCCTGGAGGAGGCCGTCAAGCCGCCGGCTCCGCAGGCGGCGACGCAGCTGATGACGTCGGGCCAGGGCTCGGGTTCAGGTCCGGAGGGCGGGTTCCGGGTCGGCAAGAAGGTGGCGTACGGGGTGGGGGCGGCGTTCGTTGCTCTCGCCATCGCGCTGGGGGTGGCCGTCGCCAACCCGTTCGGCGGCGCCGACGAGGAGGGCGGCCCCTGGAAGGACCAGCCGTTCAAGGGCCTCAACGCCAGCGTCGGCATGCCGCAGAACTACGTACCGGCCGGTGAGCCGGACGAGTTCGAGAAGGACGAGCACTGGCTTCAGTACGGGGACACGAGCGGCTCGGTCACCCTGCGGCTCGAAGTCCTGCGCAAGGCGGAGGACGAGTACGGCAAGATCCCCGGCACCGCCGTCGCCGCGGCCAACGCCGAGGCCGAGGAACTGCGCAAGGGCACCGCGTCGCTGAACGGTTCGATCGAGTCGAAGGTCGACACCACCGAGACGAAGCACGACGGAAAGCCCTCCGCGGAGAACGTCGTGAAGTGGACGCCCGACGACGCCGGGCCGCGCGAGGTGCGGATCATGTACGTCAAGAACGGCGCCGGCGATCTGTACAAGCTCTTCGTCTACTACCCCGGCGAGAAGAGCGACTTCACCGAGCGCGGCCGACAGGTCGCCGAGCACGCGGTGCAGAGCCTGTCGATCAAGTAGTCCCTACGCTGACCGAAGCGTGACCTTCAGGGGGTTGCCCACCCGGACAACCCCCTGATCAGCCCCTTTGCTGCCAGCAGCCACTGGCGCAGTGTGCGGACCCCGTGAAGCCCCGTTACCCACGGGTACACAAACACGTGCCGGAGCCGTACGCTCACGCTCATGACGGACGCCCAGGCCCCTGAGAAGAGCACCACCGGCACCAACCCTGTCGCCCCCGCCCCCGCGGGCGCGCGCACCGCCGCCGATGTGGTGACGCCCGAGCTGGTCGCCCAGCTCACCCGTGGCGTCGTCGGCTCCGGCCGCACCGCCAACCACTCGCCGTTCACCGGCGAGAAGCTGGCCGATCTGCCCGAGTCCACGCCCGAGGACGTGGCGACGGCGTTCGAGCGCGCGCGGGAGGCGCAGCGCGTGTGGGCGCAGGTGCCCGTGCGCAAGCGCGCCGCCGTACTCCTGCGCTTCCACGATCTGGTGCTCGCGCGCCAGGCCGAGGTGCTCGACCTGATCCAGCTGGAGACCGGCAAGGCGCGGCTGCACGCCCACGAGGAGGTGCAGGCCGTCGCGGTCGCCGCCCGGCACTACGGCCGCAAGGCACCCTCGTATCTGCGCGCCAAGCGCCACACGGGTGCCGTGCCGACGCTCACCAAGGTGACGGAGCTGCGGCACCCGCGCGGTGTCGTCGGCCAGATCGCCCCGTGGAACTACCCCCTGGAGCTGTCCGTCGGCGACGCGCTCCCGGCCTTCGTCTCGGGCAACGCGGTCGTCATGAAGCCCGACACCGAGACCTGTCTGACCGCCCTGTGGGCCCGTGACCTGCTCATCGAGGCCGGGCTTCCGGCCGAGGTCTTCCAGGTCGTGCTCGGCGAGGGCCCGGTCGTCGGACCCGAGCTGGTCAAGCACGGCGACTACGTCTCGTTCACGGGCTCCACGCGCACCGGCCGCGAGGTCGCCCAGGGCGCGGCCGCACGCCTCGTCGGCGTCTCGCTCGAACTCGGCGGCAAGAACGCGATGCTGGTCCTCAAGGACGCCGACCTCGACAAGGCGGCCGCGGGCGCGGTCCGCGCCTGCTTCTCGTCCGCGGGTCAGCTCTGCATCTCCATCGAGCGGCTGTACGTCCACGAGTCGATCGCCGACGCGTTCCTCGAGCGTTTCGCGACCCGCACCAAGGCGATGCGCCTGGGCAACTCCCTCGCGTACGGGGCCGACATGGGCTCGCTCGTCGGCGAGCGTCAGCTGGAGACCGTGACCCGGCACGTGGACGAGGCCGTCGCCAAGGGCGCGACGCTCGTGGCCGGCGGGGTGGCGCGCCCCGACATCGGCCCGTACTTCTTCGAGCCGACCATCCTCGACGGCGTCGAGACGCCGATGGCGGTGTGCGGCGAGGAGACCTTCGGACCGGTCGTCTCCGTCTACCGCTTCTCGGACGAGGACGCCGTGATCGACGAGGCCAACGGCACGCCGTACGGCCTCAACTCCTCGGTCTGGACGAAGGACGCCCGCCGCGGCCGCGAGGTCGCCGCGCGCCTGAAGACCGGCACGGTCAACATCAACGAGGGCTACGCGCCCGCGTACGGCTCCGTCCAGTCGCCCATGGGCGGCATGAAGGACTCGGGCCTCGGGCGGCGGCACGGCTCCGAGGGCATCCTCAAGTACACCGAGGCGCAGACCGTGGCGCACCAGCGGATCATGCCGATGGCGCCGTCGTTCGGGATGAGCGACGAGAAGTACGCGGCGTTCATGAGCCGCAGCCTGCGGGCGATGAAGGCGCTGAGGCTGCGATGAGCGCCGCACAGGAACCGGTGGAGTACGACTACGACGTCCTGGTCATAGGCTCCGGCTTCGGCGGCTCCGTGTCGGCTCTGCGCCTCACGGAGAAGGGCTACAAGGTCGGCGTCCTGGAGGCGGGCCGCCGCTTCACGCGCGATGAACTGCCGAGCAGCTCCTGGGACCTGAAGAACTACCTGTGGGCCCCGGCCCTCGGGCTCTACGGCATCCAGCGCATCCACCTGCTCGGCAACGTGATGGTGCTCGCGGGCGCCGGCGTCGGCGGCGGCTCGCTCAACTACGCCAACACGCTCTACGTACCGCCGAAGCCGTTCTTCGACGACCCGCAGTGGTCGGCGATCACGGACTGGCAGGCGGAGCTGAAGCCGTACTACGACCAGGCGCAGCGCATGCTCGGCGTGCGGCTCAACCCGACGATGACGCCCTCGGACGTCCATCTGAAGGCGACGGCCGAGGCGATGGGCGTCGGCGACTCCTTCCACATGGCGCCCGTCGGGGTCTTCTTCGGCGACGGGGAAGACGCCGAGGGATCCTCAAAAGCCTCTCCTGGTACGGAGGTCGCTGACCCGTACTTCGGAGGTGCCGGACCCGCCCGCAAGGCCTGCACCGAGTGCGGCGAGTGCATGACGGGCTGCCGGCACGGCGCGAAGAACACCCTCAACGAGAACTATCTGTACCTGGCCGAGCAGGCGGGCGCGGTCATCCACCCGATGACCTCGGTCGTCTCCGTCACCGAGGACTCGCAGGGCGGTTACGCGGTCGCCACGCTGCCCACGGACAAGAAGCGCAAGGGTGCGGGCCGGGTGTTCCGCGCCGAGAAGGTCGTCGTCGCGGCGGGCACGTACGGCACGCAGACGCTGCTGCACCGGATGAAGGACACGGGTCTGCTGCCGCGTCTGTCGGAGCGGCTCGGCGACCTCACCCGCACCAACTCCGAGGCCCTGGTGGGCGCCCAGACCACCGACCGCCGCTACCGCAAGCAGCACGGCACGAAGCGGGCGGACTTCACGCAGGGCGTCGCGATCACCTCGTCGATCCACCCCGACGGCGACACGCACATCGAGCCGGTGCGCTACGGCAAGGGCTCGAACGCGATGGGCGGGATGACGATCCTCCAGGTCCCGTACTCGTCGCGCAGGGTGCTCGCCTGGCTCGGCAACAGCGTCAGGCACCCGGTGCTCGTGCTGCGGTCGCTCTCCAACCGCCGCTGGTCCGAGCGCACCATCATCGGCCTGGTGATGCAGTCCCTGGACAACTCCCTGACCACGTACCGCAAACCGCGCGGCATCGGGAAGGGCCTGCTCACCGCACGCCAGGGCCACGGCGCACCGAACCCGAACCAGATCGAGGCGGCCACCCGCGCGGCCTCGCTGCTCGCCTCGGAGATCAACGGCTTCCCGGGCTCCAACATCGGCGAGCTGATGGGCACCCCGCTGACCGCGCACTTCCTGGGCGGCTGCCCGATCGGCGCGTCGTCCGACACGGGAGTGATCGACCCGTATCACCGGCTGTACGGCCACCCGGGCATCTCGGTCGTCGACGGCGCCGCGGTCTCGGCGAACCTGGGCGTGAACCCGTCCCTGACGATCACCGCCCAGGCGGAGCGGGCGATGTCGCTGTGGCCCAACAAGGGCGAGGCGGACGCGCGTCCCGAACAGGGCGCGGCGTACGAGCGCCTGGCCCCCGTGGCGCCCTCGGCGCCCGCGGTCCCGGAGTCGGCCTTCGGCGCGCTGAAGCTCCCGTTCCTCGGGATGCCGAAGGTCCGCTCCCAGTCGTCCTGAGCAACCCGGGGCCATCGCCATCCCCCCCCGCAACGCATTGAGGACCTGCGCCCCCCTCCGAGCGCAGGTCCTCAACGGTTTGTGCGGGCCGGGCTGTTACGCCTCGGCACCCTTACGCCGCTTCACGGCGAAGACGACACCGGCACCGGCGACGACGGTGATGCCGCCGATGAGGCCGATGACGGGGAGCTGCGAGCTGGAGCCGGTCTCGGCGAGGTTGCCGCTCACCGGGATCTCCTCGACGTCACCCTGCGGCCTCGTGTCGGGGCCCGGCTTCGGGTCCTTGTCGCCCTTGCCCGGCTTGGCCTCGCCCGGGTTCTCGTTGGAGCTGCCCGGCTTCAGCACCTCGAAGTAGAGGTCGGAGCCCGCGTAGTCCTCGGCGATGCAGTCCTCGCCGTTGACGTTGCCGAGGTACCCGCCGGCGCCGAAGGAGTAGCCGTCGCCGGTGGGGGCGTTCTTGGCGATGCTCACCCGCAGGTCGGCCTTCACGAAGTCCTTGGACTTCATGGTCTCGACGCCCCAGAAGTAGTAGCTCTGCTCGACGGCCTCGTCGATGTTGACCCACTGGCCGCTGGCCGGGTCGCGGAACTCGAGGTCGATGAAGTGGCGGAGCGCCTTCGTGTCGTCCTCGAACTCGAAGTTGTCGACCTCGACGTAGAAGGCGACATCGCGGAGGTCGGCATCCGACTTGTTCGTGATGGTGAGGCTGAAGTTCTTCCAGCCGCTGCCGGCCACGATCTTGCCCGGGAGGCCCGACACCTTGGACTGGATGGCGTCCTGCTCGAACTCCTCGTCCAGTTCGAAGCAGTACGGAATCCGGGTGTCGTCCTCGTCCTCGTCCTCGTCCTCGGAGCCGGCGTTGTCGTCGCCTTCCTGCTCCTCGTCCGATTCCGCGCCGTCTTCCTCGGTGGTGCCCTCGGTGGGCTTGGCCTCCTCCGTGGTGCCCTCGGTCGGCTTCGCCTCCTCGGTGGGCTTGGTCTCCTCGGTGGTGCCCTCGGTCGGCTTGGCCTCCTCGGTGGGCTCGGTCTCCTCGGCGGAGGTCTCCCCCGTACCCGGCTCCGTCGAAGCAGTCGTCTCGGAGGACACGGGCTCATCCGTGGCGAACGCGGCGGGCGCGGCGAGAAGGACAGCGGGGGCTATGACGGCCGACACGGCCGCTGCTGCCAGGGAACGGCGAAGCTTCATCTGGTTGACCTCGGTAGAAGTCCGGCGCACCACGCCTAGCGCGGCACGAAGTGGAAGGCCCCCGCGTCGGCAAGTCACGCACGTGGCCGTTGTTACGCATGGTTGACCTGCGGTTCCTGTGAATGGTTGTGCCGACTTCACGCGATTCTTATGTGGGGTGAATCACAAAGGATCTTGCTGTCCGGCCCCGAACCCGGATCGTTGTCCGAACGCGCTTGCGGTGCGGCCGGTGAAAACGCTTTGATGGCGCGCCAGTTCGTACCGGACGACTGCGCGCCAGTTCGTACACAACAAGTGGGGATCCAAGTGAAGAAGTCGAAGCTGTCCCAGGTCGTCGTCGCGGCCGCCGTCGTCGCCACGCTCGGCCTCACCGCCGCGTGCAGCGGTGACAGCGGCAGCGACGGCGGGGACTCGTCCAAGGACAAGTCCAGTGCCGGTCAGCAGGGTGGCGGCGAGGAGCAGGCGGCGCCCGCGCTCACCGAGGCCCAGCTGAAGAAGGCGATCATCGGGGACTCCGACGTGAAGGGCTTCAAGTTCTCCGGTCAGGGCAGCGAGGACGCCGCCCCCGACCAGGAGAAGGTCGGCGCCGAGTGCCAGCCGCTCGGTGATGTGCTGAGCGACACCACGGACCCGAAGCCGAAGGCGACCACCAGCAAGGGCGGCGCGGACGTCAAGTTCAGCGCCATGGCGTACGTGGGACTCGCGGCCCACGAGCAGGCGGACGCCGAGAAGGTGCTCGGCAACGTGCGTACGGCGGCGAAGGCATGCAAGGGCTTCACGGACTCCGAGGGTGTGAAGAGCACCGTCGCGGAGGAGACCGCTCCGGACGCCGGCGACGAGGCCGTCGCGTACCGCATCAGCGGTGAGTCGGACGGCGAGAAGATGTCGATGGCCGTCAACGTGGTCCGCAGCGGTTCGACCGTCGCCGTCTTCTACGGCATGAGCCTGAACGGCAAGCCGTCCGAGATCCCGGCGGGTCTCCTGGACGCCCAGGTGAAGAAGCTGGAAGCCGTCAAGTAGGCGCGTACCGGCGCCAGTTGGCGTACGGCGCGCAGTCGCCGGCCAAGCGAAGAGCCCCGCGGAACGGATCCGCGGGGCTCTTCGCTGTCGGCTCCGACGTCAGGGCGGCGTCGGGGCCGGGGTGCGGCGCCAGGGGGGAGTGCGCCGCTGGTTTGTGCGGGCCGGTGTGCGACCCGGCGCTCGGGGGGCGCTCGAGTGGTGTGGACCAATGGCAATACGAGAGTCCGGTACTGCTGTGGGGTTTCCGGGCCTCTACGCATCGTGCGCGATGGTGCGCCGGCTGCGCAACCGTTTCGTCACGTCGGGAGAGGGCGGGAAATGGGGAGACGGAGTGAGGACGGGGGAGGGGACCGTCGGCCGGCTCCGGGCGTCCCCGGAGCCGGCCGATCTTCACTGTGACCGGGCTGCTGTCCCCTGCCGACCGGTCACGGACCGGAGCGAGGTCCCACGACGCGGGCTGCGTGAACAGTCCCCGCGTCTCATCGCTCCGGCGGAGCCACGCGTGGTTCTGACGGGCCCGCCCCTGGCTGGCACGGACAACGGGACCAACGAAGCGCGGCGGCGGCCGGTCACGGTGCCGTACGGGTGAGACGCGGACCGAACGCAGGTGCGGACGTGAGGGCGGAGCGAGGGCTGGGTGACGGCGGAGGGCTCAGATGCGGCCGCGGCACAGCTCCAGCATCGTCATCGCGAGCGCCGTGCCCGGCTTGCCCAGCGCGTCCCTGTAGTGCGCGAGGACCTCCATCTCGCGCGAGAGGTTCACGCGGCGGCCGCCCGAGGCGATCCGGGACTCCTGGATCACGGCCGAGACGGCCATGCGTTCCTGGATCAGACCGATGATGCGGTCGTCGAGCGCGTCGATGCGGTCGCGCGCGCCGGTGATCAGCTCGGCGGCGTCGGTGGAACGGGCGCCGGTGGCGTCGAGTGCGGTGCTCATGGGGTGGGCTCCTCGGGGTGTGGGGTGCCCGGTCCGTTCGGCCCCGGAAACGACGAAGCGCCCGGGGCCTGTCGGCCCGGGGCGCCTGGTAAGTCGCTTGTCAGTGGATCAAGCAGCACGACCATGGCAGCCGGTGGGCCGGTTGCCATAGGTAAACGCGAAGTACGCGAGGGTGTGCTTGGTCACGGGCCCAGTATGGACCCAAGCCCGTCGGACCCGTCAATTCGCTTCCGCTCCCGGCCCGCATGGTGAGCGTCACACCGTTCGGATGCTGAGACGAAAAGTCACCCCCGTACCCCCGTTAGAATCGACAAAAGAGAGCCCTATGGCTCGTCAGTCCCCCTGGGCCCTCGCCCACTCCCGCCGGAAGGCCGCACACAGTGCCAGGTTCACCCGCAGCCGCCGCCCCCGACACGGTTCTCGTAGTCGACTTCGGTGCGCAGTACGCCCAGCTCATCGCCCGTCGCGTGCGTGAGGCGCGGGTCTACAGCGAGATCGTCCCGAGCACCATGCCGGTGGCCGAGATGCTCGCCAAGAACCCGGCCGCGATCATCCTGTCCGGCGGCCCCTCGTCCGTGTACGCGGAGGGCGCCCCGCGCCTGGACCGCGCGCTGTTCGAGGCCGGGGTCCCGGTCTTCGGCATGTGCTACGGCTTCCAGCTGATGGCCGCCACCCTCGGCGGCACCGTCGACAACAACGGTGCGCGCGAGTACGGCCGCACCGACCTGCACGTCTCCAAGGTCAGCTCGACCCTCTTCGAGGGCACCCCGGCCGAGCAGCCGGTGTGGATGTCGCACGGCGACGCGTGCAGCGCCGCCCCCGAGGGCTTCACCGTCACGGCGTCCACGGACCTGGTCCCGGTGGCCGCGTTCGAGAACGACGACAAGAAGCTGTACGGCGTGCAGCACCACCCCGAGGTCATGCACTCCACGTACGGCCAGCAGGTGCTCGAGCACTTCCTGTACCGGGGCGCCGGCATCAAGCCGACCTGGACCACGGGCAATGTCATCGAGGAGCAGATCGCCGCGATCCGCGCCCAGGTCGGCGACAAGCGCGCCATCTGCGGTCTGTCCGGCGGCGTGGACTCCGCGGTCGCCGCGGCCCTCGTGCAGAAGGCCATCGGCAACCAGCTGACCTGCGTGTACGTCGACCACGGTCTGATGCGCAAGGGCGAGACCGAGCAGGTCGAGAAGGACTTCGTCGCCGCGACCGGCGCCAACCTCAAGGTCGTCGACGCCGAGGAGCGCTTCCTGAACGCGCTCGCGGGTGTCTCCGACCCCGAGGAGAAGCGGAAGATCATCGGGCGCGAGTTCATCCGCGTCTTCGAGCAGGCCCAGCTGGAGATCCTCCAGGAGGACGGCCCCGAGGTCGCCTTCCTGGTCCAGGGCACGCTCTACCCGGACGTCGTCGAGTCCGGCGGCGGCACCGGCACCGCGAACATCAAGTCGCACCACAATGTCGGCGGTCTGCCCGACGACATCGAGTTCGAACTCGTCGAGCCGCTGCGCCAGCTGTTCAAGGACGAGGTCCGCATGGTCGGCCAGGAGCTCGGTCTGCCGGCCGAGATCGTCCAGCGCCAGCCGTTCCCGGGCCCCGGCCTCGGCATCCGTATCGTCGGCGAGGTCACGAAGGACCGCCTCGACCTGCTGCGCGACGCCGACGCGATCGCCCGCGAGGAACTGACGGCCGCCGGTCTCGACGCCGAGATCTGGCAGTGCCCGGTCGTCCTGCTCGCCGACGTCCGCTCCGTGGGCGTCCAGGGCGACGGCCGCACCTACGGTCACCCGATCGTCCTGCGTCCGGTCTCGTCCGAGGACGCGATGACGGCGGACTGGACGCGCATGCCGTACGACGTGCTCGCGAAGATCTCCACCCGCATCACCAACGAGGTCGCCGACGTCAACCGCGTGGTGCTCGACGTGACGTCGAAGCCGCCGGGGACGATCGAGTGGGAGTGACCTCCCCATGACCGCCTGGTGTGCCGCTGCCCCGTGGGGGTGGCGGCACACCGCTTTTCGACCCCACCGCGATCGGCCGGCTCTGACCCTGGCCTCCTGCGATCACCGGAGGTACCTTCCGGGCCAACGCCTTGGCCAGGGAGGGAACATGACCGCTCCGACACCCGTACCCGCACGGACACTGCAGTTCGCGATGCCGCCGCAGCACCAGAGCACGCAGGACGAGCGGCGCCATCGCAAGGAACGGCTGGCCGGGGCGCTGCGGCTCTTCGGGCGGTACGGGTACGAGGACGGGGTCTCCGGGCACATCACCGCCAGGGACCCGGAGTTCACCGACTGCTACTGGGTCAATCCGTTCGGGATGAGCTTCCGGCACATCACCGTCGGCGATCTGATCCTCGTGAACGGCGAGGGCAAGGTCCTCGAAGGCCGCTACCACGTGAACCAGGCCGCGTTCACCGTGCACGCGGCCGTGCACGCCAAGCGCCCGGACGTGGTCGCCGTCGCCCACTGCCACTCGGTGCACGGCCGCGCGCTCGCCGCGCTCGGCGAGCACATCGACCCGATCACGCAGGAGAGCTGCGCGTTCTACGAGGACCACGCGCTCTACGACGAGTACACCGGCGTCTCCGTGGACCCCGTCGAAGGGCGCCGTATCGCCACCGCGCTCGGCCCGCACAAGGCGATGGTGCTGCGCAACCACGGTCTGCTGACCGTCGGCGACACGGTCGACGCGGCCGCCTGGTGGTTCGTGTCCATGGACCGCTGCAGCCAGGTGCAGCTGGCGGCGCGGGCCGCGGGCCGTACACATCTGATCGCCCCCAAGCAGGCCGTCGCGACCCGAGACCAGCTCGGCACGGACCTCGCGGCGTGGATCAACTACCAGCCGCTGTGGCAGGACATCAGCCGCAGCGAACCCGATCTGCTGACTTGAGAGACCGGATCGGGCGGCGCGTCAACCGTGACGTTTCCCAATCACCCCTTGCGACCTGCGAGTTGAGTTCTTCGCCCCGCGCGTGGTGCACAATTCCGAGTCTGTCCAAGGGAATTAGGGCCGATGAAACGTTCCGCGCGACGCGTGCGGCGCCAACAGGCCCGAAAAGAGAGGGTGTTCGTGCGTGGCTGTGCAAGTGGCACGACAGGAAGCGCACGGGGGCGGGTGCACCTGCGGTGACTGTCCGCACGGTGCGCGCGAAGGGCACCGTAGGGCGGTCGCCGCGTTCCTCGCGAAGCGGGACGGGCTCGCGGCCGGCGAAGGACTGCCCGCGGCGCTCGCGCATTCGGCGGGCGCGTCCCGGCAGTGGGTCTCCGACGAGCTGACCCAGTCCGCCGGCGCGGTGGCCGAGCGCAGCCGCGCGGAGAGCACCGCCTGGCTCCACCTCCTGTGGCACCGGACCCTGTTCACCGTGTGGGGCCTGGTCGGGGTGCTGCTCCTCGTGCAGACCCTCACCGCGATCGGCGCCGGCTGGACGGCCGCGCGCACCGCGGCCCTGCTCGCCGCGCTGATCGTCGCGTCCCTGCTCACCCTGGCCGCCCACCTCCACCGCGAACGCGGCGGGGTGCTCGCGCCCGTGACCGGTGAGGACAACCGCCTCTCGACGTCCCGTGCCGTGGCCGCGGGCTGGGTGCTCCTCGGCGCCTACGCGGTGCTCTTCCTCGCCTGGGAACTCGCCTTCGCCTCCGCGCCGCGCGCCCGCGACGCGCTCCTCGACGGCCTCCGACTGGCGGGCAACGGCGGTCTGCTGACCGTGCTCGGCGCGGCCTGCCTGGTCGCCGTCGCCGTCCGCCGCACCGTCGCCGTACGGGTCGCGGGACAGCGGCTGCAGAAGGTGCGCGCCGACCGCCCGCGCGCCGGCGACCTTCTCACCGACGACGCCGGGCGCGGGCACTTCCCCGACGCCCAGTACGCGGTACTCAACGGGGCGGTCCTGCTCTTCGCCGCCGTCACGCTCGCCCGCCACCCCGGCCGCCTGCCCGAGCTCCCCTGGGGACTCGCGCTGCTCGTCCTGCTCTCGGCCGCCACGTATCTCGCCGGGAAGTTCGCCGAGGGCGGCCGCCCGGTGATCCACTCCGTCGTACGGTCCCGCGAGGCCGGCGACCTCGACGCACCGATCCGTACCGGCGACGACATCGAGATCCGCGGCGCCGGCTTCGTACCGCCCGGGGCGCAGACCCCCGACCGGCTCGCCCGGATGGTCGTGCGGATCGGACCGGTCCATGTGCACGTCCCGCTGGTCCCGGTGCCCGGCGGCTTCACCAACCCGACGGACGCGGTGCTCACCGTGCCCGTACCGGCGGACGTGGAGCCGGGCCGGGTCGAGGTGCAGGTGGTGACGGCGGCCGGGGCGGAGTCGAACCGGTGCATCATCGAGGTGACGGACTGAGTCCGCCGGGTGCCTCCGGCGTCTGCCGGGCCCTGCCGCCGGCCCGGGCGTTCCCCGGCCGGATTCCCGACGCTTGTGAGCCGCCCGGACCTGTCGTACGTATGGTCTGGTGACGACACTTCGTTGAGGGCTCAACCGAGAGGCGGCGGGCACCATGGCGCACACCATGCGGACCGGGACGTACGCGGACCCGGGTGGAGGCGGCGGGGACTGGCGCGACACCGCGGCGCGCTACGCCCTTCTGCCGCTGCGGATCTTCCTGGGCGTCACCTTCATCTACGCGGGCCTCGACAAGCTCACGGACTCGCAGTTCATGCGGGCCTCGGGTGACGGCTCGATCGGCGCGCAGCTGCAGTTCCTCGACCAGAGCGGCGACGTCGCGATCCCGCAGATGATCGACCTCGCCCTGAAGTCGCCGGTCGGCTTCGGCTACGCCATCGCCTTCGGCGAACTGGCCGTCGGCATCGGCACGTTGCTCGGCGTGCTGGCCCGGCTCGCCGCGGTCGGCGGCGCCCTGATCTCGCTGAGCCTGTGGTTCACGATGAGCTGGGCGGCGACCCCGTACTACTACGGAAATGACCTTCCGTACTTGATGGCCTGGCTGCCGCTGATCCTGGCCGGGGCCTCGTACTGGTCGGTCGACGCGTGGTGGCGGCAGCGGCGGCGGATGCTGTAGCCGCTCACGAGAAGCTGCCGTCCTGGCGCCGCTGGTAGGCGCGGGCCGCGTCGGCCAGGTGCCGGCGGGCCCGCCGGCGGCGGAAGTACAGGCGCAGGGGGACCGGTACGAGCAGGGTGGAGGCCACAAGGCTGAGCCCGGCGCAGAGGAACATCATCTCCGTGGGCGTCCTGCCGCCTTGCGGCATCAGCAGGGCGATCGGGATATACGCCCCCCGCGCGACCGCCGCCCACACGAACAGGGCGATGCAGCCGTGCCCGGCCCCCGAGTCGACGACGTCCTGCATCACCTCAGGGTGACAGGGGCGACGACGGGTGGCCAGGGTGCCCGGTGCCCGCAGCGGCCGCGCGGGAACCCGGTGGCATGCGCCGAGGCCGTCCTGCCACCATCTGCGGATGCGCATACTCGCCGACGAACTCGGCTCCCTCGCCTACACCGTGCAGCTCTCGCAAGCCGGCGCGGACGACACCACCCCGGTCGTCCTCGTGCACGCCGGTATCGCCGACCACCGGATGTGGGACGCCCTCGTGCCCGCGCTCGCCGAGCGGCACACCGTCATCCGGTACGACCTGCGGGGCTTCGGCCAGTCGCCGCCGCCGAGCGGCCCGTTCCGCGAGACCGACGACCTCCTGAAGCTCCTCGACCACCTCGGGCACGAGCGCGTCCACCTCGTGGGGGCGTCGTGGGGCGGGCGGGTGGCCCTGGACTTCGCCCTCGCGCACCCGTCCCGGCTGCGGTCCCTCGCCGTGTTCTCCCCGCCGTGGCGCGGCTATGCGTGGTCGGAAGAGATGGTCGCGTACGACGAGGCCGAGACCGCGGCCCTGGAGGCGGGCGACCTGGACACCGCCGTCGACGTGAACCTGGACATGTGGCTGCGCGGCCCCGCGCGCGCCTGGGAGGACGTGGCCGAGGGCCTGGCCGACGCGCTGCGCGAACCGGTGCGGATCTCGCTGCGGAACATGGAGGCCGTGGACGAGCAGTCCCTGGAGCCCGTGGCCGGCGACCTCGCCGCGCTCGCCCTTCCCGTGCTCGTGGGCGTCGGCAAGCTCGACGTGGCCGACTTCCAGGACATCGCGCGGCAGTACGCGGAGACGGTCCCGGGCGCCGCGTTCGTCGAGTTCCCGACCGCCGCGCACCTCATCGCGCTGGACGCGCCCGAGGAACTGGCCGCGGCGCTACGGCCGTTCCTGGCGGCCACCCGCTAGCGTTCCGCCGGACCTGCCCGGACCGCCCGGCCTGCCCGGTCCGCCCGCGCCGACCTCACGCTCGGCGCGGGCGCCGCGCCGCCTCCGTACGCCGTACGTGATCATCCCGGCGATCGAGGCCAGGATCAGACCGAGCACCACGATCGGGATCGCCGCGAACCACTCCGTGTCCCACCAGCCGGCCGCGTCGCCGCCGTAGGCGAGGGCGACGCCTGCCATCGCCAGGCCCAGGATCAGCCGGCCCGGCTGGAACGGGTGCAGCCAGGTCCGCTCGTCACTTCGCTGCACGGGTGACCTCCGCCTGTCCGAGTCCCACATCGAGCGTGAGGTCGATGGTGCCGCCGTCCTTCGCGTCCGCGGGGGGCGTCAACGTGGTGCGGCGCTTCTCGTCGGGGGCCACATCGATGTCACCGTCGCTCTGCCGGTCGGGAGCACCGCCGGGGTCCAGGTCCGAATTACGCGGGAGCTGGATGTCTCCGATGCCCACCTTCGCGTCCACCTTCACCGTCGCGTTGTAGGGGACGATCACCTTGATCCGGCCCGCGCCGACCCGCGAGCCGGTGGTGACCGTCTGGCCCTTCTTCAGGTCGAGCGCACCGAGGTCGAGGGTGCCGCTGCCGGAGCCGATGTTGTACGCGGGCCGCACGGCGGCGACCGACGTCGGCTGCCATTCCGTCCGCACCCAGTTGGTGGTGATCTCCTCCGGGAGCGCCGAGGCGCCCGCGAGCAGACCGCTGAGGATCAAAGCGAGGAACACCGACCCCGTTCCCGTACGTCCGAAGAACGAACTGAGCGCGATACCGAGCGCGAGCACGGCGAGCGCGCAGGCCAGACCGGCTGTCAGGACGGCGCCGACGGACGGGTTCGGGCCCATCTCGCTGACCGCGGCGGCCGTACCGGCGATTCCCGCGGCCAGGGTGGCCAGGAAGGTCCAGCCGCCGGTCCAGCGCGGGCCGCGGCGGGCGACGGCGACGCTCCGGCGGGCCGTCTCCCCGGTGGGGAAGTCGACGCCGGTCAGCTCGGCGGGGCCCCACAGATACCCCGTACCGCCTTCGTGCGTCCCGTCCTTCACGATCGGGTCGCGCCACCACGACGGGCCCCGCGAGACCGGCGGCGCCTGCGTCTCGGGCGGCGCCTCGGCGGCGGCCTGCACCGCCACGGGGTCCGGCGACGGGGTCTCCTTGCGGCGCTCCTTCGACCAGTAGCCCGCGCCCGCGAGCAGCACGGCGAGGACGGAGGCGAAGGTCAGCACGCCCGCGTTGTTCACCATCGACAGCATCACGCCACAGCCGACCAGCGCGAACAGCAGCCCGGTCAGGGCCTGGCCGTCGACGCGTCCGGTGAGCATCCGGCGTGCCTCGTTCTCGTCCTCGCCGTCGGCGGGGACGAGCAGCCAGGCGAAGCCGTAGAAGATCAGCCCGAGGCCGCCCACGGCGCCGAGCAGCGCGATGACGATCCGGAAGATCACCGGGTCCATGTCGCAGTGCCGGCCGAGGCCCGCGCAGACGCCGCCGAGCATCCGGTGCTCGTTGTCGCGCCGCAGCCGCGCGGGCGGTCCGGACGCGTCCGCCGCGTCCTTGGGACCGGCCGCTTGTGCGCTCCGGGTGCCGTGCTGATCCGTCATGGGTTCCATGGTGGGGGCTGCGGCGGCCGGGTGGCAGGCGGGGGGACCCTGGTCGGACCCTGAGATTGTCCGTACGGGGTGGGGGTGGGCCTTCGCGTGAAGGCCGGGCGTTCCCTCGGGG
Organism: Streptomyces sp. NPDC050418; assembly: GCF_044458745.1. NCBI lineage: Bacteria > Bacillati > Actinomycetota > Actinomycetes > Kitasatosporales > Streptomycetaceae > Streptomyces > Streptomyces sp. NPDC050418. The sequence goes on from NZ_JBITIG010000003.1 coordinate 270,373, forward strand.
ATCAGGGACGTCTAGGGGCCCAACCCTGATGCCCCGCCCCCCGCCCGCATGTGAGGATCGAACACATGCCAGCCGCAGCACCGCCCGCCCAGGAACCGCAGCCGCTGCGCAAGCTCTACCGCAGTGGTGAAGGCCGCTGGCTCGGAGGAGTGGCGCGCGGGCTCGCCGGGCATCTCGGGCTGCCCGTGATCTGGGTGCGCCTGGTGTTCGTCGGCCTGTTCACCGCGAACGGGCTCGGGGCGCTGCTCTACGCCGCGTTCTGGTTCTTCGTCCCGCTCGGGGTCGGCGGTGTCACCGCGGACGCCGAGCGGCAGCATGCCGTGACCACCGAGGTCGGCCCGGACGGCCGCCGCAAACTGGTCGTACGGAAGATCGACAAGGGTCAGTTCATCGCCTTCATCGCGATGCTCGTCATCGCGATGGTCTTCGTCGGCACGGTCGACGTCGGCGGCCCGACCCGCGCGTACCTCTGGCCGACGCTCCTGGTCGCGGCGGGTGTCGCCCTCGTGTGGCGGCAGGCGGACAACGCGCGCCGCGCCCGCTGGATGGCCGTCGGCCGCAAGCGCCGCACCCTCAACATCGCCCGCTCGCTGGCCGGTGTGGTCCTCGTCGGTACGGGCGTCACGGCCATGTTCGTGCTGCAGAACTCGGCCCGTGAGCTGGGCTCCGTACTCCAGGCCGCGCTCGCCGTCTTCGTCGGCATCGCGCTGCTTGCGGGCCCCTACCTCGTCCGGATGACGCAGGACCTCTCCCAGGAGCGCCTGATGCGCATCCGGGCCCAGGAACGGGCCGAAGTCGCCGCGCACGTCCACGACTCGGTCCTGCACACCCTCACGCTGATCCAGCGCAACGCGGAGAACGCCCCGGAGGTACGGCGCCTCGCCCGCGCCCAGGAGCGGGATCTGCGGAACTGGCTGTACAAGCCCGAGGGCACCGGCAAGGACGAGGCCGAGGAGCCGGAGACGCTCGCCGAGGCGGTCAAGCAGGCGGCGGCGGAGGTCGAGGACAAGCACGGCGTCCCGCTGGAGGTCGTCGTCGTCGGCGACTGCCCGCTGGACGAGAAACTGACGGCACAGATGCAGGCCGCACGGGAAGCAATGGTGAACGCCGCGAAGTACGGTGGCGAGGGCGGTGCCGTGCAGGTCTACGCGGAGGTCGAGGGCCGCACGGTCTTCGTCTCGGTCCGTGACCGCGGACCGGGCTTCGATCTGGACTCCGTTCCCCTCGACCGTATGGGCGTAAGAGAATCGATCATCGGCCGGATGCAGCGCCACGGCGGTACGGCGCGGCTGCGCGCGGTGCCGGACGGCGGCACGGAGGTCGAGCTGGAGATGGAGAGGACGGAGACCCCGTCATGACGGAGGCGAGCGACATGAACGAGCAGCCGGAGACCCTGGGCGCGGACGACACCAAGGGCAGCGCTCGGCACGTCCGCGTCGTCCTCGTCGACGACCACCGGATGTTCCGCACCGGTGTGCAGGCCGAGATCGGCCGCACGGACGTGACGGGCGTCGAGGTGGTCGGCGAGGCCGCCGACGTGGACCAGGCCGTCACGGTCATCACGGCGACGCGCCCCGAGGTCGTGCTCCTGGACGTCCACCTTCCCGGTGGCGGCGGCGTCGAAGTCCTGCGCCGCTGCGCCTCGTTGATGTCCGCGGCCGAGGACCCGGTCCGCTTCCTGGCGTTGTCCGTCTCCGACGCGGCGGAGGACGTCATCGGCGTCATCCGCGGCGGAGCCCGCGGCTACGTCACCAAGACGATCACGGGCACCGACCTCGTCGACTCCGTCTTCCGCGTGCAGGACGGCGACGCCGTCTTCTCCCCGCGCCTGGCCGGCTTCGTCCTCGACGCCTTCGCCTCGACGGACGCCCCGCCGGTCGACGAGGACCTGGACCGCCTCACGCAGCGCGAGCGCGAGGTCCTGCGCCTAATCGCCCGTGGGTACGCGTACAAGGAGATCGCGAAGCAGCTCTTCATCTCGGTGAAGACGGTGGAGTCCCATGTCTCCGCCGTCCTGCGCAAGCTGCAGCTTTCGAACCGGCATGAGCTGACGCGGTGGGCTACTGCTCGGCGGTTGGTCTGACACCCGGCGGTTGGTCCGCTGCCTGACGGTTCGGTCCGATGCCTGGCTGATCGGGCGGCGGCGCGAGCTTCAACTCGCACCACACGGTCTTGCCCACGCCGCGGTCCCGTCCATGGCACGGTCGGCCACGCCTGGGAGGTCGCGCACGCCGCGCAGGTTGCCCGCCCCAGCCCGTACTGGCCGCAAGGTGACCCGCCCAGCCGTCCTCAACTGGGCGGGACGGCGACGACTGTGCCTACAGCGACGTACTCAGTGCGCGACTGTGAAAATGCCGGAGCCGACAGTCTGGAAGTTGAACCGGTAGCGGACACCATCCTTCACGTCGGTGGCGACCGTGTTCCACTGGCCGGACTTGGCGTACGTGTACGAGGTCTGGCAGTAGTTGAGGTAGCCGGTCGACTTGTAGAAGCAGACCCGCACGTTCCGGCTGTAGTTGACCTTCAGGTTGATGTCGGCGCAGCGGGTCGAGGTGACGTAGAAGCCCGCGCTCGGAAGCTGGACCTCGCCACTGTCCTTCTCGGTCTTGAACGCTCCGCCGTAGCAAGTGGCGGCCTGAGCCGTCGTGGCATTCACCACGACGCCCGTCGCCGCCAGCGCACCGGCACACGCGACGGCTGCGAGACGCCTACGGATCCTCATCAAGTCCCCCTGATCGCAAGGTGAATGAACCGTGACACCGTACGACGGCATGAGGCGCAGTGGACCCTCAAACTGTGCAGGGTCGTACGAAGGCAAGCCGGTGAGCGAACATCCCCTCAGCGCGCCACGAACTGCGTCAGAATCGCCTGCACTTCGTAAATGTTGACCCCCTTGGTGAAGGTCTTCGCGATCGGCGTCGGATTCCCCGAGACCCAGATCTTCAGCTCGGCGTCCAGGTCGAAGTGTCCGGCGGTCTCCACCGAGAAGTGGGTGATGCTGCGGTACGGCAGCGAGTGGTACTCGACCTTCTTGCCGGTGAGCCCCTGCTTGTCGATCAGGATCATGCGCCGGTCCGTGAGCAGGATGGCGTCCCGTATCAGCTGATAGGCACCGTAGATCTGCTCGCCCTGCCCCAGCAGCCGCGCATACTCCTGCGCCGCCTTGCCCGGATCGATGGTGTGCGCGTTGCCGAACAGTGCCACTGGGGTCCCCGTCTGCCGATTCGTTGTCTGGTCGTTCAGTGAACGGGCAGGCTCGCACGTGAGTTCCCCGGCGGCCCCAGAGCCCGGATCGCCCACTGGTAGTGGCCGACCGCCTTGGCGACACCGAGCAACCCCGTCACCCACAGCCCCATCCCGGAGCCCAGCGCGAGAGCGGCCTCGTACGCGTGGTGCGCGGCGTGGGCTCCGCCGAAGGCCGCCCACAGTCCGCCGGCGCACGGCACGAACGACAGGAGCAGCCAGGCGAGGCTGCGCCAGGGCGCGCGCAGTGCATGCGCGGAGGCGCGCTCCTCGTCCAACGCGAGCCATGCGGTGGTCAGTTCGCGTACGCGACGGTCGGTGCGCGCGCCACGCACCATGATGAGCACGGCGGGCACGAGGGCGGCGAGTCCGAGGATCACGCAGAGCGGTCCGAGCACGAAGAACATCGGATCCTTGTCGCGGATCAGCATCAGCGGCATGGCCACCATCGCCCACCCGAACACGGCGAGCAGCCCGGTCAGCCACAGCAGCACGAGCCGCCCCAGCCCCAGGTTCCGTCTGCGCAGCAACTCCAGTGCCTGTCCACGGTCGTGGAGGAGTGCGGCGCGGTCGGGCCAGGTGGCCAAGTGGGTGGGTGGCGGTGGGGGTGGCAGAGGCATGCGGTGGTGTCCGGTGCTGGTCGGGTGGGGGCGGCGTTGACGCTATCGGGTGGGTTCGGTTGCGTGGAAGGTGGGTGATCGATCACACAAGGCGTGGGAGGAAGGGGGCGGTTTTGCCCTGTGCCTGCGTTGCTACGGTGATCCAAGTGGCCAATGGGGCAAGCGTGTTGGTGATCACGACAGGGGGACCGCGGTGAGCGGCGAAGGCGCGCAGCCACGGCTGCGGGTGAAGAGCGACCGGCTGACGAAGCTCGCAGGCGACCTCGACGACATGCAGACGTACCTGGACAAGCAGGTCAAGCGCATGGACGGGATCGTCGACAGCATCGAGGCGGGCTGGCGCGGTCCGGCCGCGAAGGCGTACCGGGACCTGCACCGGGGCGCGGCGGAGGACGCCGTACGCATCCGGATGGTGATCCAGCGCCTTGAGCAGGCTGTGCGTCTGAGCCGCGACGGCTTCTCCGAGCAGGACCTCGACGTGATGGAGCGGCTTCGGCAGGTCCAGTCGGAGACGGACGTGAAGGCGGAGGTGGACGAACTGTCCACGCCGAACACCGAGCCGCCCGCGGCGCCGCGCAGCCGGCTGTCGGAACTCTGAGCAACGGGGGCATGGGTATGGCGGACGAAGAGCACATAACCGTCGACTTCGCGACGTTGCAACGGCTGTCCGGTGATCTGGAGGACATCCTCAAGAAGCTGAACGAGCAACTCGACCTGCTGTACGGGCGGGTGGAGAAGGTCGTGCTGACCTGGGAGGGAGAGGCGCGGGAGGTCTTCATCGATGAGTTGGACAAGTGGGACCACTCGGCGGATGACCTGCGGGCGGCACAGAAATGGCTGCATGAGGTCGTGACCACCGGCCACATCAACTACGCGGCAGCACACCAGGCCGTGCTGCGGGGCTGGGGAGCCGCCTGATGGGCACACCGCCCCCGCCGTCGGCGAACGGTGGCTACGACGTCCAGCCCGTGCATGTCCATCACGCCTCCGACCTGGTGAAGGAGGCCCAATTCGCGCATGCGGAGCGGGCGTTCCTGCTCACCGACGTCCTCAACAAGTACAACCAGAGCGCCGGGACGGGCCGCGGCGCCGACGCGTTCGCGGACGCCTACCAGGAAGTCGTCGCGAAGTTCCTCGACGCGTGGGGCCGCAGCGTGGTCAGCGTCGGCGGGGCGTCCATCGGGCTCAACCACACCGCCAACCACTACGTGCTGGCCGAGTGGCATGCGGGCGGCGCGAAGGGAGCCCAGCCCAGGAACACCCCGGAGCCGGTGGTCATCAACAAGCCGCCGCGCTACGGGCCGGTCAACCCCATCAAGTGGTCGGGTACCGGTGAGGACGTCGACTCCTGGTGGATCTCCGGGGTCATCGGTGAGTTCCCGGACTTCCTCGCGGATGTCATCCGACCCGCCATCGAGAAGGGCCTGCGCCTCGGGAAGGTGCACGAGATCACCCCGGGCATCAAGGAGGACGAGGCCCGGGACATGGCCAAGGCGTGGCGGAAGCTCGCCTCCGACGCGGTGAAGGCCTCCGACGACTTCAACGCGGCCATCGCCGGCATCACCAACCCCAAGGACAAGGGCGAGTGGCAGGCGGCCATGAGGACGTTCGGCCAGACGATCTGGGGCACCACGGCGTGGGGCCGGCAGCTGGACACGGCCGGTGAACGCAGTCAGACCGGCCGCCAGTGGCGTACCAGCAAGGACGTGACGCCGGACAAGCGGCGTCCCATCGTCGACGTCCTGAAGAAGTCGGCGGACGACATCGCCGACCTCCTCGATCATCTCAGCGACGTCGGCGACAAGACGACCGCGTTCACGAGCCAGGCGGGCATCAACGCGGCGAAGGCCACGGCCTCCGAGCTCACCGAGCTGAGTTTCTCGAACCTGACGAGGCTCGCGGTCGGCGGAATCGTGGGCCGGATCGTGCTCTCCTTCCGGTCCCACATGGACAAGGAGGGCGTCGACCGGGTCGTCGCGGAGTACCACCGGGAGTTCAACGAGGCCGCGACCAAGATCAAGACCCTGCTCCCGGAGCTGGAGATCGCGATCACGAGCGCCCCGACGTACGAGGCCCAGATCGCCCGTGGCCATGCCTTCGGCGGCCGCTCGCTCAACGAGTTCAAGAAGGAACAGCGCTGGCAGATCGGCGACGAGAGCCCCTTTCCGTACATGTACTCGCTGGACCTGGCGATGAACGAGGGGATGAACGGCGCGCACACCATCGACAAGCACGTGGGCAAGACGGATGACCAGCTGGTCCAGCGGATCAAGGACGAGCAGCGCGCGAACGGCAAGTTCAACATCCTCAACGCGTCGACCTTCGAAGATCTGGAATCGGCGCAGAAATACACTCAGTACAACATCCGTCAGAACACCACCGAGATCCAGGACTGGCTGGAGAACCCGCCGCCCAACCCGCCGACCAAGTCCTTTACGGTGTCCCAGGTGCCTGGAGAGGGCCCCCTTGCGCAGAATGCCGTGACCGGAACCACTGTGTCGGCGGATGACACGACAGGTGTGATCCAGTCCCCCAGGGAAGCGCACGGCGTGACCACCAAGCTCAAGTACGACCCGGACCTGGACCCGCCGTTCGTCGTCTACACCTCGGCGCCCGAGTGAGGGAGCGAATGATGGAGGAAACCAGGCTCGATGCCAGGACCTGGTCGCAGGCGCTGGAACTGTACAAGTGGCTGTGCACGTTCGTCGGTGTCGGTGCCCGTGAACACGACGAATGGTGGCTGGACGCCGGGGCGGTCATGCGGCTCCAGGCCCACGATCCCCGGGGCTGGGAATTCATCGACCCTTACGAGGGCGAGGAGGAACGCCTCGACGATCCGCTCTTCCCGTGGCTGGACACGCCTTCGGCCCCGGGCGACGCGGAGCGCTTCCGGAAGCTGGTGTGGGAGGTGCCCCGCGCGTCCGTACGGTCGCTGATCGTCCTCCTCGGGGCCGGGACCAGCCGCTCGGATCTCACCACGTCGCCGAACTGGGAAGAGCGGCTGCCGGAGCGGGAGCGCAGGGCCGAGTTGATTCTGTCGCGCTTCCCCGAAGGCACCTGCTTCTACACCAACCTGTCCTGGAAGGGGGAGAACCCCGACTTCTACCGCCAGTCCAGCCGGGGCCACAACTCCTTCAGCCAGTTCGACTGGGACGCCGGTCTCATTGCCGTGAACGATGACGAGGTCGCCGTTCTCTGGAACTTCCTGTCCACCTGATCCGCACCCCGCCGGGATGACGAGTGCTCACCAGATCCGCCACCTACCCCGACCGCGAAACCGCCCAGTGGGCCACTCAGCAGGTCGTGACCCGCAACGAACAGCGGATCCACCGCTGGCTCGCGCAGGGCACCCGCCCCCGCCTCACCATCGAGGCCGCCTGGCCGTCCCGGGACGAGCCCGTCGGCCGGGTGCTGCTGCAGGCGATGCTGCTGGCCGGCCGCGACGCGGTGGACGTCCGCGCCGCGCGCGTCGTACTGAAGCGCGAGCCGGACAGCCCGCACGGCTTCGTCGTCCTCACCACCGTCCCGATCTACCTGTAGAGGCCCACGCCACCGTGTCCATGAAGCCCCTCGAATTCGACCGCCGCTACGGCGAGTTGGACCAGGTGATCAGCGCGTTCCTCGGCATGCCGGCCGACGACGAGCCGGACAGGCCGAGCGAGGCCCTGCAGTCCTACCTCCGCCACACCTGGCACACCCGTCCCTGGGCCCTCGCCACCGCGGAGACACAGCTGCGCGAGTACGCCCGCAACCCCCCGGGCCGCCTGCGTCTGAGCCTCGGCGAGTTCTACCCGGTCCCGGACGTCGGCCTCCCCGAATCCGCCATCCAGGACTGGCTCTTCGTCATCGCCGACCACATCAAGGCGAGCATCGAGTCGGGCACGGTCCCGCCCACGTCCATCCCGCGCACGCACTGGGAATGGCATGCCCGCTTCCCCGAACTCGGCCAGTTCCTGGGCGGCTGGTTCTCCCAGGACATGCCGGACGCGTTCCCGGACCACGACACGGCCGTACGCGACTACAAGGACACGACCGACTCTCACGTCGTCGCCCGTCTGACCGGCGAACTGAACGAACTCCTCGCACTCCGCCTCGACGAGTCCGATTACGCGCTCGCCGTCACCGAGCTGGGGATGGAGGTCGATCCACCGCGGCCGTACAGCCCGAGCGGCTGGCTTGCGCTGGTCGCGCAGACGCTGGGCGAGCCGCCGGCCGATTACGGTCCGCCTTCGCAGGGCGTGTGAGGCGTGCCGGGCAGCGACCGCCACCCATCCCAGGCCACCTGGGAGAACGCCGTGCGCACCGTGCTCGGAGCGTGCGACATCGTCGCGGTGGGGCCGCGACGGCACGAGGACTGGGTGCGGGACCTGGCCGCCGTCATGGCCCGGGAGACCGGTGACCCGCGTGGCTGGCAGGGAGTGGATCTCTGGCCGCCGCACGCGCGGCCCGGGGGATCCTGGCCGACGTACCCCTTCGTGCCGTACAAGGCCGACGCGCTGTGTCCGAACCTGTACCCCGTGGCGCCGGAGCCCGCCGCGTGGCGGCTCATCTCCCTGCTCGACACGTGGTTCGACGCCCGGAACGTGCCCGACATAGAGGCGCGCAGGTACGACTTGCTGACCGACGCCCGCTGCGTCCTCGGACGCTTCGGTTCCGACGCGACGTTCCACACGAACTTCGACGACTTCTTCGAAGAGGCGGACTTCAACCCCATGCGGCCTCAGGGGTCCTTCGAATGCATCGGTGAATTCGACCTGGACTGCGGTCTGGTGGCCGTGTCCGATGACGAAGTGGGAGTCTTCTGGGCGTTCCGGGATTACTGAGCATGCACATCTCGACGGAGATCCGGGTGGCGTACGACGCCGTGTCACAGACGGCGGCCCTCTCTCGTCCCGAAGGCGAACCCCTTCGCGGACCAAGGAGAGAAGACCATGCACCTCACCCTCTGGCTCATCACCGCCCTCCTCGCCACCGCCTACCTCCTCGGCGGCACCCTCAAGCTCGCCCTCGCCAAGGAGCGGATCGCCGCGCTCGGGGCCAATGCCGCGTGGGTGCATGACTTCAGTGCCGCGAGTGTGAAGGGGATCGGGGCCGTCGAGGTGCTCGCGGCGGTCGGGCTCGTGCTGCCTGCCGTGACCGGGATCGCGCCCGTGCTGGTGCCCACGGCCGCCGTCGGGATCGTGGTGCTCATGGCCGGGGCGGCCGTCGTGCGGTTGCGGCGCGGGGAGTTGAAGCTCGTGGTCGTCGACCTCGTGTATCTCGCGCTGGCCGCGTTCGTGGCCTGGGGGCGGTTCGGGCCGGAAGCGTTCTGAGGCGGGGCCCGGAGGGGGCTCAAGCCACCCGCGTCGCCCCCGCGAACGGCATCGAGTCCACCGGGGCCAGCCGCACCGGTGCCGAAGGGTTCGGGGCGTGGATCATCTGGCCGCCGCCCACGTAGAGGCCCACGTGGCTGATGCCGGAGTAGAAGAAGACGAGGTCGCCCGGGGCGAGTTCGCCGCGCGAGACGCGTTGGCCCGCGTTGATCTGGGTGTACGTAGTGCGGGGCAGCGAGACGCCCGCCGAGCGGTACGCGGCCTGGGTCAGGCCCGAGCAGTCGAAGGCGGACGGGCCCGAGGCACCCCACACGTAGGGGCTGCCGAGCGCGCCGTACGCGAAGGAGACGGCTTGTGCGGCACGCGCGTTGGGTGCCTTCAGGGAGCCGCGGGGCATCGAGCGGGAGGCGCGTTCGCCGGACTCGCCGGCGGCGTACGAGGCCTGATCGGCGGGGGAGAGCGTGGCGAGCAGGTCGCGGGCCCTGTCCAGCTTGCCGTTGATCTCGGCCTTCCGCTTCTTCAACGCGGCCTGGTGCTCGCCCAGTTCCTCGAACCGGTCGGCCGCCTGCGCCTGCAGCTGGTCGACCTCGCGCAGATCCCTGCGTACGCCGTCGATCGCGAGCGACTGGCGGCCCGCCGTGCGGTCGGCGATCGAGGTGCGCTCCAGGAACGCCTCGGGGTCGGTGGCGAGCGCCAGCTGGACGGTCGGGTCGAGCCCGCCGGAACGGTACTGCTCGGTGGCCGCGCGCCCGAGCGCGGCGCGCGCCTTGTCGAGCCGGGCGGCCTTGCGGGCGGCCTCGTCGTGCAGGTCGTTCATGGCGCGCCGGGCCTTCCTGGCCTCCTCGCGCGCCCCGTTGTACTTCTCGGTGGCGACCTCGGCGTCGTGGTAGAGCCGGTCGACCTTCGCCTTCACCTGGGCCGGCGTCAGTCGGGGCTCGGCCTGTCCCGACCCCTCGAAGAGAGTGGTGGACGCGGCGCCTGCCAGCGCCAGGGTCAGTGCGGTCCGTGCGGTGTTGCCGGTGAACGATCCGGTGAGCGAACGGGGTTTGGGCTTGCGGTGCGCGGCCAACCTCAGACACTTCCTTACGCGTCCGGCGGCGGCCCGCACAGGGGGAGCGGGGCGCCGCCGGACCTCTCGGCGGTAGTGGCCGACTGCCGTCCCGATGGTGCCCGGACGGCGGTGGGGAGCCGGTCACTGGGCAAGGACGCTAAACCTCTCCGTCACCACCTGGTAACGGAAAGTGCGGAAGTGGTCATACGTGAGGGGGAGTTGGCCGCCTATGACCGCTCAAGTGGCAGCGGGTGGCCAGGTGGTGCGGCAGGCTGACCGGCTAGGCTCCGGCCCATGGACGTACTCAAGGACGTGTTCGTCGCGCTGCACATCATCGGCATCGCGTCGCTGCTGGGTGGATTCCTCACGCAGATGAAGGCGATGGGCGAGGGCACCGCCCGCTTCACCAAGGCGATGCTGCACGGCGCGCTCACGATGCTGGTCACCGGAGTCGCCCTGGTCGGCCTCAACGAGGCCGATGACAACGCCGTCAACAACATCAAGATCGGCATCAAACTCGCCGTCCTCATCGTCATCCTCGGCCTCGTCTACGTGAAGCGGGACGAGGAGCAGGTCGACAAGGGGATGTTCGCGGCGGTCGGCGCACTGACCACCGCGAACATCTTCATCGCGACCCTCTGGAACTGACGCCCCAGCCGCTGTGCCGGGCGTACGACTATGCCGGGCGTACGACGCTGTGGATCGGCATGTAGTAGATCGACTCGGTCCGCACGTTGGCGCCCGGCTTCGGCGCGTGGATCATCTCGCCGTTGCCGATGTAGATGCCCACGTGGCTGATGTCGTCGTAGAAGAAGACGAGATCGCCGGGCTTGGCGTTGTCGACGGACACCGTCGTGCCGACCTTCACCTGGTCCCAGGTGGTGCGCGGCAGCTCGATGCCCGCCGCGGCCCATGCCTTCTGTGTGAGACCTGAGCAGTCGTACGAATCGGGGCCTGCCGCGCCCCAGACGTACGGCTTGCCGATCTGGGAGCGGGCGAAGGAGATCACCTTCTCGGCCTTGGCCGCGTAGGAGTCGTCCTCGGAAGCAGGTGGATCGGCCGGTTTCTCGGCGGCCTCTTCCTCCTCCTTCGCTGCCTCTTCCTTGGCGGCCTCCTCGGCCGCCTTGCGCTTCGCCTCGGCCTCGGCGGCCTGCTTCGCGGCCAGCTCCTCGGCCTTGCGCTTGGCCTCGGCCTCCCGCTTGCGCTCCAGCTCCGCGAGCCGCGCCTTCTCCTCGGCCGTCAGCTTCGAGAGCAGCTCGCGCGCCTCGCCCAGCTTCTTCTGGACGTCCTTCTTGCTGGTCTTCAGCTCCGACTCGGAGTCGGACAGCTGCGCGAGGGAGTCGGTGGCCTCGTCCCGCTTGTCGTCGGCCTGCGTGCGCAGCTCCTGGAAGTCCTCGACGGCCTTCAGCTGCTGGCCGGAGAGCCGCCCCATGAGCTGACGCTGCTCGAAGTAGTCCTCGGGGCTGTCCGAGAGCAGGAGGACGGCGGTGTCGGAGGCGCCGCCGTTGCGGTACTGGGCGGTCGCGATCTGGCCGAGCTCGAGCCGGGCCTCGTTGACCTTCGCGGTGCGCTCGGCGACCTCGTCCTGCAGCCCGTTCAGTTTGTCGCGCTGCTGCTTCGACCGCTCTTTGGCGAGGTTGTACTGCTGGGTGGCGGAACCGGCCTCGCGGTAGAGGTCGTCGACTTTCTTCTGCACCTCTTCGAGGGAGGGCTTGTCGGGCTCGGTGCCGGGCGCCGCGTTCGCGGTCTGCGCGAGCAGCGCCACGGAGGTCAGCGCGGCCGAGGTGATCCCGACGGCGTGCGAGGTACGTATTCGACTGGTCCGCGGCTTGCGGTGCGACGCCAAGACCGGCGCTCCTTCCGATGGGCGCCTACCGGGTTAGCTGTCGGGTTCGGGCGAGGAAGGTCTGCCCTACGGGACATGTGTGGGGCTGTCCCGATTCACCCCAAGGTCTGGGTGGGTCCCCGGCTCCGGATTGCCGCGGCGTGCGACGCTCCGGACTCGACGCAGGCCGCCCGGTCCCGGCGACTGTCGCCGGTGGGGGTACGAGCAGCCCGCGGAGCACGCTAGCCAACTCGTGTGGTCCGTGTGAAGGTTGATGTTCGATATGCCCGATACATTTTCGTGACCTTGGTGCGCGCGGCCCGCCCGTACCGCCAGGAAAGGGGCAGGCTGACCGAACCCGGAACGGGCTGTCACACCGGACGCCTAGACTCGGTAGGCGATGAGCAGCCTCTTTGACGACAGTTTCCTGGCGGGCCTCCAGGGCAAGGGCCGGCCCGGGCGCGAACCCCACGGCGGGCATGAGCCCCACGACCACGGACCGCCGCCTCCTCCCGAGGACGAGGGCCCGGAGGAGATTCCGGCCGACTTGTTCGGCGGGAAGTTCGACGCGCCCGCACACCGGGACGCGTACTACCGCGACGGCGCCCCGCGCCCGGTCCTGGACAGCGCGGCCCTGCTCGAAGGGCTGAACGAGAACCAGCGCGCGGCCGTCACCCACAGCGACACCCCGCTGCTCATCGTGGCCGGCGCGGGCTCGGGCAAGACCCGCGTCCTGACCCACCGCATCGCGTACCTGCTCGCCGAGCGGAACGTGCACCCGGGCCAGATCCTCGCGATCACCTTCACCAACAAGGCCGCGGGCGAGATGAAGGAGCGCGTCGAGGACCTCGTCGGCCCGCGGGCCAACGCGATGTGGGTGATGACCTTCCACAGCGCGTGCGTACGGATCCTGCGCCGCGAGTCGAAGAAGCTCGGCTTCACGTCCTCGTTCTCGATCTACGACGCGGCCGACTCGAAGCGCCTGATGGCCCTGGTCTGCCGCGATCTGGACCTGGACCCGAAGCGCTTCCCGCCCAAGGCCTTCAGCGCGAAGATCTCCAACCTCAAGAATGAGCTCATCGACGAGGAGGACTTCGCGGGCCAGGCCGCCGACGGTTTCGAGAAGACCCTCGCCCAGGCCTATGCGATGTACCAGTCGCGGCTGCGCGAGGCCAACGCGCTCGACTTCGACGACCTGATCATGACCACGGTCAACCTGCTGCGCGCCTTCCCGGACGTGGCCGAGCACTACCGCCGCCGCTTCCGGCACGTGATGGTCGACGAGTACCAGGACACCAACCACGCGCAGTACGCGCTGGTGCGCGAGCTGGTCGGCACGGGCGCCCACGAGGAGGACGTACCGCCCAGCGAGTACGACCTGCCGCCCGCCGAGCTCTGCGTGGTGGGTGACGCGGACCAGTCCATCTACGCGTTCCGCGGCGCCACGATCCGCAACATCCTCGACTTCGAGGATGACTACCCGAACGCGACGACGATCCTCCTGGAGCAGAACTACCGCTCCACGCAGACGATCCTCTCCGCCGCCAACGCGGTCATCGAGCGCAACGAGTCGCGCCGCCCGAAGAACCTGTGGACCAACGCGGGCAGCGGCGCCCAGATCACCGGCTATGTGGCGGACAACGAGCACGACGAGGCCCAGTTCGTCGCCGAGGAGATCGACCGGCTCACGGACGCGGGCCACGCGAAGGCCGGTGATGTGGCGGTCTTCTACCGGACGAACGCGCAGTCCCGTGTCTTCGAGGAGATCTTCATCCGCGTCGGCCTGCCCTACAAGGTCGTCGGCGGCGTCCGCTTCTACGAGCGCAAGGAGGTCAGGGACGTCCTGGCCTATCTGCGCGTGCTCTCCAACCCCGAGGACACCGTCCCGCTGCGCCGCATCCTCAATGTGCCCAAGCGCGGCATCGGCGAGCGCGCCGAGGCGATGATCGACGCGCTGTCACTGCGGGAGAAGATCACCTTCCCGCAGGCGCTCACCCGGGTCGACGAGGCGTACGGGATGGCGGCCCGCTCCGCCAACGCCGTCAAGCGTTTCAACGTGCTGATGGAGGAGCTCCGTACGATCGTCGAATCCGGCGCGGGCCCGGCCACCGTCCTGGAGGCCGTGCTCGAACGGACCGGCTATCTCGCCGAGCTGCAGGCCTCCACGGACCCGCAGGACGAGACCCGCATCGAGAACCTCCAGGAACTCGCCGCCGTGGCCCTGGAGTTCGAGCAGGAGACCGAGGAAGGCGAGACGGGCACCCTCTCCGACTTCCTGGAGCGCGTCGCCCTCGTCGCCGACTCCGACCAGATCCCGGACGAGGAGGAGGACGGCTCGGGCGTCATCACGCTGATGACCCTGCACACCGCGAAGGGCCTCGAATTCCCTGTCGTCTTCCTGACCGGCATGGAGGACGGCGTCTTCCCGCACATGCGCGCGCTCGGCCAGACGAAGGAGCTGGAGGAGGAGCGCCGCCTGGCGTACGTGGGCATCACCCGCGCCCGCGAACGGCTCTATCTGACCCGCTCCACCCTCCGCAGCGCCTGGGGCCAGCCCTCGTACAACCCGCCGTCGCGCTTCTTGGAGGAGATCCCCGCCCAGCATCTGGAGTGGAAGCGCACGGGCCCCAAGATGGGCGCCCCGGCCGCGAAGAGCGGTCCGGCCGCCTCGGTGGCCGCCTCGCTCTCCTCCTCGATGGCGGCGCGCGCCTCCCGCGGCGGCCCCTCCGGTTTCGCCACGGGCCGCGCGGGCGACAAGCCGGTGGTCTCGCTCGCGGTCGGCGACCGGGTCACGCACGACCAGTTCGGCCTCGGCACCGTCGTCGGCGTCGAGGGCTCGGGCGACAAGGCGCGCGCGACGATCGACTTCGGGGACACGAAGCCGAAGGTCCTGCTGCTGCGGTACGCGCCGGTGGAGAAGCTGTAGCGGCCCGGACCGGGTAGCTGCGGATACGGGAAAGGGGTGGCCTCCTCGTGGAGGTCACCCCTTTTCTGCGTTCTCGAAACAGGCTCTCAGGTCGGGTCGAGCCCGTGCCCGCGCAGCCACGGCAGCGGGTCGATCGCCGAGCCGCCGGCCGGGCGCACCTCGAAGTGCAGATGCGGGCCGGTGGAGTTGCCGGAGTTGCCCGAGTACGCGATCACATCGCCGGCCTTGACCGTGCCGCTGCGGATCTTCGTGCTGGACAGGTGGCAGTACCAGGTCTCGGTGCCGTCGGGGGCGGTCACGATCGCCATGTTCCCGTACGCGCCGTTCCACTGCGTCCGCACCGTGCCGTCCGTCGCGGCCAGCACCTCGGTGCCGTACGAGACGGGGAAGTCGATGCCGGAGTGCACGGACATCCAGTTCACACCGGCCTGTCCGTAGTACGCGCTGAGCCCGTTCTGCTTCACCGGGAGCGAGAACTTCGGGCGCAGCGCCTCCTTGCGGGCGGCCTCCTCGGCCTTGCGCTTCTTCTCGGCCTCCTGGCGTTCCTTGAGGTCGATGCGCTCCTGCGTCCGGCTCGCGCGGTCCGCGAAGTCGTCGGCGTCGGCGGAGAGTTCGGTGAGCTGGGTGTCCAGCTTGTTGTTCGCGGCGGCCGTCTCGACGGAGCCCGGATCCGGCGCGGCCTGCGTCTTCGGCTCCTCGGCGCCGCCCATCGAACCGGCCACGGAGGCGGCGGCGACCCCGGCGACACCCAGCGCGCACACCGACGGCACGGCCACGGTCAGCAGCGCGGAGCGCTTGGCGGGGGTGCGGCGGCGGCCGCGGGAACCGGAGCGCTGGGGGCGCGGGGTGTGCGAGACGCGGAGCCGCTCGGGGTCCTCGGCGGGGTCCTCGACGTCGTAGGGCTCGGGCTCGTAGGGCTCGTGACCGGCGTCGGCGGCGACAGGCGCGGAGGGCAACTCCGCCTCGCCGTACGCCTCGGCGTCCTCGGTCCTGGCCTCGGAAGCGGGGCTTTCGTAAGCACCGTTCTCGTAGGCGCCGGTCTCGTAGCTGCCGGTCTCGTAGCTGCCGGTGTCGTAACTGCCGGTCGCGTACGAGGTGGTCTCGGTCGCGTACGCCTCGGTGCCGGCCGCGTACCCGGTGGTCGCGTAGGAGCCCGTGTCGTGGCCCTCGGACTCGAGTGCGGCGGTCGTCGTCTCGTACGAGGTGTCCGTGCCGTACGAGGTGTCCGTGCCCGCCGAGTTCCACGCGGTGGCGTCGTACGTGCCGGAGTCGGCGTACCCGTACGCGCCGGTGGTCTCCCACTGGCCGGTGGTGTTCCACTGCTCGGCGTTCTGCGGGCCGGGCTGGGCGGGAATGTCGCCGAGTGTCTGATATCCGGCACTCGCCCACATGGCGGTCGTGTCGTAGCCGCCGGTGTCGTAACTGCCGCTCTCGTAACCGCCGGTGGACTGCACGGCGGCGTACGGGTCGTAGCCCGTCGCGCCGTCGGTTCCGTAGGTCTGGGTCTGCGGGTCCGGCTGCGCGGCGGCGGTCCACTGGGAGCTGTCCCACTGGCCGCTCTGACCTGCGTCGTACGTGCCGGGCATCGCCCCGAAGAGGGGGTCGGAGTCGAAAGCGGTGGCGTCGAAGGCATCCGTCGCATAGCCGCCGTGACCGGTGGCATAGCCGTGCTGTTCGTTCACCAACTTCTCTTTCGCCTCGACAACAAGGGGGCGGAGCAGTGCGGTGACTGTACCCGGCAGTGTGCGACGCCGACAATCTTCGGCTGGTTTCCTTGGCGGGAGAAACGGGCAATCAGCCGTCTTTCGGCGGACTGCGGACGCAGCTTTGGCCTTGTGTTCGAAGCGTGTTCGAGTTTTCGTCGCTCTGTGTTGCGGTGAGCGGGGCGTACGAGGGGCGCTTTGGGGGGTGGGCGCGTGCTTCAGGCGGCGAGGATCTCGGCGATCACATGCCGCGCCGTGCTCGCCATCCGGGGATTCGTCTCGCGGTAGTACGAGAGCTCGAGCAGCGCGATCGACAGGGCGAGGCCCCGGCCGCGTACCCACGTCGCCTCGTCCGCCCCGACGGCGGCGCGGAAGTCCGCGCGGGCCTCGGCGGGCAGCACGTACCAGGCGGTGATCAGATCGACCGTCGGATCACCGACGCCGACGAGGCCGAAGTCGATGACCGCGGCGAGCCGGCCGTCGCGCAGCAGCAGATTGCCGGGCTGCAGATCGCCGTGCATCCAGCGGTCGGGTCCGTCGTAGGCGGGAGCGGCGAGGGCCTTCTCCCATACGGCGGCCGCGGCCGCCGTGTCGATCACGCCGTCGAGCTGCGCGAGCGCCTTGCGGGTCGCCTCGTCGCGCGGCGCGAGCGGGCCGCCGCGGGAGCAGCGCGGGGCGCCGGTGGTGTCGACGCGGCGCAGGGCGGTGATGAAACCGGCCAGGTCGGCGGCCAGTTCACGCGGGTCGGTGAGCTCGCCGATGACCGGGGGTGTGCCGTCGAGCCAGCGGTAGACGGACCACGACCACGCGATGTGCCCGGCGGGCGCCCCCTGCGCGAGCGGCTCCGGGATCGGGACGGGCAGCTGCGCGGCGAGCCGCGGCAGCCAGGCGAACTCCGTCGCGATCTCGTCGTCCGAGCCGGTCCGCAGCGGCAGCCGGACGACCAGCTCCTCGCCCAGGCGGTACAGCGCGTTGACCGTCCCCGGTGAGTCCACATGCCGTACGGGCAGCCCGGCCCACTGCGGGAACTGCCCCTCGACGAGCCGGCGCACGAGCGCGTCGTCGATCTCGGCCTGGTCGGCGTGCATCTTGCGCGGCTTCGATGTGGTCACCGGGGCATGGAACTCGGGCGTACGCGGGGTGGTCAACTCATTTGTGGCATACGGGAGGTGGCGGGGTCAGGCGACGGAGGCGGCGTCCGGCGCACCGGTCGGCGCGGTGAGGTCGTCGCCGATCGCCTGCCGTATCCCGGCGGCGACGGCGGGGTGGACGGGCAGGGCGAGGTGGCCGATGCCGCTCACCCGCACGTTGTGCGCGAGCAGATCGGGGTGGTCGACACAGGCCGTCTCCAGGGGCGCCATCAGCTGGTCCAGATCACTCCAGAAGCTGACGAACCGGGTGCGGCAGCCGGGCGCGGGTGCCGCCAGCTCGGCGATCACCTCGGAGCCGGGGCGCATCTGGCGCACGATCGGGTGCGCGTTCATCGCCGGGACCACGCTGGTGCCGCCGTGCGGGGTGCCGAGCGTGACGAGGGTGCGGACACGCCGGTCGCCGCCCAGGCACTGCACGTAATAGCGCGCGATCAGCCCGCCGAGGCTGTGCCCCACGATGTCGACCTCGCGCTGCCCCGTCCGCGCGCACAGCTCCTCGACATGCGCGCCGAGCAGCCGGGCCGCCTGGCGGATGTCGCAGGTCAGCGGCGAGTAGTTGAGTGAGGCGACCTGGCGGCGGCCGTCCTTGGCGAGCGCGCGGCGCAGCAGGACGAAGACGGAACGGTTGTCGATGAAGCCGTGCAGCAGGACGACCGGCCGGTCGTGCGGTCCGGGCGGGAGCCGGGGTGGGTCCGCGGGGTCGCCGGTGTCGTCGGGCGCCGCGTGCGGCAGCCGCTCCTGCCGGATCCCCGAGGGATACAGGAGGACGTGCCCGGTGAGGATGGCGAGCTCCAGCGCCGTGGCCTTGAGCAGCGCGGACGACAGCCACAGGCGCCACGTCGTGAGGATCTTGAGAAGCCTGGCAGCCTCCATGAGCCGACCTCCGAACGGCGCACGGAGAACGCCTCTGTCCCCCGTGAACCCATGAGGGGTGCCGTGCGGTGACACCGCTGCCGAAGGACGGCACCGCACCATCGCGCCGTGCGGCTGTCGGCGCGATGGTGCGGCGACCCTTCTGCGGCTCTGCTGCGGCTCCCCTGTGCGCGAAAATGTCCCACGTGTGATTTCCCCCTCGCTCCTGACCGCGAAACTGCCGGGCCTGGGATGCTGGAGATAACGTTCGTTCACTTCTTCGGGTCCTCGCGGTGAGGTTCCCGGGGCCCCCGGGGCACACTTCAGGGGGTCCGCACGACTTGCTCGACATGGAGGCAGTGATGGGTGCGACAGCCGGTCCGATCCGCGTGGTGGTCGCCAAGCCCGGTCTCGACGGCCATGACCGCGGGGCGAAGGTGATCGCGCGGGCGCTGCGCGACGCCGGCATGGAGGTCATCTACACGGGCCTGCACCAGACGCCCGAGCAGATCGTCGACACCGCGATCCAGGAGGACGCCGACGCGATCGGCCTCTCGATCCTGTCCGGCGCCCACATGACCCTCTTCGCGAAGGTCATCGAGCTCCTGAAGGAACGCGACGCGGAGGACATCAAGATCTTCGGCGGCGGCATCATCCCCGAGGAGGACATCCCCCCGCTCAAGTCGCTGGGCGTCGCGGAGATCTTCACGCCGGGGGCTACGACCGGGGCGATCGTGGAGTGGGTGCGCGGGGCGATCACTCCGAGCGTGTAGGCATTTCAGCCCCTGCGACGCTTGGGCATTTCAGCCCCGCCGGCGTTTGAGGCGATCCGAACGAAGTTCGGCTGTGACATTTTGCGGCTCCGCCGCGTGGGGGGGTCCGGGGGCGAAGCCCCCGGTTTCGGGAAGGGGCGGGGTGGGGGAGAGAGCCCGCCGCAGGCGCAACGGCGAGCACCCCCGCCGAACCCGCACCCGCACCCTCACCCCACCAGCTCCTCCCGCATGACGGCCCGCAGCCGAAGCGTCCCCACGAGCCGCTGGAACGCCTCCGCCCAGTAGCCCCCCGCCCCGGGCGCCCCGTCCTCCGTCTCGTCGGGCGTGGCGGTCAGCGCCTCCAGGCGCCCCGCCGCCCCCGGCTCCAGACACCGCTCGGCCAGCCCCATCACCCCGCTGAACGACCAGGGGTAACTCCCTGCGTCCCGCGCGATGTTGAGTGCGTCGACCACCGCGCCCCCGAGCGGCACGGACCACGGCACCGCACACACCCCGAGCAGCTGGAACGCCTCGGACAGCCCGTGCGCCGCGATGAACGAGGCCACCCACTCGGCCCGTTCCCCCGCCGGCAGCGTGCCGAGCAGCTTGGCCCGCTCCGACAGCGACACCGCTCCGGGGCCGCCCGCCCCGGGTGAGGCGGCCGCGCCGAGCAGGGCCCGCGCCCACTCCGCGTCCCGCTGCCGCACCGCCGCCCGGCACCAGGCCGCGTGCAGCTCGCCCTGCCAGTCGTCGGCCACGGGCAGCGCCACGATCTCGTGCGGGGTCCGCCCGCCGAGCCGCGCCGGCCAGGCGGCCAGCGGCGCCGACTCCACCAACTGGCCCAGCCACCACGCCCGTTGCCCTCGTCCGGGCGGGGCGGCCGCGACCACCCCGTCGCGTTCCATCCCGGGATCGCACTCGTGCGGCGCCTCGACCGTGATCGAGCTGCGGGTCGCGTCCAGCGCGATGCTGGTCGCCGCCCGCCGCGCCATCCGCCCAGCCAGCGCCGAGCCCGGCAGCGCGGAGAGCAGCTCGGCGGCGGTCGTACGGACATTGCGGCTGCGGTCGCTCAGGGCGCGCTCCAGGAACGGCTCGTCGTCCTGCGCGAGCCCCGTGCGCAACGAGTCGAGGAACATCAGCCGGTCCTCGGCGCGCTCCGTGGACCAGGTGCTCTCCAGGAGCCGCCGCGCGGCCCCGGCGTCGTGCGCCCGTACGAGACCGAGCAGCGCCACCCGTTCCGCGAACAGCCCTTCCTCCCACAGCCGCCCGACCGCCTCGGTGTCCTCGGGCGCGGGCAGGGCGCTGCCGCCGGGCGTGGTGCGCAGCGCGAACTTCCACTCCGCGTTGAGCCGCGCCAGCCACAGCGCGCGCGGGCCCGCGAACTCCAGCGCGGGCGGCCGCAGATCGGTGCGGCCGCGGGCGGCGTCCAGAAGGGCGGGCAGCAGCTCGGGCGGGGCGGCGTACCCGTGCGCGTTCGCCGCGGTGAGCCACTGCGGGAGCAGTTCGGTGAGATCGGGCGCGGTGCCGCGCCGGCCCGAACCGCCCACGCCGGGCCGGTCGGACAGCAGCAGCGCGAGCCGCTGCCGGGCCGCGGCGGGCAGGGCGGGGCGCGGGTCGGGCTGCGCCTGCTCGGGCGGTGCGGCGGCGGGCCCGGGGCGCAGGCCCGCGCGTCGGTGCACGGTGTGCAGCGCGGCCTCGTCGAGCAGCGCGGCCGCCGCGTCCTTGCGCTCCCGCCCGGCCGCGAGCCCCACACCACCACGCCGGTCGGTCCCGAGCAGCGCGGCCGTGACCAACTCCTCCCAGGCCGTCCCGCCCAGTCCAGGAGCGGCCGACGTCTCCGCGGTCATACGGTGCCTCCTTTCGTCGGGTTGGGGTTCGGCTCGTACGAGGTGAGGTCCGGCCCCCACATACGCCTCCGGTCCGCGTCGCGTACGGAGCGGTTCGCGTCGTATGCGCAGAGGTCCAGGTCGTCCGAACTCGTCAGCACAGCGGCACCCCGTTCCCTCCGTCCCCCGCCCACACCGTCAGCGGGGTGAAGCCGCGGTGGCCGCACTCGCCGAACACCGTCACACCGCCCCCGCCCGATACCGCCGCGAGCCGCCACAGGCCCGGCCGGGACGCGGGCACCACCGGCAGCGCGCCCTTGCCGTCCGCGTCGGCGAGCTGCAGGCCGTCGCCGACCGGGGTCGGTATGACGTCGTGCAGGGTCACCGGCCAGGACTCCAGCCACGGGTCCGCCCGCAGCGCCGCCCCGTACGCGTCCGCCGCCGCATGCGTGCCCCCGCCGGACGGACGTACCGCGGAGGGCGCGGGCGCCGCGAACCGCTCGCCCAGCGCGTGACGGTGCCCGCCGCCCGGATACGCGGACAGCTCGGCGTCGAGCGACAGTCCGACGGGCAGCGCGAGTTCGGGTGCACGGCCCGCCGCACCGTAGGAGAGGAGCAGCGCCGTCGTGTCCGACTCCTCGCCGTACAGCCAGATCCTGCGCGTGGTCAGCCGTGCGTCCGCCGTGTCGTACTGCGCGAGCACCAGCCAGCGGTCGCGCACCGCCGGACCCTCCGCGGACGTGGGCAGACCGATCCGCGACCGCACCGTCGCCGCCAGCTCCGGCGTCAGCTGCTCCCTGCGCAACCACGCCTGGTCGAGCAGGTGGATCAGCGCGCACTCCTCCAGAAGCCGCACCGGCCAGCCCGGCCCCGACGCCGGTATCACCCCCAACTCCTGGACGCGCGAGGCCAGTCCGGGCGCCTGCGCGTCCACCATCCGGCGGGCCGTCTCCTCCCCGAGCCCGTACCCCGCCTGCTCCGCCGACGCCAGCCCGCCCCGCAGCAGATCCGCGAGCCGCTGCTCCAGCTCGGTCACCCCCGCCGTGACCCGCTCGGTCCGCCGTGCCGCACGCCGCCGAGCCCCCTCCTCGTCGACCGGCTTGCCGTCCCCCTTGCTCGGCGCCGCCTTTTCCTGCGCCCGTTTGCGCCGCCCCGCGAGCCACTCCTCGGCCCACTCCGGCGCCTCGCCGTCCGGGATCGCCGCACCGGCCCCCTCGTCACCGGCCCAGAGCAGCAGCAGCCCCAGGGCGTGTTTGCACGGGAACTTCCGGCTCGGGCAACTGCACTTGTACGCAGGCCCCGCCGTGTCCACCACCGTCTGGTACGGCTTGCTGCCGCTGCCCTTGCACAACCCCCATACGGCCCCCTCCCGCGAACTGCCGGCCTCGGACCACGGACCGGCCCCTGCGAGCTTGCTTCCCGCTTTGCGCGAAGCGGCGTCAGGTGCCAGGGCAAGCACCTGGTCCGCCGTCCAGCGCACCCCCTGCTGAGTCATGTCTGCGACGTTAGGTCCCGGCACTGACAATCGCCTCTGACCTGCGAATTCGCGGGCTGCGAGCGGCGGTTGGCGACGTCGTCGAGACTCCGCGGAGGCGCCGCGGAGGCCGGTCGTCCGCGCCGTCGAGGCCGATTGTCAGTGGCGTGGTGCACCGTGGATGCAACGCCGGAATCCGGCCCGGGACGACCGTCCCGGACCCGGCTCCGGAGTCCTGGAGGGGGATCCATGACCGTGCTCGACAACGAGGTGCTTCGACCGCACGCGGAGGACGCGTTCGCGGACGAGCTCGCCGCGCTGGCCGCCGCCGACGACCGCCCGCGTCCCGCGCGCTGGCGGATGTCGCCGTGGGCGGTGGCCACGTATCTCCTCGGCGGCACCCTGCCCGACGGCACGGTGATCTCCCCTAAATACGTGGGTCCGCGGCGCATCGTCGAGGTCGCCGTCACCACCCTGGCCACCGACCGCGCGCTGCTGCTGCTCGGCGTGCCCGGCACCGCGAAGACCTGGGTGTCGGAGCACCTCGCCGCCGCCGTCAGCGGCGATTCGACACTGCTCGTGCAGGGGACGGCCGGCACGCCCGAGGAGGCGATCCGGTACGGGTGGAATTACGCGCAGCTGCTCGCCCACGGCCCCAGCCGTGACGCGCTGGTGCCCAGCCCCGTGATGCGCGCGATGTCCGAGGGGATGACGGCCCGGGTCGAGGAGCTCACCCGTATCCCCGCCGATGTGCAGGACACCCTGATCACGATCCTGTCCGAGAAGACACTGCCGATACCGGAGTTGGGGCAGGAGGTGCAGGCCGTCCGCGGGTTCAACCTGATCGCGACCGCCAACGACCGGGACCGCGGCGTCAACGACCTGTCCAGTGCGCTGCGCCGCCGTTTCAACACGGTGGTGCTGCCGCTGCCCGAGTCCGTCGAGGCCGAGGTCGACATCGTCGCGCGCCGCGTGGACCAGCTGGGCCGCTCGCTCGATCTGCCCCACGGGCTCGACGGGATCGCCGAGATCCGCCGGGTCGTCACCGTCTTCCGCGAACTGCGCGACGGCATCACGGCCGATGGCCGCACCAAGGTCAAGTCCCCGAGCGGCACGCTGTCGACGGCCGAGGCGATCTCCGTCGTCACCAACGGCCTCGCCCTCTCCGCCCACTTCGGCGACGGGGTGCTGCGCCCCGGCGACGTGGCGGCGGGCCTGCTCGGCGCGGTCGTCCGCGATCCGGCCTCGGACCGGGTGATCTGGAAGGAGTACCTGGAGGCGGTCGTCCGCGAGCGGGACGGCTGGAAGGACTTCTACCGCGCCTGCCGCGAGGTGAGCGGCTGAGAGGGCGGGCCTGGATGCGGCGGTACGTCATGCAAGGGGGAGGGGGAGTTCGATGAACGGGGAGCCGGTGGGTGCCGGATCCGCGGCGGGTCCGTGGATTCTCGGCGTACGGCATCACGGGCCGGGATCGGCACGCGCGGTGCGGGCGGCGCTCGACGCACAGCGGCCGCGGGCCGTGCTGATCGAAGGACCGCCGGAGGCGGACGCCTTGGTGGCGCTCGCCGCCGACGAGGAGATGCGGCCCCCGGTCGCGCTGCTCGCGCACGCGGTGGACGATCCGGGGTGCTCGGCGTTCTGGCCGTTCGCGGAGTTCTCGCCGGAGTGGGTGGCGGTGAAGTGGGCGCTGGAGCAGGGGGTTCCGGTCCGTTTCATCGATCTGCCGGCGGCGCATTCGCTGGCGTTGCGGGTGGCGGAGGAGCGGGAGAGGGAGGACAGGGAGGCTCCCGCGGAGGGCGGGTCCGGGGGCGACGGGGCCGGAGATGACGGTGCCGAAGGAGACAGGGCCGGAGGGGACGGGTCCGAGGAGGAGTCCGCGGCCGAGGTGCTCCGGGTCGACCCCATCGCCGTCCTCGCCGAGACCGCCGGGTACGACGATCCGGAGCGCTGGTGGGAGGACGTGGTCGAGTACCGCGGACAGAGCACTGCCCCGGGGTCCGGGGACACCCTCGCTCCCTTCGCCGCGCTCGCCGAGGCGATGGGCGCGCTGCGCGAGGTGTACGGGGCGGGCGGCCACGACCGCGACCTGGTGCGCGAGGCGTACATGCGGCTCCAGATGAGGGCAGCCGCCAAGGAGTTCGGGTCGGAGTACGCGGTCGTCTGCGGTGCCTGGCACGTCCCCGCGCTGCACGCGAGAACGACGGTCACCGCCGACCGCGCGCTGCTCAAGGGCCTGCCGAAGATCAGAACCGACATGACCTGGGTCCCCTGGACGCATCGGCGCCTGGCCCGGGCCAGCGGCTACGGCGCCGGGATCGACTCACCCGGCTGGTACGCGCATCTCTTCTCCGCTCCCGACCGCCCGGTCGAGCGCTGGCTGACCAAGGTCGCGGGGCTGCTGCGGGACGAGGACCGGATCGTCTCCTCGGCCCATGTCATCGAGGCCGTCCGGCTCGCCGAGACGCTCGCCGTGATGCGCGGTCGCCCGCTGCCCGGCCTCTCCGAGACCACGGACGCGATCAGGGCCGTGCTCTGCGACGGCTCCGACGTACCGCTCGCGCTCATCCACGACCGGCTGATCGTCGGCGACGTCCTCGGTGAAGTGCCCGAGGCCGCCCCCGCCGTTCCGCTCCAGCGCGACCTCACCCGGATCCAGAAGACGCTGCGGCTCAAACCGGAGGCGCTGGAACGCGAGCTGGAGCTCGACCTGCGCAAACCGGGGGACGCCGAGCGCAGCCGTCTCCTGCACCGGCTGCGGCTCCTCGGGATCGGCTGGGGCGAGCCGGCGGCCGCGACGCGGGGGAGTACGGGCACGTTCCGGGAGAGCTGGCGGCTGCGCTGGGAGCCCGAGTTGGCGGTGCGCGTCGCCGAGGCCGGGATCTGGGGCACGACCGTGCTCGGCGCCGCGACCGCGAAGGCTGAGGCGGACGCGGCGGGTGCGCCCGCCCTCGCCGAGGTCACCGCGCTCGCCGAGCGCTGCCTGCTGGCCGCGCTGCCCGACGCCCTGCCGGTCGTGATGCGCGTCCTCGCCGACCGCGCGGCGCTCGACGCGGACGTCGGCCATCTCGCCCAGGCCCTGCCCGCGTTGGTGCGCTCCCTGCGGTACGGCGATGTGCGCGGCACCGACACCGGAGCCCTCGCCGAGGTGGCGGCGGGCCTCGCCCACCGGGTCTTCGTCGGCCTCGCCCCGGCCTGCGCGGGCCTCGATGCGGACGGCGCGGCGGAGATGCGGACGCATGTGGACGCGGTGCACGGCGCGGTGGGGTTGCTCGACGACGTGCCGAAGCCCGATGCGGCGTCGGACGCCCGCCCGGCCGACGGCATACGCCCTCGCTGGCACGGCGTCCTGCACACCCTCGGCACACGCGACACCGTGCCCGGAGTCATCCGCGGGCGGGCGGTGCGACTGCTCCTCGACGAAGGGGAGTTGAGCCAGGACGAGGCCGGCCGTCTGATGGGCCTCGCGCTCTCGGCCGGGACCGCGCCCGCCGATGCCGCCGCGTGGATCGACGGCTTCGTCGGCGGCGGGTCCGGCGGCATGCTGCTCGTCCACGACGAGCGGCTGCTCGGTCTTGTCGACGCCTGGCTCGTGTCCGTGCCCGACGCGGCGTTCACCGACGTACTGCCGCTGCTGCGGCGCACGTTCTCCGCGTACGAACCGGGAGTCCGCCGCACCCTCGGCGAACTGGTCCGCAGGGGACCGGCCGACCGTCCGGCCGCGAGCACCACCGCCGGAGTCCCCGGCTTCGCGGACACGCTGGACGAGGAACGCGCGGCGGCCGCCCTGCCCGTGGTCCGCCTCCTCCTCGGCCTGGACGACGCATGCGGCCCGGACACAACCCTGGCCGCCCACCCACCGCACACCACCGACCTGGCGGAGGCAGCCGGATGACCACTCCCACCTCGCCCGACCCCGCCTCGCCGGGACCCGGATCCGGTCCCGGACCCGGTCCCGACACCGAACGCCTGCGCCGCTGGCGCATGGTGCTCGGAGGCCAGGGCGCCGACGGCACCGCGCACGCACTCTCCGGGCGCGACGCCGCGATGGACTCCGCGCTCGAATCGCTCTACGGGAAGAAGGCGGGAGGGGGCGGCAGCCGGGACCGTTCCGCGGGGCTCGGCGCCTCCGCGCCCTCCGTCGCGCGCTGGCTCGGCGACATCCGTACGTACTTCCCGTCCTCCGTCGTCCAGGTCATGCAGCGCGACGCGATCGACCGGCTCGGTCTGTCCACGCTGCTCCTGGAGCCGGAGATGCTGGAGGCCGTCGAGCCGGACGTCCACCTGGTCGGCACGCTGCTCTCGCTCAACAAGGCGATGCCCGAGACCACCAAGGAGACCGCGCGGGCCGTCGTCCGCAAGGTCGTCGACGACCTGGAGCGCCGCCTCGCCACCCGCACCCGCGCCACCCTCACCGGAGCCCTCGACCGCAGCGCGCGGATCAGTCGCCCGCGCCACCATGACATCGACTGGAACCGCACGATCGCGGCCAACCTCAAGCACTACCTGCCCGAGCAGCGCACCGTCGTGCCCGAGCGCCTGATCGGCTACGGGCGGTCCGCGCAGTCGGTGAAGAAGGAGGTCATCCTCTGCATCGACCAGTCCGGGTCGATGGCGGCCTCGGTCGTGTACGCGTCGGTGTTCGGCGCGGTCCTCGCCTCGATGCGGTCGATCAGCACGCGCCTCGTCGTCTTCGACACAGCCGTCGTCGACCTCACCGACCAGCTCGACGATCCGGTGGACGTCCTGTTCGGCACGCAGCTCGGCGGCGGTACGGACATCAACCGCGCGCTCGCCTACTGCCAGGCGCAGATCACCCGCCCCGCGGACACCGTCGTCGTCCTCATCTCGGACCTCTACGAGGGCGGGATACGCCACGAGATGCTCAAGCGGGTCGCCGCGATGAAGGCCTCCGGGGTCCAGTTCGTGACGCTGCTCGCGCTCTCCGACGAGGGCGCACCCGCCTACGACCGCGACCACGCGGCCGCGCTGGCGGGCCTCGGCGCCCCTGCCTTCGCCTGCACTCCCGACCTGTTCCCCGACGTGATGGCGGCGGCCATCGAGAAGCGTCCACTGCCCATACCGGACAAGGAGACCCATCAGTAACAGGGGGCTTGCGCGACCCCAGTTGTCGCGTGCGAGGATCGGCGGGCGCGTCGGCGTGGGCGGTTCCGCCCCCACGGGAGCCCAGCCGGCGGGCGCGCCGGCCGTCGGCCGGCGCCGCACGCGGGCGCCCCACAGAACCCCACGCCCTGGAGCCCAGGTGATCCATGCAGCTCCGCTGCCCCCAGCCGTCCGGCGCCTCGCGCGCCCGGCGGCGGTGCGGCGTGCGCTGCAACTGACCCTGCTCCTCGGTGCGCTCCTCACCCTCGGCGTGCTCTGCGGCGAACGCGCGGAGGCGGCCGAGAGCCCCACGGCTCCGGTGACGGACGTGCTCACGACTCCCGTGACGGACGTGCTCACGCCCCCGGCACGCAAGGCGACCGAGCCGCTCCGGGAAGCCGCCGAGCCCGAGCCGCTCCGGGAAGCCGTCGAGCCCGTCACCGCACCGGTGACCGAGCCCGTACGGGAAGCGGTCGAGCCCATCACCGACGCTGTCACCGATCCCGTTCGCGAGGCCACCGAGCCTGTACGCGAGCAGATCGCCGCTCCCGTACAGCAAGGAACCGAGCCCGTACGGGAGCGGGTCACCGCACCCGTACGCAAGGCAGTTCAGCCCATACGGGAGCAGATCACCCGCACCGTGAGCGAAGCAACGGCGCCCTTGCTCACGCCCGTACTCACCCCCGTACTCACCCCCGTCGGTGACGCCCTCGCCGTCGTCACCGCGCCGGTCGGCCGCTCCCTGCAGCAGCTCACCCAACCCCTGGGCGAGGGCACGCGTGAGGTGGTCGACGGGGTGGCCGGGCTGCTGGAGCCCGCGAGGCTGCCGCAACCGACGCCGCCCCACACCCTGTTGCCCACGACCGGTGAGCCCGCCGGGCGCGCCGCCGCGAGCGAGGCGTCCGCCCGGAAACACCCCACCGAGCGGGCCGGCACCACGCACCCGCAGGCCGTCACCGGCCCCGTGATGGGCCCGGCGGCCGCGACACCCGCCCCCCGCCACACGGCCCGACCGCCGCACCCCGCCGCCCCGGCGGCCCCCGCGCATCTCCCCACCCCGGGCGCGCCCCACGGACTCGGCGCGCACTGCAGCGCGGAGTCCAGCACGCAGCGGCACGCGGACGCGCAGTCCGCGGCGCTTCCCGACCGGTACCAGGACGGGCCGCTGCTCGCCGGTGCCGGTGCCGTCACCTCGTACGACCGGATCCGCGACCGTCATCGCGACATTCTCGAATTCCCGGGCTAGGGCAGCCCTTTCCCCCGCCTGAGAGCCGCTGAAGCGCTCTCCGACCTGCCGCGCGGGGGCGGGACAGGTCTGCCCGCTGCGAAGGAGCGCCCCGACGGCCCCTTCGTACCCTCGAATTCGAAGGATCCGAAGTAAAAATGAGCAAGCACAGCAAGCACAGCAAGCACAGCAAGCCGTCCGGGAACGGCCGGGGCATCCGTCGCTCCCTCGTGATCACCGCCGCCGCCTCCGGCGGTCTGATCGGCCTCGGCGCGGCCGGCGCCAGCGCCGCCGACCTGCCCGTCTCCGCGCCGGTGAGTACCCCCGACACCGCCGCCGACGCCGTCGACACCGCCCGCGGCCACGCCGATTCCGTCCGGGACAAGGCGGCCGCGGTGGCCGGCGACGAGCGGGGCGGCTCCAACGTCGAGGCGATAGACCTCGGCACCGAGCGCGCCGCCCTGCCGGACGGCGCGCTCCAGGCGGCGGGCCAGCTCCCGGCGTCCACGGACGAGATCGACTACCTCTTCGGTTCGCTCGAGGACTTCGCCCCCGAGCTGGCCGACCGCACCGGCCAGGCGCCGTCCCAGGCCGCCGGTCACGCGCAGGGCGTGGTCCAGGCCGCGTCCCCGGTCGTCGACGAGACGGCCGCGTCCGTCCTGCCGCCGGTGGCCGCCAAGGCCGTCGACGGGGTGCTCCCCGTGGTCGGCCAGGCGCTGACCGACGCCGGGACGCTGGTCCAGGGCGTGGGCGGCGACGTCACCCCGTTCGCGCAGGGGGTCACCTCCGAGGTGCCGCCGTTCGCGAACGGTGTCGTGCAGGACGTGAAGCCCGTCGCCGATGTCGTCGTCGACACGGTGCAGCCGCTGGTCAAGGACGTCGGCTCGGCCGCGACCGGTCTGGCGACCGGCGTCGGCGGCGAGGCCGACGGCCTGGTGCGCGGCGTGACCTCGGAGGTCGGGCCGTTCGCGCAGGACCTCACGGGCACGGTCCGCTCCGACGCGGGCCCGCTGGCCGGTAACGCCACGTCCGGCGTCCAGTCCACGGTCTCCTCCGTGCTGCCGGGCTTCGCCACCGGCCGCTGAGGCCCGAGGCCCCCAAGGGACGGGTGACCGGTCAGCCGGACCGGCACCCGCACGGCCGCGGGCCGGGCACTCCTCCTCACACGCATGGCGGGGACCCCTGCGTGTGAGGAAGCCCGGTCCGCGGCCTGCGTCCGGCCCTAGGGCGGACCGGGACGCAGACCCCGGCCGCGACTGTCTGTGACCGTTATCACCGCCGCAGTGTGATCTGCGATTTAGGGACCTACGTCCCACGGCGATAACCTGCGAGACGGACATGCCGCGTCCACGGACACCGTGTACGCACTCCCTCAGTGACAGCGCCGTCACGTTGCCCTTCGCGGCACGCCCACGCAGACAACGAACGCGACAGACGCGAATCGCGATGAACGCGATACCGACGCGACACTGAAAAGGGACGGACGCGCGTGGACCTGTTCGAGTACCAGGCGAGGGACCTCTTCGCCAAGCACGGTGTACCGGTGCTGGCCGGTGAAGTCATCGACACGCCTGAGGCCGCGCGCGCCGCGACCGAGCGCCTTGGCGGCAAGTCCGTCGTCAAGGCCCAGGTGAAGGTCGGCGGCCGCGGCAAGGCCGGCGGCGTGAAGCTGGCGGGCGACCCGGACGAGGCCGTCGCCCGCGCCACGGACATCCTCGGCATGGACATCAAGGGCCACACGGTCCACAAGGTGATGATCGCCGAGCTGTCCCCCGAGATCGAGGCCGAGTACTACGTCTCGTACCTCCTCGACCGCACCAACCGCACCTTCCTCGCCATGGCGTCGGTGCAGGGCGGCATGGACATCGAGGAGGTCGCGGAGAAGACCCCCGAGGCCCTCGCGAAGGTCCCGGTCAACGCCGTCGACGGCGTCGACATCGAGAAGGCCCGCGAGATCGTGGCCCAGGCGAAGTTCCCGGCCGACGTGGCCGAGGGCGTCGCCGAGGCGATGGTGACCCTGTGGAAGACCTTCGTCGCCGAGGACGCGCTCCTCGTCGAGGTCAACCCGCTGGTCAAGACCAAGGACGGTCGCATCCTGGCCCTGGACGGCAAGGTCTCGCTCGACGAGAACGCCGACTTCCGCCAGCCCGACCACGAGGCCCTCGAGGACAAGGACGCAGCCAACCCGCTCGAGGCTGCTGCCAAGGCCAAGAACCTCAACTACGTCAAGCTCGAGGGCGAGGTCGGCATCATCGGTAACGGTGCCGGTCTGGTCATGTCGACCCTGGACGTCGTCGCGTACGCCGGTGAGAACCACGGTGGCGTGAAGCCGGCCAACTTCCTCGACATCGGCGGCGGCGCCTCCGCCGAGGTCATGGCGAACGGCCTGGAGATCATCCTCGGCGACCCGGACGTCAAGTCCGTCTTCGTCAACGTCTTCGGTGGCATCACCGCCTGTGACGAGGTCGCCAACGGCATCGTCCAGGCCCTCGAGCTGCTCGCCTCCCGCGGCGACGAGGTCACCAAGCCGCTGGTCGTCCGTCTGGACGGCAACAACGCGGAGCTGGGTCGCAAGATCCTCAGCGACGCCAACCACCCGCTCGTGCAGCGCGTGGACACGATGGACGGCGCGGCCGACAAGGCCGCCGAGCTCGCGGCCGCGAAGTAAGGGACGAGGGACACCAGAGCCATGGCTATCTTCCTCAACAAGGACAGCAAGGTCATCGTCCAGGGCATGACCGGTGCCACGGGCATGAAGCACACCAAGCTCATGCTGGCCGACGGCACCAACATCGTCGGTGGCGTGAACCCGCGTAAGGCGGGCACGTCGGTCGACATCGACGGCAACGACATCCCGGTCTTCGGGACCGTCGCCGAGGCGATGGAGAAGACGGGCGCCAACGTCTCCGTCCTCTTCGTCCCGCCGGCCTTCTCCAAGGCCGCGGTCGTCGAGGCCATCGACGCCGAGATCCCCCTCGCGGTCGTCATCACCGAGGGCATCGCCGTCCACGACTCCGCCGCCTTCTGGGCGTACGCGCAGTCGAAGGGCAACAAGACCCGCATCATCGGCCCGAACTGCCCCGGTCTCATCACCCCGGGCCAGTCCAACGCCGGCATCATCCCGGGCGACATCACGAAGCCGGGCCGCATCGGCCTGGTCTCGAAGTCCGGCACGCTGACGTACCAGATGATGTACGAGCTCCGTGACATCGGCTTCTCGTCCGCCGTCGGCATCGGTGGCGACCCGGTCATCGGTACGACGCACATCGACGCGCTCGCCGCGTTCGAGGCCGACCCCGACACCGACCTGATCGTCATGATCGGCGAGATCGGCGGCGACGCCGAGGAGCGTGCGGCCGACTTCATCAAGGCCAACGTGACGAAGCCGGTCGTCGGCTACGTCGCCGGCTTCACCGCGCCCGAGGGCAAGACCATGGGCCACGCCGGCGCCATCGTCTCCGGCTCCTCCGGCACGGCCGCCGCGAAGAAGGAGGCCCTCGAGGCCGCGGGCGTCAAGGTCGGCAAGACCCCGACCGAGACGGCCAAGCTGGCCCGCGCGATCCTCGCCGGCTGAGCAGGTTCGCACCCGTAGTACGCCGAAGGCCCGCACCCCTCCTGCCAGGGGTGCGGGCCTTCGGCGTACGCGAGGCCGGAGGCGGGGCGGGGGTTACCCCGGCAGCGGATGAATACGTTCCGGGCCCGCTCCCGGATCGAGCCGCAGCTTCTTGCGCAGTTCCTTCTCCTGGTGGTCCAGGGTCTGCGGGCCGGGCCGCGGCGGCACTCCGGTGACCTTCTGGCCGGGCGCCTGCTCGGGCTCGTAGTCCTTCGCCGACGTGATCCAGGTGATCGCGGACGCCCCGATGATCAGCGCCGTGAACGCGATGGCGGCCCGCGTCCAGAACCGCACCCGCCGCTCGCCCTCGCCGCGCACCGCGGTCGGCCTGCCGGTGCCGAGCTTCTCGGCGCTCGCCAGCTCCTCCAGCCTGCGCTGCAGTTCACCCGGGTCGGACAGCTCGGGCAGCCGCTCGGCGATGACCTCGCGCGCGTGCACCAGACGGTTCGCGGCGGCGGGCGTGCTCGCCTCGGTCTCGGCGGCGGTCTCCGGCAGGTCGAGCCCCACACCGTCGTAGAGCACCAGCGTGCGGCGGTACGAGGGCGGCAGGCTGAGCAGCGTGTCGAGCAGCTTGCGGTCCTCGGGCTCCGCGGGCGGCGCGTCGGGGTGCCGGTGGCCGCGCCGCAGCCGGTGCCACGGCGACAGCGCGTACTCGTACGCGGCCGCCCGCACCCAGCCCACCGGATCACGGTCCTTGGCGACCTCGGGCCACCGCTCCCACGCCTTGTGGAACGCCCGCTCCACGGACTCCTTCGCCAGCGCGCGCCGTCCGGTCAGCAGATACGTCTGCCGTACGAGACCGGGGGCGGTGAACGCGTAGAGGGCGTCGAAGGCCTGAGCGGGCGTCAGGCCCTGCCGCTCGCCGGCTGCCGGGGAGCCGTCCGGTGGTCCGTCCGGTGTTCTGTCCGGAGTTCCGTCCGGATGTCCGCCGGGGGTCTCGTCGAGTACGGCGGTCGGCGCGGCGCCTTCACGGCTTCCGTTGCCGCCCCCGCTCCCGCTCCCGCCCCCGCTCCCGTCGCCGCCGGACGGAACGGGCTGCTGACCGGACCGCGCCCCGCCGCGGTGTTCGTGCTCGGTGCGCGGAACGCCGCTGTGCTCATCGCGCGCGGGGCCGGTCCCGGCGGGCTTGGCGGCCCGCTTGGCCGCCGCCTTCGGCCGGGTCCGCGCCCCTTTGCGGCCCTTGCGCTTCTCCTTGACGAGGTCGACACGGCCGCCGGGCTGGGGGAGCGCGGTGCCATCGGCGGACACCGCGGACTGGCTGAGCTCACCGTGTGCGGCAGGCTCGACGGGCTTCACAGGCATGAGGTGCTCGACAGCCTTTGCAGTTTCGGAGGGCCGGTGGACACGTACGGACCCGCCGTGCGGGGCGGGTGAGGGCGAGGAGGGTGCGGGCGATGTGGACGCCGGCGGTGCCGCCGCCGGGGCGGGGTCCGCGCTCGCGGCGACCTTCGGCGGCTCGGCCTTCGCGGGCGCAGGCTCCCGAGGCGTCTCGGGAACGGGAGTCCGGGCCACGACACCCGGCCGCACGGACGCCGCGGCGAACACGGCCGGGGCCGGCTTGGGCGCCGGAGCCGCGGGCGCCGCGGGCTTGGGAGGTGACGGTGTGGGTGTCGGAGGCGGCGCGGGCTTCGGCTTCGGCTTGGGCTTCGGACGCGGCATGGGGTCCGGCGTCGGCGTGGGCGTCGTGGCCATCGGCGTGGGCGCTGCCTCCGCCTCCGCGCTCACCCGCCGCTTCGCGAACTTGGCGAGGAGCGCCGGTGTCGGGCGGGGCGTCCGGTCAACCTCGCCGCCGGGCCGCTCCTCCTTCGTGCGGCCGTCCGTCGCGCTCGTCCGGCCGTCCTTCGCGCGTCCGTCCGCGCTCGCAGCGCGCCACCCCGCCACCAGCTCCGCGTACGCCTCCCGCGTCCGCCCCCGCGGCGAGGTGCGGCCCGCCTCCCAGGAGCGGACCGTCTCGCGGGTGACGCCGACCTCTTCGGCCACCTGGGTCTGCGTGAGGCCGTTCGCCTCCCGGAGCCGACGGCGTTCGTCAGGGCCGGGCAGCGAGGCGGGGCTCTGCGTCATGTCGGACTCTCCACACCGTGGGCCGTGGCACGGGGCGCGGCAGCTCAGAGCCCCGATAAGTACATAAACGTATATTGAGCGACACTTCGGGCATTCGCCTGTTACGTGAAGAGCGCGCGTGTCGTTGGGACCATGGCGGGCGTGACGCACACGACCGACCGCAGCGCACCGTCCGAAGGTCCGGCGGTGACACCGCAGGCCCTGCTCCACGCCCTCTCCTCGCGCCGCAGAGCGTCGGCCCTCGTGCCCTGCCTCCTCGGCGGCGCGGTCGCCGCGGGCCTCGGTCTCGGCGCGTTCGCCGTCCTGGTGATGGCGTTCTGGATCTCCTCGCCGTACCCGGACAGCGGTGCGGGCGCTGCCCTGAACGTGGCCGCCGGACTCTGGCTGCTCGCCCACGGCACCGAGCTCGTACGGCCCGACACCCTCACCGGCGCCCCCGCCCCGGTCGGCGTCACCCCGCTGCTCCTGCTCGCGCTGCCCGCGCTCCTGGTGCACCGCGCGGCACGCGACGCCGCCGACACGGCGCCGGACGTGCGGACCGCGCTCGGCGGGGTGGCCGGCGGCTACCTCGTGGTGTCCGCCGCCGTCGTCGCGTACGCGAGCGGCGGGCCGCTGTCCGCGCAGGTGCTCAGCGCCGCGCTGCACCTGCCGCTCCTGGTGACGGCCGCCGCGGCGGTGGGGGTGTGGACGGCGTACGGGCGTCCGCGCGGTCCGCTGCCGTCGTACGCGTACCGCCTTCGGGACACCGCGGTCGTACGGGCCTTCGTGGAGCGCAGGGAACAGCTCGCCGTCGCCGGGCGCGCGGCGGCCGCCGGGGTGCTGGTGCTCGTCGGGGGTGGTGCGCTGCTCACGGCCGTCTCGCTCGTACTGCATCTGGACGCCGTGCAGGCCTCGTTCCTGCAGCTGACGGGGTCCTGGTCGGGGCGGGTCGCCGTGCTGCTGCTCGCGGTGGCGCTGGTGCCGAACGCGGCGCTGTGGGGGGCGGCGTACGCGCTCGGGCCCGGGGTGCTGCTCGGGACCGGTCTCGTCGCGTGGCCGCTCGGGGCGCCGTCGGGCGGGCCGTTGCTGCCGTCGTTCCCGCTGCTCGCGGCGGTCCCGTCGCCAGGGGCAGGCCATCCCTTGAACTGGGCGTGCGTCGCGGTTGCCATGCTCGCCGGCCTGACGGTCGGCTGGTTCCCCGCCCGCGCCGCGGCGCCCTCGGGCGGGGAGCCCACGGCGGTCTGGGGGCGCGGGGCGACGGCCCTCACGGTCGGGGCCGCGGCGGGCCTGGCCGGAGTGGTGCTGGGGGTGTTCGCCGCGGTGGCCGGAGGTCCGCTCGGGGGTGGGACCTTGGCGTCGTTCGGGCCGGTGGGGTGGCAGGTCGGGGTGGCTGCGGTGGGGTGGGTGCTGGTTTGCGGGATGCCGCTTGCGTTGGGGGTACGAGCGTGGCGCGGGCGTTTGCCGAAGGTTGCGGAGGCTCCGGCGGAGGCGGAGGCGGCGGTGGATGTGGCTCCCGTACGGCGGTTGCCTCGGTGGTGGCCTCGGCGGGAGGAGGCGGTGGGGGAGGAGCCCGGGTTCGAGCCGTATGACTTCGTGGGGAGTGGCGCACCTTCAGCCCGGCCGGCGTTTGAGGCCATCCGGACGGAGTCCGGATCCGGGGTCCGGGGCGGAGCCCCGGTTTCGGGAAGGGGCGGGGTGGGGGAAGAATGCCCGCCGCAGGCGGACGGTACGGGAGGGGAAGCGGCGGCAGACGGGGCGGACGACACGGTGGACGAGCCACCGGCCGTAGGCACAGCGACCGCCGACCGCACGCGAAGCAAGCCGCCGGCCGACGCCCCCCTCGACGAGACCGGCAACGAGCAATAGCCCAACCCGAAGGGGCCCCCGAAGCCAAAGCTCCGGGGGCCCCTTCGTGCGTGCGACTGCTCAGTGGAAGAAGTGGCGCGTACCCGTGAAGTACATCGTCACGCCCGCCGCCTTGGCCGCCTCGACGACCAGTTCGTCGCGGACCGAGCCGCCCGGCTGGACGACCGCCTTGACGCCGGCCGCGGTGAGGATCTCCAGACCGTCGGGGAACGGGAAGAACGCGTCCGAGGCCGCGTACGCACCCGCTGCGCGCTCCTCGCCCGCGCGCTCGACCGCGAGCTTCGCGGAGTCGACGCGGTTGACCTGGCCCATGCCGACGCCGACCGAGGCGCCGTCCTTGGCGAGCAGGATCGCGTTGGACTTCACCGCGCGGCAGGCCTTCCAGGCGAAGGCCAGCTCGGCGAGGTCCGCGGGGGAGAGGGCGTCGCCGGTCGCCAGCGTCCAGTTGGCCGGGTCGTCGCCGTCCGCCTGGAGGCGGTCGGTGACCTGGAGCAGCGCGCCGCCGTCGACCGGCTTGATCTCGACCGGGTTCGAGGGGGCGTCCGCGCAGCGCAGGACGCGGATGTTCTTCTTGCGGGCCAGGACCTCGACCGCGCCGTCCTCGTAGTCCGGGGCCACGATGACCTCGGTGAAGATCTCGGCGACCTGCTCGGCCATCGCGACCGACACCGGGCGGTTGACGGCGATCACGCCGCCGTAGGCCGACACCGGGTCGCAGGCGTGGGCCTTGCGGTGGGCCTCCGCCACGTCCTCGCCGATCGCGATCCCGCACGGGTTGGCGTGCTTGATGATCGCGACGCAGGGCTCGGCGTGGTCGTACGCGGCACGGCGCGCGGCGTCCGTGTCCGTGTAGTTGTTGTACGACATCTCCTTGCCGTGCAGCTGCTCGGCGGACGCGAGGCCACCGCGGCCGTCGGTGTAGAGCGCGGCCGGCTGGTGCGGGTTCTCGCCGTAGCGCAGCACGTTCGAGCGGTCCCAGGTCGCGCCGAGGAAGTCGGGGAAGCGCGAGTCGTCGGCGGGGGCGTACGAGGACGCGAACCAGGACGCCACCGCCACGTCGTACGACGCGGTGTGCTGGAAGGCCTCGGCGGCCAGGCGCTTGCGGGCCGTCAGGTCGAAGCCGCCCTCGCGGACCGCCGCGAGCACGTCGGCGTACCGCTCGGGGCTGGTGACCACGGCCACCGACGGGTGGTTCTTCGCCGCGGCGCGGACCATCGACGGGCCGCCGATGTCGATCTGCTCCACGCACTCGTCGGGCGAGGCGCCCGAGGCGACGGTCTCCTTGAAGGGGTAGAGGTTCACGACCACCAGGTCGAAGGGCTCCACACCCAGCTCGGCGAGCTGCTCGCGGTGCGCGTCCAGGCGCAGGTCCGCGAGGATCCCGGCGTGCACGCGGGGGTGCAGGGTCTTGACGCGGCCGTCGAGGCACTCGGGGAAGCCGGTCAGCTCCTCGACCTTGGTGACGGGCACCCCGGCCGCGGCGATCTTCGAGGCGGTGGAGCCGGTGGAGACCAGCGCGACACCCGCCTCGTGCAGCCCGCGGGCCAGCTCCTCGAGGCCGGTCTTGTCGTAGACGCTGATCAGGGCCCTGCGGATGGGGCGCTGTGCAGAAGAACCTGCGGAAGAACCTGCAGAAGAAGCGGCGGTCACGGGATGGATACCTTTCGTCCCTCAATGCGGTGGCCGTGCCGGGCGAGCCGCCCCACGACCTCGACGAGCAGCGTGCGCTCGATGTCCTTGATGCGCTCGTGGAGCGCGGATTCGTCGTCCTCGTCCAGAACCTCCACCACGCCCTGCGCGATGATCGGCCCGGTGTCGACGCCGTCGTCGACGAAGTGGACGGTGCAGCCGGTGACCTTCGCGCCGTACGCGAGCGCGTCGCGTACGCCGTGGGCACCGGGGAATGACGGCAGCAGTGCCGGGTGCGTATTGACGACGCGGCCGCCGAAACGGGCCAGGAACTCCGGGCCCAGGATCTTCATGAAGCCCGCCGACACCACCAGGTCAGGGGTGTACGCGGCGGTCGCCTCGGTCAGCGCGCGGTCCCAGTCGGACCGCGTCCCGTAGTCCTTGACGCGGTGCACGAAGGTCGGGAGCCCGGCCTTCGACGCGCGCTCCAGGCCGGCGATGCCGTCGCGGTCGGCGCCCACCGCGACGATCTCCGCACCGAAACCGGGGTCGGTCACGGCGTCGAGCAGGGCCTGCAGATTGGTGCCCGAACCCGATACGAGGACGACGAGCCGCTTCGGCGCGAGCGGCGAGCTTGCGGGGGTGGCCACAGCGGGGCCCTTTCACATCGGGAGCGCCAGAAGCGCGTCAGTGCTTTGTCGCGTCAGTGCTTTGTGCGGTCGTACGAATGCTTCGGTGCCCCGGATACGGGGAACTCTACGAAGCGCCCGACCGTCAGCAACGATACCGGCACACACGAGAGCCCCCACGGGACGGTGGCGTGACCGGCAGGTAGCGTCTGGGGAGCAAGCGCCACCTGACAGCAAGCGCTCCAGCGAGCACACGCTGCAACGACTACCGGGGAAGACGCACACCTGATGCCGGATCGCATGCCCTCGCCCTCGTCCTCGTCGCCGCAGGGCTCGTCGGACACGAAGAAGGACGAGGACAACCCCTTCGCGCCGCCGCCCGAGGGTGCCCCGGAGCAGCCCTGGCGTCCGCGGCAGCCGGAAAGCGACGGCAATGGCGAGGGCGGTGACGGTTCGGGTCCGGGCTGGAGCCCGCGCCAGCCCGGCCGCTCCTCCGGCGGCTTCGGCCAGCGCCCCAACCAAGGCGAGGGCGGCCCGGAGGGTCCGATGCGCGGGATGCGCTGGGACCCGACCGACCCCGCGCAGCGCCGTGCCCGGTATGCACTGCTCGGTGGCATGTGGGCGTTCTTCTTCGGTCTCTTCGGCTGGCCGTACGTGGCGCTGCTGCTCGGCGCGCTCGCCGTCCACTGGGGCGTGAGCGCGCTGCGCGCGAAGCCGCGCACCCCCGACCCCACGCAGCCCGCCCCGCCGGCCGCCGACGGGAAGCCGCAGAAGACGGCCGCGGTGAGCGGTCTCGTCACGGCCGGTCTGGCGCTCCTGATCGTCGCGCTGACCTTCACGGCGCAGCTGGTCTACCGCGACTACTACACGTGCGAGCGCGACGCGAACACGCATGCCGCGCAGCAGCAGTGCGAGGAGCTCCTGCCCAGCCAACTCCGCCCGCTGCTGGGCGAGCAGGACTGACCGGCAGTCACCTGGCGGCGCCCCGCACCCGCTCCAGCGCTTCGAGCCGCATCCGGTTCAGGGCCACGACCTCGTTGAGATACGGGGCTTCGGCGCGGTCGCGGGCATGGCGGCCCGCTTCCGTGGCGGCCTCGGCGAGCCCGCTGCCCCGCGCACACCGCGCCTCGGCGACGGCGGTCGCCTTCCGGGTCCGCGACGAGGCGTCCCGTACCGCCGCGCGTGCGGCCTGCGGGCTCGCGTACGGATGGCCCGCGGTGGCCATGCAGCGCGCCCACTCGGGGAGCGCGGTGCGCCAGGCCCGGGTGCCGGTGACGATGCGTTCCGCCCGCTCACGTCCGCCCTGCGGATGCGCGAGGACGGTCGTGGCGCGGAAGTGGGCGGGCAGGTTCCCGTACAGCCGTGCCTCGGCCTCGGCCCGGCAGCCCGTCGCGGTGCGCGTATGGGTGCTGCCGTCGGGCGCGGTGACACGGATCGCCGGCGCCGGGGCGCCGAGCAGGGCGCGCGCGGCCGCCGGGTCGCGTGGAGCGGCCGGCCGTACGTGCCCCTTCCCGCCGTACCCGTTGCGCGCCGCCCACGCCGGATCGTCCACGACGTACGGGAACGTGCGCAGGGTGTCGGCGCGCACGCGGGGCGGGCGGTACGTGTAGCCCGCCTCGCGCATGCAGCGCGCCGTGAGCGTGGCCGCCGCGCGTTCG
Organism: Streptomyces sp. NPDC050418; assembly: GCF_044458745.1. Classification (NCBI taxonomy): domain Bacteria; kingdom Bacillati; phylum Actinomycetota; class Actinomycetes; order Kitasatosporales; family Streptomycetaceae; genus Streptomyces; species Streptomyces sp. NPDC050418. Next base: position 310,868 of record NZ_JBITIG010000003.1, read on the forward strand.
AGCCCGGCGAGTTCCTGTGCCGAGAGGTCACGGCCGCCGCGGCAGGCGCGGTACGCGTTGTCGTAGCGGATGCGTGAGTCGCGGTCGAGCGAGGTGCGGTAGTCGGGCCCGGCCGGGTACGGATGTCCGTACCGTTCAAGGCAGCCGGTGGCCTCGGTGGTGAGGGCAGGCTGCGGCTGCCGGGCGGGTTCGGTCTGCGGTGGTGCGGCGGTGCAGGCGACCGCGGCGGCCCCCAGGGCCACCACGGCCGCGCACCGCGAAGCGAAGTTCCGCTTCATGGTGGTGCGTCCCCCCTGCTGCGCCACCCCCCGTGGTGGCGCGAGCCGCCCACGTTAGGGACAGGGGAGCGCTCCCGGTACCTCGCACCTCAGAGGTTGCTCTCCGAGACCGTGGGGCGCGGATGCGCGGTGGTCCGGTCGCAGTCGCGGATCCAGCTGTGCGAGCGCAGGGTGTAGTCGCCCTTGAGATTGCCCTGGGTGTTGACGTTGGTGCAGCCGGCCCGTTCCGTGGTGCGCTTCAGCTCGATGCCGGTCGGCTTGAAGTCCGGACCGCGCCAGTACGCGACGCTGATCCGCTCCGTGAGCTCCTGGTTGTTGTTGAACACCGACTTCACGGGCCGGCCTGCGGCCCAGGCGCATTCGTTGCGGCCGTCGAGCCAGTCGTCGTCGTCCCGGGCCCAGTTGCACATGTTCCCGTTGCCGTTGAACTCGCTGAAGAAGCAGACCTGTCCGGCCGGGCAGCGGTGATAGCCGTATGCGACGGCAGGGGTGTCGGGCGTGGTGGGCCACAGCGCGTACACCGTCGCCGCCGTCGCGAACAGCGCGGCCGCCACCGCGGAGGCCCACAGCGCGCGCCGCGACGGCAACCGCCGCCGCGCCCCGGGCGCCCGCACCCCGTGCACCCGCGCCCGCCGCCTCCGCGCCGCACCCTCGAAGGCGGCGGAGTCCTCGCCCGCGCGGATCCGCGCGAGCAGCCCTTCCGCGTCGAACACCGACCGCTCCCGGTGGCCCGGGGCCAGACAGTCCCGTATCAACTGCTCCCATGAGTCGGGCAGTCGGGGCGACAGCCGCAGCTCCTCCTCGCCGCGCGCATACCGCACCGCCGCGTCCCGCCGCACGGCCGTCGTGCCGCCCGGCAGCGGATACGAGCCGGTGAGGACCACGTGCGCGAGGACGCCGAACGCCCAGATGTCGGCGCTCGGCCGCACCTGGAGACCCCGTTCGCCGAGCGGTGACCACAGCAGCTCGGGCGGCGTGTAGTCCGGGGTCGAGAACGCGGGGGCGTACGCGTGTGTGCCCTCCAGCTCCGCGGCCAGGTTGAAGTCCGCGAGCCGCACCGAACCGTCCGCCATCAGGAGCACGTTGGCCGGCTTCAGGTCGCCGTGCACCCAGCCCGCGTGGTGCAGCTGCGCCAGGCCCTCGCAGATCTGCGTCAGTAGCTTTGCGCCGTGCGCGGGCGGGCCCTCGTCGAGCAGCGCGTCGAGCGAGGACGCGGCCTCCTCGAGGACGAGGACGGCGGCGCCGTCCAGCTCGGGCCGTTCGGCGTCGTCCACCGTCAGCGTCTCGTACATCCGGATCAGCCGCGGGGAGCGCAGCCGGCTCAGCAACTCGACCTCGCGTTCGGCCAGTTCCCGCAGATACGCGGCCCGGCGCGGAGTCTGCGTCCCGGTCGGCAGGAACTTCAGGGCCGCGTGGGCCGGGGTGCCGCCGTCGGTGCGCACGGCCGCGTACACACTGCCGAACGAACCCGTCCCCAGCGGCTCACCGACCTCCCACGGACCGACGCGGTAGCCCGCGGGGACGGTCACGGCGAAGGGTGTGCCCGTCATGAGCGGCCCTTTGCGGTCAGTGCGGCCAGCACGACCAGATCGTCCTCGCGCACGAGGTCGAACCGCAGCGCCAGCGAGACAAGGACCTCCTTCTTGCCGTTGAGGCGCGCGCCCGGACCCGCCGGGTCCTGCGGGGGTTTGATGCGCAGCTTCACCGCCAGGTAGTCGATGTTCCACTGCACCGCCGCACGGTTCGCGCCCGGCCACAGCGGCCGCAGCCGCTCCACCACCTGCTCGACCGTCGGCAGCGGGGCGTGCGGGGCGTCGCGCAGCCGGGGTTCGCACAGGGCGGCGAGCACCGCGAAGTAGCGCTTCGTCGCGTCGAGGCCGAAGGCCGGGGTGGTGGCCGTGCCGCCGAACTCGCCGTCGCCGCGCGGCAGATGGTCGTGGCGCGGCGCCCACACCTCGAACGGAAGCAGCTCACCGGCGGCCGGCAGGACGACCCGCGCGAACTCGAACGGCACGGGCGCGTCGAGCCGCCCCGGCCCGACCTTGATGTGCTCGCCCGCACCCTCCGGGTTCTCCACCACGTACGTCTGGTCGCGGCTGAGGTTGCTCAGCGTCCAGAACGCGCCCTGTGCGGCGATCTCACCGGCCCGCCGCGACACCCCGTGGTGCGCGATGGTCAGATGACGGCCCCCGCCGTCCGGTGTCCGGCCGAACCCGAGCCGTTCGCCCGGTGCGAGCCCCAGCTGGCCGCACGGTCCCGGCCGGTCCGGCGGCACCACGATGATGGTGTCGACCCTGTCCATGGCACGTCCCCCTCGCTGCCCGACAGACAGTCACTCCGTCAGGGTAGGAGGAGCGGGGCTTCCCCGGCAGGTGTTCTCCCGGCCGGGCGTGGCGCCGTGAGATCAGGACGAACTGCGCAGCGCAGCCCAGGTGTTGGGGCCGACCTCTCCGTCCACGTCGAGTCCCTTGGCCGTCTGGAACCGCTTCACCGCGGTCCGGGTGTCCGGTCCGAACTCGCCGTCCACGCCTCCGGCGCCGGTGCTGTAGCCGCGCTTGGTGAGCATGCACTGCACCTGGACGACGCGCTGTCCGGTGTCGCCGTACTCGGTCTGCGCGGTGCCGGAGTAGTACGTGCACTGGGAGATCCAGGGCGGGGTGGCCGGTTTGGTCGCCGTCTTCGTGGGGGCGGGGTCGGGGCTGCTGCCCGAGCCCGAACTCCCGCCGGTGGCGCCCCCGTCGTCCGGGTCCTCGTCGCCGCCCCCGTCCGCGGGCTTCGTCTCCTCGGCGCCGGAACCGCCCGAGGTGCCGCTGCCGCCCTCGTCCTCTTTGTCCTTGGCCTTGCCCGTGTCCTTCGGGCGCGCGGACTCGCCGTCGTCGCCGGGCAGCGGCGGCGCGTTGCCGTCACCGTCGTCGCCGTGGGACGCGCTGCCGGTCGCCACGGGCCGGTCGGCGGCGGTCCGGTCGCCGTCGTCATCGCCCGGCCGCGTCAGGACGAACGCCCCCACCGCCACGGCCACCACGGCCACCGAGGCGACGACGGCCAGGTGGACTCGGCGCCTGGCGGGGGTACGGGACGGGGCTGGGGTCGCGTACTGGCCGGGCGGGGTCCGGGGCGCGTACGCACCGGGTGGGGTCGGCTGCCCGTAGGAGCCCGGGGGAGTCTGCGGGCCGTACGAGACCGGAGCGGCGCCGTAGGAACCGGGCGGCGTCTGCGGGCCGAACGACCCGGGCGGCGTCTGCGGTCCGGGCACGACCGGTGCCCCGTACGCCGCGTGCGGGGTGGCCGGGGTCGGTGGTCCGAAGCCAGGGCCCGGTGCGGCGGGGGCGACGCGGTGGGTCGGGGCGCGGAAGTGGCCGGTCTCCTGGACGGTGGCCCGGGCGAGCACCTCGTACGCCTGCTGCCGTTCGCCTAGCCGCGCGGTCAGGACCTGCGGCCAGGAGGGGCCGGTCAGGTGCCCCGACGCCTGTGCGGTGTGCGCGAGTTGGGCCGACGTGGGCCGCTGAGCCGGCTCCTTCGCGAGACAGGCCGACAGCAGGCCCGCGAGCGCCGGGTCGACCGCCGCCACCTGCTCCATGACCTCGGACTTCGGCGCCTCGAACGCGACGCGGTGCATCACGTCCACGCCCGTGCCGTCACCGAACGGCGCGTACCCGGTGGCCGCGTAGATGACCGTGCCCGCGAGCGAGAACACATCGGACGCGGCCTCGCAGCGGCCCTCGCGCAGATACTCGGGCGCCATGAACGCGGGGGTGCCGACCCGGGATCCGGTGGTGGTGATGGCGCTGGAGTCCGCGGCCTGCGAGATGCCGAAGTCGATGAGGTGCACCCCGCGCAGCGTCAGGATCACGTTCGACGGCTTGAGATCGCGGTGGACGACGCCGGCCGCGGCCAGATCCGTGAGCGCGTTCCCGAGCCCTTCGACGAGCCGCCACACCCCGGCCGCGTCCAGCGGACCGCACTCGCGCACGGCCTGGGCGAGGTCGAGGCCCGGCAGGTACTCGGTGGCCATCCACAGCAGCGAGTCGTCGAAGCCCGTGCCGAGCAACTGCGGCGCGTACGCCGTGCGGACCCGCGCGTGTACGGCCGCCTCGCGCTCGAAGCGGCGCCGGAACTCCGGGTCCTCGGCGTACTCGGAGCGGATCACCTTCACGGCCGCGAGGCCGGGGGAGTCGTCGTGCGGCCGGGCGAGGAACACCCGCCCCATCCCGCCGCTGCCGAGCACCCCGAGCGGTGCGTACGGGCCGATCCGCCCGGGATCCCCGGACTGCAGCGCGCCCGCACCGGCCTGCTCGCGGGCCGTGCTGCCCGCCTCGGGTGTGTACGGCGACATGCCGGTCCGCCGGTCCGTCATCTGGAGTCCCCCGACTCTGTGCTCTGATCCTCGGCTGCGTCCGCGGGGCCGTGTCCAGCGTCCGCAGAGCCGTGTCCTGCGTCCGCAGGCAGCAACGTGGGGGAGATTACTGCCCGTTGGCGGACGACGCGGCCGATTCCGGTACGGGAGCGTGGCCGTCGGCCGGCCGCGGACGCGGGGGCCGCGGCGTCTCAGGGGACGCCGCGGCCACGGTGAGCGCCCCATCCCCCGGCGGGGCGCATCCGTCCCACCGTGCCGTGGCGGCGGCCGGATGGGAACCTGGAACTTTTCAGGGTGCCGACCCGCGCCGACCCGCGCCGGCCCCCTCGTGCGCTCAGGCGCGGGGTGCCTGCCCGGGCGGGGCCGGGTACGCGGCGGCGCCGTAGCCGGGCATGCCGTTCTGCTGCGGGACGGCGGCGGGCACGGCGGCAGGGACGCCGACACCGGCCGCGCGGCGGGCCGAGCCGATGGAGACGGCGGCCGCGCCGACCATCAGACCGAGCCCGGCCAGGGCGCTGACCATGACCTCGTCGGTGCCGGGCGCGTAGTAGGTGTTCGTGCCGAGGGTCTGGCAGGTCTCCTTCGGCGTGGGCCGCTCCGTCGTCCCCGTGTTCACGGTCGTGCACTCGTAGCGGAAACTCACCGGGCTGGTCTTCCCGTTGCTCGCCGATTCGTCGATGGCGTAGCCGAACATGCCGAGCCCGGCGAGCAGAAAGAGGATCTGGAAGGTGCGGGCGACGGGATGCATGGACGGACTCCGGTTCGGGGCAGGCGCGACCGGCCGCGGGCGGCAGGCACATTCGGCCGCCCATGATCCCCGCCCGGCCCGTTCCGCGGTACCTGGAACTTTCCAGGGTCCGGCGCCGCGCGGTCTTCTGTCCTCAGTCCTCAGTCCTCGGCCCCGTCCCCGCAGTGCTCGATGAACTTGTGGGACAGCGGGGCGTACGTGCCCGCCAGGTTGCCCTGGGTGCGCTGGGCCGTGCAGCCCGTGCGCATCCGGGAATTGGGGCGGGTGACGTCCTCGCCGACCGGTGTGAAGTCGCGGCCGCGGTAGTACGCGACACCGCCGCGGCCCGGCTCGTCGCCGTTGTAATAGATCGAGCGGACCGGGGTGTCCTCGGTCCAGGCGCACCGGTCCGTGCCGGACAGCCAGTCGGGGTCGTCCTCGTCCCAGGCGCAGAGCTCCCCCATGCCGTTCTGCTCGCTGAAGAAGCAGACGGAGCCGAGCGGGCAGCGGGCGTAGCCGTAGGCGAGGCCGTCGCCGTCGTCGGGGCGCAGTTCGAGGTACGTGAACGTGGCGGCGGAGAGCAGCGCCACGCTCGCGGCGGCGATCAGGAGCGGACGGCGCAGCCTGCGCCGGCGCGCCGAGGGGCGCCGCGGGCGCGGCGAACGGGCCGTGCCGGTGACGGCCTCGACCCGGCGGAGCAGCGTGGCCGCGTCGAGCGGGGCGCGCCCCGCGTGTGTCGGGGCGAGGCAGTCGGTGACGATCTCCCGCCAGGGCGCGGTGAGTTCGGGCGCGAGGCGCAGCGCGTCGGTGCCGCGCGCATAGCGCGTGGCCGCGTCCACGCGCGCCTCGGTGGTGGCGCCGGGCAGCGGGTATGTGCCGGTGAGGACGAGATGCGTGAGCACCCCGAACGCCCAGATGTCGGCCGTCGGCCGGATCCGCGCGCCGCGCTCGTCCATCTCCGGCCACAGCAGCTCGGGCGGGGTGTAGTCGGGCGTCGCGAAAGCGGGCGCGTACGCGTGCGTGCCCTCCAGCTCGGCGGCCATGTTGAAGTCCGCAAGGCGTACCGAACCGTCCGTCATCACCAGGACGTTGGCGGGCTTGAGGTCCCCGTGCACCCAGCCCGCGTGGTGCAGCTGGTGGATGCCCTCGGCGACCTGCGCGAGCAGCGCGGGCGCCTCGGGCACGGGCCCTTCGGCGAGCAGGTCCTCGACGGACTGCGCGGCCCTCTCCAGGACGAGGACGGTGGCGCCGTCGAGCTCGGGATCCTCGGGGGCGTCGACCGTCAGGGTGTCGTACATCCTGATCAGCCGGGGTGCCCGCAGCCGGCTCAGCAACTCGACCTCGCGCTCGGCGAGTTCGCGCAGATGCCGCAGCTGGCGCGGGGTGCGGGTGCCGGTGGGCAGGAACTTCAGGGCCACCTCGGTCGGCTGCCCGGGCTCCTCGCCTGCCGCCCGCGCCGCGTACACCGTGGCGAACGCACCGGACGCGAGCGGCTCGCGCACCTCCCACGGGCCGATACGGAAGCCCTCCGGCACGACGACGGCGAACGTGTCCTCGCCGCGGGGCGGCCCGCTCACCGCGCGGCCTCGACGGACGCCGGCCCCGAGGCGGTCCCGGAGCCGTCCGTGTCGAGCACCGCGAGGTCGCTCTCACGGACCAGGTCGAAGCGCAGGGCCAGCGACACCAGGGACTCCTTCTTGCCGTTCGCCCGGCGCGCGGCCTCCCCTTCCTCGGTGTCGGGCCGCAGCCGCAGCTTGAGGGTGAGGTAGTCGATGTTCCAGTACACCGAGGTGCGGCTGATCGTCGGATACACCGGCCGCAGCCGCTCCACCAGCTCCTCGACCGTCGGCAGCGGCGCCTGCGGTGCGCCGCGCAGCCGTGGTTCGCACAGCGCGGCGAGCACCGCGTAGTAGCGCTTGGTCGCGTCGAGCGAGAACGCGGGCGTCGTCGCCGGACCCGGCAGCGCGCTGCGGTCGGCGCTGCGGAACGCGTGCCGCGGCGCCCACACGTCGAAGCTCAGCAGATCGCCGCCCGCGGGCAGCACCACCCGCGCGAACTCGAACGGAACCGGGGCGTCGAGCCGCCCCGGCGCGACCTTGAGGTGCTCGCCCGCGCCCTCCGGGTTCTCCACGACGTACGTCTGGTCCGTACTGAAATTGCTGATCAGCCAGAACGCGCGGTGTGCGGTGATCTCCCCCGCGGCCCGCGGCACCCCCTCGTGCGCGATGACCAGCGCGCCCTCCGCGTCCGCCCGCCCGAACGCGACCCGCTCCCCGCTCCCGATCCGGATCTGCCGGTCCGGCTCCGCACCGCCCGGCGGCACCACGATGACACTGAACATGGTGGGTCCCCCTCCCCTTGTGAGGCAGCAGGGTAAGGCAAGCCTCTGTCAGTCCCGGCACCTTTGGGGCGTCCTGGCGGGTTCGGTGCGGACCGCTGAAAACCGTGCCGCATACACGAAAAGGCCGCGCCCCCTCTCGTACGAGAGGGGGCGCGGCCTTGACGAGCGGTCGGTCCGCACGGACGGTTCAGTAGCGCGGACGCGCGAACCAGGCCGTGCCCGAGGGGGTGGCCGGGGCTGCGGTGATGATGACGCCGAAGACCACCCAGATCAGCGGGAAGATCACCAGCGTCGCGAGGCCCGTGTCGATGCCGACGAAGAGCAGGATCAGACCGGCGATCGTGCCGAGCGCCCCGTACACGATGGTGGTCACGCGGATGCCCTGGCCGCCGTTGCCGAACTTCACGCCGAGCGTGATGGAGAGCGCGGCGAGACCCGCGGCGACCAGGGCGAGGACGACGAGCATCCCGGCCGCGGAGTCCGCACTGTCGGACACACCGAAGAGGCCGACGTCGTCCGCGCTGTCGGAGACGTCGTTGGCCACCGCGGCGACGTAGAGATAGGCGAGCGAGAACAGGATCTGGGCCGCCGAGACGATGAACAGGAACACGCGGGCCGTCATGAGGAGGCCCGGCATCGTCTGCTGCATCGCATTGCCGCCGGGGTACCCCGGGTAGCCGGGCTGCTGGGGATAGCCGTAGCCCTGCTGCGGCGGCACGGAGGGCGGTGCCTGCTGCGGATAGCCGTAACCGGGAGCGGCCGGTGGCTGCTGGGGCGGCTGACCATAGGGATTGTTCGGGTCGCCGTAGCTCATGGCGCTTGACTCCTCCGTGGGTCGTGCGGGGACGACGCGGATCGCACAACGGAGGAAGGTCTTGTCGCAGCGGCCGTCCCCCCGGTTACTCCCGCGGCACTGTGTTCCGCCATGGTTCTAGCCCGTCCTTGGCTTGTCCAGCCACATTCCATATGTGACCGGCCAAACCCCTCCGCGGGGTCCCTGCGGCCGGTCCGATTGGAGACCGGGGACCCCGATCGGCGAGGATGGGTCCCATGACCGCCCAGATTCTCGATGGCAAGGCCACCGCGGCCGCGATCAAGGCCGAGCTCGCCGTCCGTGTGGAAGCACTCAAGGCCCGTGGCATCACGCCCGGGCTCGGCACCGTGCTCGTCGGTGAGGACCCCGGCAGCCAGAAGTACGTCGCGGGCAAGCACCGCGACTGCGCGCAGGTCGGCATCGCCTCGATCCAGCGCGAGCTGCCCGCGACGGCCTCGCAGGAGGAGATCGAGGCGGTCGTCCGCGAACTCAACGACGACCCGGCCTGCACCGGCTACATCGTCCAGCTCCCGCTGCCCAAGGGCATCGACGAGAACCGCATCCTGGAGCTGATGGACCCGGACAAGGACGCCGACGGTCTGCACCCGATGAACCTCGGCCGCCTCGTCCTCAACGAGCCGGCGCCGCTGCCGTGCACGCCCAACGGCGTCCTCACGCTGCTCCGCCAGTACGGCGTGGAGATCAAGGGCGCCGAGGTCGTGGTCGTCGGCCGTGGTGTGACCATCGGCCGCCCGATGCCGCTGCTGCTCACGCGCCGCTCCGAGAACGCGACGGTGACGCAGTGCCACACCGGTACGCGTGATCTCTCCGCGCACCTCAAGCGCGCCGACATCATCGTGGCCGCCGCCGGCTCCGCGCACCTGGTGCGCCCGGAGGACGTGAAGCCGGGCGCCGCGGTCCTGGACGTCGGTGTCTCGCGCGACGCCGACGGCAAGATCGTCGGCGATGTGCACCCCGGCGTCGCCGAGGTCGCGGCCTGGATCTCGCCCAACCCGGGCGGTGTCGGCCCGATGACCCGCGCCCAGCTGCTCGTCAACGTCGTCGAGGCCGCCGAGCGCGCGGCCGCGGGCCATGGCGCAGGCTGACGGCGCCGACGGCGGGGCGGTCCCGCCGCAGGAGCCCACGGCCGCGGCGGAGCCGGCGCCCCGCAAGTCCCGCCGCTTCCCGTCGGTCACCGAGGACACCGCGCGCCCCGAGGGCGGCGGCCGTGCCGCGCCAGGCGACGCCCCGGCGCCGGCCCGGCAGTGGCCGATGCTCACGGTGCTCTCCGTGACCGGTCTCGGTCTGCTGGTCACGGCGCTCGATCTGGGCAAGGAGGGCTGGCGGATCGGGATCCTGCTGATCGGTGCCGCGCTGCTCGGCGGTGCGGTGCTGCGCCGTGTGCTGCCGTCGGTCGGGATGCTGGCGGTGCGCTCGCGGTTCACGGACATGGTCACGTACGGCGTGCTCGGCGTGACGATCGTGCTGCTCGCGCTGATGGCCCAGCCGGAGCCGTGGCTGGAGATCCCGTTCCTGAACGAGACGCTCCACTTCACGATCAGCGGTTGAGCCACGGCGCCGTATCCCCGCACACCGCCGCCGGGCCACGGCGCCGTACCTCTGCACGCCCCCTCCGCAAGGGAACCGAATCCCTCACTCCCTCCGTCAGTGGGACAAACCGGTGAAGGTGCCGGCTGGGGGGTGAGCCGTGGGGATCTGGCAGCCGTTGCCGGAAGGTCTTCCGGCCGAAGTGGTGCACTGCGTCGAGCAGTTGAGGGCGCTCAAGGACCGCACGGGACTGAGCCTCGTCGCGCTCGGCGCGCGCACCGCCTACAGCAAGTCCTCCTGGCAGCGCTACTTGAACGGCCAGCAGCCGCCGCCCCGCCAGGCCGTCCTCGCGCTGTGCCGCGTCGCGGGCCTCGACGCCGCGGAGGCGGCGCGCTGCGGGGCACGCTGGGAACTGGCGATGCGGGTCTGGCCGCGGGCGGAGGATCCGCCGGGCGTACGCGATGAGGCCTCCGCGGAAGCCGTCGCCGCGGAAGCCGTGGCCGCGGACGACGACGAGGACACCTTGCCGTGGTGGGTGCCCCAGGACGAACCGCCTTCCGCCCCGCCCTGGCGCCTCCTCGCGTACACGGCGGTCGCGGTGATCGCGCTGCTGCTCGCCGCGCTGCTCTACGTCGTCGCGCAGACGACCGGGCTCCTCGCCACAAGGTGAGGAGCCCGGCCCGGGGGAGGTCACGGCGGCGGTGCGCCGCGCGACCGGATCAGTTCGCCCAGGTGTACGCGGCCTTCTTCCAGGCGCCACCGGCCTTGACGTAGTACAGGCCGCCCACGCGCTTGAAGTTCACCTGGCGGTCGTAGCCCGTGTACGTGATCCGGTGGCGGCCGGTCCGGTCGAGGAAGTTGTCGGCGAGCCCGAAGGTCTGCCGGCCGACGACACCGTCGACCCTGATCCCCTCACGGTCCTGCCAGTACTTCGTCGCCGAGTGGGTGCGCGGCCCGAACCGGCCGTCGATGTCCCACCGCGTGAACGCGTGCCACCTTCCGTCCGACCCCTTGTACTTGGCGCCGTCCGCCCACAGGATCGTCTGCCACAGCCGCGTCGCGTTGCTGTGCGCGTACGAGTGCCGTGACAGGTTCCCCTCGTCCCTCCAGTCGTCCGTCGGACTGCCGTGCCCGTCGATCACGTACGGCCGGCCCGACGCCGCCGCGGTCGGTGCGAGACCGGTGAGGACCAGTCCGGCTCCGGCCGCCACCGAAACCGCCGCGACGGTGACCCTGCGCTGCTTGCTGAGGTGCATCTGTGCTCCCCCCTCGTGGTGCGTGGACACCAAGGAGCGTGTCCGGTCTCCGACTTGGTACAAAAGCCGCCGAAGCGTGACCGGGACGGTCCGGGACGTCCCGTACGCTGACCTGGGGTTCCCCCGCGGGCCATGGGACGCGGATGGGACACTTCTGATGACCGAACGGGGCGCGCACCGGGGCGAGCCCTGACCCGAAACGCTCCCGTGCGCCGGTGCCGGGGGAACTGACACCCTTGCTTTGGGCATCCCATTGGTTAGCCATGGGGGAGCTTCCGTCCGGTCTGTCCGGTCGGGGGCCAGGGCATGCAGGGCGTCGCACGAGGGTACGTCTGGGCACGACACGGGGGGACAAGGGGGAAGCAATGCCTCGTTGGAGGGCGCTGCCGGAGGAACTCGACCCGCAGGTACGCGAGTTCGCGAGCCAGCTGCGGCGGCTCGTGGACCGCAGCGGGCTGAGCATCGCCGCGGTGGCGGACCGTACGGGCTACAGCAAGACGTCGTGGGAGCGTTATCTCAACGGCCGGCTGCTCGCGCCCAAGGGCGCCATAGTGGCCCTGGCCGAGGTCACCGGCACCAACCCGATGCATCTGACCACCATGTGGGAGCTCGCGGAGCGCGCCTGGAGCCGCTCCGAGATGCGTCACGACATGACGATGGAAGCGATCCGGATCTCGCAGGCGCGCGCCGCGCTCGGCGAGTTCGGCCCGGGTCCGGCCAAGGGCAGGAACGGCAAGCCGCGCACGGCCGCGGCCGCCGGACCGGGTGGTGCCGCCACGGCCCACCCGCCGACCCAGCCGGCGGCCGCGTACGCACCGCGGACCGCCGCACCCTCGTCCGGCGCCGGTTCCTACGGGCCGCCGTCCGGTCCGGGGCGGGTCGCGGCGCCGCCGCGGTCGTCCGGTTCGCCGGACGGGCAGCGCAGGAAGCGCAAGCTGACGATGTTCCTCGCGGGCGTCGTCGGTGCGCTGATCGTCATCGCGGCCGCGGTCTTCCTCACCGACTTCGGCAAGGACGACGGCGACCCGGGCGCCACCAAGCCGCCCGCGACGCCCACCGAGACCGGTCCCGAGCTGCCCGAGGGTGTCGAGTGCCAGGGTGACTCCTGCGCCGGCAAGGACCCGGAGAACATGGGCTGCGGCGGCACGCTCGCCGCGACCCCGGTCAAGCGGAAGGTCGGCACGGCCCTGGTCGAGGTCCGCTACAGCAAGACGTGCGGCGCGGCCTGGGCCCGTATCACCACGGCCAGTCCCGGTGACACGGTGGAGATCCGCGCGAAGGGCGAGAAGACCCGTACCGCCGAGGTCAACGCGGACCTCGACGCGTACACGACCATGATCCCGGTCAAGAGCGCCGACGACGCCACGGCGTGCGCGGTGCTCGGGGACGGCCAGGAGGGCTGCACGGAGCCGGAGTGACCCGGGCTTGCACGGCCGCCGCGTTTTCCTCTCCCGGAGCGGCGGCCGTTTCCGTACGGGTGGCGTGTGGGCCGGACCACACAAGGCCGGAGTCAAAGGGTGCGCCGGGCGCGATAGCCTGACCGGTGGATCTCCCTTGACGTCAAGAGATCGATCAACGTGACGTCGCCGGGGAGCCCACAGGACTCGGGGCAGGGACGCCCCACCGCCAGCTGTCTTAACGGAGATCGCCATGACCCGCACTCCCGTGAATGTCACCGTCACCGGCGCGGCCGGCCAGATCGGTTACGCACTGCTCTTCCGTATCGCCTCCGGCCATCTGCTCGGCCAGGACGTGCCGGTCAAGCTGCGTCTCCTGGAGATCCCGCAGGGCATGAAGGCCGCCGAGGGCACCGCCATGGAGCTCGACGACTGCGCCTTCCCGCTGCTCCAGGGCATCGACATCTTCGACGACCCGAACAAGGGCTTCGAGGGTGCCAACGTCGGTCTGCTCGTCGGCGCCCGCCCGCGCACGAAGGGCATGGAGCGCGGTGACCTGCTCGAGGCCAACGGCGGCATCTTCAAGCCGCAGGGCAAGGCCATCAACGACCACGCCGCGGACGACGTCAAGATCCTCGTGGTCGGCAACCCGGCGAACACGAACGCCCTGATCGCCCAGGCCGCCGCCCCGGACGTACCGGCCGAGCGCTTCACCGCGATGACCCGCCTCGACCACAACCGTGCGCTCTCGCAGCTCTCGAAGAAGACCGGTGTCCCGGTCTCCGAGATCAAGAAGCTCACGATCTGGGGCAACCACTCCGCCACGCAGTACCCGGACATCTTCCACGCCACGGTCGGCGGCAAGAACGCGGCCGAGGTCGTGAACGACGAGCAGTGGCTGGCCGACGACTTCATCCCGACCGTCGCCAAGCGCGGCGCGGCGATCATCGAGGCCCGCGGCGCCTCGTCGGCCGCCTCCGCCGCCAACGCCGCCATCGACCACGTGTACTCGTGGGTCAACGGCACCGCCGACGGCGACTGGGTCTCCATGGGTATCCCGTCCGACGGCTCCTACGGCGTCCCGGAGGGCCTGATCTCCTCCTTCCCGGTCACCACCAAGGACGGCAAGTACGAGATCGTCCAGGGCCTGGACATCAACGAGTTCTCCCGCGCCCGCATCGACGCCTCCGTCAAGGAGCTCGCCGAGGAGCGCGAGGCGGTCCGTTCGCTCGGCCTGATCTGAGCGGCTCCACCCGTACGACGCCGAAGTCCCGGACTCCCTTGCGGAGGCCGGGACTTCGGCGTTCACGCACCCGGGGGCGCGCAGCGGGTGTCAGGACTGCTGTTGCTGCTGCTTCTGCAGTTCCTTGATGTCCACCGTCTCCGAGGCAGGCGGTGTGTCGCTCGGGACCGGCTTGTCGTAGTCCGAGAGCAGGACCGTCTGCTCCTTGCCGTCCTCGTTGCTGACGATCTTCAACGGGTAGGGCTCGCCCTCGGTGGCGACGTCGATGGTGCTCTTCTCGCCGTCCTCCGTGGCCTCGATCGTGATCGTCTCCTGGCCGTCGACGCTGGACGTGCCGCCCTTCTTCACGTTGTCCGAGTCGTTGTCGGACTCCATTTCCTTCTGCAGTTCCTTGAGGTTGCAGGAGGAGGAGAGTTCGCTCATCTGGGGGTCGTTGGCGTCGCCCACGAGGTAGCGGTCGCCCAGGAGAGTGGCGATGGCGCCGCCCTGCGGGCCGCCCATCGTCTTCCAGAAGTCCTTGTCGGCCTTGATCCAGACCTTGTCGCCGCGCTTGAGGATGTCGAAGCTGCCCTTGCCGGCGCCCATCTCGAAGGTGCCGGCACAGTTGCCGTCCTGGTCCACGGCCAGTTCGAAGGACTCGGGGCCGCCGCCGGTGGCCGCGCCACCGCTGTCCAGCTGCATCTTCAGGGACTTCGCGTCGAGCAGCGCCTGCTGCGCCGCGTCGCTGATCTCCTTGGCGCTCTTGTCGGCGATCCCGCCGCCCGACCCTCCCGAGTCGTCTCCGCACGCGGCGAGCGTCCCGAGCAGCAGGCCCGCACAGAGCGTGACCCCCGCGGCGCGCAGCGTCCCTCGACGTGTCCTGGTCATCGCTTCTCCTCGTTAGGGAACAGACCGCCCAGTGGGGCAGGTTCGGGGCGAACGATCCTAGCGCCGAGTGAGCCAGGCCACTTTCGGACAGCCGATGCGCATGCTTTGCGCCCTCCAGGGCAGGGGCATCCGATCACACGTGATGACGCGGGGTGAATGTTTCGGGAACGGAAGGCAAGACGCGAAGTGTCGGCACAACAGACCATCCACGTGGACGGAGAGTGGCGGAACGCCCTCGACGGTGCCACGCGCGAGATCCTCGACCCCGCGGAGGCCCGTCCGTTCACGACCGTGGCCGAGGGCGGCACCCATGACGCCGATCAGGCGATCGCCGCCGCCCGCCGCGCCTTCGACGAAGGCCCCTGGCCGCACACGCCGGTGGCCGAGCGGGCCGCACTTCTGCGCCGGGTCGCGGACCTGCTCGTACGGGACCGCGAGACGCTCGGACGCCTGGAGAGCCAGGACGCGGGCAAGACCGTCGAGGAGGGCCGCGTCGACGTCGACTGCGTGGCCGACGCCTTCCGGTACTTCGCCGACCTCGTCGTCGGCGAGGGTCCGGGGCGGGTCGTCGACGCGGGCTCCGACACCGTGCACAGCACCGTCGTGCACGAGCCGGTCGGTGTCTGCGCGATGATCACGCCCTGGAACTACCCCCTGCTCCAGGCCAGTTGGAAGATCGCCCCGGCGCTCGCGGCCGGCAACACCTTCGTCATCAAGCCGAGCGAGATCACCCCGCTGACGACCGTCGAGCTGATCCGCCTCCTGGCGGAGGCCGGTCTGCCGGCCGGTGTCGCGAACATCGTGACCGGTCCCGGGCACACGGTCGGCGCGCGCTTCGCCGAGCACCCGGACGTCGACCTGATCTCCTTCACCGGCGGCCTCGTCTCCGGTACGAAGGTGGCCGAGGCGGCCGCGAAGAGCGTCAAGAAGGTCGCGCTCGAACTCGGCGGCAAGAACCCCAACGTGGTCTTCGCCGACGCCTGCGCCACCGAAGAAGGCTTCGACACCGCCGTCGACCAGGCCCTGAACGCCGCGTTCATCCACAGCGGCCAGGTCTGCTCGGCCGGCGGCCGGCTCATCATCGAGGAGAGCGTCCGCGAACGCTTCGTCGCCGAACTCGCCCGCCGCGCCGGTCAGATCCGGCTGGGCCGCGGCACCGGTGACGGCGTCGAGTGCGGACCCCTCGTATCGCAGCAGCAGTTGGACAAGACCGAGGCGTACGTGGCGTCGGCGCTGGCCGAAGGGGCCGTGCTGCGGTCCGGCGGCAAGCGGCCCGCACCCAGCGAAGTCCGGTCCGCCGAGGGCTGGTTCTACGAGCCGACCGTCCTCGACCGGTGCCACAACGGCATGAAGGTGGTCCGCGAGGAGGTCTTCGGGCCGGTCCTCACCGTCGAGACCTTCACCACCGAGGACGAGGCGCTGGCGCTCGCCAACGACACCGAGTACGGGCTCGCGGGCGCCGTATGGACCCCGGATGTCGCCAAGGCGCGGCGGATGGCGCGCCGGATGCGGCACGGCACCGTCTGGATCAACGACTTCCACCCGTATCTGCCGCAGGCGGAGTGGGGCGGCTTCGGCAAGTCGGGGGTCGGGCGCGAGCTCGGCCCGTCGGGTCTCGCCGAGTACCGGGAGACCAAGCACATCTACCAGAACCTGGACCCGAAGCCGGTCCGCTGGTTCGCCGGCTGACCACCCGGCGAACCGCCCACGCAGCACGCGCCACGCACCACGCGCCATTACGCGAAGAACCTTTGCACCACCACGAAGGGGAACACATGCCTCAGTACGACTACGTCGTCGTCGGAGGCGGCACCGCAGGATCGGTGATCGCCTCCCGGCTGACCGAGGACCCACAGGTCTCGGTCGCCGTCATCGAGGGCGGGCCGAGCGATGTGGGGCGTGACGATGTCCTCACCCTGCGCCGCTGGATGGGCCTGCTCGGCGGTGAACTCGACTACGACTACCCGACGACCGAGCAGCCGCGCGGCAACTCGCACATCCGGCACAGCCGCGCCCGCGTGCTCGGCGGCTGCTCCAGCCACAACACCCTGATCGCGTTCAGGCCGCTGCCGTCCGACTGGGACGAGTGGGCCGAGCACGGGGCCGAGGGCTGGGACGCCGCGGCGATGGCGCCGTACTTCGACAAGCTCCTCAACAACATCGTCCCCGTCGACGAGAAGGACCGGAACGCGATAGCCCGGGACTTCGTGGACGCCGCGCGGACCGCGCTCGGCGTCCCGCGCGTCGAGGGCTTCAACCGGGCACCCTTCGACGAGGGCGTGGGCTTCTTCGACCTCGCGTACCACCCCGAGGACAACAAGCGCTCCAGCGCCTCGGTCGCGTATCTCCACCCCGTGATGGACGAGCGCCCCAACCTCACGGTCCTCCTCGAGACGTGGGCGTACAAGCTGGAGCTGGACGGCTCGCGGGCCCGCGGCGTCCATGTCCGCACGAAGGACGGCGAGGAGGTCTACGTCGAGGCGGCGCGCGAGGTCATCGTGTGCGCGGGCGCCGTGGACACCCCGCGGCTGCTCCTGCACTCGGGCATCGGCCCGCGCGAGCAGCTCGAAGCGCTCGGGATACCCGTGGTGCACGACCTGCCGGGCGTCGGCGAGAACCTGCTCGACCACCCCGAGTCCGTGATCGTCTGGGAGACGCACGGACCCATCCCGGAGAACTCGGCGATGGACTCGGACGCCGGTCTCTTCGTGCGCAGGGACCCGGAGTTCAAGGGCCCCGACCTGATGTTCCACTTCTACCAGATCCCGTTCACGGACAACCCGGAGCGGATCGGGTACGAGCGGCCGCCGCACGGCGTCTCGATGACGCCGAACATCCCGAAGCCCAAGAGCCGCGGCCGGCTGTATCTGACCAGCGCGGACCCCGAGGCCAAGCCCGCCCTCGACTTCCGGTACTTCACCGACGAGGACGACTACGACGGCCGCACCCTCGTCGACGGCATCCGCATCGCCCGCGAGATCGCGCAGGCCGAACCGCTCGCGTCCTGGCTCAAGCGTGAGGTCGCCCCGGGACCCGAGGTCACCGGCGACGAGGAGCTCAGCGCGTACGCACGGCAGGTCGCCCACACCGTGTACCACCCGGCGGGCACCTGCCGAATGGGTGCCTCCGCTGATGAACTTGCCGTAGTGTCCCCGGACTTGACCGTCCGCGGCCTCAGCGGCGTCCGGATCGCCGATGCGTCCGTCTTCCCGACGATGCCCGCGGTCAACCCGATGATCGGGGTCCTGATGGTGGGCGAGAAATGCGCCGAGCTGCTGACCGGGAGTGATGCCTGATGACCGCCGACATGACCAAGTCCGGGGCTGCGAAGCCTGGGGCCGCGAAGTCCGGGGCGGCGAAGTCCGGGGCTGCGGACTCCGCGAAGTCCGGCCCGGTGTTCGCCGTGCGCGACCTGTGGAAGGTCTTCGGGCCGAAGGCCGCCAAGATCCCCGGCAACGCCGACTACGCCGGCCTGTCCGTCGCCGAACTCCGCGAGAGGACCGGCTGCACGGCCGCCGTGCGCGACGTCAGCTTCGAGGTGCAGCGCGGCGAGGTCTTCGTCGTCATGGGCCTGTCCGGCTCCGGCAAGTCCACGCTCGTACGGACCCTGACGCGCCTCATCGAGCCGACCTCCGGCTCGATCGCCATCGACGGCGAGGACGTCCTCGCCATGGACAAGAACCGGCTGCGCGAACTGCGCCGCCACCGCGCCGCGATGGTCTTCCAGAACTTCGGCCTCCTGCCGCACCGCACCGTCCTCGACAACGTCGCCTACGGCCTGGAGATCCAGGGCATGGGCAAGGCCGAACGCCGCGCGAAGGCGCAGCAGGTCGTCGAGAAGGTCGGCCTCGCCGGCCTGGAGAACCGCCGCCCCGGCCAGCTCTCCGGCGGCCAGCAGCAGCGCGTCGGGCTGGCCCGCGCGCTCGCCGTCGACCCCGAAGTGCTGCTCTTCGACGAGCCGTTCAGCGCCCTCGACCCGCTGATCCGCCGCGACATGCAGGAGGAGGTCATCCGCCTGCACCGCGAAGAGGGCCGCACCATGGTCTTCATCACCCACGACCTCTCCGAGGCGCTGCGCCTGGGCGACCGCATCATGCTGATGCGCGACGGCGGCATCGTGCAGCTGGGCACGCCCGAGGAGATCGTCGCCAACCCCGCGGACGACTACGTACGGGACTTCGTCCGTGACGTGGCCCGCGAGCAGGTCATCTCGGTGCGCCGCGCCATGCGCCCCGCCGACGGCGAGGAGGCCACCTCCGGACCGGCGATCGGCCCCGACACCCTGGTCGTCGACGCCATCGAGGCCGTCGCCCGCACCGGAGAGCACTGCCGCGTCGTCGAGGGCAACCGCACGCTCGGCGTCGTCGACGAGTCCCGGCTGCTCGCCGTGGTCGCCGGCCTGGACGGCGACGCGGGGGACCAGCAGGACAAGGCGGTGGCCGCCGTATGAGCCGCTCCGTACGCAGTACGAGGGGGCGCGCGATATGAGTGCCCCGACCCTCGACCGTCCGTTGAAGAGCGACACGCCGGGTGCCTCGCAGTCACCCGGGGCCGTGGCGCGGGTGATGGCGCATCCCAAGGCTGTGGTCCTGGTCGCCGTCCTGCTCCTGGTCGCCGTCACCGCGGCGATCGGTGACACCGCGTCCTGGCCCAAGGCCCTGCGGGTGGACGTGGAGAGCCCGCTGGACGACCTCAACGCGTGGCTCAACGACAACCGCACCACGCACCCGCTGTTCCTCTACTTCCTGCTGCACATCAGCAACTTCACCGAGTCCTCCGCGGACTTCCTGGTCGAGCTGTTCGAGGCCATGGGCTGGATCGGTGTCACCGTCGTCGCCACCCTCGGCTCCTGGGCCGCCGGCGGCGCCGACCTGTCGCGCCGCGCCCTGCGCACCGCCGCCACCGCGCTCGGCGTGTTCGTGGCCGTCGGTGTCCTGGGCCTGTGGGCCAAGACCATGGAGACCCTCGCCCTGATGACCGTCGCGGTGATCGCCGCGGCGCTGCTCGGACTGCTGCTCGGTCTCGCGGCCGGCCTCTCGGACCGCTGCGAACGGCTGCTCCGGCCGGTGTTCGACACCATGCAGATCATGCCGGCGCTCGCGTATCTGCTGCCGCTGATGCTGGTGTTCGGCATCGGCACCGCACCCGCGCTGATCTCCACGGTCATCTACGCGGCGCCGCCGATGGCCCGCCTCACCTCGCTCGGTCTGCGCTCGGCCGACCCCGCGGCGCTCGAAGCCGCCACATCGCTCGGAGCGAGCGGCCGGCAGCGGCTGCTCACCGCCCAACTCCCGCTCGCGCGCAAGAGCATGATGCTGGGCCTCAACCAGACCATCATGATGAGCCTCTCGATGGTGGTGCTCGCCTCGCTGATCGGCGCGGGCGGCCTCGGCAACGAGATCTACCGCGCCCTCAACAGCCTCGACGTCGGCTCCGCGATCGTCGCGGGCACGGGCATCGTCCTGGTCGCGGTGCTCCTCGACCGTACGACCGCGGCGGCCGGTGAGCGGATCGACGAGGAGACCGGTCTCGGCATCAGCGCGTTCACCAAGCGGCTGCGGATCGGCGTATGGGCCCTGTTCGGAGCGGTCTTCGCGGTGTTCGCCACGCTCGGCAGCCGCATCGGCGCGGCCGAGTGGCCCGCCGAACAGACCGTGAGCATCGGCGCGAACCTGCAGTCCGCCGTGGACTGGGTCACCGAACACCTCGGTTCCGGCATCCCGCTCATCGGCGGCACGCTCACCTGGGGCAAGGGCTTCGCCGAGTACGTGCTCAACCCCGTGCGCAGCACCTTCCTCGACACCCCGTGGTGGGCGCTCGTGCTCCTGGTGGCCGCACTGGGCTGGGTCGTCGGCACCTGGCGCGCCGCCCTGTCGGCGACCGCCTGCCTGGCCGTGATCGGTGTGCTCGGGCTGTGGGATCCGGCGCTCGACACGCTCTCCCAGGTGCTCGGCGCGCTCCTCGTCACCGTCGTGCTCGGTGTCCTGACCGGTATTGCCGCGCACCGGTTGCCGTGGCTGGAGCGGCTGCTGAGGCCGGTGCTCGACGTGATGCAGACGATGCCGCAGTTCGTCTATCTCATCCCGGCCATCGCGCTGCTCGGGCTCGGCCGCACCACCGGAGTGCTGGCCGCCGTGGTGTTCGCGGTCCCGGCCGTCATCAGGATCACCACCCAGTCGCTCAAGCAGGTCGATCCGACCGCCGTGGAGGCGGCCGTGTCACTCGGCGCGACAAGCCGCCAGCAGCTCCTCCAGGTCCAGCTCCCGCTGGCCCGCCGGGGTCTGCTCGTCGGCGTCAACCAGGGCGTCGTCCTGGTGCTCTCCATGGTCGTGATCGGCGGCATGACCGCCGGCGGCGCGCTCGGATACGACGTCGTCTACGCCCTGGCGAAGAGCGACCTGGGTCTCGGCCTGCCGGCCGGCATCGCCATCGTCTGCCTCGGCATCATGCTCGACCGCCTCTCGCAGCCGCGCCGCCGCTGAACACCGCGCGGCCGCAAGCCGCCGCACGTACGTCCTCGTACTCCCGCCAGAAAAGGAAGACCCTTTCGATGAACAGCAAGCCGATACGCAATTCCCTGATCGCGGCCACCGGCGTCGCCGCCATGGTGGCCCTGAGCGCCTGTGGCGCCGCCGAGACCGGCAGCAAGGGCTCGGACGGCAAGGAGATCACTCTCGCGCAGCCCAACTGGGCGGGCGCCGAGGCGAACATCGCCGTGGCGAAGAAGCTGCTCGAGGACGAGCTCGACGTCAAGGTCGAGGTCAAGCAGATGAACGAGGCCGCGGCCTTCAAGGCGCTCGACGGCGGCCAGGCCGAGGCGCTCCTGGAGGACTGGCACGGCAACCCCAACGAGATCAAGGAGTTCGTCGACGAGAAGAAGTCGGTCGTCTCCGGCGGCAACCTCGGCGTCAAGGGGCACATCGGCTGGTACGTGCCGAAGTACTACGTCGACAAGAACCCGGACATCACCGACTGGAAGAACCTCAACAAGCACGCCAAGGACTTCGAGACCTCGGAGAGCGGCGGCAAGGGCCAGTTCATCGGCGCGGACCCCGAGTACTCGCAGCACGACAAGGGGATCATCGAGAACCTGAAGCTGGACTTCACCCACGTGCCGAGCGGCAGTGAGGCGGCCCAGCAGAAGGAGATCGAGCGGCTCTACAAGGCCAAGAAGCCGTTCCTCACGTACTGGTGGACCCCGCAGCTGCTGCAGAACCAGATCGACCTGGTCGAGGTGAAGCTCCCCGAGTTCACCGAGGGCTGCAACGAGCCCGTCGAGAAGGCGGACTGCGGCTACCCGCAGGTCGACCTGGAGAAGTTCCTGAACGCCGAGTTCGCGAAGGGCGGCAGCGACGCCGCCGAGTTCCTGAAGAACTTCGAGTGGTCGAACGCGGACCAGGACAAGGTCGTCACCTTGATGAAGGTGGACAAGCTGAGCCCGGACGCGGCGGCCGAGAAGTGGATCAACGACAACAAGGCGACGTGGGAGAAGTGGCTTCCGAAGAAGTGACGCTTCACGCGTGACGTACGTGGAGGGGCGGGCCGCCGTTGGCGACCCGCCCCCTTCACGTACCGCCGCTCAGTCCTTCGGCCGGTGCGCCACCGACCCCGGCGTGTAGTGACCCGGGACCATCCGCGTGCTGACCGCGATCCGGTTCCACGCGTTGATCACCGTGATGACCGCGAGCAGCGCCGCCAGCTCGGCCTCGTCGAAGTGCTTGGCCGCCTTCTCCCAGGCCTCGTCCGGCACGAAGCCGTCCGTGATCACCGTGACCGCCTCGGTCAGTTCGAGCGCGGCCGCCTCCTTCTCGGTGTAGAAGTGCCGCGACTCCTCCCAGCCGCTGAGCTGGATGATCCGCTCCACCGTCTCGCCCATCGCGAGGGCGTCCTTGGTGTGCATGTCGAGGCAGAACGCGCAGTGGTTCAGCTGCGACGCGCGGATCTTCACCAGCTCGGCGATCACCGGGTCGAGCCCGGCACGCGAGGCGCCGTCGACCTTGATCATCGCCTTGTAGAAGTCGGGCATGTGCTGGCCGATGTTGAGGCGGGGGGTGTGCTCGGGGGCGTATTCGTTGCTCATGCCATCGAAACTACCGGCGGGTGGCCCTGCCGGTATGGTCCATTTCCATGGTGGATTCATGGGCCAATCTGGGCGTCGACCTGCACCTCGACCTGGGCCGCTCCGGCGTCCGCAAGGGTCTCACCGACGCCCTGCGCGACGCGGTACGCGGCGGCCGGCTCACCCCCGGCACCCGCCTGCCGTCCTCCCGCTCCCTCGCCGCCGACCTGGGCATCGCCCGCAACACGGTCGCCGACGCCTACGCCGACCTCGTCGCCGAGGGCTGGCTCACCGCACGCCAGGGCTCCGGCACGCGCGTCGCCGAGCGCACCGTCCCCGCACCGAAGACTCCGCGTCCCGCCCCGCGGCGCGCCGCCAAGGTCACGTACGACCTGCATCCCGGCTCCCCGGACGTCAGCTCCTTCCCGCGTACGGAATGGGCGAAGGCCACCCGCCGCGCCCTGCTCGCCGCCCCGCACGACGCCTTCGACTACGGCGACCCGCGCGGCCGCCTCGAACTGCGCACCGCACTCGCCGACTACCTCTCGCGCGCCCGCGGCGTCCACGCCGAACCCGACCGCATCGTCATCACCGCGGGCTTCGTCGGCGCCCTGCAGCTCCTCGCCCGCGTCCTGCGCACCCGCGGCGCCACGTCCGTCGCCGTCGAGTCGTACGGGCTCGCGCACCACTGGCAGCACCTCACGGACGAGGGCCTGGCCATCCCGCCGCTCCCGCTCGACGGACTCGGCACACGTACCGAGGCGTTGGGCGCCGAGGGCGCGCTGCTCATCACCCCCGCGCACCAGTTCCCGCTCGGCAACCCGCTCGCCCCGGCCCGCCGCGCCCAGGCCGTCGACTGGGCGCGCCGCACCGGCGGGGTGATCCTGGAGGACGACTACGACGGCGAGTTCCGCTACGACCGCCAGGCCGTCGGCGCCCTCCAGGGCCTCGACCCCGACCGCGTCGTCTACTGCGGCACCGCCAGCAAGTCCCTCGCCCCCGCGCTCCGTATCGGCTGGCTGGTGCTGCCCGCCGACCTCGCCGCGCAGGTCGCCGAGGCCAAGGGCGTCTCGGACTGGCAGAGCAGCGCCGTCGACCAGCTCGCGCTCGCGGACTTCCTCACCTCGGGGGCGTACGACCATCACGTACGAGGCATGCGCCTCAAGTACCGCCGCCGCAGGGACGAGTTCGTCGCCGCGCTCGCCGCACGCGCCCCGCACGTCCGCGTCAGCGGCATCGCGGCGGGCCTGCACGCGGTGCTCGACCTGCCGCCCGGCACCGAGCAGTCGGTGCTCCGCGCGGCGGCCTGGCGCGGTGTACACGTCCAGGGCCTCGGCTTCTTCCGCCACCCCGAGGCGACCACCCCGCCCCGTGACGGGCTCGTCGTGGGGTACGGGACGCCGCCGGATCATGCCTGGGCAGGGGCGCTGGAAGCGTTGTGCGGCGTCCTGTCGTGACGGGCGCGGCACTGCCGGCTTCCTGACCTCACACCCCCGTCGGACTCTCCTCCACCGGCGCCTCCCCGAACCTCGCCAGCGCCAGCGCCCCGGCCACCGCCACCGCGAAGCCGAGGACCGCCAGCCATCCGAGCCCGGCCCGGGTCTCGTCGCCCAGCCAGATCACGCCGACCAGCGACGGTGCGATCGTCTCGCCGAGGACGAGGCCCGCCGTCGCCGTCGGCACCGAGCCGCGCTGCAGGGCCGAGGTCAGCAGCAGGAACGCGCCGCCGCCGCCGATCAGCAGGGCATACGTGGCGGGGTTGGTCAGCAGCTCGTCGAAGCTGAACTCGTCGATCAGGCGCACCGCCACCTGCACCACCCCGAAGCCGAGCCCCGCCCCGAGCCCGAGCACCAGCGCGCGCGGCTTGTCGGGGAGCCGGCCGCCCGCCGCGCCCACGAGCAGGAGCAGCACGGACGCCGCCAGGAGCGCCCATTTCAGCGCGTCCGAACCGGACTTCTCGCCCTCGGCCCCCGCCGCGAGCCCCACCATCGCCAGCCCCGCGCACACCACCGCGATGGCCGTCCACTCCGCGTGGCTCAGCTTGATGTGCAGCAGCCGCGTGGCGATCAGCGCGGTCACGGCGAGACTGCCGGCGAGGGCCGCGCCCACCGCGTAGATCGGAATGTGCTTGAGGGCCACGATCTGCAGCACGAAGCCGAGCCCGTCCAGCCCGAGCCCCGCCAGATACCGCCACTGCCTGAGCACCCGCATCAGCAGCCCCGGGTCCACCCCGGACCCCGTACCGGGCGCGATGGCGCGGGTGGCGACGGCCTGCAGCACGGAGGCCGCACCGAAGCAGACCGCGGAGGCGAGCGCACAGATCATCCCAATGAGCACAAAAGGACTCTAGGCTTCCCCGGGCCCCAGGGGCGTTTTCCGGCCGCCGCGCGGGTGTGGCTATGCTCGCGTGCGCAGTTCGACAGGGGGAGTGAACATGACAGCCGAGAAGAAGCCGCGCCGGATGCGGTCGAGCACGGTGATCCTCGGCGGGATGGGCGTCCTCGCCGCCGCCCTGTCCGCCTGCGGCTCCGACCCCGACAAGCGCTGCGTGGACCGCGACAACTACGACTACGCCACCGGCTACAAGGTCGTCGACTCCAAGTACTGCGACAGCAGCTCCAGTTCCCGCAAGAGCCGCACCGGGAGCTCCGGCCGCTCGGGCGGCAACCGCGTGGACGGCGACTGGTACTACGACGCCGAAGTCGACCGCGGCCGCGCCGACTACGGCACCTTCAGCCGCTCCGAGGCCGTGGACCGCGGCGGCTTCGGCTGCTCCGGCTCGGGCTCCGGCGGCGGCTGAGCGGACCGGTCACCGCCATGGAACGCCGCACCATCACACCCCGCCCCGACTGGCAGCAGACCGTCGAGGAACAGGGCGTCATCTACCCGCTCACGCGCTACCCCGACGACTCCCTGCGCCCCTACTGGGACGAGAGCGCCTACTACGTCTTCGACCTGCCCGAGGTCGAGGCCCTGGAAGACGTCGTCGAGGAACTCCACGCGATGTGCCTGGCCGCAGCCGCGTACATCGTCGAACACGACCGCTTCGCCGACCTCGGCATCACCGACCCCCACCTCGCCGCCCGCATCGCCGAGGCCTGGCGCCGCCGCGCCGAACTCCCCTCCCTCTACGGCCGGTTCGACCTCCGCTACGACGGCACCGGCCCCGCCAAACTCCTCGAGTACAACGCGGACACCCCCACCTCCCTCGTCGAGGCCGCCAGCCCCCAGTGGTTCTGGATGGAAGAGCGCTTCCCCGGCGCCGACCAGTGGAACTCCCTGCACGAACGCCTCGTCGACGCCTGGCGCAAGCAGGCGAAACTCCTGCCGCCCGGCGCCCCCGTGCACTTCGCGCACTCCACCGCCGACGAACTCGGCGAGGACCTGATGACGGTCGCCTACCTCCAGGAGACCGCCGAACAGGCCGGCCTCGACACCGTCGCCATCCCCGTCGAGGACATCGGCTGGGACCGGCTCTCCAGCCGCTTCGTCGACCACCGCCTCGGCTTCATCCGCGCCTGCTTCAAGCTTTACCCGTGGGAGTGGCTCGCCACGGACCGCTTCGGCGACCACGTCCTCGACACGCTCGACAACGGCGGCGGCACCGGAAGCACCCTCTGGATCGAACCGGCCTGGAAGATGCTCCTCTCCAACAAGGCCCTGCTCGCCATCCTCTGGGAGCTCTACCCCGGCCACCCCAACCTGCTCCCCGCCTACCTCGACGGCCCCCGCGACCTCACCTCGTACGTGGCCAAACCGCTGCTTGGCCGCGAAGGCGCGGGCGTCACCATCCACACGGACGCCGACGCCGGCAGCGCCGCTCCCCTCGTACGCGACGAACCGTGCTGCTACCAGGAGCTGGCCCCGCTGCCCGCCTTCGACGGCAACCACGTCGTCCTCGGCGCGTGGGTGGTCGAGGACGAGGCAGCGGGACTCGGCATCCGCGAATCATCCGGCCTGATCACGGACGAGTACGCCCGCTTCCTGCCGCACGTGATCCTCTGAGCGCTCCCGGTGGGCTCACCCGTTGGGCCTCCCCGGTCGCGGGCCTACACCTCGCCCGCCTCGCCCTCCTCACCCGCGTCCAGCACGGCCTTCAACTGGTCGAGACCCCAGTCCAGATCCTCCTTGCTGATCACCAGCGGCGGCGCGATCCGGATCGTCGACCCATGCGTGTCCTTCACCAGGACACCGCGGTCCATCAGCTTCTCGGAGATCTCCCGGCCCGTCCCGTACGACGGATCGATGTCCACCCCCGCCCACAGCCCGCGCCCGCGCACCGCGCGCACCGCACCGCCGCCGACCAGCAGTCCCAGCTCGCGGTGCAGATGCTCGCCCAGCTCCGTGGCCTTCGCCTGGTACTCACCCGTCTCCAGCATCGCGATCACTTCGAGGGCCACAGCGCACGCCAGCGGGTTCCCGCCGAACGTCGACCCGTGCTCACCCGGCCGGAACACCCCGAGCACCTCCCGCGAGGACACGACGGCCGACACCGGCACGACCCCGCCGCCCAGCGCCTTGCCGAGGATGTACATGTCCGGGACGACCCCCTCGTGCTCACACGCGAAGGTCTTCCCCGTCCGCCCGAGCCCCGACTGGATCTCATCCGCGATGAACAGCACGTTCCGCTCCCGCGTCAGCTCCCGCACCCCCGGCAGATAGCCCGCCGGCGGCACCAGGACCCCCGCCTCGCCCTGGATCGGCTCGAGCAGCACGGCCACCGTCTCGTCCGTGACCGCCTCGCGCAGGGCGTCGAGATCCCCGTACGGCACGACGTCGAAGCCCGGCGTGTACGGACCGAAGTCCGCCCGCGCCTCGGGATCCGTCGAGAAGCTCACGATCGTGGTGGTCCGGCCGTGGAAGTTGTCCGACGCGACCACGATCCGCGCCGCACCGTCCGGCACACCCTTGACCTTGTAGCCCCACTTTCGAGCGGTCTTCACGGCGGTTTCGACGGCCTCCGCGCCGGTGTTCATCGGCAGCACCATCTCCATGCCGCACAACGCCGCGAGCCGCGTGCAGAACTCGGCGAACCGGTCGTGATGAAACGCCCGCGACGTCAGCGTGACCCGCTCCAGCTGGGCCTTCGCCGCGTCGACAAGACGCCGGTTGCCATGCCCGAAGTTCAGCGCCGAGTACCCGGCCAGCATGTCCAGATACCGCCGCCCCTCCACATCGGTCATCCAGGCCCCCTCGGCCGTGGCGACCACGACGGGCAGCGGATGGTAGTTGTGCGCACTGCGCGCATCGGCCGAGGCGATCAAAGCTTCCGTACGCGTTTCCGTCGTCGACACGGGGTCTCCGTTCATCGTGCGGTGAGGGCTGGGGTGTCGCCCACTTCTCTATCGTCGCTCGCATCGCGGACGAGGAAACCTCGCCCGGACACCTGCCGGTAAGGTGACGCGTGGGCCGTGACTGGCGCGCTGAGATGGGGTCAACCATCGGGGAGCGGCTCGTGAACTGTGTGCCGTGCGCCTGGGCCGAACCGAGTACGACGAACCTGTACGCATCGTCTTCGTTCCGGAGGTCCACACCATGACCGATCCGTCCGTCTCCCCCTCCGCCCCCTCTCCCTCCGCCACGGCTGCCACCGCCTCCACGGCTTTCAACAGCGCGCTTGAGGTGATCCGCGGCGTCGAACCGCGCATCGCCGACGCCATCGGGCAGGAGCTGCACGACCAGCGCGAGATGCTCAAGCTGATCGCCTCCGAGAACTACGCCTCCCCGGCCACCCTCCTCGCGATGGGCAACTGGTTCAGCGACAAGTACGCCGAGGGCACCATCGGCCGCCGCTTCTACGCCGGCTGCCGCAACGTCGACACCGTGGAATCCCTCGCCGCCGAACACGCCCGCGAGCTCTTCGGCGCCCGCCACGCATACGCCCAGCCGCACTCCGGTATCGACGCCAACCTCGTCGCCTTCTGGGCCGTGCTCGCCGACCGGGTGGAGGCGCCGGCCCTGGAGCGCGCCGGCGCTCGCCAGGTCAACGACCTCAGCGACGCCGACTGGGCCGAACTCCGCCAGGCCTTCGGCAATCAGCGCATGCTCGGTATGTCCCTGGACGCGGGCGGCCACCTGACGCACGGCTTCCGCCCGAACATCAGCGGAAAAATGTTCGACCAGCGCTCGTACGGCACCGACCCCGCCACAGGCCTGATCGACTACGAAGCCCTCCGCAAGACCGCCCGTGACTTCAAGCCCTTGATCATCGTGGCCGGTTACTCCGCCTACCCCCGTCTCGTGAACTTCCGCATCATGCGCGAGATCGCCGACGAGGTCGGTGCCACGCTCATGGTCGACATGGCGCACTTCGCCGGGCTCGTCGCCGGCAAGGTGCTCACCGGGGACTTCGATCCCGTGCCGCACGCGCAGATCGTCACGACCACCACGCACAAGTCGCTGCGGGGTCCGCGGGGCGGCATGGTGCTGTGCGACGACTCGCTCAAGGACCAGGTGGACCGCGGGTGCCCGATGGTGCTCGGCGGGCCGCTGCCGCATGTGATGGCGGCGAAGGCGGTGGCGCTGGCGGAGGCGCGGCAGCCCTCCTTCCGTGATTACGCCCAGCGTGTGGTGGACAACTCCCGTGCGCTGGCCGAGGGGTTGATGCGGCGTGGTGCGACGTTGGTGACGGGTGGTACGGACAATCACCTCAATCTGATCGATGTGGCTTCGTCGTACGGGCTGACGGGGCGGCAGGCCGAGTCGGCGCTCCTTGACTCCGGGGTCGTCACGAACCGCAACGCGATTCCCGCCGACCCCAACGGTGCCTGGTACACCTCCGGAATCCGGATCGGTACGCCCGCGCTGACCACGCGTGGTCTGGGCGCGGCGGAGATGGATGAGATCGCGGGGCTGATCGACACGGTGCTCAAGGCTGCCGAGCCGGGGACGACGAAGTCGGGTGCTCCGTCGAAGGCTCAGCATGTGCTGGCTGCGAAGGTCTCGGACGAGGTGGCGCAGCGGGCCACTGATCTGCTGTCCGGTTTCCCCCTGTACCCGGGGATCGACCTGACCTGATGTACCCGGGGATCGACCTGACCTGAGCGGCCGCGCGCAGGCGCGACGTGGCGTGTGGGGGGAGCGGGTGGGCTGCTGTCGGTCAGCGGTCTATCAGCTCCCCCCGCGTTCCCTCCTCACGGGTGGCGGCCCGGGATTCGCGCAACCTGGTGGTCAGGGACGGGAGTTGGCGGGCGAGGGGGCGGCTGCCGAGGGCGAGTGCTGCTCCGGCGGCGATTCCGGGGAAGGCCCACCACCAGCCGGTGGCCACGTCGGTGCTGGGGGTGGCGGTGGGGGTGCTGCGGTCGGTGCCGGTGGCGGCCGGGGTGTCCTGGTTGGTGTTCGCGGCGTCGTCCGTGCTCTCGTCGGGAGTGCGGTCCTCGGGCGGCGGGACCAAGTCGCCCGCGCCGGAGTAGTGGAGCAGCTTGAGCGAGGCCAGGAATCCCGTCAGGTCGGCGGGGAGGCGGGGCCTGTGCCAGGTGCCGTTGGCCAGATCGAGGGACTCGCCCGCTCCGCCCGCTGTGTGGATCCAGACGGGGGAGATGCCCTTCCCGGGCGGCAGGACATAGATTCGGTCGACGCGCCACGGCTCCACGTCATGGATCATCCAGGTGACGTTCACCATCTGGCCGTCCAGCAACTTGTCCATGGACGGGGCCTTTTCGCCCTCCACCGATGTGCCGATGTCAAGCAGGTCGGACAGCTGCTGGTAACGGTCTCCCTGGGCGGTGAGCGCTGCCGCTTTCGCCGTGGTCGGTGAGGCGAGCAGCACGCTCGTGGGTCCGCCTGCCGTGGCGGCCGGTGCTCCGAGCAGGATCAGGGCGAGCCCGGCCACCAGCGTGCCGAGCAGAGTCGCCAACTTCCGTACCGTACGCATGCGTTCTCCCGAAGGTCCCCGACGCGGCTCTCCGCGCCGATTCACTTCTGGTACACCGCTCGCGCCCGCCGGGTTCCCACCTCGGCCGGACGAATTCCGGGCGCCTGCGGCGGCCTCAGCGCTGCGGCCCCGGCACCGACTCCGCGATCTCCACGGCCCGCTCCCGCATCCCGACCCCTTCGAGCCGCAGTGTCCGCGAGCCCGTCCGCTCCTGCCAGACCAGGGTGGGACCCGCCGTGCGCACCTGGGGGCTGTACGGCTTTCCTTCGGGGTTCGTCAGGCGCAGGGTGAGCCGGTGCGGACGGTCGAACCAGAGGCCCGTACCGCCGTCGACCTCGACCCATTCGTATTCCTGGCCGACTTCCTTGGTGAACATGGGGTCGAGCGTGGCGTCGAACTGGTCGAGGCGGATCACCTTGCCCTTGGCGTCGGTCCAGCACAGGGAGAGGACCCGCCCGTCGTCCGTGACGGACGCGGCGGGTGGGGCGGACAGTGCGGTCAGCTCCTTGGGCAGCAGTGGCTTGAAGCCCGCGCGCCGTTCGGCCTGCTGCAGGGACAGGCCCTGCTCGCAGCCGGGGACGGCGGGTGCCGCCGGAGGCGGGGCGGTGGGGGCGGGGCGCACCCGGACGCCGCCGAAGTCGAACCAGTCGGCGACCGCGGCCCGTACGGGAGGGGTGAGGGCGGCGGCGACGAGGAGGCCGCACACGCCGGCCGCGAGCCGGGCGCGCCGCAGCCGCAGCCATGTGGTGAACCGCCGCAGCCACCCGGTCAGCCGCTCGCGGCGGCCGGGTGGCTGTGCGGCGGGGGCGCCGACATGCTCGGCGACCAGCTGGGCCAGGACGCGCTCGGCCATCGTGTGCCCGTCGACGTCGGGCACGGACATCCGGCTCCGCAGCAGTGCCAGCTCCGCCTCGACCCGCTGCCGCCTGGTCTCGGGATCCTCCGCCCGGCGCCTGCGCCGCCGCTCGGCGCGCTCGCCCTCGTTGTCCTCGCCGACCTCACTCACTCTCCTCACCTCCCTTCCCGTCCCGCAGGTGTTCCGAGGGCAGCAGTCTGCCCAGCTTCTTCAGGGCGCGGTTCAGCCGTGACTTCACCGTGCCGCGGGGCCAGCCCAGCGTCTCGGCCGTTTCCGCCTCGTCCATCTCCAGGAGGTAGCGGCAGGTGACGACGGCGCGGTGGTCGCGGCTCAGTCTTTCGAGCGCGGTGTGCAGCGCCGTCCGCTGCTCCTGGGCGAGGGCGGCGAAGGCGGGGTCGGCCGATTCCGGTATCAGTGGTTCGGCGGCGTGCAGGGCTGCCTCGCGGCCGGCGAGGGCTCTGAGGCGGCCGGCCGAGCGGACTGTGTTCCTCGTCTCATTCACCACGATCTGCAGCAGCCACGGCTTGAACGACGAGCCGTCCCGGAAGCGGCCAAGCGACTGGTACGCCTTGAAGAACGCGGCCTGCACCACATCCTCCGCATCGTGGCCCGCGCCGAAGGCGACAGCGGCGCGCAGCGCCACCGGGGTGTGGGCGCGCACCAGCTCCGCGTACGCCTCCGCCTCGCCGGCGCGCACCCGGGCGATCACCGAGCCCTCGTCGACGACGATGAGGCCCCCCTCCCGCGTTCTCACACCTTTGATACACCGGAGGCGAAGGATCGGTTCCAGTCCGTTCCCGATCAGTTTCCTGAGTGCCGAGCAGTTTCCGGAGCCTGCGAGAATGGTCGGCATGGCGACTGACCGACCCCGTGTGCTCTCCGGAATCCAGCCCACCGCAGGCTCGTTCCACCTCGGCAACTACCTGGGCGCCGTGCGCCAGTGGGTTGCGCTGCAGGAGTCCCACGATGCCTTCTACATGGTCGTCGACCTGCACGCGATCACGGTGCCGCAGGACCCGGCGGAGCTGCGCGCGAACACCCGGCTCGCCGCGGCCCAGCTGCTCGCGGCCGGTCTGGACCCTGAGCGCTGCACCCTGTTCGTGCAGAGCCATGTGCCCGAGCACGCGCAGCTCGGCTGGGTCATGAACTGTCTGACGGGCTTCGGCGAGGCCTCGCGGATGACGCAGTTCAAGGACAAGTCGGCGAAGCAGGGTTCGGACCGCGCGACGGTCGGTCTGTTCACGTATCCGATCCTGCAGGTCGCGGACATCCTTCTGTACCAGGCCAACGAGGTGCCGGTCGGTGAGGACCAGCGCCAGCACATCGAGCTGACCCGCGACCTGGCCGAGCGGTTCAACGGCCGGTACGGGCAGACGTACACCGTCCCGAAGCCGTACATCCTCAAGGAGACGGCGAAGATCTTCGATCTTCAGGATCCGACGGCGAAGATGAGCAAGTCCACGGCCAACCCCAAGGGCCTGATCAACCTGCTCGACGAGCCGAAGGCGACCGTCAAGAAGGTCAAGAGCGCGGTCACCGACACGGACACCGTGATCCGCTTCGACCCGGCGGAGAAGCCGGGCGTCAGCAACCTGCTCACCATCTACTCCACGCTCACCGGGACCGGTATCCCGGAACTGGAGCAGAAGTACACCGGCAAGGGCTACGGTGCGCTGAAGACGGATCTCGCCGAGGTCATGGCCGAGTTCGTGACCCCGTTCCGCACCCGTACGCAGGAGTATCTGGACGACCCGGAGACCCTGGACTCGATCCTCGCCAAGGGCGCGGAGAAGGCCCGGGCGGTCGCCGCGGAGACTCTCGCCACCACGTATGAGCGGATCGGGTTCCTGCCCGCCAAGCACTGATCTGCGGGCGCGGGACCAGCAGTGGCCCATGTCGCACACGCGCTGTGGCCAGGGACGGACCAAGGACCCTGGCCAGAAGGCCGGTGCGCGCGCCACACTGGCAGCGCCTGCAGCATCCGCCTCTGCAGAGATGATCAAGGACCGGAGAAGGAGCACGACGTGGGGACCGTAACGCTCGGCGTTTCGATCGCGGTCCCGGAGCCCCATGGCAGCCTGCTCCAGGAGCGGCGCGCGGGCTTCGGCGACCCCGCGGCGCACGGTATCCCCACGCATGTGACGCTGCTGCCGCCGACGGAGGTGGCGGCGGCCGACCTGCCGGCGATCGAGGCGCATCTCGCGGAGGTCGCGGCCGGCGGCCGCCCGTTCCCGATGCGGCTCAGTGGCACGGGGACGTTCCGTCCGCTGTCCCCGGTCGTCTTCGTCCAGGTCGTCGAGGGCGGCGAGGCCTGCGCCTGGCTGCAGAAGCAGGTCCGTGACGCCTCGGGTCCTGTCGCGCGCGAGCTGCAGTTCCCGTACCACCCGCATGTGACGGTCGCGCACGGCATCGACGAGGCGGCCATGGACCGCGCCTTCGAGGAGCTCTCCTCGTACGAGGCGCAGTGGTCCTGCACCGGTTTCGCCCTCTACGAGCAGGGTGCGGACGGGGTGTGGCGCAAGCTCCGCGAGTTCGCCTTCGCGGGCCCGTCGGTTCCCCCGCAGGCCGCGGCGTCGGCGGACCGGGGTACGCTTCCGGCTCGCTGAGCAGCGATCCAGACGTACGAGGGGGCGGACATGCGCCGGAGTGTCATAGCCATCGCCGGTATCGCGCTGCTCCTCGCGGGCTGCGGCAGCGCGGACCCCGACGGCAAGCAGCCGTCCGACCGCGGTTCCTCGCCATCGAAGAGCGCCCCGGCCTCCCCGCTTACCTGGGAGTTCGAGCACATCGCCGACTTCAGCGGCAAGCTCACTGATGTGGCCGCTCTCTCCACGGACGACATCTGGGCTGTCACGGCCCGGCAGGACGGCGGCGAGCCCGAGCTGCTCCACTACGACGGCAGCGACTGGAAGCAGCAGCCTCTGCCGGACGCGCTGGGCGACAGCACCTACCCGCCGCGGCTCGAAGAGGTCGGCGAGGACGAGCTGTGGCTGAGCCCGGACCGTTACGGACCGGCCGGGACGTCCTGGGCGCGCTGGGACGGTACGCAATGGTCCGCCGTGCCGCAGCCGCCTCCGGGCCAGGCCTACGACATCGAGGCCGTCGCCGCGGACGACATCTGGACGCTCGACTCGGAGCGGGACGAGGTCCACCACTGGGACGGCGCCCGCTGGACCACGACTGCGCTCAAGCACCAGATCACGGATCTTGCCGTCGTCGGACCGGACGACGTGTGGGTGGCGGGCCACCGCGAGAGCGGGCCCGGCACCGGGCGGGACTACTACACCCAGCCTGCCTCCCAGCACTTCGACGGCACCGCGTGGCGGGACGTCGAGACGCCCGTCTACCGCTTCCCCGACCCGGTCCCGCCGGAGGCCGGCGCAACCATCGGGCAGTTGTTCGTCACCGAAGAGGCAGAGCTGTTCGCGTACGGCTCCCACAGCTACAACCACGGGGAGGTCGAGAACGAACCGGCCGACGAGACCGTCCAGTTGCGCTGGGACGGCTCACGCTGGCAGAAGGAGCCGTACGCCCCCGATGCCTGCGCGCGCCGGGTTCCGGTGGCTGCGGAAGCCGCGGGCCTGTTCCTGAACGGCAACTGGTACCTCACCGACGACGGCGCCTGCGTCAAGATCAAGCGGCACCGGCTGCCCGAGGACACCGGCGCCCGCAAGACCTCGCAGCAGTCCCTGTGGCTGGAGGAGATCCACAAGGTCCCCGGCACGGACGAGTGGCTGGGCGCGGGCCACGTCCAGGTCAACCAGTCCGGTGACCCGTTCGGCGCGCCCGTGGTCGTACGCCTGAAGCGCGCCTCGTAACCGAAGAGGCCCGACTCCCGTACGAAACAGGCCCCTACACCGGCAGCTTCCGGAACACCGGACGCGGCACATGCCGCAGCGCCGACATCACGATCCGCAGCGCCCCCGGCACCCACACCGTCTCCGAGCGGCGCCGCAGCCCCGTCTCGATCGCCTCGGCCACCGCGTCCGGTGTCGTGGCGAGCGGGGCCTCCTTCATTCCGGCGGTCATCTTCGAGCGGACGAAGCCGGGGCGCACCACCATCACATGCACGCCGGTGCCGTGCAGCGCGTCCCCGAGGCCCTGCGCGAACGCGTCGAGGCCGGCCTTCGAGGAGCCGTAGATGAAGTTGGCGCGGCGGGCGCGCTCGCCGGCCACCGAGGAGAGCACGACGAGCGAGCCGTGCCCCTGCCGCTTCAGGGCGCTCGCGCAGACCAGGCCGCAGGAGACGGCGCCCGTGTAGTTGGTCTGCGCGACGCGGACCGCCGACTGGGGCTCGTCCTCGTCGCGTTCCTGGTCGCCGA
Source organism: Streptomyces sp. NPDC050418 (assembly GCF_044458745.1). Lineage (NCBI taxonomy): Bacteria > Bacillati > Actinomycetota > Actinomycetes > Kitasatosporales > Streptomycetaceae > Streptomyces > Streptomyces sp. NPDC050418. Next base: position 346,803 of record NZ_JBITIG010000003.1, read on the forward strand.
GGACACCGAACGCGAGCAGCACCATGTCGATGTCGCCCTCGGCGAAGACCTTGCCGAGGATGTCCTCGTGCGCCTCGGAGTCGAGGGCGTCGAACGCGACGGTACGGGCGTCGGCGCCCAGGTCGCGCAGTTGCACGGCAGCGGCTTCGAGCGCGGGCGAGGGCCGTCCGGCCAGCCACACGGTGCGGGTGCGGCGTGCGACGAGACGGCGTGCGGTGGCCAGTGCGATCTCGGAGGTGCCGCCCAGGACCAGGAGGGACTGGGGGGTGCCGAACGCGTCCTTCATCAAGACTCCAGGGGTACGGGGTGGGGTGAGGTCACAGGGAGAGGCGCCGCGACAGGTCCGACCGGAACACGCCTTGCGGATCGAGCTCTTCACGCAGAGCGCGGAACGCGCCGAGCCGTGGATACATCGTGTCGAGCAGCTCGGGCCGCAGCCGCGCGTCCTTCGCGAGGTAGATCCGGCCGCCGGCCGCCGCGACCAGCTCGTCCAGCTCGTCGAGGAAGGCGGCGAGGCCCGGCAGATTCGCCGGGATGTCGAGGGCGAGGGTCCAGCCGGGCGCCGGGAAGGAGAGCCAGCCGGGGTCGCCGTCGCCGAAGCGCTTGAGCACGGCGAGGAACGAGGGGCAGCCGCGCATCGAGATCCGGCCGACGATGCGCCGCAGCGCGTCCTCCTGCCCGTAGCCGACGACGAACTGGTACTGCACGAAGCCGCCGCGCCCGTAGATCCGGTTCCAGTGCGGCACGCCGTCGAGGGGGTGGAAGAACGTGGAGAGCTTCTGCAGTTCGCCGCGGCGGGCGCGCGGCGCCTTGCGGTACCAGAGCTCGTTGAACAGACCCACGGTCGCCTTGCCGAGCAGCCCTTCCGGTACGAACGAGGGCGCCGCGGGCAACCGCCCCGGACGGAACGCGAGGGGCGCGCGGCGGGCCCGTACGGGCAGCGCGTCGAGCGGGGCGTGGTCGCCGCGCGTGAGCACCGAGCGGCCCGTCGCGGCGCCGCGCGCGAGCAGGTCGATCCAGGCGACCGAGTAGCGGTAGCGGTGGTCGGTGGCGGTGAGCCGGGCCATCAAGTCGTCCAGGTCGGTGGCCCGTTCGGTGTCGACGGACATCAGCGACGTCTGGACGGGCAGCAGTTCGACGGTCGCCGCGAGGATCACGCCGGTCAGGCCCATGCCGCCGGCCGTGGCGTCGAACAGCGGCTCCCCGCGCCGCACCGTCCGTACGCTCCCGTCGGCCGTGAGCAGGTCGAGCGCGGCGACATGGCGCGAGAAGGACCCGGACACGTGGTGGTTCTTGCCGTGGATGTCGGCGCCGATCGCGCCGCCGACCGTCACATAGCGCGTGCCGGGCGTCACGGGCACGAACCAGCCGAGCGGCAGCAGCACTTCCATCAGCCGGTGCAGGCTCACGCCCGCGTCGCACACCACGACGCCCGCCTCGGCGTCGATCGAGCGGATCCGGTCGAGCGCGGTCATGTCGAGCACCGCTCCGCCCGCGTTCTGCGCCGCGTCCCCGTACGCCCGCCCGAGCCCCCGCGCGATCCCGCCGCGCGCGCCGCAGGAGCGGACGGCCTCGGCCGCCTCCTCGTACGAACGGGGGCGGACCATGCGGGCGGTGGTCGGGGCGGTGCGGCCCCAGCCCGTGACGGAGACGGCGTCGGCGGTGGGCTCGGCGGTTTCGGCGGCAGACATGAACGTGACGCTATCGCCCGATGGATGAGGGTTTACGCCATCTATTTGGGCTCTCACCGAAATGGGTGATTACGAGAGTGTCGTCCGATATTGACGTAAATATCGGCTCGTCGGCTAGAAGAGTCGAGGCGGTCCACGGCCCCCCGGCAGCAAAGAGGCCCCATGTACGAGATGGATCACCGGCTCCTCACCGCCCTCCGCGACACGGGACAGCACCCGGGCATCGCAGCCGCCGCCCGCACCCTGTCCTTCTGCGGCGAGCACGGCGCGCTGTGGCTCGCCGCGGGCCTCGCGGGCGCCGCGCTCGACAAGGAGCGGCGCGGCGCCTGGCTGCGCGGCACCGCCCTCACCGCGGGCGCGCACCTGGCCAGCATGGGCGTCAAGCGCCTGGTGCGCAGGCCCCGTCCGCAGGCCGAGCCGCTCGTGCGCACCGCGGGCCGGCACTCCTTCCCCAGCTCGCACGCCACCTCCGCGGCCGCCGCCGCCGTCGCCTACGGCGCGCTCCGCCCCGCGGGCGCCCGCCTCGTCCCGCCGCTCGCCGCCGCCATGTGCGTCTCGCGCCTCGTCGTCGGCGTCCACTACCCGACCGATGTCGCAGCGGGCGCCGCGCTCGGCGCCGTCACCGCGCGGCTCGGCAGCCGCTGGATGCTCGCCGCCCCCGCGAGGGAGGCCGCCAAGTGACGCTCCTCGGCCAGCGCCCCGAGCGCACCGCATCCCCGCGCCGCCCCGGCCCCGTCAGCCTCCCGCTGGGCCTCCTCAAGACCGCGCGCCCCCGCCAGTGGATCAAGAACATCCTGGTCGTCGCGGCCCCCGCGGCCGCCGGTGAACTCTTCACCCGCCAGTCCGCGACCCAACTGGCGCTCGTCTTCTGCCTGTTCACGGCCGCTGCGTCCGCCGTCTACCTGATCAACGACGCCCGCGACGCCGAGGCCGACCGCGCCCACCCCGACAAATGCCGCCGCCCCGTCGCCGCCGGACAGGTCCCCGTCCCCGTCGCCTACGCGGTCGGCGGACTGCTCGCCGTCCTCGCGCCCGTCGCCGCGGCCTTCGTCTGCAGCCCGATGACGTCCGCGCTGCTCACCGGCTACGTCGGCATGCAACTCGCGTACTGCGTCAGCCTCAAGCACGTCCTCGTCGTCGACCTCGTCGTCGTCACCACCGGCTTCCTGATGCGCGCGATGATCGGCGGCGTCGCCCTCGGCATCCCGCTCTCGCGCTGGTTCCTCATCACCACCGGCTTCGGCGCGCTGTTCATGGTCTCCGCCAAGCGCTACTCCGAGGCCGTCAAGATGGCGCCCGAGAAGCTCGGCGCCACCCGCGCCCTGCTCACCGAGTACACCACCGGCTATCTCCGCTTCGTCTGGCAGCTCGCGGCCGGTGTCGCCGTCCTCGCGTACTGCCTGTGGGCCATGGAGGAAGGCGGCACCGGACTGCTGCCCTGGCGTCAGCTCTCCATGGTCGCCTTCATCCTCGCGATCCTGCGCTACGCGGTGTTCGCCGACCGCGGCACCGCCGGCGCCCCCGAGGACGTCGTCCTGCGCGACAAGGCCCTCGCGCTCATCGCGCTCGTCTGGCTGGCCATGTACGGGCTCGCGGTGGCCGACCTGTGAGTGCCCCCGCGTCCCCCGCGCAGGCGCCGCCCCACCCCGCACCGCGCGCACCCCTGCGCACCCGCCTGCGCGCGATGGCCCCCGAACTGCTCGGCTTCGCCGCCGCCGGGATCTGCGCGTACGCCGCCGACCTCGGCCTCTTCATCTGGCTGCGCGGACCCCTCGGCTGGGACCCGCTCACCGCCAAGGCGCTCTCCTTCGTCGCCGGCTGCACGGTCGCGTACGTGGGCAACGCACTCGGCACGTACCGCCGCCGCACCCCCGGGATCTCCCGTATGCGGCAGTACGCGGTCTTCTTCGCCGTGAACATCGCGGGCGCCCTCGTCCAGCTCCTGTGCCTGGCCGTCTCGCACTACGGCCTCGGCCTCACCTCACCCCGCGCCGACACCATCTCCGGCGCGGGCATCGGCATGGCCCTCGCTACAGTGCTGCGGTTCTGGGGTACGCGCACCTTGGTGTTCCGTACGGGGGAAGGCGGCGTGAGACATGGACCGGCTGAGGAAGTGGCGTGACGCATGGACTGGCTGAAGAAACTGCCCGTGATCGGGCCGCTCGCGACCCGCCTCATGGACACCCATGCCTTCCGCTCCTACGAGACCCTCGACCGCGCGCACTGGACCCGGCTCGCCGGCGCCATGACCTTCGTCAGCTTCCTCGCGCTCTTCCCGCTGCTCACGGTCGCCGCCGCCATCGCCGCCGCGACCCTCTCCAAGGACCGGCAGGACGAACTGCAGAAGAAGATCGCCGACCAGGTCCCCGGCATCTCCGACCAGCTCGACCTCGACGCCCTCGTCGCCAACGCCGGCACCGTCGGACTCATCGCCGGCGCCGTCCTGCTCCTCACCGGCGTCAGCTGGGTCGGCACGATAAGGGACTGCCTGCGCGCGGTCTGGGGTAAGGACGACCAGGACGAGAACCCCGTCCTCGCCAAACTCAAGGACACGGGCATCCTCCTCGGACTCGGCCTGACCGGCCTCGCCTCCCTCACCGCGTCCACCATCGGCACCACCGCCGCGGTCTGGCTCACCCGCGCCGTCGGCCTGGAGGACCAGGGCTGGATCGGCTGGCTGCTCCTGGCCGTCGTCTTCGCCCTGGCCGTCCTCGCGAGCTTCCTGATCCTGCTCTACCTGCTCACCCTGCTGCCCGGCGTCCACCCGCCGCGCCGCCGCCTGTTCGTCGCGGCACTCATCGGCGCGCTCGGCTTCGAACTGCTCAAAGTGCTGCTCGGCGGCTATATGAAGGGCGTCGCCGCCAAGTCCATGTACGGGGCCTTCGGCGTCCCCGTCGCCCTGCTCCTGTGGATCAACTTCACCGCGAAACTGCTCCTGTTCTGCGCCGCCTGGACAGCGACGCAGAGCAAGAAAGCACCCGAGGGAGAGCTGCTCAGCGGCGCGGCAGCTTCCGCACCAGATCGGGCAGCGGCCAGCGGCGGTTGACCACGAAGACACCCGCACCGACCAGGAGCAGCACCCCGCCGGTGATCGCCAGCGCGATCCCGACCCCGCTCGACCCCTCCTCGGCCGCGGCCTTCTCCGCGCCCTTCAAGGTGCCGCTCTCCTTCTTCTGCTGCTCCGGAGCGGCCGCACCCTTGCCGCCGCCGCTGGTGTCCACACTGCGCGGCGGCACCAGCTCGCCCACCGGCGTCACCTTGTCGGCCGCCTTGAAGCCCCAGTCGAACAGCCGCGCCGTCTCCTCGTACACCGCGTTCTGCTCGTCCGAGGACGGGTTCATCACCGTCACGAGCAGCACCTTGCCGTCGCGCTCGGCCACACCCGTGAACGTCGCGCCCGCGTGCGTCGTATTGCCGTTCTTCACACCCGCGATGCCCTTGTACGGGTTCAGGCCGTAGTCACCGGTCAGCAGCCGGTTGGTGTTCTGGATCTCGAAGTGATCGCGCTTCTTGCCCTTGCCCTCACCGGGGAACTGCGCCCGCGCCGTCGACGCGTACTCCCGGAAGTCCGCGTCCTGCAGCCCCGAGCGCGCGAACAGCGTCAGGTCGTACGCGGACGAGACCTGGCCCTCGGCGTCGTAGCCGTCCGGGCTGACCACCTGCGTGTCGAGCGCCTGCAGCTCCTCGGCGTGCTCCTGCATGTCGCTGACGGTCTGCTTCAGACCGCCGTTCATGTTCGCGAGCACATGCACCGCGTCGTTACCGGACCGCAGGAACACCCCGAGCCACAGGTCGTGGACCGTATACGTGTGGTCCTCCTTGACCCCGACCAGGCTCGACCCCTCGCCGACGTCCGCGAGATCCTCGTCCTTGACCTCGTAGACCTTGTCCTTGGGCAGGTTCCCCTTCTTGAGCACCGTGTCCGCGAAGAGCATCTTCAGCGTGGACGCGGGCGGCAGCCGCCAGTGCGCGTTGTGCGAGGCGAGCACGTCACCGCTCTCCGCGTCCGCGACGATCCACGACCGCCCGCTCAGCGCCTTGGGTAGCACCGGGGCACCCGCCCCGAGGTTGACCTGCGTACCCGCCTTGCCGAGCTGCGCGCCACCGACGGTCGACATGTTCGCCGGCGGCTTCGCCTTGTCGTCCTTCTTGCCCGGCTTGTCGTCGGCCACGGCCGGCGCGAGGGCGGACATCGTCATCAAGCTGGCGCATACGACCGTTAGTACGGTCTTCTTCATGGCAGACACGGTCGAGAACGTACAGCCCTTACCCGCACGAGTGTGTGCCGGGTCACCCTGTGTCTGACCGGGATCACTCGCACCACCCGCCGAGGGGGACCGAAAAGGCGACCCTGATACTGGGCGTATGAAGCTCAGCCGCCCGGTCTCCTGGTTCCTGCTCGCCTTTGGTGCGTGGTCTTGGATCATCTGGATCACTTTCGTCAAGAATTTGATCAAGGACGGAAGTGGCCTGGCGTTCGACGACGCTGGTGACCCGACCGGATACTTCTGGGTCCACTTGCTGCTCGCCGTGGTGTCCTTTGTCCTGGGGACGGTCGTCGGGGTCATCGGGTTCCGTGGTGTGCGGGCACTGCGGCGCACGTCATATGGGGGCAAGCAGCTGTGATCGTCGTCTTCGTGCTGGCGGGGCTTGCCGCCTTCTCCGCGCTGCTCGGGCTGCACTACTACCTGTGGCGCCGCCTCGTCCGCGACACGACCACGGCGGGCTCGGGCGCGCGCAAGGCGGGGACGGTTCTGATCGTCCTGGCGCTCGTGCTCATGGTCGGCGCGTTCGCGGGGGCGCGGGCCGGGCTGCCGTTCGGTGTGCAGCAGGTTCTGGCCTGGCCCGGCTATCTGTGGATGGCGCTGTTCATCTACCTGACGCTCTCCCTGCTCGTCGGCGAGGCCGTACGGCCGCTGCTGCTGCGGTGGCTGCGGAAGCGGGATGCGGCGGGGGCGGCGGAGCTCCCGTCCGAGGCCGAGGCCGAGACCGCGGCCGTACGGGAAGTGGTGGGTGTCGGGGGAGAGGGTGCCGCGGCCGGTGACGGTGGATTGTCAGTGGGCGCCGATAGGGTCGAAGAGGGCTTGGCCCCCGGGCGGGAGGGGACTGTCCGGGCCACGCCCGCAACCCATCCCTCCCGCCGCCTCTTCGTCTCCCGCATCGTCGGTGGGGCCGCGGCGGCGGCCGCGCTCGGGACGGTCGGCGTCGGTACGTACAACGTGATGCGCGGGCCGAAGCTCAAGCACGTCACCGTGCCGCTCGCGAAACTCCCGCGCTCTGCGCACGGCTTCCGCATCGCCGTCGTCTCCGACATCCACCTCGGCCCGATCCTGGGCCGCGCGCACACGCAGCGCATCGTCGACACGATCAACTCGACGCAGGCCGACCTGGTCGCCGTCGTCGGTGACCTCGTCGACGGCAGCGTCGCGGACCTCGGCCCCGCCGCCGAACCGCTCGCGCAGCTCCGCTCGCGCCACGGTTCGTACTTCGTCACCGGCAACCACGAGTACTTCTCGGGTGCCGAGCAGTGGGTCGACCACGTACGCGAACTCGGCCTGCAGCCGCTCGAAAACGCACGCGTCGAAATCCCGGGCTTCGACCTCGCGGGCGTCAACGACGTCGCCGGCGAGAGCGAGGGCCAGGGCCCGGACTTCGCGAAGGCCCTCGGCGACCGCGACCGCTCCCGCGCCTCGGTCCTCCTCGCCCACCAGCCCGTCGTCATCCACGACGCCGTCGAGCACGGTGTGGACCTCCAGCTTTCCGGCCATACGCACGGTGGCCAGATGTGGCCCGGCAACCTCATCGCCGACCTGGCCAACCCCACCCTCGCAGGCCTCGAACGCTACGGCGACACCCAGCTGTTCGTGTCGCGGGGCGCCGGGGCTTGGGGGCCGCCGGTGCGGGTGGGCGCACCGTCGGACATCACGGTGGTGACCCTCGCCTCGAAGCAGGCGTAGCTGTATCCGTATCCGTATCCGCAGCCGTGTCGTAATCCTTCGGCATAGTCCGATTGACCGAAACCGACCGCGGCGACCGCCACCCGGTGACAACACCCGCCCTCACGGCGCAGCATCTTGTGCGGATCCCGTGCGCGCGGGGTGACCGGAGGTGAAGAACGTGTTGCGGCGCCATGCGTTCCGCCTGCCCCGGCACCCCGCGTCGGTCGGCCTGGCCCGCCTCCGGGCCCGCGACCACCTCGCGGCCTGGGGCCACACCGACGAGGACGGCGCGTTCGCCGCCACGATCCTGGTCGTCTCCGAACTCACGACAAACGTGATCCGCCACGGTTCGTCCCTGGAGCCCGAGTTCGACCTGGCGATCACGGTCCTGGCGGACGGCGCCTGCCTGATAGAGGTCTCGGACGAGTCCCCCGGGGATCCGCACTTGTTCGCGGACGCGGGGCCCCACGCCGACGGCGGCCGGGGAATCCACCTTGTGGACGCGGTATCGGAGGCGTGGGGAGTGTGGCGCCGCGGCCGCTACGGCAAGACGGTCTGGGCCTTGGTCCACGCCCAGCCCCGGCCCCCTACAACAAGTGGTCGGCCTTCCCGGCCTTGATGTCGAGGATCATCGTGCGCAGCGCTTCGTGGCTGTCGGTGAGATACGTTTCCTCGGCTCCGGAGATGGCGATGTAGGCGTTTCCTTCGGGGTCGGTGCCCAGGCGGAAGCAGTTGGCGCCCTCGGCGCAGAAGGGGTCTTCCCAGCGGATGTCTGTCACGGTGGCCTTCCTAGAAGCTGCGGGCGATGGCCTGGATGAAGTCGCGTGACGCATGGTCCGAGAGCGAGTTCCGCTCCATCCAGTCCAAGTGGGATCGGTACTTGTCGAGTTGAGCGTGCGCGTGTGTGAACTCGGGCCCGTGTGCGGAGTCAAGTTCAACGGTGTCGAGCTGCGGAATGATTCCCTCGGCATAGATCACGGACTGCCCGGCGCCGGGGAACGCACCCGCCTTGAAGGTGATGACCCGTACGTTGATGTTGTCCTTCTCGGACAACTCACACAGTCGTTCCAGCTGAGAGCGCATGGCCTTGGCACCGCCGAACTCCGTGCGCAGCGCACCTTCGTGGACATATCCGTCGTACCGGATCGCGTCCTTGCGGTGCAGGACTTGCTGCCGCTGCAGGCGCAGAGCCACGCGCAGTTCGATCTCGTCCGCCGACAGCGCGGGGAGCGCGGCTCCGAACAGGGTCCGTGCGTATGCGTCGGTCTGCAGCAGTCCCGGGACGTGCACACACAGGCCGGCGCGAAGCCGGGCGGCATGCCATTCGAGCTCCGCGATGTCCAGGAGTCCGCCGGGTAGTTGGCCCCGATACCCCTCCCACCAGCCGCGCGTTCGGTCGGCGGCCATGTCCGCGAGCGCCTGTACGTACTTCTCGTCCTGGCAGTCGTAGTTGCAGGCCAAGGTCCGCAAGCGGTCGGGCGTGATGATGCGGACGCCGGACTCGATGTTGGCGACCTTGTTCCGGTCGATACCGAGGAGCGAGGCCGCGTACTCGGTGGTGACCTCGGCTGCGAGCCGCATCTTGCGAAGCTCGGCCCCAAGTCGCTTCTGGCGCTGAGTCGGTGTGTTCCTGGGCGGCATGAACGCCAGTCTGCCGGGGCGTCCCTTCTGGGTCCACCTCGATCGTGGTAATCCTGACGAATGCGTGGCACGTACCACCGCGGCGCCGCTACATTCAGTAACGCATTCGTCACTCGGATCCGGCGTGATGGAAGTGCGCCCTGGCCTGCGCGCAACCAGGACAGAGCCACCACCTCGCCGGACCGGACACCTCAACAGCCCACGTACTGGCAGGAGTTGATGTGCCATGCCCACTCTCATCCCGCTCCCCTCCCCGCCCGCCGCACCGACCCCCGAAACCCTGGCCTACAGCCTCACCCTCCCCGCCGCACTGAGCTCGCCGGGCCTGGCCCGCACCGCCTCCCGCACCTTCCTGGAGGCCCACGCTTTGCACGACCTGACCGACCCCGCCCTGCTCGCCTTGACCGAACTCGCCGCCTGCGCCTGCAAGTTCACTGCCGCACCCCGCATCTACGTCAGCCTCCGCTACCGCGACGCTTCCCTGCGCATCACGCTCTACGACGACGACCCGGTCCCGTCGAGCCCTCCCTTGGCCCGCGCCCGCGCGTCCCGCCGCCGAGCCTCCCTCCACCTCCTCAACTGCGTCATCCGCACGTGCCGCGGCACGTGGGGCATCACGGAGGCGGAAGACCCGACTCCCGGCACGCGCATGTGGGCATCGCTTCCGCACACTGCTGCGTACGCCACTGCATGACTGCCTGAGGTGCGCGGAGGATCTGCTTCCTGATCCCTCTGTTCACACAGGCTTCACTGCGTGCACTGTCCCGCTTCACAGGTATGCCTGTTGACCTGCAGTTTTCCGTGCTGGGGAGCGCGGTGGAGGTTGATCGGGTATGCCCGTTCTCTGTTGAGCTGTCGTTGGTGTGCCTGCGCCTTCGGCATGGGGTGGGAGTTGTCGGGTGTCTGCTCGTCGTGCGCGTTTTGTGTCGCTGGGGCTTGCCGGTGCGTTGTTGACCGGGTTGCTGACGGTGCTGCCGGTTGCGCCGCAGGAGGCGGTGGCGGCGGACGACCCGACACCTGTCGTTCCGTCGCAGTCGCTGGGTACGGCGCCGCCGCAGCAGACGGAGGAGGCGGGCAAACCGCTTCCCGCGCCGGAGTGGCCGCAGGCGGCCCAGGCTGCGGTGGATCTCTCGGGTGTGACGCCTGGGGAGCCGGGTGTCATCGAGCCGGGGCAGCAGGCGCGTTCGGCTGCGGGTGAGCCGAAGACGAGTGTCGCGAATGTCGTCGAGGTCTCGCCCGTCGCGGAGCCTTCGACGGCGACGACGGAGGAGTCGGGGGCCGAGCCGCAGACGGCTTCGAGCCGCGTGGTGGCGGAGGAGTCGCCGTCGCCGAGCCCGAGCGATTCGGCGAGTGGTGAGCCGGGTGAGGACGCGGCGGCGTCGCCGACCCCGTCGGACGCCGCGGATCCGTCCGAGACCCCATCCGATCCGCCAGCGGAGAGTGTTTCCCCGGACAAGGTCGACGTGCGGGTGCTGGACCGGCAGGACATCAAGCCCGCCGGAGGCGTGGGTCTTGGCCTGCAGGTGACGCGCGCGGACGGCGGGACCGCTGCCGGCGAGGTGCAGGTCGATGTCGATTACTCGAAGTTCAAGTACGCCTTCGGAGGTGATTTCGCGGGCCGGCTGCGGTTGGTGAAGATGCCTGCGTGTGCGCTGTCGACGCCGGAGGCCGAGGGCTGTACGGAGCGGGAGTTCGTCGAGGCTGACAATGACACGAAGTCCGGCACGCTGACCGCCACCGTGGAGGCGGCACCGGACGCGGGCGAAGGCACCTCGACGCAGCTCGTGGACAGTGCGGGCGCGAGTGTCTATGTGCTGGCGTCTGGTTCGTCGTCGGATCAGGGCGACTACCGTGCCTCCACGTTGTCGGCGACCGGTTCGTGGGACGTTTCCACCGGGTCGGGTGCGTTCACGTACTCCTATCCGTTCCAGTTGCCCAAGCCGCCGATGGGTTCGGCTCCACCGCTGGCGCTGGACTACAACTCGCAGTCGGTGGACGGCCGTACGTCGGCGAGCAACAACCAGGCGTCCTGGGTCGGCATGGGCTGGGACTTGAACGTCGGCTATATCGAGCGGCGTTACCGCAACTGCAGCCAGGACGGTCTGCCGACGATCGGCGACCTGTGCTGGGACTCGCCGAACTCGGCGAAGGAACCCTCTGGTGCTGTGTATGTCATCAACCTCAACGGGGTCACTCGGAGCTGATCCAGGACAACAACGGCACCGGTTCCTACCACTTGAAGGATGACCCGGGCTGGCGAGTGCAGCGCCTGTTCGGCGGGCATGGAGCCGGCCGGGATGGCGAGTACTGGGTGATCTCCACCCAGGACGGCAAGCGCTACTACTTCGGCTGGGGCCGCTCCGAACGCACCACCACCGCCACGGCGTCCGTCTTCACAGTTCCTGTGGTCGGAAACGATGCGGGCGAGCCCTGCCGCGACCAGTTCCCTGAGCCGTGTACGCAGGCGTGGCGGTGGAACCTCGACCGGGCGGTGGACGCGAACGAGGTCGAGACCATGTACTTCTACGACAAGGAGTACAACCACTACCGGTCCGTCGCGAACGCGGACAAGGCGCGTCAGTACGTCTCCTCGGGGTATGTGCATGAGATCCAGTACGGCTGGTCCTCGCAGATCCCGGACGGCAAGGTCCCGGCGAAGGTCGAACTCTCCCACGTCAACCGGTGCGTGGAGCGGATGGCGGACAATGATCCGCTGCGCAGCGAACCGCCCGCGTGTCCGACGTTCAATGAGAAGCCGACCTCGTATCCGGATGTGCCGATCGACTTGATGTGTGACGGCACAGCCGCGGATTACAACTGTGCGGGCAAGACGTACTTCCCGACGTTCTTCTCCCGGGACATGCTCTGGGACATCAAGACCTACGTGGCCGACCAGTCGGGAACCGGCTGGGATTTGGTGCAGCAGTACCAGACGAAGAAGGGCATGCCCAACCCTGACGGATCAGTCGGCAAGACGCTGTGGCTGGACTACATCCAGCGCAAGACCTACGGCGACGGCACCGACCTCGTTCTGCCGGTCACGAACTTCAACGGCACCGACCGGGACAACAAGGTCGGCTCCACGGAGTTGAACTTCCGCCGCGTCAGTGAGATCCACAACGATCTGGGCGCCACGACCACGGTCACCTACGGGTACGCCAACCCATGTGACGCGGCCAGCCTGCCGTCCCAGGCATCGAACACGACGGACTGCTTCTGGCAGAAGTGGACCCCGGAAGGCGCGACGGAGTCGAAGTCTGGTTGGTTCAGGAAGCTCTTGGTGCAGAAGGTGGAGGTCGACCCGACGGTCACTACCAACCAGGACGGCGCTCCGGTGATGTCCACCACCTACACCTATGAGGATGGTGCGGGCTGGCGTTTCACCGGTGATCCGCTGTCCCCGGATGAGGATGAGTCGTGGTCGGACTGGCGCGGCTACCAGGAAGTCCAGGTCTCCACGGGCGCCGGCAGCAACAAGAAGACCACCAAGTACTGGCTGTACCGGGGCCTGGACGGTGACCGCACGTCGAAGACGGATCCGTCGGCGACGAAGTCGGTCACGGTCAACGACGGGGACGGCAACAACTACACCGACCACGACTACCTCTCCGGCAAGACCCTTTCCACCTCGCTGCGGGATGACACGGACGTCTCCCATCAGCGGACGTATCACTCGTACTGGGCGCACAACACGGCCCAGTACGAGGGCCTGCCGGACGCCCGTTTCGTCCGCGAGAGCAAGACGGTCACCCGCGACAAGATCTCCACGGGCTGGCGCGAGCGTGTGGTGGAGAACGAGTACGAAGCGGGCGAGAGCGCCTCGACCACGTTCGGTCTGCCGATGCGCGTCGATGACTGGGGCGAGACCGGAGTCTCCGACAACCGCTGCACCGAGTTCGGGCGCGCCTACAACACCGACACCCTGGACGGCACCGGCACGCAGCGCTGGATGGCGCTCCAGGATGACGAGCGTCACTACAGCGTGGGCTGCACTACCCAGGCCGAGGACCAGGCCGCGGGCAACGACACCCTGCATCAGGACGGCCGCGCCGTAACGTTCTACGACGGAGCCGTCTCGTTCGCGGAGAACGACGCCAAACTCTCCGATGCCAACCCGACCGGTGGCCGCTCGTACACGGATGCCACGAACTTCCGCACCACGAACAGTGGATTCGACCAGGCCGGGCGGGTGACCTGGGCCGAGGACGGCAAGAAGAACCGAACGACCACCACGTACAGCCCGGCAAACACCTGGCCGCTGGACGGCGTCGCCACGACAACGCCGGATCCCGACGGCTCGATTTCTGCCCGGGGCCCGCTCTCCACGACCACGTGGTCGTCCCGGTTCTGGGGCACGCCGTATCAGACGCGCGATGCCAACGGAAACCTCAGCAAGGTCACGCTGGACGCGGCGGGGCGGCCGGTGGAGGTGTGGAAGCCGACCGAGACCGGCACTTCGCCGTCGATGAAGTTCGCCTACAGGATTCCGACGTCGACCAACGGCTCGGGCGTGCCCGATGCGGTGGATGGTTACCCGCACGTCACTAGCAGCATCTTGCAGTCCGGTTCGACGTACTTGACGTCGCATGCGTATCTGGATGCGGCGGGGCGTGCTCGCGAGACTCAGACGCCGCTGCCCTCCGGTAGCGATGGCACGGCGTATCGGCAGGTGTCGACGACGCGCTATGACTCGTCGGGGAACGTGGCGGGAACCTCTGCGGTGTTCCGTAACGCGGGTACGGCGGGTACGGGTGGTCCGTCGAGTCCGAAGACCACTGACATTCCGTCGTACACCGATGTGGTGGTCGACTGGGCCGGGCGGACGACGCTGTCGCAGATCCAGGTGATGGGTGTGACCCAGCTCCAGGGCAAGGTCACCACCGACTATTTCGGCGACTACACGAAGGTCACCCCCGCGGTGGGCGGCGCCACGGACACGTACACCGATGTGTATGGCCAGACGTCCAAGGTCGTCGAGCACAACGGCACCACGTCGTACACCACGTCGTACGCCTACACGGGCAAGGGTGAACTCGCAAAGATCACGGATGCGCTGGGGAACAACACCCTCTACGGCTACGACTGGGCCGGTCAGCGCACCTCCGTGGATGATCCAGACGCCGGTAAGTCCGCTACCACGTATGACGAGCGTGGCCTGGTCGCCGCGACCACCAGCAACAACGGCCAGAACATCCTGACGTACGGCTATGACAACCTCGGCCGTAAGACCTCGGTGGGCAGCGGCGCCGATCAGTTGGCGTCCTGGCTGTGGGATGGCGCAGTTCCTGGCGGCAAGGGGCAGATCACCAGCACGATCAGCCGTGACGCCGACGGAAACCAATACACGACCAAGACGGACGAGTTCGACAAGCGTGGCCGCCCGTTGAAGTCGACGGTCACGATCCCAGCGAACGTGAACGGTCTGGCTGGCAGCTACACCACCACGCTCGGCTACGACGCCGCCGACCACGTCACCTCGGTCAGCTATCCGGCCGCGGGCGGCCTCGCCTCCGAAACCGTCACCGCCACGTTCAACAACTATGGCCAGCCCGAGCGGCTTACCAGCAGCCTGAGCAACGCGGTTTACGTCGACGATCAGGCCTATGACGCTTACGGCCGCCTGACGGGCCGTACGTACGGCAAGACGATCAGCGGCAGCGGCGCCACCGCGGCCCGCTCCTACGGCTACGACGACGCCAACGGCACCCGCTGGCTCAAGAGCATTGCCACCACCAGCACCACCTCCGGCCAGATCACCACCGAATCGCAGAAGGACACCTACAGCTACGACCTCGCCGGAAAAATCACCGAGATCCGGGAGCAGGCCAACGGCCAGACCGCGCAGTCCCAGTGCTTCAAGTACGACGCCTTGGCGCGCCTGACCAACGCGTACACCCGCGCCGCCGGCGGTGACTGCGCCGCCGTGGCCTCCGACTTCAAGGGACCCGCGCCCTACCAGACTGCGTATACGCACGACCGCATCGGCAATCTCCAGTCGGTCACCGACACCGACGCGGCAGGCAAGCAGACCAAGCGGGACTACCTCTACCCCGGCTACGACGACAGCGGCGCGTGGACCACACCGAACGCCGACCAGCCGCACGGCGTCCGTAAGATCAACAACACGGTTACCGGTGGCGCCGCCACATCCGACACATTCACGTACAACGCTGACGGTCAGATGACCAAGCGCGCCGAACCCGGCGCCGGCAAGAACACCGACTACACCTGGACGAAGCTCGGCCAGCTCGCCACCGTCAAAACCACAAAGTCCACCGGCTCCGAGCTGACCCGCTACACCTATGACGCCGACGGCAACCTCCTCGTCCGCACCACACCCAGCGAAACCGTCGTCAACCTCGGCGCGACCGAACTGACCACCACTGACGGCAAGACCGTCACCGCCACCCGCCACTACACATGCGGTGGCTCGGCGGTCGCGATGCGCACCACCGGTCCCAACGGCGGCACGGTCACGTACCTGATGGCCGATGGCCAGGCATCCACTCAGCTCTCCGTCGACGCCACCACTGCAGCGTTCGAGCGTCGCCGCTACACACCCTTCGGCG
This sequence comes from Streptomyces sp. NPDC050418, assembly GCF_044458745.1. Lineage (NCBI taxonomy): Bacteria > Bacillati > Actinomycetota > Actinomycetes > Kitasatosporales > Streptomycetaceae > Streptomyces > Streptomyces sp. NPDC050418. Next base: position 362,643 of record NZ_JBITIG010000003.1, read on the forward strand.
ACGAACGCAGCGGCACCCTCCCCGAAGGCACCGACCGAGGCTTCCTCGGCAAAACCGAAGACACCTCCACCGGCCTCTCGCTCCTCGGCGCCCGCGCCTACGACCCGAAACTCGGACGGTTCCTCAGCCCCGACCCACTCCAATTCCCCTACAGTCCGCAACTGCTGTCGGCATTCAGCTACACCCACAACGACCCCATCAACTTCAGCGATCCCACCGGTATGGCGCAGGTCTGCGGAAGCCTCAGCGTCGATTGCAGCGCAGACGAGCCAGACGAGCCAGACAAGCCCAGTGAGGGTGACGGCTGTGACGCGGCGTGCGAGGCGGTCCTCGACTCTGTTGCCGAGAACGGAACTTCGACCGATCAGCTCTCTGGTGTATGCGGCGTCGATGTCAGTGCCGGGTGTGCGTCTAGCTCTGGCGAGATGCCGGGCAGCTTCTGGGGAACAGTGGGCGGAATGGTGCTGCCTGACATAGATGAGTGGCGGGCTTGCATAAACGAACCTGGATTGACCTCGCACTGCGGGTGGGTGGCAACAGACCTTCGACGCCCGCGAGGGCTGTCAAGTGGCTGAAGAAGCTGCTGGAGGGATTCGGTAAGGGCAAGAAAGTTCCGGACTGCCCAAACAGCTTCACTCCGGAAACGGAAGTTGAGCTCGCGGACGGCAGTACGAAGCAGATCAAGGACATTACTCCCGGCGACCGAGTCCTTGCTACCGACCCCGAAACCGGACTAACCGAAGCCCGCGCCGTCCTGGCCACCATCATCACCAAGGACGACAAAGACTTCGTCGAGCTCACCATGGACACTGCCTCCGGCAGCGGCGTCCTCATCGCAACGAGCCACCACCCATTCTGGTCGCCGTCTGAGCAGGCGTGGCTCGACGCCGCCGAGCTGCGGACGGGAATGACGCTCCGCACAGATGAGGGTGAGAGCATTGAGGTTGCTCACACGAGGGACTTCCGTCAACGCCAGGAAACCCGCAACCTCACGGTTGCCGGAATCCACACGTACTATGTACTGGCAGGCGGAACGCCGGTCTTGGTGCATAACAGCAACGGCTGCGTGGACTGGGCCTCTAACAGCGTTAAGACGTGGGGCCACACATTTAAGACCCATGGCTCCGGAGCAAAGAAAACGAAAGCTCTGAAGGACCGCGCTCGTAGCACCGGGAAGCCGCAAGGTCAGTGGCTGGACGATGATGCCGCAGCAGAATTCTTGAGGGGACTCCATGTTGAAGGGGCCGGGCCTAGGTCGGTACGTATTCCGGACGGGTTGGGGCAGCTGATTATGCCGGATGGGAGTATCGTCCAGGCGCGCGTGGCTACCATCGTCCCGAATCGAGATGGTCTGTACAAAACGGGATTCCCGGTCCCTGGTCCGAGTTAGGAGGGTGGAGAGATGGGCTTCTCTGTGTCGTTCAATCCGGCCATGCCGTCAGGTGCTGTGCCTCCTGCTTCAGCGGGTCTGGAGCCGGGTGACGATTACGAAACCCTGGTCATGAAGGCGTGTAGCGTCGTCTCTGACGCTGGAGGCGGAACATTCCACCTGGGCGGCTTCGGGAGTGATGTATGGCCACTCGATGTTGCATATGACTTGTCTGCCTTCATGGAGCAGTTCCCGTCACTTCTGGCGGGCGTGCGCGACCGTCGCGAAGTCGAGGTGGATCTATACTCGCAGGGTGTCGAGAGGGCTTTGACCTTCCGCCCAAGCGGGGATCTCGTGATTATTCACTGTGATTCGCGGACTAATTGGGTTCCGAATCCAGAGCGCGAGACCATTACGCAGAGTTCACTAGTCGCGATGCTCGTGAAATTGGCCGAAAACTTTGCCAGAGGCATGAAGCTGGCCAATTCTGAAATATTGGAAGTCCCGCCATTCGATCGTTGGCTTGAGGGTGACGTATAGGTCGTTGACGGGGGCGGTCAAGAGCGGTGCTGAGGGTGACCTGTGACGCTTTCTTGTTCGAGGATGGGTGCGGGTTCGGTCGAACGGCGAGTGTCTGAGGATTCTGAATGAATATCTCAGGGGTGCACTCGACATGGCAAACCCGGAATTCTTGGTCGAGGCCATGGCGCGATCGAGTGCCGGTTGACCCCCTTCGCGGGCGAAGTGGATGACGACCCAGAAGTAGTATTCACCTGCTCTGGTAAAGAGCGCCATCAAGCCGTTTCACGGTCTTGCAGAGCAGTTGCCTGTCCGTCGCCAGATGGCGATCGGGGGTGCGCGCTGATCGCCGAGGTCCCTGTCGACCGGTGGATCTAGGCCCGCCGGTTCCCAACCGGCAGCCCTACCCTCACCGTCAGTCCCGCCCCAGACCCCGTCCGCACCCCCACCAACCCGCCATGCCCTTCCACCACCCCCTGCACAATCGCCATCCCCAACCCACTTCCCGCCCCACCCCCAGCCCGGAAAAACCGGTCGAAGATGCGTGCCGCGTCCTCCTCCGGCATGCCCGGGCCTTCGTCCGCAACCACGAGCAGGGCGCGGTCGGAATCCTGCGTCACTTCAATGCGGACCGCGGCTGAAACAGGTGTGTGCGTGCGGACGTTCGTCAGGAGGTTGCCCAGGACCTGGCGTAGGCCAGATTCGTCCGCGCGGATCAGGAGTGGGGATGGGGCCGAGACTGTGATCGGGCGGGAGGGTTGCTGGATGCGGAGGTCCTCCGCCGCCTCCCGGGCCAGGCGGCTCAAGTCCACCTCGCCGAGGATCAGTTCGGCCTGTTGGTCCAGGCGCGCCAGCAGGAGGAGCTCTTCCACCAGCCGCGCCATCCGATCCGTCTCCGCACGAACCCGCTGCCCCGCCCGCTCCCGCTCCGACGACTCCCGCAGCATCCCCTTGTCGAACAGCTGCAGATAGCCGCGGATCGCCGCAAGCGGCGTGCGGAGTTCGTGGGACGCGTCCGCGACGAAGCGGCGGAGTTGGGACGTGGTGCGTTCGCGGGTTTCGAAGGCGGATTCGACCTGGTGGAGCATGGTGTTCAAAGCCAGGCGGAGCTGCTCGATTTCGAGTACGGGGTTCTTCTGGGCCGGGACGCGTTGGGTGAGGTCGCCTTCGGCGATCGCAGAGGCCGTCTCCACCATGTCTTCCAGCGGGCGGAGGCGGTGGCGGGCGCCCATCAAGGTCAGCCCGCCGAGCAGGAGGAGCAGCAGAGCACCCACGCCCAGGTCCACCTTCAGGGAGCGGGCCATGCCGTCTCGTACCGCCTCGGTGGAGGTCGCCATGACGACGACCGTGCCGTCGCCGAGCCGCGCACCCACCGCCCGGAACTCGTCGCCGCCGAACCGCACGTCTCGTATGGAGGGGGAGGAGGAAAGGCGGGACGGGTCGGAGACGGCGTCCGCGAGTTCGCGCTGGCGTGCGGTCGGTGGGATGCCCGCGAAGGTCAGCGGGCGGCCTGCGTCGTCCACCGCCACGAACACCGTCTCCGGGCGGGGCAGTGAGCCCGCCGCGTCCGCGAGCAGCAGGTCGTCGCGGAGGGAGCCGATCGCGCTGAGGGCGTCGATCTGCTCGCGCGTGAAGCCCGTGCGCTCCAACGCCGTGCGTGACGAAGCCAGTTCGGAGTCGATGCGGTCGAGGAGGTAGTGGCGCATCGCCATGATGGAGACGGCTGTCGCGACGACGATGCCGAGTGCGAGGACGAGCACGTTCATCACGGTGAGCTTCGCCCGCAGGGTCGCCAGGCCGTGGTGGCGCCGGCGGTCCCGGCGGGAGCCGAGCGCGGAGGTCAGGCGCCTCACGTGGCCGCCGCCAGGCCGTAGCCCACCCCGCGCCGCGTCGTGATCAGTGAGGGGCCGAGCGGGGCGAGTTTGCGGCGCAGATAGCTGATGTACGTCTCGACGACGGTCGACTCCGGCTGGTGGTGCTCGTACTGCCATACGTGGCGCAGGAGTTGTTCCTTGGGGACGATGCGCCCGCCGTTGCGGACGAGGAAGCGCAGCAGCGCGTACTCGGTCGGCGTCAGCTGCACATCGCCGCGCGTGCGGTCCACGCGGCGGACGGTGTACGTCGTCTCGTCCAGTTCCAGGCCCCCGTACGAGAGCGAGGGACGCTCGGGCAGCACGTCGGCGGGGCGCGTGCGGCGCAATACGGCGGTGATCCGCGCGACCACCTCGTCGATGTGGAACGGCTTGGTGATGTAGTCGTCGCCGAAGCCGAGCGCGCCGACGATCTCGGCGGGCGCGTCCCGCGCGGTCACGAATACCAGGGCCGTCTCCGGGTATCCGGCGCGCAGTTCGCGCCCGAAGGCGCGCCCGTCGCCGTCCGGCAGCATCACGTCGAGCAGCGCCGCGTCGAAGCGGCGCTCGGTGATGCGGGCGCGGGCCTGGAGCAGGCAGCTCGCCCACACGACCTCGAAGCCGTGGTACCGCAGGGCGATGGTGAGAACGTCCGCTATGGAGGGTTCGTCCTCGACCACCAGTACGGACTGTCCCTGCCCCACTTCATCCCCGCCACTCATGACCCCAGTATCCGTCGGCTCGTTGTACGGGGGACCGGGCCGAGCCTTGGAGTTCCTTGAGAGTCATGGCCGCGCTGCGCCACGCACGCGTACAGGCGGGGATTCTGAAGCCCTGACGGGGGCTCCGAAGCCCTGGCCCAGGGGGACGACCGACCGCTGACGGACCGACGAAAGGGCAGGAATCGTGGCTGCATTGGCACGGTGGTGCTACCGGCACCGCCTGGTCGTCCTCGTGCTGTGGGTGGGGGCGCTGCTCGGCGTCGGGGCGGCGGGCTCGCAGGCCGGCACGGATTATGCGAACGTCTTCAGCCTTCCGGACACGGATTCGAAGCGTGCGTACGACCTGATGACGGACGCCTTCCCGCAGAGCGCCGGTGATACGGACACCGTGGTGTGGCGGGTCGACGAGGGGTCCGTACGGGACGAGGACGTACGGGAGCGGATCGAGCCCGCGCTCAAGGAGATCGGCGGGTACGCGGGCGTCGGCGAGGTGTCGTCGCCGTACAGCGAACAGGGCGCGGCGCAGATCAGCCGCGACGGACGGACCGCCTACGCCCAGGTGACCTTCACCGAGCAGGCCAACGCCGTCCCGAAGGCGCTCGTCGAGGACGTCGTGGACACGGCGCAGGACGCGGCGCGCGACGGCCTGCAGGTGGAGCTCGGCGGGCAGGCGATCACCAGGATCCAGGAGCCGCCGACCGGGCTCGCCGAGATGGTGGGCATCGCGGCCGCCGCGGTCGTCCTCTTCCTCGCCTTCGGTTCGCTGTTCGCGATGCTGCTGCCCATCGTGACGGCCGTGTTCGGCGTCGGCATGGGCATGATGGGGACCTCGTTGCTCAGCCATGTCACCGACGTCCCCGAAGTCGCCCCGCTGCTCGGCTCGTTGATCGGGCTCGGCGTCGGCATCGACTACGCGCTGTTCATCGTGACCCGGCACCGGCGCGGCATCCAGCGCGGCCTTGATCCGGAGGAGTCGGCAGTCGCCGCGCTCAACACCTCGGGGCGAGCCGTCCTGTTCGCGGGCGGGACGGTGTGCATCGCGCTCGCCGGGATGCTCGTGATGAACATGCGCTTCCTCGACGGTGTCGTCATCGGCACCTCGCTGACCGTGGTGATGAGCGTGCTCGCCGCGATCACGCTGCTGCCCGCGATGCTCGGGGTGCTGGGGCCGCGCGCATTGAGCAGGCGGCAGCGCCGGAAGCTGGCGGCCGACGGGCCCGAGTCCGGGGACGCGAGCGGTGCGGCCGCGCGCTGGTCCGGGTTCGTGCAGCGGCGGCCGCGGTCGATCGCGTTCCTGGCCGTGGTGGTCATGGCGGCGCTCGCGATCCCGGTGCTCTCGCTGCGGCTGGGCGCCACCGACCAGGGCAACCACCAGGAGTCCACGACCACGCGTCAGGCGTACGACCTGCTGGCGGAAGGTTTCGGCCCGGGGTTCAACGGGCCGCTGCAACTGGTCAGCACGGGCGGCGACGACGGTCTGCTCGCCCGTGTGAACGCGGCCGACGGGGTCGCGGCGGCCGTGCAGATGCCGGTACCGCCGGGCTCCGACGTCTCCGTCATCCAGGTCGTGCCCACCACCTCACCCCAGTCCGTCGAGACCGACGAACTCATCGACCGGCTGCGCGACGACGTGATCCCGGCGGCCGGCACGGACACCCATGTCGGCGGTGTGACCGCGGTGTTCAAGGACTTCGCCGCCGTCACCGGCGAACGCATCCCGCTGTTCGTCGGCGCCATCATTGGCCTGGGCTTCCTGCTCCTGCTGATCGCGTTCCGCTCGCTCGTCGTCCCTCTGACGGCGGCCGTCATGAACCTCGTCGCCGCCGCGGCCTCCTTCGGCGTCCTCGTCGCGATCTTCCAGTGGGGCTGGGGCGCGGAGGCGCTCGGCCTCGGCAAGGAGGGCCCGATCACCGCCTTCCTGCCGGTCATCATGCTCTCCCTCCTCTTCGGGCTCTCCATGGACTACCAGGTGTTCCTGGTCAGCCGGATGCACGAGGAATGGGTGCATACGAAGGACAACGCGCGGGCGGTACGGGTCGGCCTCGCGGAGACGAGCCGCGTCATCAACTCCGCGGCCCTGATCATGATCTGCGTGTTCTCCGCGTTCGTCCTCAGCGGCGACACGGAGGGCGCGATGGCGGGCATCGGACTCGCGGCGGCGGTCGCGCTCGACGCGTTCATCCTGCGTACGGCGCTCGTGCCCGCCGCGATGCATCTGCTCGGGCGGTCCAACTGGTGGCTGCCGGGGTGGCTGGAGAAGCGGCTTCCGCACTTGGCGGTGGAGCCGAAGGAGGAGGCATACCTCGCGGAGGAGCCGTACCTCGCGGAGGAGCCGGTGGCGGCCGAGCGGCTTGACGAAGCCGGCGTCCCCGCCCAGCGCACCGAAGCGGTCCCCGGCGGTGCCTCCGCCGTCCACGGCTTCCTGCGCACCCCGGACGGCAGCCCGGTCGCCGACGCCGTGCTCACCCTCGTCTCCCGCGGCGGCCGCCAGCTCGACCGCGTCGACTCGCTGGCCGACGGCTCGTACATCCTGGCGGCCCCCGGCCCCGGCTCGTACCTCCTCGCTGTCACGGCGGCCGGGTACGCCCCGCGCGCCAGGCACCTCATGATCGGCGGGGAACCGCTCGTCTACGACGTGGAACTCGCCGCCGAGGAAGCGGTGGACGCGCTCAGCTGACCGTCTCCGTCTCGGCCTTGCGCCCCGGCGCAGGAGTACGGGAATCGGCGGCCCGGAAGTCCCGTACGCCGGGGACCAGCGCCGTCCCCGCACACGCCACCGCCACCACACCCGCCGCGATCCACAGCGGAACCGCCGGACCCCACAGGTTCGCGGCGAGCGGGGCGAGGGCGTAGCCGAGGGGCATCGCGCCGAGCGAGAGCAGCCAGTCGTACGAGACCACGCGGGCCAGCGCGTGCGGGGGGATCGCCTGCTGGACGGCGGTCTCCCACACCGGGTTGAGGAAACCGAGACCCGCCTGCGCGATCCCGTACGCGCCGATCACCAGTGGGGCGGGGGCGCCCGCGGCGAAGAGCCCGAGGGGCAGTGCGTACGTGGCCAGGCCCAGGTTCGCCGTCAGGATCGGCCGCCGGGGCCGGGCCCGCGCGGCGAGCAGCGAGCCGAGCAGCAGCCCGCCCGCGCCGACCTGGAGCAGCAGCACCCAGGCGCCCTCGCCGCCGAACTCCCGTACCGCGAGGGCGGGGCCGAGGGTCATCAGGACGGCCGCGGCGCCGTTCCACGCGGAGTGGCCGATGAGGCTGACCCAGTACCAGTCGCGGCTGCGCATCTCCTGCCAGCCCTCGGCGAGATCCGCGCGCAGCGACCGCCGCTCGACCTCGACGTTGCGGACCCGGGTGAAGCCGAGCAGGACGGCGCTCAGGGCGAAGGAGACGCCGTCGAGGAGGAACGCGAGGCCGGGGCCCGCCAGATACACCAGGAGCCCGGCGAGTGCGGGCCCGCCGAACCGTGCCGAGCTGCGGACGATCCCGAACAGGGCGTTGGCCCGGTGCAGCTGGTCCCTCTCCACCGTGCCCGTGACCAGCGGGGAGATGGTCGGCATCGCGAACGCGGAGGCCGCGCCGCCGATCGCCTCGGCAACCGCGATCTGCCACAACTGCGGCTGCCCCGCGAGCAGTTCGACCCCCACGAACAGCTGGCTCGCGGCCCGTACGGCATCGGTGACGAGCGCGACGGTCCGCGCCGCGAACCAGTCGCCCGCGACCCCGCCGATCGGCAGCAGCAGCAACTTGGGGACCGTCGCGCACGCGAGGACGAGACCCATCGCCGCGGCGGAGTCCGTGATCTGCAGGACGGCGAGCGCGAGCGCGGCCGGGATCACCGCGTCGCCGATCAGGGAGAGGGAGCGGCCGGCGAAGAACAGACGGAAGTTGAGGGTGCGCAGGGGGTGCGGCATGCACCCGAACATATTTCGGTACCGAACTATTCGTCAACGAAATATTTGGTTCCGAACGGCTGCGGCGTACGCTGCTCCGCATGAAGCAAGGGGAGCCGTTGCGGCAGCAGGACTGGACCGACGGGCACGTGGCGCGCTGGCTGCCCGTGCTGCCCGGTCTCGACCCCGACGTCGAGGGTGCCGTGACGCGCATGAAGAAGCTGTCCGTGCACCTGATGCGCGTACGCGAGCAGTCCCTCGTCGACTTCGACCTCGACCGCCAGGAATTCGACACCCTGCACAAACTCGCCGGCCGCTCCGGCCGCGCCACCCCCTCCGAACTCGCCGCCGACCTCGACCTGCGCCCCGCGTCGGTGACCGGCCGCCTCGACGGCCTGGAGAAACGCGGCCTCATCCGCCGTACGCCGTCCCGCACCGACCGCCGAAAGGTCGATGTCGAGCTCACGGAGGACGGCCGGGCGACCTGGCTGGGCGCGATGGACATGCTCGGCGACGAGGAGACGCGGCTGCTGCGCGTCCTGCCCCCGGCCGAACTGGCCCAGCTCTCCGACATGCTGCGCCGGATCATGGTGGTCGCCGAGGAGGGCGGCGGGGCGGGCTGGAAGGCCTGAACTCCCAGGCCGGCGGCGGTTGTCAGTGCCGCGCTCTAATCTCCTTGGGCATGGGGAGACTGACGTTCGTCGACGAGACGACAGCGGGTGAGCGCGCCGAGGCGTGGGGGCTTGAGATCACCGAGGAGCGGCTCACGCTGCGCGAGGTGATCCGGCGGCGTGTGTTCCAGGAGGTCGCGGAGTACCACGCCGCGTCGCCGGCGGTCTTCCGCGGGCTGGTCCAGCCCACGGACACCGAGCGCACGCTCAACGGGTACGAGCTGAAGAAGCCGCGCCGGCTCGATCCGGAGCGGCAGTTCGAGCGCGCGGTGGAGGCGTTCGGGCGGAACGGGTTCCTGGTGCTGGTGGGGGACCGGCAGATCGAGGAACTGGACGAGGAGATCGAGCTGCGGCTCGGGGTCGAGGTCACGTTCTTGAAGCTTGTTCCGTTGGTGGGTGGCTGATGCTGAGCAGATACCCCGAACGGGTCGCCGCCGTCCGAAGGCTCGCTGCCGAGAGCGATGTGTATGGCCTCGCAGGCCAGCTCCTGGACGTGGCCATCAGCAACGACAACAGCTGGGAAGGTGACGGCGCCGAGATCCTGCACACGCTCCGGGTGCTGCCCGAGGGCACCGCCCGGCTGCTGGCGGATGAACTCATCGAGCGCACCGAGGTGTTCCACCGGACCTCGCCGTCGCGGATCAACGCGCTGGGACTGGTCACCCTGCTGCGCCGCGGGCTGCCCGACGACCGGCTCGCAGCCGAGCGGCAGGAGCGCCTGGCGCACTACGGGGCGATGCACTCCGTCTGGTCCACCCACGAGGTGAAGACCCTGGTCCGCGCCGAACTCGACGCGGGCCGCAGCGTTCCCGGCCCGGTCGTGGCGACCCTGCGCCGCTCGGCCGTGCAGCAGTACCACCCCGACAAAGAGCTGAAGAAGCTGCTCCAGGAGCTGACTGACCCTGTGCTGAATCCCGGAGAGGCCTGGTCCGACCGGGCCATCGCCGATCTCGCCGAGACTGGGGAGGAGGCGCGCCCGTACTGGCGCGCCCTGCTCCTGCAGGCCGCGTCGGCCACGTCGGCGAAGCCGACAGGCAAGTGGGACAAGGCGACCATGGCCCTGATCGACCGCATCGGCGCCGGCGCGGTACGCGAGCGGATCACCTGCTGGCTCGGGCTTGTCGGCCTGCCGCGCACCCAGCCGTTCGCCGACGACGGGTACTACCACCACGACGACGCGTACGACCCGTACAACGCCGACGCCCTCCGCGGCCTAGCCTGGACCCTCTCCCTCCTGCCCGCCGACCGCGACACCACCCGCACCCTCGGCCGGGTCGTCGAGGTGTCGCTGCGCAAGGTGCCGGGCCTGGGCCCCCGCAACCCCAAGGTGGCCAACGCCTGCGTCGTCGCGCTCGCCCGCACCGAGGGCGAGGCGGCCCTGGCCGAACTGGCCAGGCTGGCCACACGCTTGACGTACAAGGGCACCTTGAAGGTGCTCAACAGCGGCCTCGACCAGCGCGCCAAAGCCCTCGGCCTCACGCGCGAGGAGATCGAGGAGCTGGCCGTCCCCGCGTACGGCCTCACCGAGGTGGGCCGCAGCGTCCACCAACTGGGAGATGCGGCGGCCGAGTTGCTGGTGCGCGGCTCCAAGGCGACGCTGACCTGGACCAACGCGGCCGGGAAGACCGTGAAGTCCCCGCCCGCCACCGTCCGGCGCGACCACCCCGACGAGCTCAAGGAGCTCAAGGCCGCCGTCAAGGACATCGACAAGATGCTCGGCGCCCAGGCCGAGCGCCTCGACCGGCAGTTCCTCGCGCGCCGCACCTGGGCGTACGACAAGTGGCGTGCCCAGTACCTCGACCACCCGCTCCTCGGCACCCTCGCCCGCCGCCTCCTGTGGACGGTCGACGGACAGCCGGTCGGGTACGCGGACGGGGAGCTGCGCACGCTCACGGACGAACCCGTCACCGCGGGGATGCAGGTCGAGCTGTGGCACCCCATCCACCACGGGCCCGACGGGATCGTCGCCTGGCGCGACTGGCTGGAGCGGCATGGCATCACCCAGCCGTTCAAGCAGGCCCACCGCGAGGTGTATCTGCTGACGGACGCCGAGCGGAACACGGGCACGTACTCCAACCGGTTCGCCGCCCACATCCTGCGCCAGCACCAGTTCAACTCCCTGGCCGCACTCCGGGGCTGGCACGCCAAGCTGCGGCTGAGCGTGGACGACGAGTACCCGCCGGCGTACAAGGAGCTGCCGCAGTGGGGGCTGCGCGCCGAGTACTGGATCGAAGGGATCGGCGACGACTGGGGCGCCGACCTCACGGACTCCGGCAGTTACCTGCGCGTGCGTACCGATCAGGTGCGCTTCTATCCCATCGACGCCCCGCACAACAGCGCGCACGCGGGCGGCGGCGAGTACCGCATGTGGCTCAGGGGAGGGGCGGAGCCCGTCGACGCCCTGCCGCTCGCGGACATCCCGCCGCTCGCGCTCAGCGAAGTCCTGCGCGACGTCGATCTGTTCGTCGGCGTGGCCAGCGTGGGCAATGATCCGACATGGCAGGACGGCGGTCCCGAGGGCCGCTTCCAGGAGTACTGGACCTCGTACGGCTTCGGCGAGCTGAACGCGGGTGCCGAGACCCGCCGCGCCCTGCTCACCCGCCTCATACCGAGGCTGGCGATCGCCGGCCGGTGCACGGTCGAGGGCCGCTTCCTGCACGTGCGCGGCGAACGGCACACGTACAAGATCCACCTCGGCTCGGGCAACATCCTGCGCACGCCGAACGATCAGTACGTGTGCATCGTCCCCAAGGGCACCTCGGCCGCGGGCGACCCGGCGGCCGGCGGCTACCTCCCCTTCGAGGGCGACCGCGTCCTGTCGGTCATCCTCAGCAAGGCGATGCTGCTCGCGAAGGACAAGGAGATCACCGACCCGACGATCCTCAGCCAGCTTTGAGCCCTCAGCCCTCAGCCCTCAGCCTTCAGCCCTCAGCCCTGAGCGCCGAGGTCAGTGCCCTGCGTGCGCCTCACGTACCGGCCGCCATCACCCCCACCACCGCGAGGACGAGGAGGGCGAACGGCAGGCCCGCCGCTCCCGCCGCGATCGTCCAGCCCGCGCTCGCACCGGACTTGTGCGCGACCCAGCCGCACAGCAGACACATCAGCCCCAGGTAGACGATGAGCACCATGAAGAGCAGGAGCACGACGACGGCCATCGCGGTCACCGTGCGACGACGGCAAGGCCGCCCGCCGTCACCATGAGCGGCATCCCGATCGTGGCGGCCGCGATCAGCCAGCCCACTTTCGGCCGGGTCCAGGCGCCCGCCGCGGCGGATACGACCGCCATGAGGAGGACGTAACCGAGGGCCGCGAGGACGAAGAGGACGAGGAGACCGAGGGCCAGCAGGAGCAGCATGCCGATGAGCATCATCGCGGTGACCTTTCAGTGGGGCCGGTGCCGGCCCTCTGATCGGGTCAGCGCTTGGTGGTGCCGGGCTCGGCGTCCGAGGCGTCCTCGTCCGTCATCCCCGGCAAGAAGTCCACGAACAGTTCATGGACCTCCCGCACGAGCGGCCGCAGCACCCGGAACCGGGCCAGGGCCACGCCGCGTGTGGTGAGCTTTGCGCCGCGGTCCGCCAGGCGGTAGCAGCGTTCGCGGGCGGGGGAGCGGTCGAAGACCCAGTACAGGACGAGGCCCATCTGGGAGAGCCAGAGCATCTCGGGGAGGATGTCCTTGAGCTCTTCCGGGATCTTCGCCTTCGAGCCGGCGAGCACCTCGCGGTGCACGGCGATCGCCGCCTCCCGCGCGTGCGCCGAGTCGGTGGAGAAGGGGCTGAGCGGCGAGTCCGGGTCGGCGGCGTTCTTGAAGAACTGCGCCGCAAATTCGTGGTACGGCTCCGCGATCTCCAGCCACGCCCGCAGGACGCCCGAGATCCGCGCCTCCAGATCCGTCTCGCGGTCGAGCACGGGCCGTACGGCGGCCTCGTGCTCGGCGGCGATCCGGTCGTAGAAGCCCTGGATCAGGTGCTCCTTGCCGGCGAAGTAGTAGTACGCGTTGCCGACGGAGACCCCGGCCTCCTTGGCGATCACCCGCATCGTCGTCTTGTCGTAGCCGCGTTCCTGGAAGAGCCGCATCGCGGTCTCCAGGATCAGCGTCCGCGTCTGCTCGCTCTTCGTCTGCTCGCCCTTGGCCGCGGCCGCGGCCTCCGGCTGCGCTGACGGCACGTTCACGCTCTTCTTCCCTGCTGGCACGGTTCCCGAGCCTAACGACTCGGACAGCGTCCGGAGTCACAAGGCTCCGGGTGCCCGGCGTACGACCAGCCGTGCTGCGGGTGGTACACCCACCCGTCGCCCCGCCGGTACACCCCGTCGCCCCAGCCCTGCCCCTGGCCGGCCCCGCGCTGCCCCTCTCGGTACTTCGCCGCCGCGAGGACCGCGGCCCGCGCGAAGCGGGCCCCCGCGGGTGAGGCGAACCGGTGGGCCAGCGGCCGGTGTTCGGCCAGCGCCCACAGGCACACGACCCAGGCCGCGGGCCCCTGGTACACCTGCCCGCCGTCCCCGACGACCGTGATCTCGTCGAGCGTCCGCCCGTGGTCGATCCCCGGGAACCTGCGCCGCGCCTCGTCCGAACCGGCGGGTACGAGATCCAGCGGCACCAACTGCCGCTGCCGTACGAGCCAGTTCCGCAGGTGGGTGCAGAGCGAGCACTCCGCGTCGTACAGGACGGTCAGCCGGCGGACCGGGGCGTACGCCACGCCCCGGCCAGCCTGCCCCGGGGCCGCGCCCCGGCCCCCCGACCTCTGAGCGGTCCCCATCGCTCAGGCCCCCGCGGGTGCCGCCCACGCACCCTGGTCGCCGCTGAACCCCTGCGGCGGTACGGGCGGCATCTGCTCGCGCTCCATGATTCCCCGGCGCCGGATCTTGTTGAGGACCCAGACGTTGCCGAGGTGCATGACCCCCAGCACGAGCAGTACCACCCCGAGCTTCACCGACAGCGCCTCGAAGATCCCCCGCGCGTCGGTGATCAGGTCGTCCGCGTTCAGATAGAGCGCGACGAACCCGAGATTGACGAGATAGAAGCCGACGACGAGCAGGTGGTTCACCGCTTCGGCGAGCTTCTCGTTCCCCTTCAGCACGTCGCTGAGGAAGATCCGTCCGTTGCGGCTGAGTGTCCGCGCGACCCAGATGGTCAGACCGATGCTGATGACCAGGTAGATGACATACGCGGTGACCGTGAGGTCCATGACCAACGCTCCCTTGAACGTGTTCAAAACCTTGTGGGCATGACTGTAGCGCTGGTTTTGAACGCGTTCAAGCCCTGGCTGCCGCGACGCGGCTCTCGCTAACCTGATCTCCGGCTTGGGGAGGCGGGGCGGGCGATGTCGATGAGTCTCACGGCGGGTCAGTTACTGGATCAGGGGCGCTACATCGTCGAGGAGCGCATCGGCTCGGGCGGCATGGCGGCCGTCTACCGCGCGCGGGACACCGAGCTGGAGCGCACGGTCGCGGTGAAGACCATGAGCGCCGCGCTCGCCGCCGAGGAGAGCGGCCGCGAGCGTTTCCGCCGCGAGGCCCGGGCCGTGGCCAGGCTCAGCCATCCCAACGTGGTCGCGGTCTTCGACGTACGCGAGGAGCCGCTGCCCGGCGGGCCGTTGTCGTATCTCGTCATGGAGTACGTCGACGGGCAGACGCTCGCCGCGAGCATGCCGGCCGGTCCCGGGGCCGGTGCCGGGGATCTCGACCGGACGCTGCGCGTCACCGGCGAGATACTCGACGCCCTGGCCGCGAGCCATGCGCAGGGCATGGTCCACCGCGACATCAAGCCGGCCAACGTGATGGTGTGCCCGGACGGTTCGGTCAAGGTCATGGACTTCGGTATCGCGCACGCCCTGGAGACACCGGGCACCGCCCTGACCCGTACGGGCACGGCGATCGGTACGCCGCACTACATGTCACCCGAGCAGTTCGAGGGGCAACGCGGCCTGGACGGCCGCTCCGACCTCTACTCGCTGGGCGTCGTCCTGTTCGAACTGCTCACGGGCGAGGTCCCGTTCGACGCCGACTCCGGGTTCCAGGTCGGCTACCAGCACGTGACCAAGCCTCCGCCGACCCTCGGCGAGCGCGGGGCGCGGGTCCCGGCCGCGGTGGAGGCGCTGGTGGCGCGGGCGCTGGCCAAGGACCCGGCCGACCGGTTCGCGGACGCGGAGGCCATGCGGGCGGAGGTCCGGCGGCTGCGCGAAGGCGGTACGGGACCGGTGGGAGCGGCGCACGGTGCCGCGGCCTCCCCGGAGGCCGAGACACGGCCCGTGCCCGCGCCGAACCCGACCAGGGCGTACGGCGGCGGTACGGGAGGGCAGCCGCAGCCTCCGCCCCAGTGGAGCGGACAACCCGTCGCCCCCGCCTACCAGCCGCCCACGCCCACACGGACCGCATCGAAGCTCGGCCGCTGGGCCCGGCGGCTGGTCCGGGCGTACGTCCTGCTCCTGACCAGCGGGCTGTGCACCCTGGTCTACGTGAACAGGTCGGAGGTGGAGGGCCTCACCATCCCGGCGCTGGGGGCGGTCGGCTGCGCCGTCGCGGGGATCTGGGTGGCGGCCGGGGTGCTGGGCCGCGCGAGAGCGCTGCAGCGCTTTGCGGCGCTGCTCGCGCTGGCCGGGAACGGCTACTTGCTGCTGGGCGTACTGAACGAAATGGTGGCGCGTGCCAACTAGGGCCGGGACAGGCCCTGCGGCCTAGCGCGCGACCGCCTCACGCTCCCCGGCCGCCTCGCCCTCTGCCGAAGTCGCAGTCGCGGTCGCAGTCGCCGCCGTACGCGCCAGCCCCGGCCGCTTCAGATAGTCCGTGAACCCCACGATGTTCCCCCAGGGATCGGCCAGTTCGACGGTCCAGCCGGTCGACGCCGAGATCGGATCCTCCACCGCAAGACCCGCGGCCGCCAGCTCCCGCCCGGCCGCCCGCGCGTCCGGCACCTCCAGCCAGACCCGCGCGGGCCACGGACCCGACGGGCGCTGCGGTAGTCCGTCCTCCTGGCGCAGCAGCAGGCCCGGCGTCTCCCGGCCCACCTTGAACAGGGCGATACCGGCGTCGTCGAGGCGGAAGTCGAGCGGGAACCCGGCCCGTTCGTAGAAGTCCACGGCCTCGGGGAGATCTCCCACGGGGAACAACACGTTGTCGAAGCCGAGCAGTTCGAGTGACATGCCGTCACATTAAGCACGTGGGCCCCGCTTCCATCGGAAACGGGGCCCACGGTGACGTACGAGAAAGAAGCTCAGAAGCGCCGAGTGATCAGCGCCCGCTTCACTTCCTGGATCGCCTTCGTGACCTCGATGCCACGCGGGCAGGCGTCCGTGCAGTTGAAGGTGGTGCGGCAGCGCCACACACCGTCACGGTCGTTGAGGATCTCCAGGCGCTGCTCGCCGGCCTCGTCGCGCGAGTCGAAGATGAAGCGGTGCGCGTTGACGATCGCCGCCGGGCCGAAGTACTGCCCGTCGTTCCAGAACACCGGGCACGAGGACGTGCAGGCGGCGCACAGGATGCACTTGGTGGTGTCGTCGAAGCGCTCGCGGTCCTCGGGGGACTGCAGCCGCTCACGCGTCGGCTCGTTGCCCTCGGTGATGAGGAACGGCATGACGTCGCGGTACGCCTGGAAGAACGGCTCCATGTCGACCACGAGGTCCTTGAGCACGGTTAGGCCCTTGATGGCCTCGACCGTGATCGGCTTCTCGGGGTTGATGTCCTTGATCAGCGTCTTGCACGCGAGGCGGTTCTTGCCGTTGATCCGCATCGCGTCCGAGCCGCAGATGCCGTGCGCGCACGAGCGGCGGAAGGTCAGCGTGCCGTCCAGGTCCCACTTGATCTTGTGGAGACCGTCGAGCACACGCTCCTTCGGATCGATGTCGATCCGGAAGTCCTCCCAGACCGCGTCCTCGGAGACCTCCGGGTTGAAGCGGCGGATACGGAAGGTGACCGTGATGTACGGCGAGGCTGCGGACTCGGCCTCGACCTTGTCCAGTACGGGAGTTGCCATCAGTACTTACGCTCCATCGGCTGGTAGCGGGTCGTGACGACCGGCTTGTAGTCGAGGCGGACGGAATCGGAGCCGTCGTCGCCGACCTCGCGGTACGCCATGGTGTGGCGCATGAAGTTGACGTCGTCGCGGTTGGGGAAGTCCTCGCGGTAGTGACCGCCGCGGGACTCCTTGCGCGCGAGCGCGGAGACCGCCATGACCTCGGCCAGGTCGAGCAGGTTGCCCAGCTCGATGGCCTCCAGGAGGTCGGTGTTGAACCGCTTGCCCTTGTCCTGGATGGACACGTTCTTGTAGCGGGCGCGCAGTTCGGCGATCTTCTCGACGGCCGTCTTGATGGTCTGCTCCGTACGGAACACCATCACGTTGGCGTCCATCGTCTCCTGCAGCTCCTTGCGGAGTTCCGCCACACGCTCGGTGCCGGTGGAGTTGCGCAGCCGCTCGACCTGCTCGACGACCAGCTCGGCCGGGTTCTCCGGCAGCTCGACGTAGTCGGCCTTGGCCGCGTACTCGGCGGCGGCGATACCCGAGCGGCGTCCGAAGACGTTGATGTCGAGCAGCGAGTTGGTGCCCAGGCGGTTGGCGCCGTGCACGGACACGCAGGCGACCTCGCCGGCGGCGTACAGACCCGGAACGACGGTGGTGTTGTCCGACAGGACCTCACCCTCGACGTTCGTCGGGATGCCGCCCATCGCGTAGTGCGCGGTGGGCTGGATCGGGATCGGGTCCGTGTAGGGCTCGATACCGAGGTACGTACGGGCGAACTCGGTGATGTCCGGGAGCTTGGCGTCCAGCTGCTCCGGCGGCAGGTGCGTGAGGTCGAGGTAGACGTGGTCGCCCTCGGGACCGCAGCCGCGGCCCTCACGGATCTCCGTGTAGATGGCGCGCGAGACGACGTCACGGGACGCGAGGTCCTTCATGACCGGCGCGTACTTCTCCATGAAGCGCTCGCCGTCCTTGTTGCGGAGGATGCCGCCCTCACCACGGGCGCCCTCCGTAAGGAGGATGCCCATGCGCCAGATGCCGGTCGGGTGGAACTGGAAGAACTCCATGTCCTCCAGCGGCAGTCCGCGCCGGTAGCAGGCCGCCTGGCCGTCACCGGTGAGGGTGTGCGCGTTGGAGGTCACCTTGAAGAACTTGCCCGTACCGCCGGACGCGTAGATCACGGCCTTCGCCTGGAAGACGTGGATCTCGCCGGTGGCCAGCTCGTACGCCACGACGCCGGCGTTCTTCTTGACGCCGTCCTCTTCGACGATGAGCTGGTCGAGGACGTAGAACTCGTTGAAGAACTCCACGCCCTCCTTGATGCAGTTCTGGTAGAGCGTCTGGAGGATCATGTGCCCGGTGCGGTCGCCCGAGTAGCAGGCGCGGCGGACCGGGGCCTCGCCGTGGTTACGGCTGTGGCCGCCGAAACGGCGCTGGTCGATCTTCCCGTCCTGGGTGCGGCCGAACGGCAGGCCCATCTTCTCCAGGTCGAGGACCGCGTCGATGGCCTCCTTCGCCAGGATCTCGGCGGCGTCCTGGTCGACCAGGTAGTCGCCGCCCTTGATCGTGTCGAAGGTGTGCCACTCCCAGTTGTCCTCCTCCACGTTGGCGAGCGCGGCGGCCATGCCGCCCTGCGCCGCACCGGTGTGGGAACGCGTGGGGTAGAGCTTGGTGAGCACGGCGGTACGGCTGCGCTTGGTGGCCTCGATGGCCGCGCGCATGCCCGCGCCGCCGGCGCCGACGATGACGGTGTCGTACTTGTGGATCTTCATGTCGTTACCCCGGGCCTAGCGGATGTTCGGGTCGAAGGTGAAGATCACCAGCGTGCCCAGAAGGACGGTGAACACCGTGGCGGTGTAGAGCAGCATCTTCAGCCAGAAGCGCGTGTTGTCCCGCTCGGCGTAGTCGTTGATGATCGTGCGCAGGCCGTTGGCGCCGTGCAGCATGGCGAGCCAGAGCATGATCAGGTCCCACGCCTGCCAGAACGGGGAGGCCCAGCGGCCGGCCACGAAGGCGAAGCCGATCTTGGACACACCGCCGTCGAGCACCAGCTGGATCAGCAGGTGGCCGATGACCAGGACGGTCAGCACGATGCCGGACAGGCGCATGAACAGCCAGCCGTACATCTCGAAGTTGCCGCGGGTGGCCTTCGGGGTCTTCTTGGTGCGCTTGCGCGGGGCCTCGATGACGGGCGCGGGGTGGTCCACGTCGTAGAGGGACACGCCCTCGACGTCGCCGATGGCGGTGGCGTCGGCGGCTTCCTTGTTGAGAGACATCGGCGTCAGCTCCCGAAGACTTCGCGTACGGCGTGGCCGAGCACCGGATAAAGGGCACCCACCATCAGCACGATCCAGATGCCCATCACGGTCCAGAGCATCTGCTTCTGGTAGCGCGGGCCCTTCGACCAGAAGTCGACGGCGACGATGCGCAGGCCGTTGAGCGCGTGGAACAGGATGGCGGCGACGAGGCCGTACTCCAGGCACGCGACGAGCGGCGTCTTGTAGGTGGCCACGACATCGTCATACGCCTCGGGGGAGACGCGGACGAGAGCGGTGTCGAGGACGTGTACGAACAGGAAGAAGAAGATGAGGACGCCGGTGACTCGATGAGCCACCCAGGACCACATTCCTTCCCGGCCGCGGTACAGCGTTCCAGCCGGCACGGAAGAACCCTCCGGGAGCGGGGCTTGAGGGCCGGCCGGCTTCTCTGTCGGTCAGACCCGGCCGGGTACGGTCCACCGGCCGCTCGTCATCGTATCGACCAGATGTCGGCAAGCCCGCAGGGGGTCGATAGGTGTGATCAAACAGCCACGTACGGCCTAGCAGTCCGGTCGGTTTCCCAGGATTTACGGATACGACAGGACGTACAGGGCATCCGTGATGCGCTCGCGCGCGAGGCGGCGCAGCTGCTCCGCGGCGACGATCCGCTCCTCGTCGACCTCGTGCGAGAGCCGCTTGCGCAGGCTCGCGAGGACCTGGTCGAGGTGCTCGTCGTCCTGGTAGTCGTCGAGGCTCAGCAGGAACGCGTGGCCGAAACGCGCCTCGTACGCGGCGTGGGCGGCGCGCAGTGCGGTGAGCGCGGACTGCGGCGTGTCGCCCGCGACGGGCAGTTCGCTCTCCTCCGCGGCGAGGGCCTGGGCCAGCTCGGCGGGCCCGAGGTCGTACCCCGCCTCGTCGGACGCGGCGAGCAGCGCGTCGGGGTCGGGGTAGGGGCGGTGCTCGACGAGGCGCCGCGCCCAGCGCTCGCTCGCGCAGCAGTCGAGCAGCAGCGCGAAGGCGTCCTCGGCCGGCGCGGTGTTGAACAGGGCGAGTCCCGGGTGCACCGTGAAGGCCGCCTGGGCCTGCTTCGGTATGGCGAGCGCCGGTGGTGCGGCGGTGCGGGACGGGCTGGGCGAAGGCAGCGTGCGCTCCTCGGAAGCACGGCCATACGGCCATGAGTGGGCATCGGCAGGGGAGAGGGGGATGCGCTCACGCTATCGAGAGGTGTCAGGACCTGTCCGACGGATGCGCGAATTTCACCCGGAAGGGAGAGTTTGGGGACGGGCGGTGGACGCTCGGGGCGTGGACCGAGCGACGGACTCCTGCCGCGTGGGAGGTTGCCGGGGTGATGTCGACCTCTTCGCGATCCCGGTCCCGCGCCCTGCTCGCCGCCGGGGGAATCGCCGCCGCGGCCGCCGCCGTCCTCACCGTGACGCTCTGGCCCGACGACAGCGGCTCTCCGGTCGGGACCCCGTCGTCCGCCGACCGCACCGACAACCGCTCCCCGGTCTCGTCCGCCCCCGCCTTCCCCGTGTCGAAGGCGCCGCGGACCATCCCCGCGGTCCGCGAGCACACCGCGGCACGCGGGCCCGGCTGGCATCCGGACCGGGGCGCGCAGGTGATCGTCGGCGAGGAGCACGCGAAGGAACTGGGCGACGAGGGGCGGCTGCTCGCCGACGAGCTCGGTCTCGAGTACGCGGAGGGCGCCGACCCCGGCAAGGGCGATGTGGAGCTGGCCCTGGTCTCGGGGGAGGCCGGCCCCGAGGCGTACACGCTGAGCGTCAGCGACGAACGGGTCCGGATTTCCGGGACCGCCGAGGCCGGTGTCTTCTACGGCACGCGCACGCTCAAGCAGACCGTCCGCCAGGACGGCACCGCGCCCGAGGGCGTCATCCGGGACGAACCCGCCAAGGCGCAGCGCGGCTTTATGCTCGACATCGCCCGCAAGCACTTCACGGCGGCCTGGATCGAGGACCGGGTCCGTGAGCTCGCGGACCTCAAGTACAACCAGCTGGGCCTGCACTTCTCGGACGACCAGGCCTTCCGTATCGCCTCCACCTCGCATCCCGAGGTGGTGTCGGCGGTGCATCTGAAGAAGTCCGAGGTGAAGCGGATCGTCGATCTCGCGCGGAGCCTGCACATCGAGGTGATCCCCGAGATCGACTCGCCGGGCCACCTGGGCGCGGTGCTGGCCGCGCACCCCTCGCTCCAGCTGCGGAACGCCAACGGGGTCGCGTCGCGCGGAGCGATCGACATCTCCAAGCCGGAGTCCGCGAAGATCATCGACGAGCTGATGCGCGAGTACGCGGAGCTCTTCCCCGGCGCGTACTGGCACGTCGGCGCCGACGAGTACCAGCCGCTGACGACCTCGGACCCGGAGGGCTCGTTCCCGCAACTGGCCGCTCGCGCCCGCGAGAAGTACGGGGCCGGGGCCAAGGTGCAGGACCTGGCGACCGGCTGGCTGAACGACCGCGCGAAGGCCGCGCAGGCCGAGGGGAAGCGGCCGAAGGCCTGGAACGACGGGCTGTTCCGGGGCGGCGTGGTGCAGGCCGCCAAGGACGTGGAGATCGAGTACTGGACGGGCAAGGAGCTGGGGGCCCGTGAACCCGTCGAGTATCTGAAGGAGGGACGCAGGCTCGTCAACCTCAACGACGAGTACCTCTATTACGTGCTCGGTGAGCCCAACGACTTCGCGTACCCGACCGGCGAGCGGATCTACAAGGAGTGGAACCCGCTGGTGATCCGCGGCTCCAAGCCCGTCCCCGCCTCGTACGACGGGCAGATCCTGGGCGCGCGCTTCGCCGTCTGGTGCGACTTCTCCAGTGCCCAGTCGCAACAACAGGTCGCGGCGGGCATCCGGCTGCCGCTGCGCGCGATGAGCCAGCGGGTGTGGGACAGGCGGCAGCCGGCGCTGTCGTGGACGGAGTTCAGGGCGCTGGCCGAGAAGCTGGGCTGACCTGCTTCTTTCTCTCTGGACACGCGGCCGCGCGCCGCGTACATTCCGCGTGCTGCGTGTGACCCCTGGGGAGAGGGTGCCGCGGCACGTTTCTCGTCTTCCGTGACCCGTGGGGGGTTCCGCATGTCCGGCATGCCTTCTTACAATCCGCC
Source organism: Streptomyces sp. NPDC050418 (assembly GCF_044458745.1). Taxonomy (NCBI): domain Bacteria; kingdom Bacillati; phylum Actinomycetota; class Actinomycetes; order Kitasatosporales; family Streptomycetaceae; genus Streptomyces; species Streptomyces sp. NPDC050418. The sequence continues at coordinate 384,978 of NZ_JBITIG010000003.1, forward strand.
GCCATCCGGCCTGACACCGACTCCGGTGCCGGCCGGACCGATGGCGTACCTCAAGTCGCCGATCGGTCTGTCGACGGCACTGACCTGGCTGTTCGGCGCGATGATCGTCGCCGACCTCTTCTCGCTGTGGGCCGGGTTGCGGCTGCGCTCCGCGATGACGGAGCTGCGGGCCGACCCCGCGTCGGACGCGCTGTTCGACCGTACGAACGCGGCCGAGGCCCTGTACGGGGTCTCCGGTCTCGTCCAGGGCGGCGTCATGATCGCGCTGATCGTCGTCTTCCTCGTCTGGTTCTGGCGGGTGCGGGGCAACGCCGAGGTGTTCGGGCCCGAGTTCCAGTCCATGGCCCGCGGCTGGACGATCGGCAGCTGGTTCGTGCCGATCGCCAACCTCTGGCTGCCGCGCCGTGTCGCCTCCGACATCTGGGGCGCGAGCGAGCCCGCCGGGCCGCCGACCTCGCAGGCCCTGCTCAACGGCTGGTGGCTGATGTTTGCGGCCACGATGGTGTTCGGGCGTTACGCCTCCAGCGACTACACACGAGCGGAGTCCTTCGAGGAGATCCGGGACGCGGTGACGCTGCTGTCGGTGTCGGATGCGGTGGATGTCGTGGCGTGTGTCGTCGCCGTCCTGTTCGTGCGGCGGCTTACGGGGATGCAGACGGCGAAGGCGCTGGCAGGGCCCTCCGCGTGACCGGCCGGGCGCCGGCGCTCCGCTCGGCGGTCGGGTTGGCGTGGGCGGTGAGCGCGCTGCTCGGTCCGGTGATCGTCGCCGATCTGGTCTCGGCGTGGGCCGGGTGGGGACTGTCCCGGGTGTGGCAGGAGGACCTGGAGACCCTGTCCGGCGAAGCTTCCCGCGCGTACACCCTGCTGATGCTGCCCACCATGGCCGCCTTCCTCGTCTGGTTCTGGCGGGTCCGGGTGAACGCGGAGGTGCTCGCGGCGGATGCTCATTCGAGGTCACGGGGCTGGGCGTTCTGGGGCTGGTTCGTCCCCGTGGTCAACTTCTGGTTCCCGTACCGCATGGCCCTGGACATCTGGAACGCCGGCCGAGGCAGCCGTCTTCGGAGTGCGGCGGTGGTGCATGCGTGGTGGCTGACCTTCACGCTCAGCCGGGCGGTGTTCGCGTACCGCCGGTGGGCGATCCCTGGCAGTGCGGGTGAACGCTCCCCGGAGAACGAGAAGTTCTTCCTCGAACTCGGGGCGGCCGCGGATACGGCCGAGGCCGTGGCCGCGGTCCTCGCCATCGTCTTCGTGTGGCGGGTGACGAAGATGCAGCGTGAGCGGGGGCGGCCGGGCGCTTGCCAGGACGCCCCGTTCGTACCCACGCCCTAGCCCAGCTCACGGCGCGGGCCGCCGCGCCCCGCAAGTCCCCAGGCTGCACCATCGCCGCCGCCCCGACTCGTCGAGGAAGAGCCAGCCGCAGTCCTTGCCGGGGCAGATCCGCAGGGTGTGGACCTGGGGTGAGGCGAGGAGGGTGGCCGCGCTGTGGGCCGCGGCGAGCAGGGGGAGGCGCAGGCCCGCGGCCGGGGTGATGTTCCAGCGGCCGAGGCCGTCGGGGCCGCGGGTGAACTCGGCGTGGCGGGCGGCTTCTTCGGCGACGGCCGCGACCGTCTTGAAGGTGGCCGCGCCATTCGGGTCGGCCCCGGAGAACCCGCTGAGGCACGCGTACAGCGCCGCCCGCAGAGCCCGTGCCTCCCCGAGCACCTCGTCCGCCGGCCCCGGATGCCGCTCGGCCTCCGCGAGCAGCCGGTCCACGACCGGATCGTCCGCGAGGCCGAGGTGCCCGGCCCACACGGCGAGCGAGGCGTACCGGGTGAGCCAGTCCGAGCCCGGCCGCGACGGGGAGCCCCACCCCGCGTACGTATTGCAGAATTCGAGCGCGGGATGGCCGCTGGTGTTCCACGGCAGCCACACCTCGCGCACCCGCACCGCGTAGACCGGGCCCGGCGGGCGGTCGAGACGCGGGTCGGCGGCGAGCATCCGGGCCTGCAGCTCGCGCAGGTCCGGGCCCGGTTCGAGCCCGAGCTCGGAGACGAGGGCGGTACGCGTCTCCTGGTACAGGTCGAGCGCCTCGGCCGCGCGCCCGCACCGGTACAGCGCAGTCATCTGCGCGGCCACCAGCCGTTCGCGCGGCGGCCGTTTGCGCAGCTCCGGCAGGAGGTCGGCCACCACGCGATGGTGCTTGCCCATGTCGAGCAGGTCCTCGGCCCGCCGCTCCAGGGCGGTCAGCCGCAGCTGGGCGAGCACCGAGCCGAGCCGTCCGCGCAGCGGCTCGTCGGCGAGACCGTCCAGGAGCGGGCCGCGCCACAGGGCGAGCGCCTGGTCGTGCAGCTCCACGCGGTGCGCCGGATCGCCCGCCGCGGCCGCCCGGTCCATCAGGCCGGTGAACTCCCCGGTGTCTACGCGGTGTTCGTCGCGCTCGATGCGGTAGCCGTCGTCGTACGTGGTCAGCCGCAGCCCGGACGGGCCGAGTGCCGCGCGCAGCCGGCCGATGTACGTGTGCACGGTGCCGCGCGCGGAGCCGGGCGGCCTGCCCTGCCACAGCAGCTCGACCAGCCGGTCCACGGGCACGGCGCGCCCCGCGTCGAGCAGCAGCACGGCCAGGAGCAGCCGTTCCTGCCGGCGGACGCCCGCCAGGGCGGGACGGCCCTCGTGACGGGCCTCGAAGGGGCCGAGCAGCTGGAAGTCCATGGCGTACGAGCGTAGGCGCGGGGCGGTGGTGAGCAAGTGGTCAGGGGCGGTCGCAAGGCTGGACCTGCCCATCCGGTACCGCACTTGGAGGTCCTCATGTTCGTCGCCGCAGCCACCGCGCTCGCCCTCGCCGCCACCACCGGCGGCGGCTGGGTTCCCGCGCCCTCCGCCCCCTGGGACACCGCCGCCGGCGCGCGCTGCGATGTCGCGGTGCACGGGGAGCCCGTCGTCGACGAGGTCGTGAAGCGGGTCGTGGCCACCAACCCCGACGGTTCGGCCAGGACCGAGGCGTACAAGGGCGATCTGGTCATCCGCCTCACCAACAAGGACACCGGCAGCACATACGACGCGGACGCGAGCGGCAGCGCGCTCATCACCTACGGTTCCGACGGCTCGCAGCACTGGAAGGTGGCGGGCCCGGTGTTCGTCGGCTTCGGCGAGAACGGCGGCACCCTGCCGCGCGGCCTGTACCTCATCGACGGTCTGTACACGCTCGACATCAGCGCGACGGGCTACAAGACCCTGAAGATGTACGCGGGTTCGGTCGACGACCTGTGCAAGCGCATCGACTGAGAACGCCCGCGCGAGAACCCCGAGGCCACCGTACGCGTCCCTGACTTCACAGCTGTGTACGGGATCCCGCGGCCCGCCGACAGGGCCGTTGTGGGTAATGCTCTCCTCCGGACGTGCGGTCATCTGTGCTTTTGGGTGGCGAACTCCCGTGCAGATGTGTTGGATTCACGTCAAAGACTTCGTGGGCGGGGAGTAAGGCATGGGGTTCTGGGGCTACTACATCGTCGGGCGTGCTGAGCGTGACCTCGCGGAATGCGAGGTGTTCGCGGACGTACGCGAAGGGCTGACCCTGCACGAGCGCCGGCCCGACGGCTGGCAGGTGTGGGAGGCGGGCGTGCCCGAGGTCGGTTCGATGGCGGCGCTCGCGCGCGAGACGGGTTCGCCCGCGCTGTTCGGTTTCGTGATGGACAGCGCGTGCGTCGCCGTCGAGGCGGCGGGCCCCGAGAGCGGGGCGTGGAACGCGTGCCTGGCACGCGAGGCCATGGCCGCGTTCCTTGAGGCGGACGGCAAGGAGCCCGACGACCTGTTCCTGCCCGCGCGGGACGCGGCGGAGCGGGCGGCGGGGTGGGCGGCGGAGGCGGGCTACACGGTCCAGGCCGCCGACATCGCGACGGTCCTCAACGCACCGGCGGATCCCTCCGCCGAGCTGCTGTTCTTCCGGTTCCTGGAGCGCGTCGGGATTCCCGAGAGCTGAGCCCGCCGACCGCGGTGCAGTGACGTTTCGGGGGCGCGGCTCTCCCGGGGCAGTGACGTTTCCGGTGTGCCGGGCGCTGTAAAGGGAAGTGCAGCGTCCGGAACGGAGAGACGTCATGGGGCTGGTGGAGCTGATCGCGCAGAGCGACGAGCGTGGGCTGGCGGTGAGTGGTCTGGCCTGTCTCGACCGGTGTCTGCCGGTGCTGAACGCGCCGGACGACACCCTGCGTCCGCTGTGGTCCTCGCTCGCGGAGGGCGCGCCGTGGGGGCCGCTGGTGGATTCCGTACGGGACGAGGTGCGGGACTCCGCCCAAGGTGCCGACGGGGAAGCCGCCGAGCTCACGCTGCGCATGCTCGCCGCGCTGCCTGCCGAGCGGTCCGGGCCCGGGCTGCGGCCCTGGGCCGACGCCTGCTCCGCGGCCGCGCTGCAGATCCACCGCACCCTCGACCCCTCGGGCGACGGACCGCTCGCCGCCGGTGAACTGCGGCGCCAGATCGCCGTACTGGAGCTCCTGGCCCAGGGCGACGGCCTGCGCCGCGCCCTCGACGTCTCCACGGAAGGCCGCCGGATCCTGCGGGCCGTGGTGTCGCGGCGGGAGCGCGGGCGGGGCTGAGGCCCCCGTCGAAGCGGTCGCACGAGAGCAGTCACACGACAACGCCCGCCGTGCCACGCATTCCTGCGTGGCACGGCGGGCGTTCGTGCGTGCCCTGGAGCGGGACCCGCTACGGCGTCATGTTGTCGCCGATGTGGGCCGTCGCCGAAGTGCCGAGCTGCGTACGGCCGTTGTAGATGCCGCCCGTGACCGGGACGAGCGTGGTCTTGCCGGGGGCGAAGATGAACGTGCCCGCGCCCGCGTCCTCGCCCTCGCCGCCGATCACGACGTCGGCCTTGCCGTCACCGGTGAAGTCACCGGCCGAGACGGACGAACCGAAGTGGTCGTTCGTCTCCGTGGAGCCCGGCATCCCGGAGGTGTCCTGGCTGATGTCGACCGTGCCCGAGCCGTTGATGCCCGTGGACGAGCCCTTGAAGAACCACGTGGCACCGGCGTCCTTGCGGGCGGTGGTGCGCGTGATGTCCTCGCGGGGCGCGCCCGCGAGCAGGTCGACGTAGCCGTCGCCGTTGTAGTCGCCGGCCGAGACCGACCAGCCGAGCGCGTCGCCCGCCTCGGCGGCGCCCGGGACACCGGTCGAGGACTGGTGCAGCGTACGGACGCCGGAGAAGCCGGTGGCCGTGCCGTACACCATCGTCACCTGGCCGCCCGAGTGGGCGCCGGACTCGGCGGTGTAGGGCTGGCCGATGACGATGTCGTCGTAGCCGTTGTTGTTGAAGTCCGCGGCGACGATGGAGCGGCCGCCGGGGATGTTCAGCTTGCCGACCGGGTCGAGACCCGAGCGGGAGCCCTTGAACCAGTACACCTCGGCCTTGCCGGTGTCCGTACGGACGAAGGTGGCCGCGACATCCGCGTACCCGTCGCCGTTGAAGTCACCGCTCGTGGCGTCGGAGTACTTGATCGGCGCCGAGCCGAGATCGCCCGCGCCCTCGCCCTTGCCGGTGTACGCCGCGTACCAGAGGCCGTGCGCGCCGACACCCTCGCCGATCGAGAACACGTCGTCCTTGCCGTCGGCGTTGTAGTCGCCCATCGTGACGGCCGCGCCGAGGCGGGCGCCCGTCGGCTCGTGGCTGTCGCCGAGCACGTACATCGGGCCGGAGTTGAGGTTCGGCCCGTACAGGACGGTGACCGCGCCGCGGTCCGCATGGCCGAGGGTGTCGTCCTCGCCGGGCGCGCCGATCGCGATGTCGCCCCAGCCGTCGCCGTTCACGTCGCCGACGGCGGTGGAGGCGCCCCACTGGTCACCGGTCTCCGAGGAGCCCGGGACACCGGCGCTGGACTGGGTGAGGGTGACCCGGCCGGTGGCCGTCATGCCCGTCGTACGGCCCGGGACCACGATGACCCGGCCGACGGAGGAGCCGCGCGGGGCACCGATCACGAGGTCGGCGATGCCGTCACGGGCCGTGCCCGTGACGGGGCGGATGTCGGTGGTGGTCAGCGCGCGCGAGATGCCGGGGCGCTTCGCGAACGAGGCGATCTGGCCGAGCTTCGGGATGAGGTTCAGACCCGGGCACTGCGTCTTGAAGGTGTCGATGTGGCCGAACACCCGCGGCAGCGTGACCTGGTCGCCCTTCTGGTACTTGCTGCCGGCGTCGTCGGAGCCCGACGTCAGCGTCACCTTCCCGGTCGGGTCGATGCCGTACATCCCGAACTTCCAGGCCACGACACGGGACATCGCGTCGAGGGCGGAGCGCGTCGGCGCCGCCTTCTCGAAGTTGCCGATGTACGAGATGCCGAACGTGCCCGTGTTGAAGCCCACGTCATGGGCGCCGATCACCGGCAGCTCGACGCCGCCGCTGCGGCCCTCGAAGATCTGGCCGCATTTGTCGACGACGAAGTTGTAGCCGATGTCGTCGTAGCCCTTTTCCTGGTGCTCCTGCTGGATCGTCTTCACGCGCGCGGCCGACTTGTCGCACGTGACCGCGTTGTCCGCGTCGACACCGGTGTGGTGGATGACGGCGGCCTTGATGTCGTCCGCGTAGTCGGACGGCTCAAGGGCCGGCTTGGCGCCCCACTGGGCCTGCGTGATGATCGGCGGCTTGACGACCTTCGACGGGTTCACGACCGGGGGATCGGAGGGCTCCCGGGTCGGCTCGGCGCTCGTCGACGCCGACGTGGACGCCGAGGCGGTCGGGGTCCCCGCGGACGGCGTCGGCTCGGCGGGCGTGGTGCTCGGCGCCGCCGGCGTGCTGTCGGCCGGGGTCGGTTCCACGGCCGGCGTCGACTCGACGGGCGGGGTGGTCTCCGCCACCGGCTGCGCGTACGCCGCGGGCTGCGCCGCGGTCTTCGGGGTCGTGCCCGGGTCGAGCAGCTTCACGTCGAGCCCCGTCGGCAGGGCCGCGGCCGAGCCGTCCTTGGGGACGACACGGACCTCCACGCCGTCGGCGTCACCGGCCCACACCGAGGCCGTACCGCCGCGTGCCTTGGCGCGCTCGGCCTCCTCGCCGTCCGCCGAGAACTCCTCGGCGGGCAGCTTCTGCCAGGACGACCAGTCGCCGGATATTCGGTCACGGGTACGGACCTCGGCGGTGCCCTTGAGCGCGGCGTCCGGGTCGGTCCACGTCACCATCGCGGCGCTGAACCGCTCGGTGGACTCCTTCGGCAGGCCCTTGGCGCCGCCGCCGAGCGACTCCAGCTTCTCGGTGTGCACGGCTGCCGGACGTCGCGGCTCGCCCTTGCCGGCCGCGTCGTCGGGACCGGCCACGGCGTACGTGGCGATCCCCGCGCCGCCGGCCACGACGGCACCCAGCGTCAGCCAGGCCCGCCGCTTCATGCTCAGCGGCTTGTAGCCATGGCTCGCCGGCGTCTGGCGCGCATGCTTCGAACCTTCAGTGTTCCGCGGGCTCAATGCCCCCCACCCCTCGCAAAGTTCTCGGGACTCCTCACGCCCCCGACGGATCGAGGGCCTTATGCAGTCCAGCGCGCGGAACCGCGCAACTGTCACAGCCGTCCCTCGGGTCGCAGACCTGCGAGGGGACGACCCCCGACGAGGGCAGGAGGTTGTGCGGATGTGGCTGGAGTCACATGTGAGGTGTCCCTGCTTGGGTGAGTGCGGCCCGACTGTGACAGTCGGGCCCGGTTGCTCGCAGTAGGGGATGGAGGGGCCGTCACGGTCCCGTACAAGAGGGGGAACGGACATGAGGCTGGCGTGGAGAGCCGCCGGACTGACGCTGCTGACCGCGGGCCTGCTCGTGTCGTGCGCGGACGGGCGCCCGGCCGAGCGGCTGGGGGAGCGCGGCGGCGGCGTGTCCTCCCACGGCAAGGCGGTGACGGCCGGCACGGAGCTGGCCACGGAGTCGCTGCGCCTCTTCCAGGAGGCCACGTCCGTACGGCTCACGACCGCACAGGGCGTCGAGAAGACCTCCCTGCTCATGGACCGCGAGGGCAACTGCTCCGGTACGTACGACGGGGGGCCCATGCGTCGTGCGGAGCTCATCGTGGTGGCGGGCGAGGGGGCGGCGGGGAGTGGTGAGGGTGCGGTGTACATCCGCTACACCGCACAGGCGCTCACCGAGGTCCTGACCGAGGCGCGGCGCCGCGGTCCCGCCACCGAGCTCCGGGTGAAGCCCCGCGTGGACAAGATCCGCGGCAAGTACCTCAAGATGCCGGACCCCGACGGGGCGTTCACGAGCCAGTGCAACCTCGCCGTGGGCCAGAAGTCCCTGCCCTTCGAGGCGAAGGGCCTCTCCGCGGGCAAGCCGACCGAGCGGCGAGGCGTCCGCGTCATCCCCCTCACCTCGAAGGACGGCCCCAGGGCAGCGCTCTACGTCGCCGCCTCGGGCCCGCCCCACCTCCGCTTCGCGACCCTCGCCTCGGGCGAGGAACTCCAGTTCTCGTCCTACGGCAAGCCGGTCACGGCCGAGGCTCCGCCCGCGCATCTCGTGGTGACTCTGGAGGAGTTGGGGGCCGGGACCGGCGCAGGGCTGGGCGGGGGACTGCTCGATGCGTAGGGGCGGGGAGTCGTCGTCGGTGTGAGCGGTATCCGCCTGCTCGTGGACGCCCTGGTGGTCGCCTCGGTCGCGGCGGCCTTCGCGATCCGGCCCCGCGCCCTGGCCCGCCGGCCTGCCACCACGGGCGGCCGCCTCGCGAACCCGGCCGTATGGCTCGCGCTCCTGACCGGCCTCCTCTACCTCAACCAAGTCCTCTTCACCGTCTACGTGTTGCGCGAACACGGCGGCGACCCGGGCTTCGTGGCGCGCCACCTCCCCGCGGGCTGGTTCGACCTGGCAACGGAGAACCCCGTCCTCCGGTCCCTGGCCGACCGGTTCCCGGCCCCCTGGCTGCTCGCACCGACCGCGCTCCGCGTCCAGGCCTTCCTGGAACTCCCCTTCGTCCTGCTGATGTTCATGACGGTGGTGCGGTGGCTGGACGCGGACCTGTACCGCCGGGTCGCCGCTTCGGCCCTGCTCCCGCTCGCGGCGGTCTCGTACACGACGGTGTTCTGCCTGGTCGAATGGGACCTGCACAACCCGTACACGACCGACGACATCGTCATCCGCGCGGCCTCGGCCCTGGTGACACCCCTTCTCCTCCGGCACCTCGCCCGACGCGACACGAGCACGGCGCGACTCCCGGCCACGGTGCCCGGCCTGCTGCTCCTGATCGCCCGGCTGGGCGCGCTCGGCGTCCTCGTCCTGGTCGTCTACGACACCGCGCTCCTCTACAACCTCGGCCGCCTCGACGACCGCCTCCCCCTCGCCCTGACGGCCACGGCCACCCTGCTCGCCCTCCACGCGGCAACCCCCCGCCTGCGCCCGGCCCGCACCCCAACCCCCCTCCTCTCCTTCGTCCTCGGCACCCTCACCCACTGGCTCCCGCTCTTCTTCCTCCCGGCCCTGGCCATCCGCTACGGCCTCCTCTTCGGAACCCCCGCACTGTCCCTGTCAGCGGGCGCCTTGACGGCCGCACTCGCCTTGCTCCGGTCCGCACGCGAGGCGCCGCCGAACACCCACTCGTCGACCACCCTGCGCGCCGGCCTCGCATGCGCAACGCTCACCGGGGCCGCCACAGCCGCCATGGCGGTCCGCCTGACACCCCCGTCGTACGAGGAGGCCGCCCTCCTGTCGGGACTGCTCGCGTTTCTGGTGGCGGGAGTCGGGGTGTGCGGGCTGATCGACAGAAGGCTCGGCACCACCCGCAACCAGGGGCGGTCATGCGCACCCGGCACCGGTGGTTGACACCGGAACCACCGGACGCGAACCTCACGCCCGAGGAGGTGACATGGGATTCTCAGGCCATCTGGTCTTCGCACGCAGTGAACGTCCGCTGCTGGCCGCGCCCGTATTCGACGGCATACGTCGGGAACAGCAGGACACCGCGCAGGAGTGGGAGCCGCGCCCAGGTGGATGGCGGACGCTTCAATTCGGCAGACGCTGCCCCTGGCAGGACGACTGGCTGGCCGCTCTGGTCGGCTGGACGCGAGCGCCGGCCTGTGTCGCAGAAGTCTCCGACAGCGACACGGCACTCGTGACCGGGATGACCCCCGACGGCCGGAGTTCGAGGAGGCGGCGCGCGACAAGCGCCGTGAGCTTGAGCGGGATGTACGGACCGACGCGGAGGGCGCGATGGCCTGGGCCGCCACCGCCGGTGTGACCACCACGGCGCGGTTGTCCCGGATCGAAGAGCTTCTGTGCTCGCACGAGACCTTCGTCGAGGAACTCTTCGATGCGCTGCTGGACGAGTTGGGGTTTCCCGCGTGCGCCACGATCGAGCCCTCGCTCCGCCGGACCTGGGGGTCTGCGTGAGAGCGTGACGTTTCCGTACGGTCTGGCGCAGTACCCACTGGGGAACACGGGCACGGTGTGCGGTGTCGCAGGGGTGGGTTGGGACCGTTTTGGGGCAGGCGGCGCGGGTCGGGGACGAGGAGCTGGGGGCTGCCGTCCTGCGGGCGCAAGGCGGGGACGAGGTCGCCTTCGCCGAGGTGTACCGGATGGTGCAGCCCGGACTGCTCGGGTACGTGCGCGGGCTCGTCGGTGACGATGCCGAGGACGTGGCCGGTGAGGCGTGGCTGGAGATCGCGCGGGATCTCGGGCGGTTCAAGGGCGATGGTGCCGGGTTTCGCGGGTGGACCGCGGTCATAGCGCGCCACCGCGCGCTCGACCTGCTGCGCCGCCGCAAGACGCGTCCACAGCAGGTGGCGTACGAGGGCGATGTGCTCCTGGAGATGCCGGGACCTGGCGACACGGCCGGCGAAGCGTTCGAGGTGCTCTCCACGCGGCGGGCGCTCGCGCTGATCGGTGAGTTGCCGCGGGAGCAGGCCGAGGTCGTCCTGCTGCGGGTCGTCGTCGGGCTCGACGGTCCGTCCGTGGCACGGGTGTTGGGCAAACGGCCGGGAGCGGTGCGGACGGCCGCGTACCGAGGGTTGAAGCGGCTGGCAGCGCGGCTGGCCGAACAAGGTGTGACGGATGGGGCGGCGGACGCGGCGCCCCGCACGCTTGGGGATGGGTGATGAAGGCGGCGGCCGGTTCCCCCGGTGATGGGGAGTTCGAGGGGCAGTACCCCTTCGGGGGCAGCGGTGAGGGCGCGTACGACGGTGAGTTCGCGCGGGGCGAGCAGGACGCTCTCGGGGCGCTCTTCCGCGGCGCGCGGCCTGATGCCGACGCGGCGGGTGAGCGCAGGGCCGTCGAGGCGTTCCGGGCCGCCCGCGAGGGCGGGGCGCACCGCAAGGCGCGGACCCGGCGGCGGGACGACTGGCGTCCGCGCGGCGCCGTGCGGCGGTTCGCCTGGCGCGCCGCGCTCGGGACGGTGCTCGCCGGGCTGACCGTCGGCGGGGTGGCCGTCGCCGTGGGCGGCGGGTCCGGTGGGAAGTCCGGTGCCGCGTCCGGTCCCTCGGTGAGCGGCCCGGAGGCGGGAGGGGACTCGGCGGTCCCGACGGACCCCGCCGATGCCTCCGGCCCGGGCGAAGAGCCGGGCGGACCGTCCGCACCGCCCGGCGGACCGTCCGTACCGCCCGGATCCGAGCAGAGCGAGCGCTCTCTTTGCCGGACCCTCCTGGAGGGGCAGGACCGCGTGGACGGGAGCGGTAAGTCCGTTGCGTCCGCCTCGCGGCGGCGGCTGGCCGAGGCCGCCGGCGGTGAGGGCGGTGTGCAGGACTACTGCGCGCGGGTGTTGAAGCGCGAGGGCCAGGATCATGATCAGGGCCGGGGTGAGCCCGGAGTCCCGGGCGAGCCGGGCGACAAGAGCGCCAAGGGGCAGAACGGGAACGGCAACGGCTGACCCGGCCCCGTACCCCCGAAAGCCCACCTCACAAGCGAACAGCCGAAGGCCGCCACCCCCCACAGGAGAGGCCTTCGGCTGTCGCCGTGTGCGGGCGGTCCTTGGGGGGAGCCGCCCACATTCAGTACAGCGCCGCGCATGCGCTTTCTGTCACACCGCACTGTGTGAGTCATTGGTTGCACGCTGTACAAACATGGACGGGGCACGGGTTGACGTCGTAGCGTGCTGGATCGCACGGGGCTGCTACATGGGCAGGATGAGGCATTGCTGGGGGATGACGCGGAGCTGACCGCCGCGGTGCTCGCGGCGCAGGGTGGGGACGAGACCGCGTTCCGCGCCGTGTACCGCGCGGTGCATCCGCGGCTGCTCGGCTATGTCCGCACCCTGGTCGGCGAGCTGGAGGCCGAGGACATCACGTCCGAGGCCTGGCTGCAGATCGCGCGCGACCTCGACCGGTTCGAGGGGGACGCGGACCGGTTCCGCGGCTGGACGGCGCGGATCGCCCGCAATCGCGCGCTCGATCACATACGGATGCGGGGGCGCCGGCCCGTCATCGGCGGCGACGAAACCGAACTCACCGGCACACCGGGCGAGTCGGACACCGCCGACGAGGCGATGGAAGCCCTCGCGACCGGGCAGACGATGGCGCTGATAGCCCAGCTTCCGCAGGACCAGGCCGAGGCCGTGGTGCTGCGCGTCGTCGTCGGGCTCGACGCCAAGAGCGCGGCGAAGACGCTGGGCAAGCGCCCCGGCGCCGTCCGCACGGCGGCGCACCGCGGCCTGAAGCGGCTGGCCGAAATGCTCGGAGCGGACGAGCAGCCGGAGGGCCACGCGGCGGGCCGGCCCGCGGGCCGCGGGGCGGCACGGTCCGGCTCCGCGCTCGACGCCGTGCCCGGCCAGCGCACCGGACACCCCACCCGGGCCCCGCGCGGGCACGACCGGGTCACGCACGAACGTCCCGACGATGCGGAGCACGGCCGGTCCGGCGGTGTGACGCATTCGCGGATGCGGACGCAGAAGGACATGTGATGGCGGACGAGTACGACCGGTGGCTGACGAAGGACGCCGCGGAGCGATTGCTTCGTGGCGAGCCTCTCGATGCCGTCGACGACGCCCGCCGCGCGCACGGCAACCGGAACGCGAACCGGAACGCCGACGGCTCCCGGACCGACGGCTCCCGGAGCAACGCCGGCCCGAACGGCTCCCCGGCAGACGGCGCCCACCCGGGCGACGACCCGGCCACCCGCCTCGCCCGCGCCCTCGACGCCGTACGCCCGTCCACGGCACCGGCCCCCGGCGAACTGCCCGGCGAGGCCGCCGCCTTGGCCGCCTTCCGCGCGGCCGGTCACGGCAGCGCGGCCAGGGCGCCGCAGGGCGTCCGCGCGGGGGACGGCACCCGCGAACTCTCCGCCGTCAGCTTCTCGCCCGAGCCGGGCCTCTCGTCCGGCACACCGGGCCGTACGGGCCGGGGCGGCGCCCATGCCGCCCCCGGCCGCACAATCTGGGGCCGCCCGCTGCGCTTCGGCGTGGCGGCCGCGCTCGCCGTGTGCACCATCGGCGGTGTCGCCGTGGCCGCGGGCACCGGAGTGCTGCCGACCCCTTTCGGGGGCGGTGATCCTTCGCCCGCCACGTCGGTCTCCGCCGAGGCGAGCGCACAGCCCGCGTCGCCGCTGCCCGACATCACCTCGCCGGACGGCTCCGACGCTCCGTCCACGACGCCGGGCGAGCCGGACGAGTCCGGTGACGGCCGCGGCGCGGACTCCGGTGGCGGCAGCGAGGGCGGACGGGACGAGGACAAGGACGACGACCGCGGCGAGGACAGGCAGGGCGACTGGTCCAAGGGCGACTGGTACGTCCGCATGGTCCAGAGCTGCCGCGACCACCAGGCCGGGCGCCCGCTCGACGGAGACCGGCGCAAGCGGCTGGTGAGCGCGGCGAAGGGCTCCGAGCGCGTGGCCAAGTTCTGCGCGGATCTGCTCGAGCAGGACGAGGACCGCGGCAGCGGCGGCAGCAGTGGTGAGTACGGCGGCAGCGGCAGTGGCAGCGGCGGCGGTTCGGGTGACGAGGACGGCGACGGTTCCGGCGAGGAGGGGGGCTCCTCGGGCGGCGACGGGGAGGGCGAGATACCCCCGCCCGAGTCGTCGGGCGCTCCCGAGGCACCCGACCCCACCCCGACCACGATGACGAACGACCCGTCCCCGACCGCGACGGACGACGCCTCCGCGAGCTGAGCGCCCCACGGGCCGAGCAGCACCCCACGGGTTCCCAAACCTGCCCTGACCTGCGCGTTCACCCCACTCCGCAAGCCCGCGAAAAAAGTTCTCCCCAGGGTGTGACACTTTTCCGCGACCCGGCGCAGTTAGAAGTGAGCCGACTGGTCATCGGCGTGCACGAGCCGGGGTTCCCCCCGTACCCCAGGACTCGGTGCAGATAGGCGCGGGTGGGACACGTTCCCCCGGTCCCACCCGCGCCCCTCAAAACGACCCGGCCTCACCAGTAGACGACGACCTTGTCGCCGGCCTTCACCTGCTCGAACAGCGACGCGATCTTCGCCTCGTCGCGCACGTTCACACAGCCGTGGGACGCCCCCGTGTAGCCGCGGGCCTTGAAGTCCGACGAGTAGTGCACCGCCTGGCCGCGGCTGAAGAACATCGCGTACGGCATCGGGGTGTCGTAGAGCGTCGAGTGGTGGTTGCGGGACTTGAAGTCGACCTTGAAGACACCCTCACGCGTGGGCGTCATCTCCGAGCCGAAGCGGACGTCGACCGTGAGCTCGGCCTTCCCGTCGATCATCCACACCAGCGTGCGGCTGGTCTTGCTGATGCACAGCACCCGGCCCTTCAGACACCGCGGGTCCGGCTTCGCGGCGGGCTGGTCGCCGCCCGCGTACAGCTCGAAGTGGCCCGGCTTCGAGGTCATCCCGAGCAGCTTCTTCCAGGTGACCGGGTCGACCTCGCCGGTCTTCGGCAGCCCGCGCTTGCCCTGGAAACCCTTGACCGCCTTCACGGTCGAGTCCCCGTACACACCGTCGGGGTACTCGAAGAGCCACGCCACCTGCCGCAGCCGCGCCTGCAGTTCGCGCACCTTCTTGCCCTTGTCGCCCGGGCTGAGCACCGCGCTCTGCGCCTCGGGGCCCTTCGGCTCCTCCTTGCCCGAAGGCGTCGACGACGGCTTGTCGTCCGCGGGCTTCGACGGCTTCGCGGCAGGCTTCGAAGGAGCGGAGCCCGCCGGACCCGAGACCGAGCATCCCGCACTCACGCCCACCACCACGGCGGCGGCGAGAACTCTCCGTATGACGGCGTTCCGCTTCATCTGTGTCCCCCCAGAGTCGGACCACACCAGGCCCCGTACCTGCCGCGTGTCCGTGTAGATGATTCCCGCGCATGATTGGTTGCGAACGCCCTGCGGGATCCGTGATGCGTTACCGAAGGGAGACAAGGCCATGGCACGGGAGTCGGAATCGGGGCTGCCGATCGATCCGGTCTACGGCCCGGACGCGCTCGCGGGCTGGGATCCGGCCGAGCGCCTCGGGGTGCCGGGCGGGCCTCCGTACACGCGGGGCGTCTATCCGTCGATGTACACGGAGCGGCCCTGGACGATGCGCCAGTACGCGGGCTTCGGCACGGCCGCCGAGTCCAACGCCCGCTACCGGCAGCTGATCGCCGCGGGCACCACGGGCCTGTCCGTCGCCTTCGACCTGCCCACCCAGATGGGCCACGACAGCGACGCCCCGCTCGCGCACGGCGAGGTCGGCAAGGTCGGCGTGGCGATCGACTCGCTCGACGACATGCGGGTCCTCTTCGACGGGATCCCGCTCGGCGAGGTGTCGACGTCGATGACGATCAACGCACCCGCCGCCGTGCTGCTGCTCCTCTACCAGCTGGCCGCCGAGGAACAGGGCGTCCCCGCGGCCGCGTTGACGGGCACCGTCCAGAACGACGTGCTCAAGGAGTACATCGCTCGCGGCACGTACATCTTCCCGCCGGAGCCGTCCCTGCGCCTGGTCGCCGACACCTTCCGCTACTGCCGCGCGGAGCTGCCGCGCTGGAACACCATCTCGATCTCCGGCTACCACATGGCCGAGGCCGGTGCCTCGCCCGCGCAGGAGATCGCGTTCACGCTCGCGGACGGCATCGCGTACGTACGGACGGCGCTCGCGGCCGGGATGGCGGTGGACGAGTTCGCGCCCCGGCTCTCCTTCTTCTTCGTGGCGCGTACGACGCTCCTGGAGGAGGTCGCCAAATTCCGCGCCGCGCGACGGATCTGGGCGCGCGTGATGACGGACGGCTTCGGCGCGCGCGAGCCCAGGTCACGGATGCTGCGCTTCCACACGCAGACGGCCGGGGTGCAGCTGACCGCGCAGCAGCCGGAGGTCAATCTCGTACGGGTCGCGGTGCAGGGCCTCGCGGCGGTGCTCGGCGGCACGCAGTCGCTGCACACCAACGCGTACGACGAGGCCATCGCGCTGCCCACCGAGAAGGCGGCCCGGCTCGCCCTGCGCACCCAGCAGGTCCTCGCGTACGAGACCGATGTGACCGCGACCGTCGACCCCTTCGCGGGCTCGTACGCGGTCGAGGCGATGACCGACGCGATCGAGGCGGAGACCGTGCGGCTCATGGACCGCATCGAGGAGCTGGGCGGTGCGGTCGCGGCGATCGGGCAGGGGTTCCAGAAGGCCGAGATCGAGCGCAACGCGTACCGGATCGCACGCGAGACGGAGGACGGCGAGCGGGTCGTGGTCGGCGTCAACAGGTTCCGCACCGAGTCCGAGGAGCCGTACGAACCGCTGCGCGTGGACCCGGAGATCGAGGCGCGGCAGCGGGAGCGGCTCGGGCGGCTGCGGTCCGTACGCGACGGGTCCGCGGTGGAGCGGACGCTGCGGGCGCTCGGCGAAGCGGCCCGCTCGGCGGACGCCAACGTCCTGTACCCGATGAAGGACGCGCTGGCCGCGCGGGCCACCGTGGGGGAGGTGTGCGGGGTGCTGCGGGAGGTGTGGGGGACGTACGTGCCGGCCGAGGTGTTCTGAGCCCTCCGTAGGGTGTCTTCCGAGCCCTCGGGAGGGTGGCCGTCACCGCTCACGGAGGCCATGATTCCGGTATCCGGAACGCCCGTGACCCGTATCCCCCTTTCGTGCGACACTCCGGCCATGCTGGGTGTCATAGATCTGCCGACCTACCTCGCGGGACTGATCGTCATCGTCCTGCTGCCGGGTCCGAATTCGCTGTACGTCCTGTCGGTCGCCGCCCGCCGGGGCGTGCGCGCGGGCTATACCGCCGCGGCCGGTGTGTGGGCGGGGGACACGGTCCTCATGACGCTCTCGGCGGCCGGTGTGGCCACGCTGCTGCAGGCCAACGCGATCCTGTTCTCGATCGTCAAGTTCGCCGGCGCCGGCTATCTGACCTGGCTCGCGATCGGCATGCTGCGGGCCGCCTGGTCGATGTGGCGCACCCGGCGCGAACGCCTGGAGCGCGCGGCCGAGGAGGCGCCGGCGGAGAAGGCCGAACGGCCCTTCCGCCGCGCGTTCGTGGTCAGCCTGCTCAACCCGAAGGCGATTCTGTTCTTCATCGCCTTCTTCGTTCAGTTCGTTGATCCTTCGTACGCCTACCCGGCCCTGTCCTTCGTGGTCCTCGGCGCCTTCGCGCAGCTCGCGAGCGCGCTCTACCTGTCGGTGCTGATCTTCAGCGGCACCCGCCTCGCGGCCGCGTTCCACCGGCGGCGTGCGCTGTCGGCGGGGGCGACCTCGGCGGCGGGTGCGCTGTTCATCGGGTTCGCGGTGAAGCTGTCCGTCAGCAGCGTGTGAGGTAGCCGGGGAGGCCGTCCGGTGCCGGGGCGGCCCAGCTCGGGGCGGCCCAGCCGATGTAGCCGTCCGGGCGGACCAGGAACAGGCCGTCGCCGTACGCCTCGTACGAGCCGACGCGGGCCGTCCGCAGCCCCTCCCGCCCCGCGTCGGCGGGCAGTTCCACGCCCACCGCGAGCAGCGTGAAGTGCGGGCCGCGGAACAGGTCGAAGAGGCGGACGCCGTCGAGGACGCCGTCCGGGGCGCGGTCGCCCGCGTGCAGCGCGCCCGCCGCGCCCGCGGAGAGGGAGGCCTCCCGGTAGCCGAGGCCCAGTTGCTGGGTCGCGCGGCCGCGGGCCTGTTCGCCGCGGTGGATGCGGGTGGAGAGGCCGAGCATCTCGGCGGCGAGCGGGCGGCGTTCCTCCTCGTAGGTGTCGAGGAGTGCGGCGGGCGCGCCGCCGCGCAGGACCCGGCCGAGCTTCCAGCTCAGGTTGTACGCGTCCTGGACGCTGGTGTTGAGTCCCTGGCCGCCCGCGGGCGAGTGGACATGGGCCGCGTCCCCGATGAGGAACACCCGGCCGGCGCGGAAGCGGTCGGCGAGGGCCGCGCGCGGGCGGAAGTCGGAGGACCAGCGGACCTCGGTGACGTCCTCGGCCGCCAGCTGCGTCCGCTCGGCGATCAGCTTGCGGACCGCGTCCGGTGCGGTGTCCGGGGTGCCCTCCTGGAACTGGGCCATCAGCTGGAAGTCCGCTGTCCCGGGCAGCGGGCACAGGGCGAGCATCCCGGCGGGTGAGCCCGGGAAGAAGTGCCAGTTGTCGCGGTCGAGCGCGGGGATCCGGACGTCCGCGACGAGCGTCGGTGACGGGTCCACCTCCTCGCCCGTCATCGAGATGCCGAGCAGCCGCCGCATGGTGGAGCGGCCGCCGTCCGCGGCGACGGCGTATCGCGCGCGCAGCTCCGTACCGTCGTCGAGCGTCACCGTCACCGCGTCCGCGTCCTGCCGCAGGCCCGTGACGCCCCGCCCGAAGTCCACGTCACCGCCGAGCGCGCGCAGCCGCGCCAGGAGGATCTCCTGGGTGCGCCACTGCGGCAGCATGCAGGGCCGTCCCGCGTACGGCTCGGCGGGCGTCGGCTCGATCGTCTCGTCCGCGAACATGTCGTGCTCGCCCTGTCGTACGCCGTCGGCCCAGACCATGCCGACCGGCGCGGGCCCGGCTGCCGCGAGCACCTCGTCGAGGACGCCGAGGTCATGGAAGACCTCGAGGGTGCGCGGCTGCAGTCCCTTGCCGCGCGAACCGGGGAACAGGCCGTCCGCCTGCTCCACGACCCTCGCGGAGATCCCGCGCCGGGCCAGGTCGAGCGCCGCCGTCAGACCGGCCGGGCCCGCTCCCACCACCAGGACGTCGAGCATCGCCACCACTCTCCTTAACGCTGTTAAGTAAGCTGTTGTGCCGATGATGCACTTAACGGCGTTAAGGAGTCAACCCTTAACACCGTTAGAGACAGGCGGGGCACAATGACCCTGTGCCTCCCGCCAAGATCGACCGCCAGCGCGTCGCCGACACCGCCCTGCGGCTCCTGAACGACGTCGGCCTCGACGGCCTGTCCCTGCGCGTCATCGCCAAGGAGCTCGACGTCAAGGCGCCGGCGCTCTACTGGCACTTCAAGGACAAGCAGGCGCTCCTCGACGAGATGGCCACCGAGATGCTGCGCCGGATGACGGCCGACATGACGGCCGCGGCCACCTCCGGCGACTGGCACGCGGTCCTCACCGGCGCGATGCGCGGCCTGCGCACGCATCTGCTGCGCTACCGCGACGGCGCGAAGGTCTACAGCGGTACGCGCTTCACCGACACCTCGTACGCCGAGCCGATGGAACGGATGCTCGCGGCCCTGGCCGTCGCGGGCTTCACCCCGCGCACCGCCGCGCGCGCCTGGTTCACCGCGTACAGCTACACGATCGGGTACGTCATCGAGGAGCAGGCCATGGGTCCCGGCCCGGGCGGCGGCGAGGGCTACGACCTGGAGGCACGCGCCGAGCGCCTCGCCTCGTACCCGCACGCTTCCGCGGCGGGCGACGCGATGTTCCGCGAGCACGACGCGGGCTTCGAGGAAGGGCTCGCGGCGGTGGTGACCGGGATCGGGGCGGTGCTGCTCACCGACGGGTGAGACCAACGATTGTCCGGCCGTCCCCGGCCAGTTCACCCTCGCGTCGCTTTCGCTTCCTACGTTCGTCGGCACCCCCCACGCGCTGAACGACACCGGGAGAACCATGACGAGGGCCCTCACCAAGCGTGCACGGGGCGGGGAGCTGGAGGACTGTCTGCGGGCCTGTGCCGCGCACAGCACCAAGCTGGTCGCCAGCGAAGACCGCCGCCGGACCGAACTCGCCGAGCAGTTGCGCAGACTGCTCGTCCTGTGGAGCACCGCGCCCGTCGCCGAACCGGCCCCCGCCGCCGTCGGCGCGACCGCGAAGCTCAAGCGGGCCGTCAAGGGCGCCGCCCCGTCCTCCCCGCTGGACAGCGGGCTGCTCGACGCGCTCCTCGCCGTCGCCGACCGCGCGCTGCGCTGCGGATACGGCGACGAGCTGGAGCTCGCCGCCACCATCGCCGACACCGTGCTCGGCCTGCGCAAGAACTCCCGCGCGGGCTGGCGCCTGCGCGGCCGCGTCCTGGAGGCACAGGGCCGGCCGGCCGAGGCCGTCGAGGCGTACGAACGCCATCTGGAGCTCGTCACCGAGGACGGCTACGGCGTGCGCGCCCGCGTCGCCGGGATCAACGCCGCCACCGGCGCCCGCGCCGGACTCCTCGCGCTGCTCCGCACGTCGGTCGACGGGGCGGACGCGCACAGCACGGGCCCGGCCACCGGCACCTGGGCCGAGGGCCTCGCCGCGTACGACGCCGGTGACCACGCGGGCGGCCGCGCCCGGATGGCGGGCGCGCTGCTCGCGATGGACCGCACGGGCGCCCCCGACCACGAGGTGCAGGAGGCGCTCGGCCACTACCTGGACCTGACCACCGGTCCCGGCACCCGCCCCACTCCCGAGCACACCGAGATCCTCGCCCTGTACGCCGAGGCCCGCCGCAACCGCATGCGCGGCCCCGTGCCCGACCCGCTCTTCGGCGGGGTGCAGTGGCTGAGCCTCGGCGAGTTCCGCAACCGGATCGCGGGCAAGTCCGTCTGCCTGATCGCCAATTCGGGCCGCGTCGGCGAGAGCCGGATGGGTGCGGCGATCGACGCGTACGACCTGGTGGTGCGCTTCAACTCGTACCGCATCGACGCGCAGCACACCGGTTCGCGCACGGACGTGCACGTCACGATCCACAAGCACGCCTTCAACTGGGACCAGCGCGTGGACACCCGGCTCGTCTTCGGCGGCAACTCCGCGGACTGGAAGTGGTCCGTGCGCAACAAGCTCGTGCCCGGCGCCCAGGACTGTGTGAACGACGAGTCGCTGCGCTGGCCCGTGCGCGGCATCGGCGCCGCGTCCACCGAGCATCTGCCCGGCATCCCCACGTCCGGCTTCAACATGGCCTGGCTGCTCGACTTCCTCGACGTCAGCCCCGCCATCGACCTGATCGGCTTCGACTTCTACGAGAGCGGCGCCTACCGCCTCCAGGAGGCCATGAAGCTCGCGATCACCAATGTGCACGCATACGGCAGCGAGAAGGCCTGGGTCATGGAGCGGGCCCAGAGCGTCTCCGGCGACGGCATGAGGATCTCCCTGCGATGACCATCCTGAACCCCTCGATCACCACGGCAGCCCCGGCCACCACGGCAACCCCGTCCGCGGGACCCGACGCCGCCGCGCTCACAGGCAAGCGCCGGATCGCCTTCGC
Organism: Streptomyces sp. NPDC050418; assembly: GCF_044458745.1. NCBI lineage: Bacteria > Bacillati > Actinomycetota > Actinomycetes > Kitasatosporales > Streptomycetaceae > Streptomyces > Streptomyces sp. NPDC050418. Next base: position 406,373 of record NZ_JBITIG010000003.1, read on the forward strand.
GAGCTTCGTCGACGAGAACTACCTGCCGGGCTTCCTCGCGCTCCTGCGCTCCCTGGCCCTGTCCAACCCGGGCGTCTGCGAGGACTTCATCGTCCTGCACGACGGACTGCGCCCGGCCTCCGTCGCACAGATCCGCGCCCTGCACCCGCGCGTCACGTTCCGCCCGGTCGACGCCGCGCGCTACGACACGTACGCCAAGGGCGACCAGGACAACTACCTGGTCCGCAAGGCGTACTTCATCCTCGACGTGTTCCGCATCCGCGACTACGACACGGTGATCACCCTCGACACCGACATGGTCGTCCTCGGCCCGATCGGCGAACTTCTCACGCTGCGCCGCGGTCTCGCGGCCGTCCCGCAGTTCTTCTACGGGGACACCACCCGCAAGCTCAACAGCGGACTCCTCGTGATCCAGCAGGAGTTCCTCACCGACGCGTTCTGCGCGCGGATCGACGAGACAGGGCGCAGCGGCGCGTACGAGCTGGACAAGCACGACCAGGGCATCCTCAACGCCGTCCTGGACGGGGACTTCGTCGACCTCGACTCGACGTACAACTACGTCAAGCGGCGCCTCTCCGGCGATCTGCCGGTGCCCGACGACGTGTCCGTCCTGCACTTCACCGGCCGCCACAAGCCCTGGCAGGGCGGCGAGGCAGGCTACGGGCAGGCACAGGAGCGGTGGGCCGAGTACGACCTCGACGACGCCGCGCTGCACTCGGCCTACCTGGAGTCCGACGGTGAACTCCACCGCGACCTCCTGGTCCACTTCGGCACCCCGCACGTGCGCCGCACCCGCGACGCCGTCACCGCCCGCAAGGTCGCCCTCGCCCGGATCGGCGCCGGCGACTACCAGGCCGCCGTCGACGTCCTGGAGGCGGCGGACCTGCCGGTCGACGACGCCTGGGTGCACGAGGTGTACGGGCACGCGCTGATGAGCGTCTCGCGCTACGACGAGGCCCGCGCCCAGCTGCTGCTCGCCACCGCCGCACCCAACCGGGCCGCGACGGCCTTCGGCCGGCTCGCCCAGATCGCCTGGGTGCACGGCGACGACACCACCGCCGCCGGGTACGCGCGCGACGGTCTGACCACCGACCCGACCCACCGCGCGAGCCGCCTGTGGCACCAGCGCACCGCGGGCCACGCACTGCCCGCGCAGCAGACGGGCAGCCCGGCGGACCAACTCGCGCACGTCGCCTTCTACATGGACCGCCAGGGCAACGCGGGCGACAAGCTGCTGCCCGAGAGCGTGCGGCGCGCGGTCGGCGGCGCCTTCACCGGCGCGCCGAGGGACACGGGCGCCCGCGACTGGCACTCCGTCCACGCCCACCGCCTCTTCGACGAGGCGGCGCTCGCGCGCGTCAACGCGCGGCGCGGCCTGGTGATCGGCGGCGGCGGACTGTTCATCCCGGACACCATGCCCAACGGCAACAGTGCCTGGCAGTGGAACGTCCCGGACGAGCTGCTCTCCCGGATCGACGTGCCGGTCGCGGTCTTCGCCGTCGGCTTCAACGCCTTCGACGGCCAGTCCTACCGGGCCGGACGCTTCCGCGAGTCGCTGCGGCTCCTCGTCGAGAAGTCCGCGTTCTTCGGGCTGCGCAACCACGGCTCGATCGAGAAGGTCCGCGCGATGCTCCCCGCGCACCTGCACGACAAGGTGCGCTTCCAGCCCTGCCCGACGACCGTCACCCGGCAGCTGACCCCCGGCTGGCGGGACCCGGCGTCCCGCGAGGACACCATCCTGCTCAACGCCGCGTACGACCGCGCGGGGCTGCGCTTCGGCCATGACTACGGCTACTTCCTGGCCCAGATGGCAGCGTCCGTACGGGAGTTGGGGCGCCTGGCCGAGGTGCGGTGCGTCGCGCACTCCCTCGACGACGAGAAGCTCGCCTTCGACCTGCGGCGCGAACACGGCGTCTCGCTGCCCGTGATCCCGATGTACGACTTCGACAACGAGCAGATCCTCGACACGTACAAGCGGACCAAGCTGGTCATCGGGATGCGCGGGCACGCGGGCATGATCCCCTTCGGCTGCGGCACGCCCGTGATCTCGCTGATCTCGCACCCGAAGATGGCGTACTTCCTGCGGGACATCGAACGCCCCGAGTGGGGCGTCTCGGTGCACGACCGCGACCTCGCGGCGCGCCTCGTGGAGCAGGCCGGCGCGCTGCTCTCCGACCACGCGGCGACGGTCGCGGACGTGCACGGCAGGCAGCAGGAGCTGTGGAAGGTCACGGAGGCCAACCGGGCCGAGCTGCGGGAGATCTTCGGCGGCTGAGCGGCTGAGCGGCTGAGCGGCCCGCGCGAAGCGGAAGGGGGGCGGAGTACGAACTCCACCCCCCTTCCCGTTGCCCAGCCGCTACCTGCGCACGGCCCGCTTCAACCGCCGCGCCTGCCGCACCACCCGCCGGGCGGCAGGATTACGGGACAGCGAGCTCAGCCGCGACGGAAGACCGCCCGGCAGCCCGAGCGAGGTGAGCCGCTTGCGCTTGAAGTACTTCCACGTCGCGTCGTCGAGATGCCGCGCCAGATGCGCCTCGGCGGCCGGCCGCAGCTGCGGGTAGATCTGCGGCTGCATCGCGAAGCCGATCGCCGTGAGCAGCCCCGTCAGCTCCGCCCCGGCCGCGTCGGTCTTCTGCGCCTCGACGCCCGCCGCGTCCGTCACGTCCGGGAGCAGGGCGTGCACGATCGACAGCGGGATGCGGTTGCTGTTCTGGAACGGGGCGAGCCTGTCGAGCAGCCGCTCCGTGCCGACCCGGGCGACCGGGATCCCGTAGAACGTGGCGGCGGTGAGCAGCGCGGTCGAGAAGCAGCCGACGACCAGCGCGGGCCGCATCCGCTCGTACACCACCTCGGCGAGCACGGGGGAGTCGAGCACGGTCAGCTCGACGCCCAGCCGCTCCGCCTCCGCCTCGATCAGCTGCACCTGACGCTCGGGCGCCGACGGGTGCGGCTTGAAGACGATCGCGCGATGGCCGAGGTCGTACGCGCCCTTGACCATCTGGACGTGCAGCTTCTCCTCCTCCTCGGCGGAGAGGATCCTCAGCGCGGACAGGTACTGGCCGAGCAGCAGCGCCGGGTTGCCCTCCGGCAGCCTCAACTCGTCGTCCAGAGCACTGAGTTCGCCGAGGACCCGGACGAAGTCATCCGAGGGGATGAGCTCCGGCTCGACGCCGAACTCGGAGAGCAGCAGCGGCTTCAGACCGGCGACCAGGTCGAGATGGAGCAGCCGCCGCACCCGCGTCCCGGTCAGCGGGTCCAGTTTGTTGCGGGTGGGCCCGTAACTCATCAGGCCGTCCGCGTACACATGGATCGGCGCGCCGTGGAAGATCTGGCAGAACGCGAGCGCCGGGTTGACCTGGATGGACTCCACGGCCAGCTCTATACGGTCGTCCCCGAGGTCCCACAGCAGCCGGAAGTACCGCTCCCACATGGGGACGTCGTCCGCGCGCGGCGCCCAGTCGCCCGGGTGGAAGGGGCGGATCGCCTCGTTGTACGAGACCACCCGGTCGAAGCGGGTGCGCAGGAGCGCGAAGCCGGGCATCGCGTCCAGCGGCGTCGAGGTCTCGGGCGTCATCGTGTTGTTGAGGACGACGAGCACCCGCCGGTCCGCCGGCGTGAAGCAGCCCGCGTCGAGCGCGGCGGCCAGGGTCGCGGCCCCGTACAGCGTGGAGGCGCAGAAGAGCTGGGTGGTTCTCGGACGGGCCGATGGTGCGGTGGACATCAGACAGCTGCCTCCCCGGCGGGCACCGGCCGCTTGCGCAGCCGGCGGAGTTGAGTGGACCGCTCGTGGTCCATGGAGTCGAGTACGTCGTCGAGCAGCGGCTGCGGCATCCGCTTGAGCGCCGCCGCCGCGAGCGCCCGCAGCCGCTTGGCCACCTGGGGCTCGAACTTGTCGATGGTGCCGAGGTGATGGGCGATGATCGCGCAGTACGTACGGACGGCCTTGGGCAGATAGCGGTCGGCCTCGCGGTCCTGCGCGGTGTCCGCGAGCACCTGGTCGAAGGAGCGGATGAAGTCGAGCTGGCGGGTGTCGCCGATCTGCGTGAGCGAGGTGGCGACCCCACGCCGGTAGAACACCCCGAGCAGCCCGGTGACCGCGAACGACGCGGCCTCGCGGTGCAGCTTCCAGATCCACGGCCGGTCCTCGGCGGTGCGCAGCCCGTCCATGAAGTGCAGGACGCCCTGGTCGAGGAGGCGTCGGTGGTAGATCCCCGCCCACGCGTACGCGTAGTCGACGGAGGTGGAGCGGTGCGCGGGCAGGATCACCTCGCGCGGATCCATCACCACATCGCGCAGGCCGTGCGGGACGCGGTGGATGGTGCGGCCGCGGCCGGTGAACTGGACATGGTCGGTCCGGACGAAATCGCAGTCCAGCTGCTCGATGGAGGCGACGAGCTGCTCGAAGTAGCCGGGGGCGACCCAGTCGTCGCCGTCCAGGAAGGTCAGATACGTGCCGCGCGCCGCGTCGAGCCCGGTGTTCCGTGCGGTCGCCAGGCCCCCGTTCTCCTCGTGCCGCAGATACACGGCACCCGGGATCTCCTTCGCCGCGCGCTCCAATAGCTCGGGTGTCCCATCTCTGGAGCAGTCGTCCACGAGAAGGAATTCAACATCGGAACGCGCGTTCGCCATAAGGCTTCTGAGGGTCTCGGGCGCGTATTGCTGGACGTTGTAGAACGGCACGATGACGGAGAGCTTAACCACGCGGGGGACATTAGGTGTCCGGATCTCATGCGGACTTGCCCGCATGGAAATGCCGGATGAACGAAGCGTGGCAATCATGTGAACCAGCCCGCGACCTGGGCTGATTCGCCATTCGTCGTCGTTCTGTTAACCCGCTGTTGTTTTTCGATTAGGCCCGAGTCCCGAATGGCTTCCTAGCGTCTGCGACGTGCCAAGCAAGAAGCAGACGCAGCGAGTTGCCGTACTCGCGGATTCCGACACCCGCTGGAAATGGGGTGCCCTCACCGCTCAGCGCATCGTAGCCGCAGGTGGTCCCGATACCCGGTTTGACGGATTTCTCCTGCGCGGCCGCTCCACCCCCACCGCGCGCCAGCTGCGGGAAGTGGGCGTCCGTGCGGACGAGCTCCGCGAGGTCACCGGCGCGGAGTTCCTGCACGCGATGGAGCCCAGCGGTGCGCCGGGCGAGTCCGAGGGGTACGACGTGGTCGTCCTCGCCCTCGTGGGCGGGGCCGTCCAGGCCATGCTGCACGGACTCGCCCGCGTGTGGGAGGGCCGCGCCGAGCGTCCCGTCGTCGTCACCGGCTACGTCGGTGTCGTCTACGAGAAGCTCGCCGACGGACTCCTCCTGCGGCACGGCGCCGACGTGGTGCTCGCCAACTCCCGCCAGGACGCGGAGCGTTTCCGCGCCGTGTACGAGGGCGTGGGCGCGGACGCCGGCGCGGTCACCGAGTGCGCGCTGCCGTTCCTCGGCGGTGCTCCCTACCGGCCCGGCACGGACCCGTACACCGTCTGCTTCGCCGCGCAGCCCTCCGTGCCGGAGAGCCGTGCGGACCGTACGTACCTGCTCAAGCGCATGGTCCGGCACGCCGAGCTGCACCCGGAGCGCGAGGTCCTGATCAAGCTCCGCTCCAAGCCCGGTGAGCACACCACGCACATCGAGGAACTCCCGTACCAGAAGCTCGCCAAGGCCCTGGAGCTCCCGCCCAACTGCCGCCTCGTGTACGGGCACATGGGCGAGGTCCTCGACCGCACCGACCTGCTCGTCACCATCAGCTCCACCGCGGCGCTCGAAGCGCTGCACCGGCGCATCCCCACCGCGGTCCTCACCGACCTCGGGGTCCGCGAGGCGCTCGGCAACCACCACTTCACCGGCTCCGGCTGCCTCGCGTCCTGGACCCACCTCGACGAGGGGCACGTCCCCGAACCCGACGAGGAGTGGCTGGCCCGCCAGGGCGTCGCCGCCGACGGCTCGTACGCCACCGCCTTCGACACGGCACGCGACCGCATCGCCGCACTGCGCGCCAAGCCCCACCTCCCGCCGCTCACCCCCTACTACACGCTCGCGACGGCCCCCGGGTATCTGCCGGGCATCCTCGCCCGCCACCACCTCGCCCCCGACGGCCGGCCGCTGCCCGGCGCACCGGCCACCGCCAAGGAGCCGGGGCCTGTACGGCAGATCGTGCGCCAGGCCGCGCGCGGCGCGTACCGGCACGGCGTCCAGCGCGTCGCGCCCGTCATCCGGCGGATGGGGGAGCTGTGACCTCCGGCCCTTCGCCTTCGCGTTCCGCCTCCCCAGCCCCCCAAGGAGACCAGCCCATGACAGCCACGGACCCAGCCCTGGACCCGGCCATGGACCCTGCCCTGGACCCGGCCATGGACCCTGCCCTGGCAGGTGTTTCGGCCCTGCGTCGCGTACTCGCCGTGATCCCGGCGCGCGGCGGCTCCAAGGGTGTTCCCGGCAAGAACCTGGAGTCCGTCGGCGGGGTGCCCCTCGTGGTGCGCGCCGCCCGCGAGTGCCTGGCGGCCCGCCACATCACCGACGTCGTGGTCTCCACGGACGACGAGGCCATCGCCGAGGCCGCCCGCGGCGCCGGTGCCGAGGTCGTGCTGCGTCCGGCGGACATCGCCGGGGACACCGCGACCTCCGAGACCGCCGTCCTGCACGCCCTCGACGCACACGAGGCGCTCCACGGCACGCGGGTCGACGTGGTCCTGCTCGTGCAGTGCACCAGCCCGTTCCTCACCCGCGAGGACCTCGACGGTGTCGCGTACGCGGTCCTCGGACAGGGCGCCGACTCCGCCGTGACCGTCGCCCCCTTCCACGGCTTCGTCTGGCGCGACGCCACGGACGTCCTGGACCCGGCCGAAGGCACCGTCGCAGCCGCGGAACGCACCCTGACCGAGGGCGGTGCCACCACCACGGCCGTGCGCGAGCGCACCGGCGGCGGCCACGGCGTCAACCACGACAAGTCCTTCCGGCCCCGCCGCCAGGACCGCCCCCAGGACTACCTGGAGACCGGCGCCGCGTACGCCATGGAAACCGCGGGCTTCCGCGCCTGCGGCCACCGCTTCTTCGGCCGTACGGACCTCGTGCGCACCGACCCCGCACGCGTCCTGGAGATCGACGACCCGCACGACCTCGCCCGCGCCCGCGCGCTCGCCCCGCTCCTCGACGCGGGCCGTCCCGGCGCTTCCCCAAGTCCTTCGGACAGGGGAGGCCCCATGCCGTGCCGCGACGACGTGGACGCGGTCGTCCTCGACTTCGACGGCACCCAGACCGACGACCGGGTGCTGATCGACTCCGACGGAAAGGAGTTCGTCACCGTGCACCGCGGCGACGGACTCGGCATCGCGGCGCTCCGCAACTCCGGAATCCCGCTGCTGATCCTCTCCACGGAACAGAACCCTGTGGTCGCCGCCCGCGCCCGGAAGCTCAAGCTCCCCGTGCTGCACGGCATCGACCGCAAGGACCTCGCGCTCAAGCAGTGGTGCGAGGAGCAGGGCATCGCGCCCGAGCGCGTGCTCTACGTCGGCAACGACGTCAACGACCTGCCCTGCTTCGGCCTCGTCGGCTGGCCCGTGGCCGTCGCGAGCGCCCACGACGTCGTACGCGACGCCGCCCGCGCGGTCACCGCGCACGACGGCGGCGACGGCGCGATCCGCGAGATCGCGACCTGGCTCCTGGGCCCGTCCCTGCGACCGGACCCCGCCCTCTGAACGAGGCCGCCGCACCTACCCGGCGGCCCATGAACTCCCTTACACCGCACACCAGTTAGGAACGACCTGCCATGAGCTCCAACTCCAGCACCTCCCGTCTGCGCACCCTCGGCAAGAAGACCGCGGGCCCCGGCCGCCCCGTCTACGTCACCGGCGAGATCGGCATCAACCACAACGGTGACCTCGAGAACGCCTTCAAGCTGATCGACGTCGCCGCCGACGCCGGCTGCGACGCGGTCAAGTTCCAGAAGCGCACCCCCGAGATCTGCACGCCGCGCGACCAGTGGGACATCGAGCGCGACACCCCCTGGGGCCGGATGACGTACATCGACTACCGCCACCGCGTCGAGTTCGACGAGACCGACTACCGGGCCATCGACGAGCACTGCAAGAAGCGCGGCATCGACTGGTTCGCCTCCCCGTGGGACACCGAGGCCGTCGCCTTCCTGGAGAAGTTCGACCTCCCCGCCCACAAGGTGGCGAGCGCGTCGTTGACGGACGACGAACTCCTGCGCGCGCTCCGTTCGACCGGCCGCACGATCATCCTCTCGACCGGCATGTCCACTCCCCGCCAGATCCGCCACGCCGTGGAGGTCCTCGGCTCGGACAACATCCTGCTCTGCCACGCCACGTCGACGTACCCGGCGAAGGCCGAGGAGCTCAACCTCCGCGTCATCAACACCCTGCAGGCCGAGTACCCGAACGTCCCGATCGGCTACTCCGGCCACGAGACGGGCCTGCAGACCACCCTCGCCGCAGTCGCCCTCGGCGCCACCTTCGTCGAGCGCCACATCACCCTCGACCGCGCGATGTGGGGCTCCGACCAGGCCGCCTCCGTGGAGCCGCAGGGCCTGAGCCGCCTCGTCCGTGACATCCGCACCATCGAGGCCTCCCTCGGCGACGGCATCAAGAAGGTCTACGAGTCCGAGCTCGGCCCGATGAAGAAGCTGCGCCGGGTCTCCGGCGTCGTCGCCGACGCGGGCGACCGTGAGCCGGTCGCGGTCTGACCCTCTGATGCCCACCCCGAACGGGCCCGCCGCACCCACCACCCCGGGTGCGGCGGCCCCGGCCCCCACACCGGACTCGACGCTCGCGTTCGTCGAGAGCCCGGTCCAGCTCCTGAACGTCCTGGAGTGGGCCCACACCTGTGCGCACTCCGCTCCTCTCACCGTCATCGTGCTGTCCCCGACCGACCCGATGACCCGCGGCCAACTGCGCCGCATGGCCGAACTCGCCCGCGACGAGGGGCACTCGGTCCGCTGGGAGGAGGCCCGCGGCGGATCCACGGCCCCCCTGCGCACGATCGGCGGCCTGACGTCCCTCCTGCGCGCCTCGCACCGCATCGTCATCGGCGACCCGTTCTCGCGCTACGTCCAGCTGCTCCTGACCCTGACCCGGGCCCGCGAGTACGTGGTCGTGGACGACGGCACCGCCACGATGGAGTTCCTCGCCCAACTCGCGGGCGGCGAACGCCTGGTGCGCTGGCACCGCAAGGGCGGCCGCCGCGGCCCCCGCGACCTGGCCTTCGCCCCGTTCGCCTCGGCCACCCGCCACCGCCTGACCCCGTCCCGCGCCCGCAAGGTCTCGATCTTCTCCTCCATGCCACTATCGGAGGCCCCCGAGGGCATCACGCTCGTACCGAACGACTTCCTCTTCACCCGCACCCGCTTCGGCCCGCCCCGCATCACGAAGGGCGCGGACCTCGTCGGCACGTCCCTGGTCGAAACGGGTGTCGTGGACCCCGGCCACTACCTGACCGCGGTCCGCACCCTCGCCAGGACCCACGGCGTGACCCGCTACTTCGCCCACCGCCGCGAATCCGTCGAAAAACTCCACGAGCTGGCGACGGTCACAGGCCTGGAAATCGTCCGCCCGGACCTCCCCCTCGAACTCATCGCCCGCAGAGGCCCGATAGGCCACCGCATCCTGAGCTTCCCTTCGACGGTGGTCCACACCCTTCCCCTCGCCCTGGCGGGCACGGGCGTGGAGGTCGCGGTCTGCGACATCGACCCGACGTGGCTGACATCGCACGCGTCGCCGCGGGCGGAGGGATTCCTGGCGGGGGTGACGGGGACGGCGCGGGATGTCCACCGGTTGCGGTCGGTGGGGACGGCCTGAGGCTCAGGCCGGCTCGGGACCGCCGCACAACACCCGCGTCAGCGCCATCACTTGCCGCCGCACCTCCCTGTCGTACGCCTGCTCATGAGCCCGGACGTCCGAGAACTGGTCGAAGTAGCGGCCGGTGGTGGAACCCAGACCGGGGTCGACGAGCAGGCGCACGGTCGGCCGCATCCCCTCCTCGACCGTCGTCGCAGGAGTCAGGCCATAGGCACGCACCGCGGCCGTGTCCATCAGATGCGCGGGATGCAGGGCGTTCACGGTGACACCCGTCCCCTCCAGCTCCTCGGCCAGCTCGAACGTGGCCATGATCAGCGCGAGTTTGCTCCTGCAGTAGGCACTCAGCCCTTCGTACTCCCGCTCCCGCATGACATCGCCCAGATCGATGGCCTCCTGCCCGATCGAGGCCACATTGACGACGCGCGCCGGCGCCGACGCGGTCAGCAGCGGCAGCAGGCCGCGGACCAGCGCGTACGGGGCAAGGTGGTTGACGGCGAAGCGCAGCTCGTGTCCCTGTCGGCTGAGCTGCCGGACATACGGCTCGGGACCGCCCCCGACAACGGCATTGTTCACCAGCCCGTCAAGCCGCGGCTCGTCCGCGCGCACCCGGTCGGCGAGCGCGTGGACCTGATCGAGGTCGGCGAGATCCGCGAGGTAGGTACGGACGGTCGCCCCCGGCGCTCCCGCCCGGATCTCTCCCGCAACGGCATCCAGACGGCGCTGATCGCGCCCGTGCAACAGAACGGTCTGCCCGCGGGCGGCGAGGTCGAGCGCGATGGCGCGGCCCAGGCCCTGGGTGGCTCCGGTGATCAAGGTTGTGCGTGAGTCCATGGTGACCATGCTGGCGGGAAATGGCCGGCGTACGGGGGAGTGCATCGACCCTGGTGTTCCCACCACCAGGAAAGCTGCTCCGCGAACGCGATCTCCACGTCTCAGCGGTTCACTGTCCGCGCTCGTACTTGTACCGGTTGGGGTGCCCGTCCAGCATCGGCGTACTTCCGTCCAGGCATCCCGTCCTATACGCCTCGCGCTCCGCCCCGAAGTAGTCCGCCTCCCGGACCCACTGGCCGCACGCGTACTCGGCCACCCTCCGGTCAGCCTGCACCGCACCCAGGGCGCTGTCGTCGGAGGCCGTCCCGTCGAACCCGGGCGGAACCTCGATCCGCTCGCCGCTCTTCAACGCCTCCTCACCCCGGGCGAAACCCTCGTCGTACGCCTCGCACTCGGACGTCGTACACGGGGGCGGGGGCGTGCTGGACGCGGCGTCAGCGTCAGTGCCGCTGCTCGTCGAGCAGCCGGTGAGCAGCGCTGCCGCGAACAAAACGGCTATGCACGGGCGTCCGACCACGGTGAAATGCCCCTCCAGGAGCGGCCACGGATCCTTGTCTGCCGGCACGCCGTGTGCCTGCCGACGGGTAGGCAGACCCTACCCGTGACCGCGAACGGGCCGGGTCTTCGCTGCATGGCCCGCCTCGATCGAGTCGTGCCCGTGTCGGCGAAGCGGACGCTCCCGAGTACTGGCACCGCCTGCGCGAGATGGCTCAACTGGTCGCGGACTCCCCGTATTTAGCGTTGTTGGACAAGAACAACTGGCCTGAAGGATTCAAGACCGTGTGAGAAGTCATCCGACGGACCAGCAGTCTTGACGCTGCATACGGGTGTCGCTACGGTCGCCGATCAGCGTCCCTGAGCAGGGAAGTTACTCAGGACGGGACGGTGAAGTCAGTTGTCGGTGTGGCGACGTTCCAGGTGGCTGATCAGCGTCTCTGTCGTGCCGCTCATGCTCAGTGCATGCCACGCGCAGGCCGAACGCATCGACTTCGGGTATCGCCTGAAAGGTGACGGCACGATCGAGGTGGCGTACCCGGTGTGCCCGGACTCCGAAGTGCTGAGTGCGGAGATCATCAAGATGACCAAGGCCGAAGGAAAGCTGACGTACACAAGCTTGTGGAAGGCAGATCGCCCCTCCAGCAAGCGCGCGGCGGACGGCGTGTTCACCATTGGCGGGCGCCAGAGCTTCGAGCGTGAGGTCACGATGCTGCGGGAGGATATTCCGCAGAGCTTCTATCTGCACGTCCGGGAGGGTGGAGGTCCGGAATCAGGCAGAGAGCGAGAGGCCTCGGTCAGCTTGGACCTTCTGAAGTCCAGGAAACTTGAAGCGGGCGAGTTCATGACTAGTAGCGGGAAGGTGATGGGGCGCCGCGAAATCAACGAACAGGTGGCCTGCTGACCGTCTCGCGCTGTCGACCGACCTCTCGGTAGCCTCGCCCGATGCTCACCGTCCAGATCCTCAGTGAGAGCGGCGTGATCCAGGTCCGCGCGCGGCACGGCGTGGAATGGAGCCCGGAGCTGGGCGGACTCGATCAGTCGGCCTTCCCGATGTTCGGACATCTCCTGCCGTACGCGGACACCATGTTCAACTCCCGGCAAGTGGCGACGCTGTTGAACGAGATTCCGCGCCTGCCACCAAGTGTGCTGACGGACGAGTGCGCACAAGAACTCACCGGACTGGCGCTGACCGTTCTCGATGGGCAGGGCTTATACCTGTGGTTCTTCGGCGACTGAGGTCGCGATCGTGGGCTCCCCGTCGCCGGAATCCCTGAACTCGTGGAGCGGATAGTGGACCGGTTGGAGAGCACCCTCTTGTGGCTCGGCGTCGAGGACTACACCGGGCTCTGGGAGGCTGCCCTGGAAGCAAGTGCCGTTGGCGGTCCCTGCTCGCCTCCCGAAGTGCAGGAGCGTGCGCGGCGCACCATCGAGTCTCTCCTGGTCAGCGGGTTCATCGAACTGTTCGCGTGCCGGGAACCGATGAACAACGACGGCGTACGCATCGTGTCGCCGGACCACTGGGCCGAGATCCTGGGACGAGAGACCTGCTGGACGTCTCCCGAGCCGGGAGGGGAATCGATCCGATTCGCCTCCACGGATCGAGGCTTCGCCGCGTACCGGGAGGTGACGGGCTGGTCGGTCACCTGACGCGGGTGCGCCGACAAGCCTTCTCACTCCGAGAGTTGGGCGAATGGTCGCCCTCCACGATCAGGCTGCACGGAGATCCCGGTTACGCCCCTCGACGGAAAGTAGACCGCTAGCATTCCGCCCGAGATAGCGGCCGTTTCGCCACCGGCCGGGGTGTACCGGAGGGAGAGCGGTGGACCAGCGTGTGCTGCCTCAGCAGGACTTCTCGGTGTTCGCCGATTCCGTGCGGAAATCCGGCCCGGAGCGGCTGCGGGTGACGGAGGCGATGACGCGCCTGGAGGCCGAACGGCTGCGGATCGTACGGGCGATGGAGCGTGGGCAGCCGGTCGCCGCGCGTGTCCTCGGACGAGGCGGCGAGGAGATCAACCGGAACCTCATCCGCGAGGTCCCGGACTGGTGCACCCTCGACTCCGTCAACATCAGCGGTTCCGTGGAGCGACTCGCCGTAAGCCTCCCGAACAACACGTTCGCGATGGACTCCGGTCTCCGGATGATCAGCGTGTGGCACCGCGACGCGCTGAGCCCGGAAGTGCGGCTCGTATTGTCCGGCGAGGACCCGGAGGTCTACTTCTTCGGCTACGGGCCGTTGCAGATGAAGATCGTCGATGGGGCGGAGGTGCTCCTCGAAGGGCCCGTCGTCCGCAATCAGACGACCGTCGTCGTCGTGCGGGACGCCGCGTGCATGGCCGCAGCGCGCCACTACTGGGATGCGGTGCGCGCGACGACGTACCCGTGCGCCGAAGAGGTGCCTCTCGCGGACGGCCTCACCGATCGCCAGCGCCGCGTCGTCGCGCTCATGCTCACGTGCTCGTCGGACGAGCAGATCGCCCGCCGTCTCGACTTGAGCGTCCGTACGGTACGGACGGAGGTGGCTGTGATCCTCGACCTCCTCGACGCCCCGACCCGTTTCGTGGCGGGCGTCCGCCTCCGCGAGCGCCTGACGAGTGCCTCCTAGCCGGAGAGGGCATCGAATCGGTCGCGTGCCGGGAGGCGAAACAGAGCGCTAGCATTCCGCCCGAGATGACGGCCGTTTCGCCACCGGCCGGGGTGTACCGGAGGGGGAGCGGTGGACCAGCGCGCGCTGCCTGAGCAGGACTTCTCGGCGTTCGCCGATGGGGGGCGGTTCTCCGGACCGTCGCGGCTGCGGGTGACGGAGGCGGTGACGCGGCTGGAGGTCGAACGGCTGCGGGTGGTACGGGCGTTGGAGCGTGGGCAGCCGGTCGCCGCACGGATGCTCGGGCGGGGCGGGCAGGAGATCAACCGGAACATCGCCCGTGAGGTCCCGTCCTGGCGCACCCTCGACTCCGTCAGACCCACCGGTTCCGTGGCGCAGCTCGCCGTGACCCTCCCGAACAATACGTTCGCGATGGAGGCGGGCCTGCGGATGGTCAGCGTGTGGCACCGCGACGGGCTGAGCCCGGAGGTACGGCTCGTGCTGTCCGGCGAGGACCCGGAGGTCTACTTCTTCGGGCACGCGCCGGTGGAGATGAAGATTGTCGACGGGGTCGAGGTGCTCCTCGAAGGCCCCACCGTCCGCAATCAGACGACCGTCATCGTCGTACGGGACGCCGCGTGCATGGCCGCCGCCCGCCACTACTGGGATGCGGTGCGCGCGACGACGTACCCGTGCGCCGAAGAGGTGCCACTCGCGGACGGCCTCACCGATCGCCAGCGCCGCGTTGTCGCGCTCATGCTCACGTGCTCGTCGGACGAGCAGATCGCCCGCCGTCTCGACTTGAGCGTCCGTACGGTACGGACGGAGGTGGCTGTGATCCTCGACCTCCTCGACGCCCCGACCCGCTTCGTGGCGGGGGTCCGTCTCCGCGAACGCCTGAGCGGGACCACCGCCTGACCTGCCCGCAACCGCCTGCGGCTGCAGGTTGCTGCAACTTTCCACCGACGCCGCCCGCCACTCTCCTGCCATGCGAAAGAACGGAAAGTTCATGAGCGGCCTGACGGCCGTCGTCGGCTCCGCGCTCGGGGTCACCATGCTGTCTGCGGCACCGGCGTCCGCCACCCAGATCGAGCACGAGTGCGTGGGCAGCGAGGTCGTCCGCTGCGCCAACCTCGAGATGGGTTCCACCGGCGTCTTCAACGCGCACGCCCGGGTGACCGACACCGCCAACGGGGGCAGCTACCAGGTCCGAGTCCTCGACGTGCTGCTGGAGCAGAACTGGGGTGCCGGCTGGGAAACCCTCCGCTCCGCGCCCACGGATTCGTCCTGGGAGCCCTACCAGGATGTCGACCGCAGTGACACGTTCTCGTGCGGTTCATCGCCTCGAAGGACCGTCCGCGCGACGGTCCGCGTGCAGTGGATGAACACCAACGGGGTCATCAGCAGCGACTGGATCTCGACACCGTCGGCGTACATCTGCCCCCGCGCCTGACCGCAAGCCCCGCCACGTCCCCACCACACGGGCACCCGCTCTCCAGGAGCGGGTGCCCGCAGTCGCCCCCTCCCCGCGTGCCGCCCCCTGCACACCCACCCCGTACGCGAGGATCACCCCGGTGACCGCAGGGCGTAACCGTGGAGAGTGGGCGTCGCAATGACCGGCATGTCCGACCGGGGCTGGCACTGGTACCTGACCCGCAGGCGGCTGCGGCTGCTCCCGGTCTGGCGGATCCCGCTCGTGATGCTGGTGCTGGCCCTCTTCCTCTCCTGGCTGCTTCCTTTCATCGACCGCCACCTCGTCCTCGGGGACGGCGACGTCGGCGGCGTGCTCTTCGTCGAGATCGACGACAGCGCGATGTCCAACCTGCTGAGCGCCATCGCGGGCGGCATGATCACGCTCACCGGCCTCGTCTTCACCGCGCTGACCCTGGCCATGCAGTTCGGCGCGGCCCAGCTCTCCGTGCGGATCGTGCCGATCCTCCGCCAGGACCCGGTGATGCGCTGGTCCATCGGCCTCTTCCTCGCCACGTTCGTCTACACCCTGCTCGTCTCCGTACGCCTCGCCGTACGCGAGGAGGACTACCGCCCGCTCCTGTCCGTCCTCTGCGCGATCGGCCTCTCGGTCTGCTGCGCGGTCCTCTTCCTCGCGCTGGTCACGCGGGTGACGGGAGTTCTCAACTCGGGTTATTTGCTGCGGTCGTTGGCGGCTCAGGGGCGGCAGGCGGTTCTGCGCAACTTCCCCGACGTAGCACCGGAAGCATCGGTGGGGCCAGGCGGGCCGGAAGCCCCTGAGGCATCCTCACCGGCCACCCGCACCGAACTACCGCACACCACCCTCCGCCTGGGCACCCCGCCCTACAGCGGCCAGGTCCTCCTCGCCTTCGACAGCGACCGCCTGGCCTCCCACGCCCGCAGCTGGGGCGTGGAACTCGAACTCGTCCCGGTCACGGGCGACTTCATCGCTCTCGAAGCCCCGCTCTTCCACGTGTACGGACCCGCCGACAAGGTCGACCGCGACACCCTCGTACGCTGCCTCCTCTTCGGCGAGACCCCGAGCGCGGCCACCGACCCCGCCGGCGCCCTCCGCGCCCTGGTCGACATCGCCCTCAAAGCCCTCTCACCCGCGATCAACGACCCGGGCCGCGCCGTCCAGGCCCTCGACCACATCGAGGACCTCCTGGTCCTCCTCGCTCCACGACTCGCGGCCACACCCCCACCCACGACCGGCGCTTTCACCTGCCGCACCCGCTCCTGGACGGACTACGTCTGCATCGGCACGGACGAAATCCGCCACTTCGGCACGACGTCCCTCCAGGTCCAACGCCGCCTACGCGCCTTGTACGCCACAGTCGCCTTGGTCTGCACCCCCGCCCAAACCCCACCGTTGGCAGCCCGCACCGCCACCATGGACGCCGACCTCCCCACCCACTGGCCCCAGCCCCTGGACCGGGAGCTGGCTCGCCAGGCAGATCCGCAGGGGCTGGGGACGGAGCAGGGGAGCGGTGTGCAGGGGGTGTGACCACCCTGGGCGGCACACCCGCCGAGTGCCGCTGTGCAAGCGACATGGGTGTCAGGACCCATGGACACTTGTGGCGTGCAATGGTCAAGCTGTTGCCCGCTACTCGCTGACCTGCGGGTTCGAGGGGTGGGTTGCTTGACTCTCTTGCGTGACGGCCTGTTCGCAGTCGCCTGCCTTGTTGTGGTTTTCAACGTGCGCGATGCGGCTTACAGAATCCATGAGTTCGCCATGAATCGCGGCCCCTTCGCTCCTGGCCGAGGCTTCAGTCCGGCCCTGATAAGGGGTGCATGTGGATTCCTGGGGGCCGCAGCAATAGTGGACATGATCTCGACTGTGAGTTGATATTTCCCCATTGGGTCATAACTGCTGGTGGCTGCGTCGTGGCATTCCGCAGAGTGTGACCGCCCGCCGCCCTCTTGGTCGGGTCCTCGAAGCAGAGGGGTATCAGCAGCCCTGCGGCGCCGCCCGCACCGCTGCAGCCCCGCGCAGCGTCACGCCCTCCGGAGCGCGACCGGTCCCGCACCGGACAGGACCCCGGCCCAAGGTCCCCCAACCCCCGCGTAGGCAATCCCTCAGGGCTCCTGCGGGAACCGCTGGCATATAACACCTAAGCTATATAGCATCGAAGGTATGACCGGTGAGCGGTACACCATCGAGATCGAGCCCGAGGTCCGCCTCTGGCTGGAGAACCTACCCGCCCACCACTACGTGATAGCCGAACAGAAGGTCGACCGCCTCGCCGAGAACGCGACCACCCTCGGCGAGCCCTATAGCCGTCATCTCGGTGGCAAGGTCCGCGAGTTGCGATTCGATCTCGGTGAGAATGCGCAGCGCGTCACCTACTGGCTCGCACCCGGTCGACGTGTCGTCCTGCTGACCGTCTTCCGCAAGACGAAGATGCGTGAGAAGGCCGAGGTCGACCGGGCCCGCGCGGTCCAGGCCGCATGCGAGGCCAGCCATGCGCCGGCCTCCGAGCACAACATCTACAGTCGCCCGATCAAGGAGGAACTGCTGTGAACCACGCCGAGTGGAAGACCCGCCGCCACCGCAAGCTCCTTGGCGAGTCCGTGGAGGAGAACACCGAGTACGACCGCCTGTACGAGGAGGCCGAACTGGCCCACGACCTCGGCCAGCTCGTCTACGACCGGCGGACGGCCCTGGGCTTGTCCCAGACCGAGCTCGCCGAACGCTGCGGGATGAAGCAGCCCCAGATCTCCCGGATCGAAGGCGGCGGCACCGTGCCCACCATCCCGCTCTTGCGCCGCCTGGCGCGCGCCCTCGATGCAGAGC
Organism: Streptomyces sp. NPDC050418; assembly: GCF_044458745.1. Taxonomy (NCBI): domain Bacteria; kingdom Bacillati; phylum Actinomycetota; class Actinomycetes; order Kitasatosporales; family Streptomycetaceae; genus Streptomyces; species Streptomyces sp. NPDC050418. Next base: position 424,345 of record NZ_JBITIG010000003.1, read on the forward strand.
TGACGATCGAACTCACTCCGCACCACCAAGCAGCCTGAGTGTCCGCCCGACGGCTGGCAGTCCGAGGAATCTCCTGATCCGGGAATCCATCCGAGTCCGTGGAGGAAGCGGAGCCGCTACGCGGCCCGTTCCTCGAAACGGAATTCCGGGGTGTGTCCCGGATCAATGCGTGCGCCGGATTCCAGTGCGGCCGCGAGTCGCTCGATCAGTTCGAGGGTGGGTTCTACCCCGCTCTCCTCGATGGACTCGATCTCGGCCTCCGTCATGCCGGCGCGCCGAGCAAGCTCCGCCACATCCCACCCGAGGACCGCCCGCCGCTCGTACGCGGCCTGAGCGAAGTCCATGCGTCGTCCGGTAGCCCGGTAGGCAGGGTCCTCGCGGTGTTCGGGCGGGACCTTCCAGCTGGTTCGGTATCCGCGGCTCATCAGTAGCCCCGCAACGCTGCCCGCACCGCAAGCGCACCGAGTTGCGGGCCGTTGGTGTCAGGGAGCTGAGTTGTGGCTTGGGCAGTGCGGCATGCCCCGCAGTGGGTCTCGTCGGCGATAGGGCGGAAGAGCAAGGGCTGGACGTGGGTACTGCTCGCGCATTCGCGCATCGAGGCCACCCGGGGCTCGGCCCGTACGCGCACCGGTGACACATCCCTGAGGAGGTAGCGGAGGAGGCCGCCGGGGCGGAGGACTGGGCGGCCGGTGGAGGGGAGGCTGAGGGTGATGTGTTCGCGTACGGCGTCCGGGGTGTGGCCCGCGGTGAGCCACGCGGCGAGGTGTGCGGTGAGTTCGTCCTGTATGCCGCGTGGGATTCGGGCCAGGCGTCTGTCCAAGTCGCCGAGGGTGGAAAGGAGTTCGGCGGCTGCTGCGCGCGGAGGGTTGGAGGTGTTGTCCGGTAGGTCTTCGCTTGGATGACTGCCGACGGACCGGGCAGTCGGCTCACCGACGGTCGGGGACAGCGCAGTCGGTGGGAGGGCGGTCGGATGTACGTCGGCGGGGGCGACGTGCTCGTGGGTGCCGGGCTCGCCGCCGCCGTCCCGTAAGCCCGCAGCCTCCGTCGCGCTCAGCGGCACGTTCGAGACCAGCTGGCGGGTCCCCCAGCGGCCGCGTCCGCACTGCTCGCGCCACTCGTGGAGGTAGCCCTCCGCCTTCAACTCCCGCTTGGCGCGGGCGAAGGAGGCGCGCCCGATGCCGGCCTGGGCGGCGGTTTTCGAGAGGGGGGAGTTGTCGCCCTCCGGGAGGGAGAGTTGCCAGGTCAGGAGGCGTACCGCGTCCGACGAGAGCCGTGGATGGCGGAGGATTTCGTTCGGGACCTGGGAGAAGAAGCGGGCAGGCGGGATAGCATGACGAAGCATTTCGGGTGCTCCTAGGGATAGCCACTCGAGGTGAAGGCCCTCGCCGCTGGTGCCAGCCAGCACGGGGGCCGATTTGCGATCACCGTACAGCAACTTCCGTATGCGGATGGCTACTTCGAGTAGTCGGGTGGGCGGCTTCACCAGGCTCCGCCGTAGCGCTCGGACTTGAGGCGCAGCCACTCCCGCACCTGCGCCTGCTCCTCCTCCGGCGCGGCCCGCAGATCCGCCGCATCGATGCTGGCCACGAAGTACACGAACCGCACCCGGCGCCATTCGCCCTCGACGCCGATGACCTTCCCGGGGCCGTATACGTCCGTGCCGGTGTGCGCGACGTACGCGCCCGTCTCGTGCATCACTGCCGTCCACCTCTCGCTCTGCGTGCTGATTCGCTCACACACTGAGGCGGCCCGCCTTACTCTCGGTAGTGGTTTGCGTGTGACAACGGCATCCGCACATCCGGGAGTTGGTCGGCATGGCGATCCAGGACAGCCCGCAGTCCCGTCAGGAGTACGGGAGGGAGTTGCGGCGCCGGCGTGAGGCCGCGGGGCTCTCGCAGGAGGAGTTGAGCGTGCGGGCGGTCATGTCACGTACGCATATCGCGCATATTGAGGGTGGGCGGCGGCGGCCGGATGCCGAGGATGCGCGGCGCTTGGATGAAGTGCTGGGTGCGGGTGGGGTGTTGGTGCGGTTTCTGCCCACGCTCGGGGAGGGCCGCGTCGCGGAGCATTTCGCGGAGGCGCTGGAGCTGGAGCGCCAGGCCACCGTGATCCGCGTATATGGCCCCAAGCTGGTGCCGGGGGTGCTTCAGACCGAGGCGTATGCCAGGGCCGTCCTCGGCTCCGGCTTCCCCGCGAAGACTGCCGACGAACGTGACAAGCTCCTTGTCACACGTCTTCAACGCGGTCGGATCCTGCGTGATTTCCACAGCCCGGTCTATTGGGCACTGCTGGATGAGGCGGTTCTGCGCCGTCCTGTCGGCGGCCCGGCCGTGATGTGCGAACAGCTTTGTCACATCGCCAAGTTGGGGGAGCATGACCGGATCCGGGTTCATGTGCTTCCGTTTGCCGGCGGGCTGCACGCATTGATGGAGGGCGTCGTGTCACTGATGTGGTTCGACGACCTGCCTCCGGTCGCGTACGTGGAAGGCTTGAGTGTGGGGCGGGTGCTCGAAGTCCCCTCCGCTGTGAGTGCGTGCCAGGCGGCATACGATCACGCCTTGGGGGACGCGCTCTCGCACGGCGCCTCTCTGGCCTTGATCAAGTCCGCCGCGAAGGAGTACGAGCATGCGTGAGCACGTGACCATCCCGGACGCCTCGGTTCTGCCCGGCTGGCGCAAGTCGTCCTACAGCGGCGGCGAGAGCGGCCAATGCCTCGAAGTGAACGACACCCACCCCGGCACCCACATCCCCGTCCGAGACAGCAAAACCCCCACCGCCCCCGCCATCCCCTTCACCCCCACCGCCTGGCGCACCTTCATCACCGCCCTCCACCAGGGCGATCTCACCTAGCGCGGCCAAAGGCAAACAGGCTGTCATACCCCTCCGCGGGGGTCGCCATGCGCAACCCGGCTGATTTTCTTACGTCAATCTGGCTGAAGTTTTGTTGATCGAGGCTTAGTTGCCCCTTGCATCGCCTTACGCTTGCGAGGGTGAACCAAGTGATGTCCCGTACGACCGACACCCCAGAGGGTGACTCCGCAGCCGCGGCAAGTCTGCCCGGCACGCTGCCCGAGGGGCTGCGTGCCGAGCTCATCGCGTTTCGGCGTGATCTGCACATGCACCCTGAGCTGGGCAATCAGGAGTTCCGGACCACGGCCGCGCTGAAGCGGCGGCTGGAGCAGGCGGGGCTTGTGCCGCGTGTGCTCGACACGGGGACCGGGCTCGTATGCGACATCGGTGCGTGGGACGGCGTACGGCCGATGCTCGCGCTGCGGGCGGACATCGACGCGCTGCCGATTCCGGACACCAAGACCGAGGCGCCGTACCGGTCCACCGTGCCGGACCGGGCGCACGCGTGCGGGCATGACGTTCACACCACCGCCGTGCTCGGCGCGGGGCTCGTCCTCGCCGGGCTGCACGCCAAGGGGGAGCTGCCGCGTCCGGTGCGGCTGCTGTTCCAGCCCGCCGAGGAGGTGCTGCCGGGCGGCGCCACCGATGCCATCGCGTCCGGGGTGCTCGACGGGGTCGGGAAGATCATCGCCGTGCACTGCGATCCGAAGGTCGACGCCGGGAAGATCGGGCTGCGGCACGGGGCCATCACCTCGGCGTGCGACCGTCTGGAGGTCGCCCTCGACGGGGCCGGCGGGCACACCGCGCGCCCGCATCTGACCACCGACCTGGTGACCGCCGCGGCCCGTGTCGCCACCGACGTGCCCGCGATCGTCGCGCGCCGGATCGACGCCCGCGCCGGGCTCGCGGTCACCTGGGGCCGGATCGAGGCGGGGCATGCGCCCAACGTGATCCCGCAGCACGCCGAACTGTCCGGGACCGTACGGTGCCTGGATCTCGACGCGTGGCGCAGCGCGCCCGACCTGGTGCACGCGGCGATCCAGGAGGTCGCCGACCTGCACCGCGCCAAGTCCGTGATCAACTACATCCGCGGTGTCCCGCCGGTCGTCAACGATCCGGCCGTGACCGATCTGCTGCGCGACGCGATGGTGGCACGCCGCGGTCCGCTCTCCGTCGAGGACACCGAGCAGAGCCTGGGCGGTGAGGACTTCAGCTGGTATCTGGAGCACGTCCCCGGCTCCATGGCCCGCCTCGGCGTCCGCCGCCCCGGCGACCGCAGCTCCTGCGATCTCCACCAGGGCGACTTCGACGCGGACGAGTCGGCGATCACGGTGGGGGTCGAGCTGTTCACCGCTGCCGCGTTGCTGGACGCGGGTGGGCGGCACGCCGTCTGACCACCCGCGCCATCCCCCGTATCAGCCCTCCTTGAGGAAGTGGAACGTCGGCCGCGGGTGCATCAGGAAGTCGTGGTGCGAGATGTTCCACGCGTACGCGCCCGCAAGCCCGAACGCCACCCGGTCGCCCGCCCGCAGCGCGGCGGGCACCGGGACGTTCCGTGCCAGGACGTCCTTCGGCGTGCAGAGCTGCCCGGCGAGCGTGATGCGGTCAAGCCCCGCTGAAGGGCGGGGCCATGGGTGGGGCCAGGGCCGGGCGCTCGGCAGGAACGTGGCGGGCTGGTCGTGGCCCTTCGTGGCCGGGGTGCGCAGATGGTGGGTGCCGCCGCGCACCACCGCGAACTCCTCGCCGTGGCTGCGCTTCACATCGAGCACCTCGGTCGCGTACCAGCCGCAGTACGCGGTCAGCGCGCGGCCCGGCTCGATGCGCAGCGTCAGGCCCGGGTGCGGGGCGAGGAGGGTGCTGAGGCCGTGCCCGTACGCCGTCCAGTCGAAGCGGTCGTCAGGGCGGGCGTAGTCGACGGTCATGCCGCCGCCCACGTTGATCTCCTTGAGGCGCACCCCGTGCCGCGCGGCCAGGTCCAGGGACTGGGTCATGACCGACGAGGCCAGGGCGAGCAGCCGGGGCGCGTCGAGGCCGCTTGCCAAGTGGGCGTGCACACCCAGGAGTTCGAGGTGGGGATACGTGCCGTCGGTCAGGAGCCGTACGAGCGGGTCGGCCTCGGCGGGATCGAGGCCGAACGGCGTCGGGCGGCCGCCCATCGCGAGCGCGCTGCTTTCGAGGGAGTCGGACGGCAGCTGCAGGTTGAGGCGGAGCAGGACGCCCGGGCGGGCGCCGGGGACCGTCCGCTCGGCGAGCGCGGCCAGCATATGGAGTTCGTACGCGCTCTCCACATGGAAGCGGCGCACGCCCAGCTCCAGCGCGGTGACGATCTCGGCGGGCGTCTTGCCCGGCCCGCCGAAGGCGAGCGCGCGGCCCGGGACCGCCTTGGCCACATGGGTCAGCTCACCGCCCGAGGAGACCTCGTACCCGTCCACGTGCGCGCCGAGCGCGGTCAGGATCTCCGGCTCGGGGTTCGCCTTCGCCGCGTAATAGAGCTCGACCTGCCCGGGCAGGGAGGCGCGGACGGTGCGGGCATGGGCGCGCAAGGCGTCCAAGTCGTAGACATACGCGGGGAGTTCCGACGGTGGCAGCGACTCGATGCGGTCGCGTACGGCAGCGGTGGGTGTGGCGGGGGTGGCTACGGCAGCGGTGGGTGCGGCGGTCATCGGGTGCTCCAGGGATCGTGCGGGGCGAAGGCGCCCGACGGGTGGACGTCCTCGGCGAGTGGTGACGGCAGCGGTACGTAGCCGGCGGCCCGGTCCGCCTTGCGTTCCCAGCGCGTCAGGAGGTTGGCCTTCGCGGGCAGCGGGACGCCCGCGAGGAGCGCGGCGAGGCGGGGCGGGCAGCCGTGCAGGTCGGCGTGGCGGCGCAGGACGGCGCGGACCTCGGCCCACAGCGCGGGCTCCGACTGCGGGTGCAGATCGGCGAGGGCGGCCAGCATTTCGCTGACGTGGTTGACGAGCAGGCAGTACACGACGCGGTCCCAGCCGCGCCGGGCGTCGTACGTCATCGGCTGCGCGACCTCGGGCGGCAGGCCCGCCAGGGTCGTGGCGTGCTGCCCCGGCAGCAGCTTGGTGCCCTCCAGGTCGCGGAAGAGGACCTGGGCGGGCAGGCCGTCGGCGTCGACGCAGACGAGGACGTTCTGCAGATGCGGTTCGAGGACGAGCCCGTGGTCGAAGTACGCGGACAGGACCGGGGGGATCAGGAGCCGCAGATACGCGCGCCACCAGGCGAGCGCCCGCTCCGGGCCCGCGCCGTCCAGGAGATGGGACACATGGCCCGGGCCGCCGGGGTACTCGTCGGCCACCGCGCCCGCGAGCAGCGGGGTGAGGCCGGGCAGCAGCCGCCGCGACAGGCCCTCGCGGACGATCACGCCGAAGCCCTCGAAGAGCGCCGTGTCGGGCGTGCCGTCGGCGCCGGGCAGCGCCAGCGTGCGGTAGGCGGGCTCGCGGAGCATCGCGCTGCCGGGGAAGCGGGCCGCGAGGTCGTCCAGCGCCCCGTCGAGGACACGGGTCAGGGCCACGGCGCCCGCGAGCTCGTAACGGGCGTTCTTGCGGACGCAGTTGGTGATCCGCACGTTCAGGCTGAACTTCAGGAACGCGTCCCCGTCGAAGAGGGTGCGCACCGAGGCCGTGGCCGCGAAGCGCCGCGTGCTCGGCCCGAGGTCGACGACGTCGCCGCGCTCGCGGGCGGCCCGCAGCGCCGGGTGGTCGGTCAGCATCGACAGCTGCCAGGGGTGGGCCGGAAGGAGCCGGTAGCCGGCGGGCACGTCGGGGTGGAGCCGGTCGAGGGGTGCGCCCGCGCCGGGTTCCGCGGTCTCCTCGGCGATCAGGTGCTCCCGTACGGCGAGGAGCCGCAGCGGGAACGAGGCGCCCGACTCGGGGGAGTACGCGGCCCAGTGGGCGGGATTGCCGCTGCGGGCCTTGGGTGTGGGGTGGAAGCGGTGGCCCAGGCGCAGGGACTGCTCGGAGGCGAGGAACGCGGCCGTTCCAGGGACGGCGCCCGCGTCGGGTGCGGTGAGCGGCGGGTCGGTGCTGAGCGGCGGGTCGGTGCTGAGCGCCGCGGCGGCGCCGAGCGCGGACCGTACGCCCTCGTGGGTGGAGGCGACCTGGTCGAGGAACTCCTCGTTGCGCACCCCCGTCCGCAGCGACAGCTCGGTCTCGGTGTACTCGGCCAGACGGCGCCAGTCCGCCTCCACCCAGCCGCCGTCCTCCTGGACCTGGACGGGGCCGGTGAAGCGGTGGGCGCCGAGCAGCGAGGTACGGCGCAGGGCGACCCGGAGCAGCACCCCGGCGCGGGGCAGCCGCAGCAGCAGCCGGCCGTCGGCGACGGCCGTCTGGTGTTCGGGTCCGGAGACCTCGCGCAGGAGGCAGTTGAGGAGGGTGTGCGCCACGGCCCGGTCGGCGCTGGGCAGTTCGACGGGGGTGGCGGGGACGGTGCCCGTGGGCAGCGACATCGAGGTCTCCAGCGGGGTGCGGAGGGTGCGGACAAGGGGGTGTGCGTCGGGTCAGCGGCGGTACGCGGCGTGCAGCGCGACGGCGCACGCCGTACCCAGGGCGACCGCGGTGCCGGTCAGCACCGGCGCGGTGGGACCGAGCAGGCTGTTGCCCGCGGCGGCGGCGAGTCCGGCGGCGACGGCGCCGCCCTTGGAGACGAGTTCGAGCGAGCCGAACATCCCGCCGGGAGCGCGCCCTTTGGCGCAGTCGGCGGCGAGGACGGACAGACAGACGAGGCCGAGGGTGAGGCCGACGCCCAGAAGCAGCCGTACGGCGGTGAAGGCGGCGAGCGAACCGGCCACGCCGTGACCGGCGAGACCGAGCGCGATACAGCCGAAACCGAGCGCGATGCCCAGGCGCGGACGTTCCACGAAGCGGGCGTGCACCCGCAGGGCGCACAGCAGATAGCACAGGTGCGGCAGGGCGAAGAGCAGCCCGGAGACGACCGGCGAGACGCCCGGTATTCGGTCCTCGACGAGGGAGATCAGATACGGGAAGGAGATGACGGTCGAGAAGACGAAGGTGAATTCGTAGGCGTACAGGGCTGTCAGCGGCGCTGCGGGCCCGTCGGGCGAGGCGGTGTCGGCCACCTCGTCGGAAGCCTGCGGGAGCGCGGGCTCCGGCAGCAGACACAGCATCGCCGCCGCGGCCAGTGGCAGGACCGCGAGCAGCGCGTACTGGCGGTGCGGCGAGAGCCACGGGGAGAGCGCGCCCACCACGATCGGCGCGAGGACGAGCGCGGCGCGGGCGCTGCCCTGCATCAAGGTGAGCGCCTTCGACAGGCCGGGGCCTTCGAGAGCGGCCGCCAGATAGCCGTTGGACGCGGCGAACGTGCCGCCGAGGATGCCTTGCAGCACGAGGGCCGCCGTGAACATCCCGAGCGAGTCCGCCCATCCCGCGAGCAGGAAGGAGAGGGCGAGCCCGAGCTGGGCGCGCAGCAGCAGCCGTTTGCGCCCGAACCGGTCCGCGAGCCGCCCCCACAGGGGCGCGCCGAGCGCGCCGAAGACGGTCGGCACGACGTAGAGCAGCCCGGCCCAGCGGGCGTGCTCGTCGCCGAGCCCCGGCAGGATCTCGGTGAGATACGGCGGCAGCCCGAGCGCGGCGAACGACGCCACGAAGTAGCACCCGGCCACGGCGTGCACCTGGCGGCGGTCCAGCGCTTCGGGCCGCGGACCCGCACCGGCCGCCCGCACGGACGGGGTCGTCGCGGTCATCGCGCGGCCCTCAGCAGGTAGTTGGGGCCGGACGTGTAGTGCTTGTTGATGTCCGCGGCGCCCGAACGCTCCTTGCTGAGCAGCGTGCCCGCGGTGACCATCGCCTTGACGGGCAGCCGGTCCGCCTCCAGTACGTGTTTCCTCAGGACGGCACCGGCGTCCGCCTCCATCCCTGCGACAGCTTCGTCGAGCCGCGTACGGACCAGACCGAGCAGGGCATCGAGCGGGGCGCGTCCGTGGCGGGCGAGACCGAAGGCGTACGCGCCCGCGCACAGGTGCAGGGTGATCGTGGTGAAGAGGGCCGTGACCGCGTCATCGCTGGTGCTGAAGATGCGCGGGTCGTCGAACTCGCCGGGGTCCGGGGCGTGTCGACCGAGCCGCTCCCGCAGCCGTACGAGGTTGATCCGCGGCCCGTCGTTGTCCTTGAACAGCAGCCGGAGCCGGGTGCGGCCTTCGTGCGTGTCCAGGACCAGCGAGATGTTCTGCTGGTGCGACTCCAGGGCGATTCCGTACGCGAAGAGCGTGGTCTGCCAGTCGAGGAGCAGCGTGAGCAGGGCATCGAGGAGCTCGAGCGGGTCACCGGCGTAGAAGCGGTCGGCGAGGAGGTCGATGAGGAGCCGCTCACCGGGGGCCTGGAGTCGCTCACCGGGTGCCTGGCCGAGCAGCGCGGCCAGCGGCAGGACCACGGCATCGTCGAGCCCCGCCGGGTAGCGGCGCACGAGCAGGGCGAGCAGCTCGTGGCCCGCATGGGCGTACGTGGTCTCGTCGGCGTGCAGGATCACGTCACGGAAACGGGGTTCACGGGCGATGACCGTCTCGGTCAGACGCTGGCCCGCGGCGCCGTCGACGAGCGTGCCGGGCTTGATCGTGCGGCGGTTGCGCAGGCCCAGGGTCGCGGTGGCGAGCGGGAGTTTGAGGTGGGTGCGCGGGTCGTCGGTGAGGGCGACGGTGCGCATGGAGAGGGTCGGGACGACGTCGGCGTACGACTGCCCGGCGAGGACGGCGCGCGCGTCGAGGCCGGTGGTGCGCAGCGCCTCGCGCAAGGGCTCGCCCGCGGTGAGCGGATGCACGGGGAGGGCCACGTGCGAGGCGTCGAGCCGGGGCAGGCCGAGGTCGCCGGGGGTGGGCCATGCGGCGGGCAGGTCGCCGCGCAAGGTCAGGGACTCCTCGGGGACGGCGATCCAGCGCAGGGCGAAGGTGGGGTGGAACTCCGGCGCGTACGAACGCAGTTGGTCCTCGCTCAGGCCCGAGCGCCCGCGCGCGGTCGGGTAGACGGGGTGGTCGAGATACGCGGCGAGCGTGTCGTACGCGAGGGAGCGGGCGAGTCCGGACCAGCGGGCGGGATCCGTGCCGTATCGCGTGGTCAGGCCGCGCAGCACGCCGGAGCGCGTGTGCGCGTGCAGCCGTATCGTCGCCAGGGTCTGGCGGCACTCGGCGGCGAACGCGTCGAAGCCGGGACGGTCGACGGGGTCGGCGAGCTCGCTCAGGGCGGCCAGGATGCGGTCCGGGCCGGTGAGCTGCTCGCCGCCCGATTCCCGTACGAGATACGGCAGCCGGGCCGCGTACTCGCTCTGGAAGCCGTCCTCGGTGAGGGGGAGGAGGAGGGCGTCGTCGCGGGCGGGGGAGGGCGTCGTGGGCAGCCGCAGCCACGGCCCGTCCTCGCGGTGCACGATCACGCCGCGGGTCCGCAGCCCCGCCACGTCCTCGCGCAGCAGCGCGCTGAGGACGCGCAGGGTCAGCTCGACCTGGGCCTCGTCACCTTCTTGCGGCGCCCCAGCAGTGCCCACCGTCTCCGCAGCCGACCGCTGCCGGCCGACCCGCGCCTCCGACCCGACCGCCCTCACGCCGTGATCTCCCACCGCTGCCCGCCCAGGAAGCCGGCGACCACCCGGTCCACCGCCCCCTGATCGGTCCCGATGGCCCGCAGCACCCCGAGGTAGTCCCGGTTCGTCCCGTACAGCTCGTGCCGTTCGCCGAGCTCGCGCAGCGGCCGGTACGTCAGATGTACGCCGTCCACGGAGAGGTCCTGGGCGGACGGTGCCTGCGTCAGCGTTCCCGCGCGGGTGGCGCAGGGGTATTCCAGGCGGGCGCGGCCGTCCGTACGCGCGCCGAGCGAGGCGGGCAGCGGCGTGCCCAGGTGGGTCCGCAGGACGTGCTCGAAGAGCGGGATGTCCAGGAGCTGGGCGAGCAGCAGATCGCACTGGTCGCCGATCGCGCGGTAGTTGACCTCGATGAGGCGGGCCCGGCCCTCGTGCACCACGAACTCGGTGTGGCAGATCCCGAATCCGACACCCAGCGCGTCGAGCTGCGCGAGCACCTGCTCCACGAGCGGCGCGGGATGCGCGGGGACGAACGTGAGGCGCTCCTCGATGAACACCGGGGGAGGCGACACCTCGGTGTGGAAACCGCCGAGGACATGGCGGCGCGTGCCGTCTCCTAGCGTCTCCAGGGTGTACAGCTCGCCGGGCAGATACTCCTCGACGACCAGCGAGGCACCCGGACGCCGGTCCCGGATCTCCTTGCAGCGCAAGGCAAGTTCGGACGGGCCCTCGACCAGCACCACATCCTCGCTGGCCACCCCCTCCCGCGGTTTGACCACGCAGGGATACGGGGCGTCGAGCGCGGCCGGGTCCTGGTCCGGGGCCAGTTCGGCCGACCGGACCGTGTCGGCCCCGGCGGCGGCCAGCCGGCGCCGCATCTCCGCCTTGTCCTTCGCCCGCAGCGCCGCCCGCCAGTCCTTGCCGGGCAGACCGAAGTACGCGGCGGCCAGGGCGGCCTGGGTCTGCAGATGGTCGCTGTTGGTGAAGACGGCGTCGGGCCGGTGGTGGCCGGCGATCCGGGTGATCACCGCACGGAAGTCGCGTACATCGCAGGGCAGGATCTCCACGGATGCGGAGAAATCGCGCCCGGCGTAGGCCTTCCGATGCAGCTCGGGCGACTCGGTGAGCAGGGTGACCGGGAGACCGAGCCGCGCGGCGGCCGGCAGGAAGCCTTCGGTGACCGAGTCGGTGGGGACGGTGGCGAGCAGGTACAGCCGCATCGGCTGGACACCTTCCAGGAGTGGGGGGAGAGGCCGGGCCGCCATGGGGGAGATGCGGCCCGGCCGGGGGGAAGGCGTTACGCCTTCAGGAGCCGGGGAGGCCCTACGCCTTCGGCAGCTCGACGCCCGTCGCCTTCGCGACGTCCTCGAGCATGTGCTCGGCGGCCTGGACCCCGATGCCGGACATCCAGGTCTCGTCCGGCACGGTGTGGACCTTGTCGTTCTTCACGGCGTCGAGGGACTTCCAGACCGGGTTGGACGTGACGTCCTTCTGCTTGGTCTTGGACGGCTCGTCGGCCAGCGTCACGAACACCAGGTCGGCCTCGGCCTTGTCGATCTGCTCGGGGCTGACGTCGACCATGGTGACCTCGGGGTCGGTCGACGCCTGCGACTTCGGGCGCTTGAGGCCGATGTCGTCGAGGACGACACCGCTGTACGCGGACCGCTGGTAGAGCCGGGTCGGACCCGCGACGAACCGGACGACGGACGCCGACGGCATCGTGCCGTCGTACTTCTCCTCGATCGCCTCACCGAGCGCCTTGGCACGGCCCTCGTACGCCTTCAGCGCGTCGCCGGCCTCCTTCTCCAGACCGAGCGCCTCCGCGTGGACCTTCAGGTTCTCCTTCCAGGGTCCGCCGGTGGTCTCGGTGAAGACGGTCGGGGCGATGCCCTTGAGCTTGTCGTAGACCTTCTCGTGGCGGACCTTGGAGGACAGGATCAGATCCGGCTCGAGCGAGGCGATCAGCTCCAGGTTCGGCTCCAGGAGCGGGCCGACGTCCTTGGCGCCCTCGACCTTGTCGCCGAGGTACTCGGGGAAGCCGCGCGCGGTCTTGAAGTGCGGGGAGACCGCGCCGACCGGCTTGATGCCGAGCATCGTCACGGAGTCGAGCTCACCGGTGTCGAGGACGACGACGTTCTTGGGCTGTGCCGGTATCTCGGTCGAGCCCATGGCGTGCTCGACGGTCCGCGGGAACGCCTCGCCCGCGGCGCCGGCGTTCTCCTTGTCCTTGCCGCCGTCCTCCGTCGCGCCGCTGCCGCAGCCCGCGAGCGCGGTGGCGCCGAGTGCGAACGCGGCGAGAGCGGTACCGAGGCGGCGCAGGGCGCGCGGCGATGAGGTTCTGGTGCGCATGAGGGTTCCTTCTGTGTGAGCGGCAGGGGAGTTGAGCCGGGTGGGGGGCGTAGGGGACAGGGGTCAGGCGGAGGGTGGCCGTGCGGCGTGTCTGGCCCTGGGGATGACCAGCGGCGTGCCCGACTCCGGGTCGGGGATCACCCGGCAGTCCACGTCGAATACGGACCGCACGAGCTCCGCGTCGAGCACGTCGGCGGGCGCACCGGCGGCGGCGAGCTTCCCGTCCTTGAGGACGACGAGGTGGTCCGCGTACCGGGCGGCCTGGCCGAGGTCGTGCAGCACCATCACGACGGTGCGCCCGGCCGCGGAGTGCAACTCGGCCACCAGGTCGAGGACATCGAGCTGGTGGCGCAGGTCGAGGAACGTGGTGGGCTCGTCGAGCAGCAGCAGGTCCGTGTCCTGGGCCAGGGCCAGCGCGATCCAGGCACGCTGGCGCTGACCGCCGGAGAGCCGGTCCACGGGCCGGTCGCGCAGCGCGGCGGTGCCGGTGCGCTCAAGGGCCTCGTCGACGGCGGCCTGGTCGGCGGCCGACCAGGGGCTGAGCAGCCGCTGGTGCGGATAGCGCCCGAGCCGTACGAGCGCCTCGACGGTGATGGCCTCCGGCGTCACCGGCTGCTGCGGCAGCAGCCCCATCCGGCGGGCCAGCGCACGGGCCGGCATCCGGTGGATGTCGGTGCCGTCGAGGGCGACGGTGCCGCGCGCGGGGGCGAGCAGCCGGGTCAGTCCGCGCAACAGCGTGGACTTCCCACAGGCGTTGGGGCCGACGATGGCGGTGATCGCGCCGCCCGGCAGCACCAGATCGAGGTCATCGACGATCACCTGGTCGCCGTAGCGCAGACCGAGGCCGCGAGCGGACAGCTCGTTGCGCGCGGCGCCGGCCGGCGCGTCCGCAGCCGGGTCCGCCTTCGCCTCAAGGGCGAGCTGCTCGGACGTCATACGGAGCTCCTGTTCACGGGCGTGCTCTGACGGATCATCAAGACGAGGAGCCAGGGCGCGCCGAGCGTCGCCGTGACCACGCCCACGGGCAGCCCTTCGACGGGCAGCAGATGCTGCACCACGAGGTCGGACGCGAGCAGCAGCGCCGCTCCCACCAGGCAGCACAGCGCGGTGGTCGCCGCGGTCGGCGGGCCCGCGACGAAGCGCACGAGATGCGGTACGGCGAGGGCGACGAAGGCGACGGGCCCGGTGAGCGCGGCCGCGAGCGAGGCCAGCGCGACCGCGGTGATCAGGAGCTGGAGCCGGGCCGCGGAGACACCGACGCCGAGCGCGCCCGCCGATTCGTCCCCGAGGTCGAGCACCGCGAGCCGCCGGTGCAGCACGAATGCGGCGAGCAGCGCGGCGGCGCTCGCGGCCGCGGCGGCACTCACCTCGGTCCAGGTACGTCCGTACAGCGAACCGGTCGTCCACTGCAGCGCCGCCCCGGCGAGCTCCGCCGGGAACCGTACGACCATGAGGTTCACCGCGGCGGCGAGCCCCGCCTGCACGGCGAGGCCGACGAGCACCAGACGCGTCACGGTCAGCCCGGAGCTCCAGGCGAAGACCCCGAGCAGCAGCGCGGCGAGCATCCCGCCGCCGAGCGCGCCGAGCGGGATCAGGGTGGCCGAGGCGCCGGTGGCGAGCAGCACCACCGAACCGAAGGACGCGCCGCCGGTGATGCCCATGACGTCCGGCGAGGCGAGCGGATTGCGGAACAGCCGCTGCAGCAGCGCACCCGCCACTCCGAGCCCCGCACCGGCGATCAGCGCGGCGGCGAGCCGGGGCGCACGGAACTCCTGGACCACGAACACATCGCCCTGGTCGCCGAGTCCGACCAGCGCGCGCAGCGCGACGGACGCGTCCATCGGCATCTGCCCCTGCGTGAGCGAGACGACGGACAGGGCGAGCAGCACGGCCGTGGCGAACGCGCCGAGCAGCAGACGGCGGCGTACGAGGACGGGGGCCCGGGTCTCCCGCTGCGGAGACGCGGCGGGCGCGGGCGCCTGGGCGAGGCCGGTCATCGGGCCGCCTTCCGGGCGAGCAGGGCGAGCAGGGGCGCGCCCAGGAAGGCGCTGACGATGCCGACTTCGAGTTCCGAGGGGCGGATGACGACCCGGCCGAGGACGTCGGCGGCGAGCAGCAGCGTGGGCCCGGCGATCAGACAGCCGGGCACGAGCAGCCGGTGGTCGCCGCCCAGCAAGGGCCGTACGAGGTGGGGCGCGGCGAGTCCGATGAAGGCGATGGGCCCGGCGACGGCGACCGCGGAGCCCGCGAGCAGCACCACCGCGAGGGCGCCGGCCAGCCGGATCCGGGCGACGGGGACACCGAGGGACTGCGCCGTCTCGTCGCCCAGCGCGAGTGTGTTGAGCGCGGGGGTGAGGGCGAGCGCGACCAGGAGCCCGAGCACCAGGGTCGGCAGCACCGGCTGGAGCACGTCCAGCGGACGCTCGGAGATCGAGCCGGCCAGCCAGAAGCGGGCCTCGTCGAGCGTGCGCTCACTGGCCAGCATCACGGCGGACGTCCAGGAGAGCAGGACGAGTTGGAGGACCGTACCGCCGAGCGCGAGCCGCACCGGGTCGATGTCCCCGGAGCGGCGGGCGAGCAGCAGCGCGAGGAACAGGGCACCCGCGGCGCCCGCGAAGGCGAACCACACGTATTCGAGGGGCCGGTTGAGCCCCAGCGCATAGATGGCGACGACCACGGCGAACCCGGCACCGGCGTTGATGCCCAATGTGGTGGGCGCGGCCAGCGGGTTGCGGGTGATGCCCTGGGCGAGCGCCCCCGCCACACCGAGCGCGGCACCGACGGCGATGCCGACCACCGTGCGGGGCAGCCGCAGGCCGGTGACCACGAGGGCGTCCTTGCCGTGCGCGTCCCCGGACAGGGCGTCGACGACGGTGGTCAGCGGAACCGGCCGGGCGCCGAGAGCCAGGCTCAGCGCCGCGCAGATCACCAACAGGGCCGTACCGGCGACCAGGAGGGTGATCCGCCGGGCGGATGCGGGGGGACGACCGGAGATGACACCGGGTGCGGACGTGGACACGGCGAGTACCTTAGGTTAGGCATACCTAAGTCTGTCAACTTGCTGTGAGTGGTCCCGGGTGCGCGAGGCGTGCCGGGCGTCGAAGGCCGCTTGTGCATCGTTAAGGTAAGGCTCACCTTATGGTGCCGTCGATCAAGGAGGGGTGTTGAGGGCAAGACCGGCCATCTCGCCGAGGCTTTCGGCTGGAAAGGGCGCCCCGCCACCGTCCCCTTGCGCACCGTCGCTGTCGGAGACGTACCAACTCCTCACGCGCACCTGCGAGTCACTGCAGGTCGCCATCGCCCCGGACGGCGGCGGTGACCCTTCGGTGCCGGACGGTCAGTGGGTCGACGGGGCCGCACTGGCCGCACGCCCTGACCTCCTCGACGCCGCCATCGACGGCGAAGCCGCCCGCATCCAGGGCCGGTTCGGCACGGAACCCCGCCGCGAGGTCGCCGCCTCCCGGTTCATGCACCACTACCTGTGGAGCGTTGGCCTGCTCATCAGCGGCCCCTGGTACCTGGCGCGCCGCGTGCCCAGGATCCGCCCGCGCGACCTCCGTATCCACCCCGCCACCGCCGAACTCGCCCTCGCGCCCGGCGGGTTCACCTGCTTCCCCGACGATCCCGCGGCGGGACGGCCTGGCGTGCGCACGGTCGCGCACGAGGAGGCGCTGCGCGCCGAGCTGCGGTCCGCGTACGCCGACCACGTCCGCCCGCTGATCGCCGCGGCCGCCCCCGCGATGCGGCGCGGGCCGCGCGCCCTGTGGGGCATGGCGGGCGACGATCTCGTCTCCGGCGTCTGGTACCTGGGCCGGATGCTCGACGAGGAGGACCGGTCCGTACGACGGGCCGGGCAGCTCCTGCCGACGGCCGTCCCGCCCTTCCCGAAAGGCGCCGACTTCCGTGCCCTGTACGGCAGTTCGGGCCGGGAGTGGCCGACGCGGACACGTGCCGGATGCTGCCTCTACTACGCCATCCGGCCCTCCGCCGCCTCCGGCGAGGAGCAGCCGCAGGCCTGCGGCACCTGTCCACGCGTCACGGACGCCGAGCGCGTGCGGCGCCTGGAAGCGGAATGACGCCGGAACGGCCTCGGCACGTTTCGATAACGTCCCGGTGAAATCCCGTTCCCCTGCAGGTCTACGCGCGTTACTGTGCGCCGCAATACAGCGCCTCGGCGCGCCCGAAACGGCGTCGGGAACGGTGCGTTGGAGTGTTGGGGTCGTTGGGGATGAAGGGGATGTTTCCAGTGCGGCAGAAGCGTCGAATATCGAGACTCTCCAGCGTGGCCGTGGCGGTCTCCGCCCTGGCCCTCGTGGCGAGCGCCTGTGGCAAGACCAGTACCGAGGCCAACACGCCCGAGGACAAGGGCGGCGAGACGGGTGCGTCGGACACGTACAAGGGCAAGGGCATCGGGCTCGCGTACGACATCGGCGGCCAGGGCGACCAGTCGTTCAACGACGCGGCGTACTCGGGCTACGAGAAGGCCCGCGCCGAGTTCAAGATCGGCGGCGTCGACATGGAGCCGTCCGCCGACGAGTCGGACGCCGACAAGGTGCAGCGGCTCACGAAGCTCGCCAGCGAGGGCTACAACCCGGTGATCGGCGTCGGCTTCGTCTACGCGAAGGCCGTCGGCGAGGTGTCGAAGAAGTTCCCGAAGACCACCTTCGGGATCATCGACGACTCCACCGTCAAGGAGGCGAACGTCGCCGACCTCGTGTTCAGCGAGGAGCAGGGCTCCTACCTCGCGGGCGTCGCGGCGGCCAAGGCGACCAAGACCAAGACCGTCGGCTTCATCGGCGGTGTCGAGACCCCGCTGATCAAGAAGTTCGAGGCGGGCTTCGTCCAGGGCGTCCAGGACACCGACAAGTCCGTGAAGATCAAGCGCCAGTACCTGACGCAGCCGCCGAACTTCGACGGGTTCTCCAAGCCCGACCTCGGCAAGGAGGCCGCGAAGGGCCAGCTCGACGACGGCGCCGACGTGATCTACCACGCCGCGGGTCTCGCCGGGCAGGGCGCGATCGAGGCCGCGGCCGCCGAGAAGAAGTGGGCGATCGGCGTCGACTCGGACCAGTACAACCAGAAGGCGCTCGACAAGCAGAAGGCGTACATCCTCACCTCGATGACCAAGGACGTCGGCGGCGCGGTCTACTCGCTCACCAAGTCCGTCGTCGAGGGCAAGCCGCTCAGCGGCGAGCAGCGCTTCGACCTCAAGGCCGGCGGTGTCGGACTCGCCGATTCCAACCCCGCGTACAAGGAGATGACGGACGTCGTCGACGCGGTCGAGAAGGCCAAAAAGGCTATCGAGGACGGCACCATCACGGTGAAGTCCGCGCCGTAACGAAGAGTTACCGCCGAATGACCCTCTGCGCCGGGCCGGCCGTTTCCGCTGGTCCGGCGCATTGCTTTGGCAGATGGGACATATGGTGCAAGGTGTGAGACCAGGCACAGAGCGATAACAGGTGTTCCTCAACGGTTTTATGTTTTGTCTACGCGCGTTACGCTGCGGCGAAACCTGCGCCACTCACCGGCGCTTGCACAAAGGAGTACGACCCATGCACCGGGTGTCCCGATTCGCGGTTGCAGGCGCTGCTGCCACCGCGCTCGCCGTCTCCCTTGCCGCTTGTGGCGGCAAGTCCACTGATTCGTCCTCTTCGTCCTCGGATGACTCCAAGGGCAAGGGCGTCGCCATCGCCTACGACATCGGCGGCAAGGGCGACCAGTCCTTCAACGACGCTGCTTACGCGGGCATGGAGCGCGCGATGAAGGAGCTCAACATCGGCGGCGAGGACGTCGAGCCCTCGGACGGCGAGTCGGACGCCGACAAGATCCAGCGCCTCACCTCGCTGGCCAAGCAGGGTTACAACCCGGTGATCGGCGTCGGCTTCGCCTACGCGCCGGCCGTCAAGGAGGTGGCCGCGAAGTACCCGGACACCACCTTCGGCATCGTCGACGACGAGACCGTCAAGGCGAAGAACGTCGCGGACCTCGTCTTCTCCGAGGAGCAGGGCTCCTACCTCGCGGGTGTGGCCGCCGCCAAGACCACCAAGTCGAAGACCGTCGGCTTCGTCGGCGGTGTCGAGACCCCGCTGATCAAGAAGTTCCAGGCCGGCTACGAGCAGGGCGTCAAGGACACCGACCCGTCGGTCAAGGTCCGCGCGCAGTACCTGACCCAGCCGCCGAACTTCGACGGCTTCTCCAAGCCGGACCTCGGCAAGGAAGCCGCCAAGGGCATGATCGACGGTGGCGCCGACGTGATCTACCACGCCGCGGGTCTGGCCGGTCAGGGCTCCATCGAGGCCGCCGCCGCCGAGAAGAAGTGGGCGATCGGCGTCGACTCCGACCAGTACAACCAGCAGGCCCTCTCGAAGTACAAGGACTACATCCTGACCTCGGTCACCAAGGGTGTCTCCGACGCGGTCTTCAACCTCGCCAAGTCCGTCCAGGACGGCAAGCCCGAGACCGGCGTCATCCGCGCCGACCTCAAGTCCGGCGGCGTCGCGCTGGCCGACTCCAACCCGGCGTTCATGAAGATGACCGAGGTGCAGGAGGCCGTCAAGAAGGCCGAAGAGGGCATCAAGGACGGCTCCATCAAGGTCAAGACCACCCCGTAATACCTGAACGTCACGCCGTTCACGGTCGTGACACGGGACGGGAACGGGGTACGGCGAGCATCATCTCTCCGTACCCCGTTCCAGTCCCCGCAGCCGTTTTGCCGGGGGAAACCCCGGACCCCTGAGGGGCGTTGCGCAGGACGCCCCTCCTCTTTGAGGAGAGTCGCCATCAAAGCGTCCAGCAGCCCCCCGGCCGCCGGCCAGGCGCCTGCCGTAGAACTGGCGGGCATCACCAAGCGCTTCCCCGGTGTCGTGGCCAACCACGACATCCACTTCAGCGTCCGCAAGGGCACCGTGCACGCCCTGGTCGGCGAGAACGGCGCGGGCAAGTCGACGCTGATGAAGATCCTCTACGGCATGCAGAAGCCGGACGAGGGCACCATCGCGATCAACGGCGAGAAGGTGACCCTCAGCACCCCGGCGGACGCCATCTCCCGCGGGATCGGCATGGTGCACCAGCACTTCATGCTCGCCGACCAGCTGACGGTCCTCGAGAACGTGGTGCTCGGCAGCGAGAAGCTGCACGGCATCGGCGGCCAGGCCCGTAAGAAGATCAAGGAGATCTCCGAGGCGTACGGACTCGGCGTCAAGCCCGACGCCATGGTCGAGGACCTCGGAGTCGCCGACCGCCAGCGCGTGGAGATCCTCAAGGTCCTCTACCGCGGCGCCCGCACGCTGATCCTCGACGAGCCCACCGCCGTCCTCGTGCCGCAGGAGGTCGACGCGCTCTTCGACAACCTGCGCGAGCTCAAGGCCGAGGGCCTCTCGGTCATCTTCATCTCGCACAAGCTGGGCGAGGTCCTCGCGGTCGCCGACGACATCACCGTCATCCGCCGCGGTACGACGGTGGGCACGGCGATCCCGTCGGAGACGACCCCGCGCCAGCTCGCCGAGCTGATGGTGGGCTCGGCGCTGCCGACGCCGGAGACCAGCGAGTCGACGGTCACCGACCGCGCGATGATCCAGGTCGAGGGCCTGCGCCTGGAGGGCGAGGGCGGCCGCGCGCTGCTCGACGACATCTCCTTCACGATCCACGAGGGCGAGGTCCTCGGCATCGCCGGCGTCGAGGGCAACGGCCAGACCGAGCTGATCGACGCGCTCATCGGCCTCAAGGGCGCCGACTCCGGCGTCATCACGATGGCCGGCAAGGACATCACCGCGGTGCCCACGCGCAAGCGCCGCGAGGACGGCATCGGCTACATCCCCGAGGACCGCCACCGCCACGGCCTCCTCCTCGAATCCCCCCTGTGGGAGAACCGCATCCTCGGCCACGTCACCGAGAAGCCCAACGCCAAGGGCCCCTGGCTGGACATCAAGGCCGCGCAGGCCGACACCAAGCGGATCGTCCAGGAGTACGACGTCCGCACCCCCGGCATCGACGTCACCGCCGCCTCCCTGTCCGGCGGCAACCAGCAGAAGCTGATCGTCGGCCGCGAGATGAGCCACAAGCCGCGCTTCCTGATCGCCGCCCACCCCACCCGCGGTGTGGACGTCGGCGCGCAGGCGCAGATCTGGGACCAGATCCGCGAGGCCCGCCGCGAGGGACTCGCGGTGCTCCTGATCTCCGCGGACCTGGACGAGCTGATCGGCCTCTCCGACACCCTGCGCGTGATCTACCGCGGCAAGCTCGTCGCGGACGCCGACCCGGCCACCATCACGCCCGAGGAGCTCGGCTCCGCCATGACGGGTGCCGCCACCGGCCACCTGGAGGTCGACGAGGCCGAGGTCGCGGCCGAGCAGGCCGCACGCGACCTCGTCGAGGGCCGCGACTCGGCCGCCATGGAGGCCGCAGGACTCGACGCGGACACCCCGGTGGCCGAGCAGGACGCCGGCACCCCGGCCGCCGGCACCGAGCAGGACGCAGACGCCCCGGAGGACGAGGCACGATGAAGAAGTTCGACAAGGAGCGGGTGCTGCTCGCACTCGCCGGACCGGCCATCGCGCTGGTCGTGGCCGTGGCACTGACCTCGATCGTGCTGCTCGTCTCGGGCAAGAGCCCCTTCGAGCCGTACTCGATCATGTTCGAGCAGGCCACGTTCTCCGACATCCAGGTCCTGATCATCAACCAGGCCACGATGTACTACCTGGCCGCCGTCGCCGTGGCGGTCGGCTTCCGGATGAACCTGTTCAACATCGGCGTCGACGGCCAGTACCGCCTCGCCGCGATGACCACCGCACTGGTCGGCGCCCACGTCGCGCTCCCGGCCTTCCTGCAGGTGCCGATGCTGATCCTGGTCGCGATGCTCACCGGCGCCTTCTGGGCCGGTATCGCGGGCATCCTCAAGACCACCCGCGGCGTCAGCGAGGTCGTCGCCACGATCATGCTGAACGCCATCGCGACCAGCGTCATCGCCTGGCTGACCCTGCCGGAGAACTTCGGTGTCCTGGAGGGCAACAACTCCACGACGGGCCCGATGAACGAGTCCGGCTGGATCCCCGGCTTCCAGATGGCAGGCGGCGAGATCTACGGCCTGATCGTCCTGGCCGTCCTCGTCGGCATCGCGTACTGGCTGGTCCTCGGCCGTACCCGCTTCGGCTTCGACCTGCGCGCCACCGGCGCCTCCGAGTCCGCGGCCGCGGCCAGCGGTGTCAACGCCAAGCGCATGGTGCTCATGGCCATGCTGATCTCCGGTGCGCTCGCCGGTATCTCGGGTCTGCCGATCCTGCTCGGCGACTCCCACACGTACGGCCTGACCTTCCCCGCGGGCCTCGGCTTCACCGCCATCGGCATCGCGCTCCTCGGCCGCAACCACCCGGTCGGCATCGCGTTCGCGGCGCTCCTGTGGGCCTGGCTCGACAAGGCCTCGCAGGACCTCGACTACCGCGGTTACGACAAGGAGATCGCGGTCATCATGCAGGGCCTGATCGTCCTCGCGGTCGTCATCTCGTACGAAGCCGTACGCGTCTGGGGCCTCAAGCGCCAGCAGCAGCGCGTCGGCGAGGAACTCGCGGCGGCTGCCCGTAAGACGAAGACCGACAACTCATCGGAGGTGGCTGCCCGATGACGACGGCAACCGACGTCAACAAGCCGAAGGTGCAGCCGCGCCCCGGCGGCCGCAAGCTCTCCCTGCCCATGATCATGATCGGTGTCGCGGGCCTGCTGGTCCTCGTCTCGATCACCCGCGTCATCACGGGCGCCGACGGCATCGACTCCGTCGGCCAGATGTCCACCGCGCTCAAGCTCGCCGTGCCGATCGGCCTCGCCGGCCTCGGCGGTCTGTGGGCCGAGCGCGCGGGCGTCGTCAACATCGGCCTCGAAGGCATGATGATCCTCGGCACCTGGTTCGGTGCCTGGGCCGGTTACCAGTGGGGTCCGTGGACCGGCCTCCTGTTCGGTGTCATCGGCGGCGCGATCGGCGGTCTGATCCACGCCGTCGCCACGGTCACCTTCAAGGTCAACCACATCGTCTCCGGTGTCGCGATCAACATCCTCGCGATCGGCGCGACCCGCTACATGTCCACGTTCGCCTTCGAAGGCGTCGAGGGCGGCACCTCGAAGCAGTCCCCGCCGGTCGACTCCCTCGGCACCTTCTCGGTCCCGGGTCTGTCCACCTGGCTGGACTCGCTCAACGAGAAGGGCTGGTTCCTGATCTCGGACATCGCGGGCCTGCTCGGCGGTCTCGTCACCAACCTGTCGCCGCTGACGGTCATCGCCATCGCGCTGATCCCGTTCACGTGGTGGGCGCTGTGGCGCACGTCCTTCGGTCTGCGCCTGCGCTCCTGCGGTGAGCACCCCGTCGCCGCCGAGTCCCTCGGCGTCAACGTCTACAAGTACAAGTACCTCGCCGTGATCATCTCGGGCGGCTTCGCCGGCCTCGGCGGAGCGTTCCTCTCCATCGTCTCGGCGAACATCTACCTCGAAGGCCAGACGGGCGGCCGCGGCTACATCGGTCTCGCCTCGATGATCTTCGGCAACTGGCTGCCGGGCGGACTCGCCCTCGGTGCGGGCCTGTTCGGCTACACCGACAGCCTCAACCTGCGCGGCGGCGGCACCAACGTCCACGCGCTGCTCCTGCTCCTCTTCTTCCTGATGGTCATCGCCGTCGCCTGGCAGATCTGGCGCAAGCGGTACGTCCCGGCGCTGATCACCTCGGTGATCGCCGCGCTGGTGCTCGTCTGGTACCTGATGACGAACGAGGTCCCGAGCCAGTTCGTGACCGCCACGCCGTACGTGGTGACGCTCCTGGTCCTCGCCCTCTCGGCACAACGCCTGCGCATGCCGAAGGCGAACGGAATGCCCTACTACAAGGGCCAGGGCAAGTGACGGCTCCCGACCCCTGGGAGAACCTTCGGGCCGCGGCCCGGGACGCCATGTCCCGGGCCTACGCCCCGTACTCGGGCTACCCCGTCGGCGCGGCGGCCCTGGTCTCGGACGGCCGCGTCATCACGGGCTGCAACGTGGAGAACGCCTCGTACGGCCTCGGCCTGTGCGCGGAATGCGGCCTCGTCTCCTCCCTCGCCGCAGGCGGAGGCGGCCGCCTCACGCACTTCACGTGCGTGGACGGCCGCGGCGAGATCCTGGTCCCGTGCGGCCGCTGCCGCCAGCTCCTGTACGAATTCGGCGGACCCGAGCTGCTGGTGGAGACCCCGGAGGGGGTTCTGACCCTGTCGGAGATGCTTCCGCAGGCGTTCGGGCCTGAGCACCTGAAGTCGTAGCCCCGGCTTCCGCAGAGAACCAACCGCACCAACGGAAGGATCCCCATGGACGCCATCACCGTCATCCGAGCCAAGCGGGACCGGGGCGAGCTGACCCCCGACCAGATCGACTGGATCATCGACGCGTACACCCGCGGCGAGGTCGCCGACTACCAGATGGCCGCCCTCAACATGGCGATCCTCCTCAACGGCATGAACCGCAAGGAAATCGCCCGCTGGACCGCCGCCATGATCGCCTCCGGCGAGCGCATGAGCTGGGACACCCTCTCCCGCCCCACCGCCGACAAGCACTCCACCGGCGGCGTGGGCGACAAGATCACCCTCCCGCTCGCCCCCCTCGTCGCCGCCTGCGGCGCCGCCGTGCCGCAGCTCAGCGGCCGCGGCCTCGGCCACACCGGCGGCACCCTCGACAAGCTGGAGTCCATCCCGGGCTGGCGCGCCCTGCTCTCCAACAAGGAGATGCTCGACGTCCTCGACTCGACCGGCGCGGTCATCTGCGCGGCGGGCGACGGTCTGGCCCCCGCCGACAAGAAGCTCTACGCGCTGCGCGACGTCACGGGCACCGTCGAGGCGATCCCGCTGATCGCCTCCTCGATCATGTCGAAGAAGATCGCCGAGGGCACCGGCTCCCTCGTCCTCGACGTGAAGGTCGGTTCCGGCGCCTTCATGAAGAACATCGACGACGCCCGCGAACTGGCCTCCACCATGGTCGAGTTGGGCACCGACAGCGGCGTCCGCACCGTCGCCCTGCTCACCGACATGTCCACCCCGCTCGGCCTCACCGCGGGCAACGCCCTCGAAGTCCGCGAGTCCGTCGAGGTGTTGGCGGGCGGCGGCCCGAAGGACGTCGTCGAGCTGACCCTCGCGCTCGCCCGCGAGATGCTCGACGCGGCCGGCCTCAAGGACGCCGACCCGGCGAAGGCCCTCGCCGACGGCTCGGCCATGGACGTCTGGCGCCGCATGATCGCCGCGCAGGGCGGCGATCCGGACGCGGAGCTGCCGACCTCCCGCGAGCAGCACGTGATCACGGCCCCGTCCTCCGGCGTCCTGTCCCGCCTGGACGCGTACGACGTCGGTGTCGCCGCATGGCGCCTCGGCGCGGGCCGCGCCCGCAAGGAGGACCCGGTGCAGGCGGCTGCGGGCGTCGAGATCCACGCGAAGCCGGGGGAGACGGTGGAGGCGGGCGCCCCGCTCCTGACCCTGCACACGGATACGCCCGAGCGCTTCGAGTACGCCCTGGAGTCCCTGACCTCGGCGTACGAGATCGCCCCGGCGGGCACGGCGGTCTCCCCGAATCCGATCGTGCTGGACCGGATCGCCTGACCCACGGTCCCCGCACGTACCGGAGGGGGTGATTGCGTCTCACCAAGCGGCCGATATGACCGTTTTGATGGGACGCAATCACCCCCTCCTACAACACCTCGGCCTCAGCCGCGCCCACCGCTTCCGCCAACCCCGTCAGCTGAAGCAGCCGCACCAACGCCGGCCCCGGATCCCGGATCCGCGTCCCCGCCCCCGCTCTGCGCGCCGTCAGCCGCAGCCGGGCCAGCGCGTCGACCACCGCGAAGTCCGCCTGGCCCGCGTGGTGGAGCGCGAGGGCATCCACGATGACCTCGACCGCACCGGTCAGCTCCAGCTGCCCGCGCAGATGCTCACACAGTTGGGGAACCTGGGCACGCGTCAGCGGCGCGGCCAGTCGGACGACGATGGGTTCGGGTCGAGTGGTCATGCAGGGATGACCGCGCCCGGCCCCGAAACTCATCGGCGCAGGGACGCGGTTTCCGCGCGACCGCCCGGCTCAGGCCCCCGCAGGCAGCCCCTCCGGCAGCCCGAACAGCGGGAACCACCGCTTCGTGTCGAGGAACGCATTGAGCCCCGAGATCTTCCCGTCCGTGATCTCGATGACCTGCAGCGCCCACGGCGAATACGTACCGTCCTCGTTGAGGTGGTACTGGCCGAAGGCCGGTGTCCCGTTGGCGACCGTGGCGATGAGCTTTCCGGCGCGGCACTTCGCGCCCTGCACCAGGTGCCAGTTGACGATGTCCTCGTGTCCGACCAGCCACAGGTCGAACGGGGGCATGGACATGATGGCGTCCTCATGGAGCAGCGACGTCAGCGCTTCCATGTCATAGCCCTCGAAGGCCGCCACATAGCGGTCGAGCAGCTTCTGCTGGTCGTCGTCGAGCGGATCGGCGGTGTCCGTCTCCTTCACACCGCCCGTGTCCGCGAGCGTGGCCCGTGCCCGCTGCAGCGCGCTGTTCACCGACGCCACCGACGTGTCGAGCAGCTCCGCGACCTCGGCGGCCTTCCACGCGAGCACCTCGCGCAGGATCAGCACGGCCCGCTGCTTGGCGGGCAGGTGCTGCAGCGCGGCCACGAAGGCGAGGCGCACGGTCTCGCGCGCGACCGTCGTCTCCGCCGGGTCCGCCGACGAGGGCAGCACCCGGCCGTCCGGCACGGGCTCCAGCCAGGTGATCTCGGAGCGCTCGTTGAGCACCGCGGTGGCCTGATGTGCCTGCTCGGTCAGATCCATGGGGCGCGCCCTCTTGTTGCCCGCATTGAGCATGTCCAGGCACACGTTGGTCGCGATGCGGTACAGCCAGGAGCGCAGCGACGAGCGGCCCTCGAACTTGTCGTACGCACGCCACGCGCGCACGAACGTGTCCTGCACGGCGTCCTCGGCCTCGAAGCCGGAACCGAGCATCCGGTAGCAATACCCCGTCAGCTCGGTCCGGTGCTTCTCCATCCGCAGGTCCAAGTCCCCCCTGGTCCCTGCCGCACCACTCAGATCAGACGATCCCGTCATTGGGTTCACCCCTGTAGCCCTCGACACTGCCACTTCGAAAACTACAGGCCCCCACTGACAATCGCCGGTGAGCAGCGAAAACCGGTCCGGGCCCTTGACAGCCCGGACCGCCCGCACCCGCCAGGCCGCCGTGTCACGTCCCGGGCTTGCGCCCGTACACGTACACGTCGTCGCCCTTCTTCAGAAGGTTCCAGTACGCGATCGCGTCCGTCTTGCGCATGTTCACGCACCCGCCCGAACCCGGCGGCGCGTACATGCTCTTGTCGACCTGGTGGAAGGCGATCCCGCCGTCGAAGAACTGCGAGTACGGCATCCATACGCGGTAGATCGTCGACCAGTGGTTGCGCACCCGGTAGTAGATCTTCTTCGAACCGGTCCTGGTCTCCGCCCCGTTGCGCCCCGTCCGCACCGGCACCGGACCGTACTTGAGCTTCGAACCGTCCTGGATCCAGCTGATCTGCAGCGTCAGGTCCACGCAAGCGATACGGCCCTTGTTGGTGGGGCACTTGCCCGCCGCGTTCGGGTTCTTCGCCGCGAGGGCGGGCTTCTGCTTGGTGATCAGGGTCATCACGCCCCAGGTGATGGGCCCCGCGTAGCCGATGTTCGGCTTGATCAGGTGCTTCGTCTGGAAGGCGCGTATCGCCGTGCAGTCGCCCGCGGACTGCCGCCCGTCCACCCTCAGCCCGAGGAACTTCTCGACCTGCTTCTGATACGGGCCCGTACTCCTGGTGCAGGTCGCCGCACTCGCCTCGCCGGCGCCCAGCGCCACACTCAGCGGTACCACCATGGCCGTGATCCCCGCGGCCGCCATCGCTCTGCGTGCTCTCCTCCGCATGGCCGTCGTCCCTTCGGCGCAGTGAGTCCCCCTGGCTGGGAGTTCTCTGCTGGTAGGACGGTCGTGAAGTAGCGGTGGTTGTACGGAAATCCCCGCCAATTCAAGGGAAATTCAGGCGAGTTGGGTACGTCGCGCCGGCATCAGCGCGCCGCGACGAGCATCCGCTCCTGCACCCGTGCCGCATGCGACCCGTAGAGCGTCACCGACACCACGCCGAGCACCGCGATGAGACCGAGGACGACGGTCGCGGGCCAGCCGCCCGCGTGGAAGGCGAGCGCGCCGAGCGTGCCGCCCGCGCTGGAGCCGATGTAGTACGCGGACTGGTAGAGCGCCGAGGCCTGCGCACGGCCCGTCGCCGCGGTCCGGCTCACCGACGAGGACGCCACCGCGTGCCCCGCGAAGAACCCGGCCGTGATCAGGACGAGCCCGAGCAGGATGCCCGCGAGCGCGTCGGTGAGGGAGAGCAGCAGCCCGGACGCGGTGGTGCCGACGGCCAGGTACAGCGCCCCGCGCCGCCCGAGCCGCTCCACGAGCCGGCCCGCGGTCGCCGACGAGACGGTCCCCACCAGATAGACGAGGAAGACCGAGCCGACGACACCCTGCGGCAGGCTGAACGGTTCGCCCACGAGCCGGTACCCGATCACCGTGTACACGGCACCGAACACCGTCATGAACAGCGCGCCGATCGCGTACAGCCGCACGAGCAGCGGATTCGCCAGATGCCCGCGCACCGTCCCGTACAAGGCGCGCGGATTGAGCGAACCGGCCTTGAAGTTACGGGGCTTCGGCAGCAGCGCGCGGAACGCGACCCCGCACACCAGCGCCATCACACCGACCGCGAGCAGAGCCGCGCGCCACCCCCAGGCCTGGGCGACCCAGCCGGAGAGGATCCGGCCGCTCATCCCGCCGATGCTGTTGCCCGCGACGAACAGTCCGACCGCGGCGACCAGCGCCTTCGGCCGCACCTCCTCCGCGAGATACGCCATCGCGGACGCCGGGAGCCCGGCGAGCGCCGCACCCTGCACGGCCCGCAGCACGACCAGCGAGCCGAGGTCCGGCGCGAACGGCACGAGCAGTCCGACGACGACGGCCACGCTCAGCGAGACCGTCATCAGCGTGCGCCGCCCGAAGCGCTCCGAGAGCGCGCTCAGGGGCAGGACGAAGAGGGCGAGGGCGCCGGTCGCCGCGGAGACCGTCCAGCTGGCGTCGTCGGCGGTGACCGCGAACTCGCCGGAGATGGCGGGCAGCAGTGCCTGCGTGGAGTAGAGCAGCGCGAAGGTCGCGAGCCCGGCCGCGAACAGCGCCAGGCTGACCCGGCGGTAGCCGGGGGTGCCCGGCGCGAGGCGGGAGTCGGTGGTGACGGTGGATTCGACGGCAGGGGACGGGGAGGCGAGGGCACCCGCGGGGTGGGCGGATGCCCTGCTACTGGCGGCAGGCATGCTCCGAAATTAGGCCGCGGCCGTTCATGCGTCCAATGCATGGACTGGCCATAATCGTTCCCATGGTGCATGAGCAGAGGCCACAGGCGTCGCTGTCACGAAGCAGTGAAACAAAAGACATTCCCGAGCCGGGTGCGCTCGCCGAACTCGACCCGGAATCGTGGCCGGCGATCCTCGCCCCGCGCCTCGCGTACTTCGCGGCGGTCGCCCGCGCGGAGCACGTCACGCGCGCCGCGCGGCAGCTCCAGGTCCCGCAGTCCACGGTCTCGCGCGCCCTGGTCCGCCTCGAACGCGACCTGGGCGTCGACCTGTTCGCCCGCCACGGCCGTACGGTCTCGCTCACCGCCGCGGGCCGTACGTTCCTGGCGACCGTGGAGCGCGCGCTCGGCGAGGTGGAGCGCGCCGCCGAGTCCGTACGGGCCGACGCGGACCCCGAGTCCGGCAAGGTCGCCTTCGGCTTCCTGCACACGATGGGCTCGGAGACCGTCCCGGAACTCATCCGCGAGTTCCGCGCCGACCACCCGCGCGTCCGCTTCACCCTCGTCCAGAACTACGGCGAGTGGATGCTGGAGCACCTGCGCTCCGGCGAGCTCGACCTCTGCCTCACCTCACCGGTCCCCGACGCCCCCGACCTGGTGGCCCGCCGCCTCGACGAACAGCGGCTGCGCCTGGTCGTCCCCGCGGACCACCGCCTCGCGACCCGCAAGCGCATCCGCCTCGCGGAGGCCGCCGACGAGGCCTTCATCATGCTGGAACCCGGTTACGGCCTGCGCCGCATCACCGACGACCTGTGCACGGAGGCGGGCTTCCGCCCGAAGGTCGCGTTCGAGGGCGAGGAGGCGGAGACACTGCGCGGCCTGGTCGCGGTCGGCCTGGGCGTGGCCCTCCTGCCCCCGCCGGCCCGCCCCCGCCCGGGCGTCGTCGACCTTGCGATCGTCGGCCAGCGCGCGGTCCGCGAGATCGGAGTGGCCTGGTTGGAGGGCCACCCGGACACGCCACCGGTGGCGGCGTTCAAGAAGTTCCTGCTGACCCGGAAGGGCCGTCTGCTCGCCTGACCGGCACGGCGGGCAACGCCCGCCCGCTCACCGCATCAACGCCCGCCCGAACCCCGAAGCCAGCGGCATCCGCAACCCCAGCGGAGGCGGAGCCGCGAACGCGTCCGCCACAGGACGCGAGAACGGCTCACCGAACAAGGCCCCCCGTACGAAATCCGCCGCGAGAGCGAACACTTCCGCCCGGTGCTGCATCAGCGCGTGCCCGTCCGAGTGCACCTCGAACCGGGCCGTGTTCCGGTTCGCCTTCTTCAGCCGCTCCGCGTACCCGAACGACAGCTCGGGATCGGTCCGCTCGTCGTTCGTCCCGTGCGCGATGAGCACCCACCGCCCCACGAGCTGCTTCACCGGCTCGGGCTCCCCGGAACCCGCCCCGGGCTCCGGCAGCCAAGGCGCCAGCGCCAGCACGGAGTTGACCGCCGTGTGCCCGCCCGCGTGCAGCGCCGCCCGCCCGCCCATGTCGACCCCGGCGAGGCATACGGGAACGTCCCCGTAGCGCCGTACGACCTCGTCCACCGCCCAGACCGCGTCGGCCGCGGGCTGCGCGTCCGCCCCGTTCCAGCCGCGCCGCCGGTAGTGCACGGTGTGCGCGACGAGGCCCTCCTCGCGCCCGGCGCGGGCCAGCCTGCGGCCGAGCGCGCGCACGTTGGCGAGCGCGAGCGGGTGCGCCCGCCGCGTGGACGTCTCGTCGCCGGCCGGGAGCAGCAGCACCACACCGCCGACGGCCCGCCCGGGAGCCGGCTCCTGCCCGATCGCCCGCCCAAGTCGGGCCCCGCGCACCGGCATTGCTTCCTGTGCCATGGCAGAACAGTCTCAGAAGTACGGGTGTACGGGACGTTGACCGGGGGTCACTGTTACGTATCGACGTAGGACGTCACCGGGAGGCTGCGCGAACGCACCCCGCGGCCGGCTCCCGGGACACCCCGGGGAGAGATTTCGTAACGGAGAGGAGCGCTCTACGCGCGTAGGCGTTAGAGTGCGCCAATGACGAGCCAGACCATTCCCTCCCCGACCCCGGACCAGATCCGCCGGGCCCCCAAGGTGCTGCTTCACGACCACCTCGACGGCGGCCTGCGCCCCGGGACGATCATCGATCTCGCCCGCGAGGTGGGCTACGAGAACCTCCCCGAATCCGAGCCCGACAAGCTCGGCATCTGGTTCCTCGAAGCCGCCGACTCCGGCTCCCTGCCCCGCTACCTGGAGACCTTCGCGCACACCTGCGCCGTCATGCAGACCAAGGAGGCCCTCTTCAGGGTCGCCGCCGAGTGCGCCGAGGACCTCGCGGAGGACGGCGTCGTCTACGCCGAGATCCGGTACGCGCCCGAGCAGCACCTGGAGCAGGGCCTCACGCTCGAAGAGGTCGTCGAGGCGGTCAACGAGGGCTTCCGCGAGGGCGAGCGCCGCGCCCGCGCCAACGGCCACCGCATCCGCGTCGGAGCCCTGCTCACCGCGATGCGCCACGCGGCCCGCGCCCTGGAGATCGCCGAACTGGCCAACCGCTACCGCGACCTGGGCGTCGTCGGCTTCGACATCGCGGGCGCCGAGGCGGGCTTCCCGCCCACCCGCCACCTCGACGCGTTCGAGTACCTCAAGCGCGAGAACAACCACTTCACGATCCACGCGGGCGAGGCCTTCGGCCTGCCCTCGATCTGGCAGGCCCTGCAGTGGTGCGGCGCCGACCGGCTCGGCCACGGCGTGCGGATCATCGACGACATCGAGGTCGCGGCCGACGGCTCGGTCAAGCTCGGCCGCCTCGCCGCGTACGTACGGGACAAGCGCATCCCGCTGGAGATGTGCCCGACGTCCAACCTGCAGACGGGCGCCGCCACGTCCTACGCGGAGCACCCGATCGGCCTGCTCCGCAAGCTGCACTTCCGCGCGACGGTGAACACCGACAACCGTCTGATGTCGGGCACGAGCATGAGCCGGGAATTCGAGCACCTGGTCGGCACATTCGGCTACACGCTCGATGACATGCAGTGGTTCACAGTCAATGCGATGAAATCAGCGTTCATTCCTTTCGACGAACGACTGGCCATGATCAATGACGTGATCAAGCCGGGTTACGCCGAGCTCAAGTCGGAGTGGCTGTTCCAGCAGACCGCTGCGACCAGCGGTTCCGAGGGCTGAGCAGGGAAAACCGCGAACGGGGAAACGGCCGGGAAGATCCATTCCCGGCCGTTTTTCATACGGCGGCGGTGTTTGCGGACGGCCCGCACGGATCGATAGCTTGCGGGACTGCTCAAGAACGCCCCGTAATTCCCCGTCTCCAAGGACGTATTCAAAATGAAGCAGTCTGCCAAGGTTCTCGGTGTCGCCGCTCTCGGTGCCGCTTTCGCTGCAGCCGGTGCGAGCACCGCGTCGGCAGCGCCCGCCCTTCCCGACCCCACCCAGGCCGTCGGCTCCCTCACCCAGGGTCTGCCGGTCGCCGGTCTCGCCGGCAACCTGCCGGGTGCGACGGAGGCGATGGGCGCCGGGCAGAACGCCGTGACGGGTGGCCTGAGCGCCGCGCAGCCCGCCGTCGGCAAGACGCTGCCCGCCGACGCCGACCCGGTCAGCGGCCTGCTCGGCGGTCTGCCGACGGGCGGCCTGCCGACGGGTGCGCTGCCGGTCCTCGGCGGCTGAAGCGCCTGAAGCGCCTGAACGCCTGAAGCGCACGAAAGGGCGCCCTCCGGAGTCGTATCTCCGGGCGGGCGCCCTTCGTGCTGTTCAGGGGGTGTCGGAGGGTGCTACCACGCAGGCGCGGCGTCCTTGTGGACGGAGTCCTTCTCGGCGGGCAGCAGCGCCCAGAGCGCCAGGTAGAGCAGGAACTGCGGACCCGGCAGCAGACACGAGAC
Organism: Streptomyces sp. NPDC050418; assembly: GCF_044458745.1. NCBI lineage: Bacteria > Bacillati > Actinomycetota > Actinomycetes > Kitasatosporales > Streptomycetaceae > Streptomyces > Streptomyces sp. NPDC050418. The sequence goes on from NZ_JBITIG010000003.1 coordinate 457,307, forward strand.
GAGGAAGATCACGCGCATCGTGGTCGCGGAGGTGCCGAAGCGCTTCGCCAGCGCTGCGCACACTCCGCCGATCATCCGTCCATTACGAGGGCGGGCAAGGGCGGTCATGGTGGCTCCTTCGCGAACCGTTGCTGAGGCTCCGTTCTCGGTGCCTCGATCTGCTTCAAAGTTACGGTCGCGAGCGGGACAAAACGTCAGGCTACGGTGCGATCCCGACCCTGGGAATCGTCGGGGTCGACCCCTGAGACGCCTCGTCCCTGGACAGTGGCACGGCTCGGGGAAGCCCCTTCATCCGGCGGATACGGGCCCGTGCGGCGGGCACCACGGAGAGGTGCGCGAGGGCGACACCGAGGGTGTTGAGCAGCAGCGAGTCGATGTCGACGACCTGTCCGGGCACGGCGGTCTGCAGCAGCTCGATGCCGAGCGAGAGCATCGCGCCCGCCGCGGCCGTCCGCAGGAACGATCCGACGGACGAGGCGTGCAGCCGCCCGCCGGCCATCGGGAGCAGTACGCCGAGCGGCGCGAGCAGCAGCAGCGCCTCGCCGATCCGCCGCGTGGCCTCACCGGGGCCGAGTGCGAGATCAGCCTTGATGCCGGCGAACGGCTGCAGATTGGTCGCGGCGACCCAGGGGACGTCCAGGGGACGCAGGGTGAACCAGCCGACGAAGGCGAGATGCGCGACGAGGAGGACGACTCCTGCCGCACGGAAGCGGATGACGGGAAGCCCGCCAAGTCCCTGACGCTGCACGCCCCCCAAGACGCAGGGTGATGTGGAAACGGTTCCGTGCGATGTGGAAGCGGAGTTCCACGGGCGCGGGATACGCCCCACCCGGGGGAGTGCGGACGCGGTCAGCCCACCGACTCCGACGGCACCGGCATGATCTCCGGCCGGGCACGCTCCGTGTCCGTGCACGGATAGGCCCGCAGCGCCGCGTCGTCGTCCGTGCCGCCGAGCAGTACGGCGTCCTCGCCCGCCCCCACGCCGTGCACCAGCGTGCACACGACCTGGGCCAGCGCGAAGGGCGTCAGGCGCTCCGGCGGGGTGCTCAGGCGCAGGGCCTGCTTCGGGTCGTCCGGACGCGCGCCCCGTACCGTGATCGCGGACTTCACGTCGGAGGTGAAGCCTGCCTTCTCCTCTGCCCCCGACGGCCGCTCCCGCAGCTCGTCGAGGAGCGCCTGCGCCACGAACACCCGGTCGTCCCGGGTCCGCCCGTCGCTCAGCGCGACCGAACGGTCGACGCTCACCAGCTGCGAGCCGCAGATCAGGAAGACCTGCACCGGCAGCCCGCCCGCCGCCTGCGGGGCGATCTCGGACGCCGACGCGGTGCACGGCACCCGTGAGGGAGCCGTGCCGAACTCCGTCGGCACCTCCGTCGGCCGGATCCCGCACCCCGCGAGCAGCAGCCCGGCCGCGAGCAGCAGCCCGGCCGCCGTACGCCGCCTCATCGCACGCCCTCCACGGCCTCGTCGGAGGACCCGTCCGCCGGCTCCTCCTCGGGGCGCTCCACCAGGTCCGAGGCGTCCCGCGGCAGCCGCAGCGTGAACACCGCGCCGCCGTCGGGGGAGTTCGCCGCGGTGATCTCGCCGCCGTGGATGTGCGCGTTCTCCAGCGCGATCGACAGACCGAGCCCCGAGCCCTCCGAACGCGGCCGCGACGCGCTCGCCTTGTAGAAGCGGTCGAAGACGTGCGGCAGCACCTCCTCGGGAATGCCCGGACCGTGGTCCCGTACCGAGATCACGATCCCGTCCTCACCCTCCAGGAGCTCCGTGCGCACGGAGACGCGCACCGGGGAGCCGCCGTGCTTGAGCGCGTTGCCGATCAGATTCGCCAGGATCACGTCGAGCCGCCGCGGGTCGAGCCGCGCCATGATGCCGCGCTCGGCGTCCAGGTCCACCGCGTCGAGCCAGGCCCGCGCGTCGATGCAGGCCGTGATCTGGTCCGCGAGATCCACGTGGTCCAGGACGAGACGGGCCGTGCCCGCGTCGAAGCGGGTGACCTCCATCAGGTTCTCCACGAGGTCGTTGAGCCGCCGCGTCTCGCTCACCACGAGCCGTACGGCCGGGGCGATCATCGGGTCCAGGGAGTCCTCTTCCTCCTCCAGGACCTCCGTCACCGCGGTGATCGCCGTCAGCGGCGTCCGCAGCTCGTGGGACATGTCCGCGACGAAGCGCCGGCTCGACTCCTCCCGCGCGCTCATGTCCGCGACCTTCTTCTCCAGCGACTCCGCGGTCCGGTTGAACGTGCGGGACAGTTCGGCCAGCTCGTCCGTCCCCGACACCCGCAGCCGCGTGTCCAGCTTCCCCTCGCCGAGCCGTCGCGCCGCGACGCCCAGCCGGTGCACGGGCTTGAGGACCGTGGTCGCCGCGGCCTGCGCGAGCAGCGCCGCCCCGATCAGTGCGAGCGTCGTCGCGATCCCCAGCGACCAGGCCAGCGAGCTCAGATCCTTCTGCTCGGGCGCCAGCGACTTCAGCATGTAGCCGGTCGGCCCGTCCCCGAGCACCCGCGTGCCGCCGACCAGGTACGGCGTCCCGTCCAGCTGCGTGCGCTGCCAGAACATGCGGTACGTGGCCTCGCCGCCGGACGCCGCCTGCTGCGGCTCGTTCACCGCGTCCTGCAGAGCGGCGGGCACGTCCGCGAGTGAGAACGTGGCGGGCACCCCGGACTTGGCGGGCATCCCGGCCTTCGCCGAGACCTCCTTGCCGTCCGGACCCTCGGCGATCAGGATCACGCTGTACTGCTGGCTGCTGCGCGCCATCAGCCCCGCCGCGTCCTGCAGCGCCGTCTGCCCCGGATCGGCGGGCAGCCGCGCCGCCCGGTTCTGCATCTCCGACTGGAAGTCCTTGAGCGCGGCGTCCTGCGTACGGGTCAGCAGCGCCTCGCGATTGAGCCAGTACGCGATTCCCGACGCCGACACCGCGGCCGTCAGCGCGACGAGACCGAACACCACGACGAGCCGCAGCCGCAGACTGGTGAAGCGCAGCTTCGCCGCCACCCGGCGGCCCCAATTCGGCGGCTGCCGGGCCTCGTCCGACGTCACTGAGGCGTGTCCAAGCGATAGCCCACGCCGCGCACGGTACGGATCAGCGTCGGCGAGGACGGCACGTCCTCCACCTTCGCGCGCAGCCGCTGCACACACGCGTCCACGAGCCGTGAGTCACCGAGGTAGTCGTGCTCCCACACGAGCCTCAGCAACTGCTGGCGGGACAGCGCCTGTCCGGGTCTGCGGCTCAGCTCGAGGAGCAGCCGCAGCTCGGTCGGCGTCAGCTGGAGATCCTCGCCGTTCTTCGTGACGGTCATCGCCGAGCGGTCGATCACCAGGGATCCGAACGTGGCCGCGTCATTGGCCTCGCGTTCGCCGCGCCGCAGCACGGCCCGGATCCGGGCGTCGAGCACCCGGCCCTGGACGGGCTTGACGACGTAGTCGTCCGCACCCGACTCAAGACCGACCACCACATCGATGTCATCGCTGCGCGCGGTCAGCAGGATGATCGGCAACTGATCCGTGCGCCGGATACGCCGGCACACCTCGAAGCCGTCGATGCCGGGGAGCATCACATCCAGCACGATGAGGTCCGGCCGCTGCTCAGCGAGCAGCTTCAGTCCGTCCTCGCCGGTGGCAGCCGTGGCCACGCGGTGACCCTGGCGTGTCAGTGACATCTCCAGGGCCGTCCGGATGGCGTCGTCGTCCTCGATCAGCAACAGGGAAGGCACGGAGGTCATTCTGGCCCATTGCATGCCCGCGTATCGACAGTTGGGCAGCTCCTGACCCCAACCCCCATAGGACCTACGTAAAGACACAGCGCCCTGTGACAGCTCTGTGACAGTCGGCTGACACCGCCGTCGAAGTGGCCGGGCAGGATTTTCACCACACCGCACACCACAGCACCACACACGGACTCCACGACGGGGGGCGCGAGATGAACACGCTGTCGCACAGCACCACCGCAAGCGCAGTTGTCACGCGTCTGCACGATGTCGCGAAGTCCAACGGGGGTTTTGAGAAGTCCGGCGCCGTGAGCGGGCGGGGGTGCGCTCGTGGGGCCGGACGTCAGCACACCGGTTTCATGACCGTGGTCGACGTTGCGCCGACCACGACGGGGGCTGACGGGGGAGCCGCGTACAGGGAGGACTCGGGGGAGCAGGCGCCCAGGTCGGAGGCGGAATTCACCGCCTACGTCCAGGAGCGCCGCGCCTCCCTGTACGCCACCGCCTACCACCTGACCGGTGACCGCTTCGAGGCCGAGGACCTGCTGCAGAGCGCGCTGTTCTCGACGTACAGGGCCTGGGACCGGATCTCCGACAAGGCCGCGGTCGGGGGCTACCTCCGCCGCACCATGACCAACCTGCACATCAGCGCGTGGCGCCGCCGCAAGCTGAACGAGTACCCGACCGAGGAGCTGCCGGAGACGGCCGGCGACACGGACGCGATGCGCGGCACCGAGCTGCGCGCGGTCCTGTGGCAGGCGCTCGCCCGGCTGCCGGAACTCCAGCGCACCATGCTGGTCCTGCGCTACTACGAGGGCCGTACGGACCCGGAGATCGCGGACATCCTCGACATCAGTGTCGGCACGGTGAAGTCCAGCATCTGGCGCTCGCTGCGCCGGCTGCGCGAGGACGAGGTCCTCGCACTCGGCCGTGACCAGGAGGAGTGCTTCGGCGAGCTCGTCGCCTGAGCAGCCAAGTGCCGGCCGTCGTCCCCGGGGGGAGGCGGTGGCCGGGGCGGGGGTCCGGCGTCCTGCGAGGGCGCCGGAAGGTCCGCTGGGATCACGGGGGATCCCGACGGACGCACCACGGGGGTAACGGGGAAAAGCGGGGGGAAACGGGGAGCTCCCACGGGGGACGTGGGGAGCAGACAGCGGGACCGGAGAGGCCGGGGGGTCTTGTCCGGTCCCGCTGCTTTTCCGTTTACGTGGCCGTACGGGCCTTCTGGCAGCGCCCTGCGGCCGCCGCGGCGAGGCGGCCCAGGGCCTCCTCCTTGTTGCAGGCGTGTGAGCCGAGGGCGACCTGGCGGGCCACGATCGTGCGTTCGGAGCGCATCAGGCGCCAGCCGCGGCGCAGCAGGAAGGGCACGGATTTGCGGCCCTCCTTGAGGTCCCGCAGGAACCGGCGGCGGAACGTCGTCGAAGGCCGCCCGCGCAGACAGAGCGCGTCCGCGAGGACGCCCAGCTCACGGCAGCGTTCGACCAGCTCGGCCGCGAACACGCCCTCCGCGATGAACAGCGGCGTCCGCTCGATGTCGAGGCTCTCCTCGCCCACCCGGGAACTCGTCGCGATGTCGTACGTGGGCACCTGTGTGCGTCCCGTACGGCACAGGGCGACGATCGCGGCCACGGCGGCGTCGGCGTCCCAGGAGGCCGGGGCGTCCCAGTCGATGTCCGTACCGCCTGCCACGACCGGCAGGGTCGGGTCGTCGCCGTCCTTGTAGAAGTCGTCGAGGCGCAGCACCGGCAGCCCGGAGAGTGCGGCGAGGCGCGTCTTGCCGCCGCCGGAGGGGCCGCTCAGGAGGACGACGCGGGTCGGAATCGGGGGATGGGAACTCACGGAACACCAGTGTGAGGCATGGTCTCGTTCGGCTCATCCCGGCGTACGGGCTTTGAAACGCAGCTCACACCTCAACTACGCTGCGTGGCTTCGCGATTACCGCGATGACTCATCCGGTGGACCGACGAGGTGGACCATGGCACGACGTAACGCACGGCACGCGGTGCAGGACGCGGCACGGGACGGAGCCCGGCACGCGGCGCCCCGGCGGCGCGGCAAGGTGGCCGCGCGCGTGGGCCTCGTCGCGACCGCGGCCGGGATCGCGCTGGGCGCCGCGGCGGGTGGTGCGGGGGCGGCCGACGAGGGCACCTCGGTCGGTGACGTCGACTCGGCGGCCTCGGCGCAGGCGCTCACGGACGCGGTCGGGTTCGCGGTGGCGCCCGCGAAGGATCTCCGTCTGGACCCGTTCGCGGGGACGAGCGTCGATCCGCTCGACAACGCGGTCGGCACCCAGCTCGCCGACTTCAAGCCCGTGAGCTCGGCGCTGCTCACGGGCCCGATCGCGTCGGGCGGCTCCGTGGAGGACGTGCCGGTGGTGGGGCGTGCGGCCGGGGTGCTGCCGGGCTGAGGTCGCGTACGGGGCCGGGCCGGGCCGCTCAGCTCACCAGAGCCAGGACCGCCAGGAGGATCGCGCCCGCCACCATCGGGGCCAGGACCTCGTAGGCCCAGCGCACCTCGACGGGACCCTGGGCGCCGGGCTCGCGGCCGTGGCGTTCGGCGAGCTCGCGCAGGTCGTCGACCGCCTGGTCGGCCGAGGCGCGGACCTCGCGGTCGGGGGTGGCCATCGCGGACGTACGGCCGCTCGGGTCGGCGGCGGCGGCGCGGGCCTGGCGGCGGTTGGCGGCCTTGCGGGCGCGCAGCGACACCGGGATGGCCCAGAGCTGGTACTTCTCCTCGCCGGCCAGGACCTCGCACGAGTACGCGGCGCGTACGTCGTCGACGGCCGACCAGGGCAGGACGATCGTGCGGAACGGGTTGCGGATCTTCAGACGCTGGTCGTTCGCGTAGACCGCGGGGCGCACCGTGTAGGCCACGACCAGCGGGACCAGGGCGATCAGGGCGGCCAGGGCCAGCCACGGGGTCGTGCCCGTGCCGCGGAACAGGGCGTCCCCGCCGAGCCAGGCGCCGAGGCCGAGGAGCAGGGCGCCGCCGGCGATACCGGCGCCCGAGCGGAAGACGCGGTCGGGCGCCGCGGGCTCGGGGGTCGGCTCGGGGCCGGGGGTCTCGGGCCCGTTCTCGGGCACGTCGGGGGAGCTCATGCCGTCGATTCTGCCGCACGGGTCGTGCGGGCGTTCGGTGCGATCCGGTTCGCGGGCGGCGGCCCGTGGCGGGCCGTCCTCGGAGGTGACCCTCACCGCAGGACTTCACAAGCCGCTACGCGCGTAGATATGCTGCCGTGGTGACCATGCCCCCAGTCCCCAAGTCAGACACGTCACCCGAGCCGCACCCCGCCGAGGTGACCTCGCACTTCACCGACGTGACAAGCTCCGGCGCCACCCTCCGCCGCTTCCTCCACGGCCTGCCCGGCGTGGACACGGTGGGGCTCGAGGCGCGGGCGGCCGCGCTCGGGACGCGGTCGATCAAGACGACGGCCAAGGCGTACGCCATCGACCTGGCCATCTCGATGATCGACCTGACGACCCTGGAGGGCGCCGACACGGCGGGCAAGGTCCGCGCGCTCGGCGCCAAGGCCGTCAACCCGGACCCGACGGACCGGAGCACGCCCAAGACCGCCGCGGTCTGCGTGTATCCCGACATGGTGGCCACCGCAAAGGAGGCCGTCGCCGGTTCCGGTGTGAAGGTCGCCTCCGTCGCCACCGCCTTCCCGGCCGGCCGCGCCGCGCTCGGCGTGAAGCTCGCCGACGTCAAGGACGCGGTCGACGCCGGCGCCGACGAGATCGACATGGTGATCGACCGCGGGGCGTTCCTCGCGGGCGACTACCTGAAGGTGTACGACGAGATCCGGGCCGTGAAGGAGGCCGCCGGGGCCGCGCGGCTCAAGGTGATCTTCGAGACCGGTGAGCTGTCCACGTACGACAACATCCGGCGCGCCTCGTGGATCGGCATGATCGCGGGGGCCGACTTCATCAAGACCTCGACCGGCAAGGTCGGCGTCAACGCCACCCCGGCGAACACGCTCCTGATGCTGGAGGCCGTGCGCGATTTCCGTGCGCAGACCGGCGTGCAGGTGGGTGTGAAGCCCGCGGGCGGGATCCGCAGCACCAAGGACGCGGTCAAGTTCCTCGTGCTCGTGAACGAGACGGCGGGGCCCGACTGGCTGGACAACCACTGGTTCCGCTTCGGCGCCTCCAGCCTCCTCAACGACCTGCTGATGCAGCGTCAGAAGCTGGCCACCGGACGCTACTCCGGTCCTGACTACGTGACGGTGGACTGATCCGACATGAGCAACTCCCAGAATCCCTTCGAGTACGCCCCCGCACCCGAGTCGCGCGCGGTCGTCGACATCGCCCCGACCTACGGCCTGTTCATCGACGGCGAGTTCACCGAGGCCGCCGACGGCAAGGTCTTCAAGACCGTCTCGCCGAGCACCGAGGAGGTCCTCTCCGAGGTCGCCCAAGCCGGTGCCGCGGATGTCGACCGTGCGGTGAAGGCCGCGCGCAAGGCCTTCGAGAAGTGGTCCGCGCTGCCCGGCGCCGAGCGCGGCAAGTACCTGTTCCGTATCGCCCGGATCATCCAGGAGCGCAGCCGTGAGCTGGCCGTCCTGGAGACCCTCGACAACGGAAAGCCGATCAAGGAGACGCGGGACGCGGACCTGCCGCTGGTCGCCGCGCACTTCTTCTACTACGCGGGCTGGGCCGACAAGCTCGGCCACGCGGGCTACGGCCCCGACCCGCGGCCGCTCGGTGTCGCGGGCCAGGTCATCCCGTGGAACTTCCCGCTGCTCATGCTCGCGTGGAAGATCGCCCCGGCGCTCGCGACCGGCAACACGGTCGTCCTCAAGCCCGCCGAGACCACGCCCCTGAGCGCGCTCTTCTTCGCGGACATCTGCCGCCAGGCCGGTCTGCCGAAGGGCGTCGTCAACATCCTTCCCGGATACGGTGACGCGGGCGCGGCGGTCACCGCGCACCCCGACGTGAACAAGGTCGCCTTCACCGGCTCCACGGCCGTCGGCAAGGAGATCGCGCGCACCATCGCGGGCACCGACAAGAAGGTCACGCTCGAACTGGGCGGCAAGGGCGCCAACATCGTCTTCGACGACGCCCCCATCGACCAGGCCGTCGAGGGCATCGTCGGCGGCATCTTCTTCAACCAGGGCCAGGTCTGCTGCGCCGGGTCGCGCCTCCTCGTCCAGGAGTCGATCCACGAGGAGCTGCTCGACTCGCTCAAGCGCCGCCTCTCCACGCTGCGTCTGGGCGACCCCCTCGACAAGAACACCGACATCGGTGCGATCAACTCCGAGGAGCAGCTCTCCCGGATCACCGCCCTCGTCGAGACGGGCGAGGCGGAGGGCGCCGAGCGCTGGTCGCCGGAGTGCGAACTGCCGTCCACGGGCTACTGGTTCGCGCCCACCCTCTTCACCGGCGTCACCCAGGCCCACACCGTCGCCCGCGACGAGATCTTCGGCCCGGTCCTGTCGGTCCTCACCTTCCGTACGCCCGACGAGGCCGTCGCGAAGGCCAACAACACCCCGTACGGGCTCTCGGCCGGCATCTGGACCGAGAAGGGCTCGCGCATCCTCGCCGTCGCCAACAAACTGCGCGCGGGTGTCGTCTGGTCCAACACGTTCAACAAGTTCGACCCGACCTCGCCGTTCGGCGGCTACAAGGAGTCGGGCTTCGGCCGCGAGGGCGGCCGGCACGGTCTGGAGGGCTACCTCGCCCCGTCGAGCCCGGAGGGCGAGCGCAAATGAACACAGTTGAGCGACTGAGTGTCCTGAAGACCTACAAGCTGTACGTGGGCGGGAAGTTCCCTCGTTCCGAGAGCGGCCGGGTGTACGAAGTGAGCGACGCAAAGGGCAACTGGCTGGCCAACGCCCCGCTTTCGTCCCGCAAGGACGCCCGTGACGCGGTGGTCGCCGCGCGCAAGGCGGCAGGCGGCTGGGCGGGCGCCACGGCGTACCTGCGCGGGCAGATCCTCTACCGCGTCGCGGAGATGCTGGAAGGCCGCCGCGAGCAGTTCGTACGCGAAGTCGCGGACGCCGAGGGCCTGTCGAAGTCCAAGGCGGGCGCGGTCGTCGACGCGGCGATCGACCGCTGGGTCTGGTACGCGGGCTGGACCGACAAGATCGCCCAGGTCGTGGGCGGCGGGAACCCGGTCGCGGGCCCGTTCTTCAACCTGTCCTCGCCCGAGCCGACCGGTGTCGTGACCATCGTCGCGCCGCAGGAGTCGAGCTTCCTCGGCCTCGTGTCGGTGCTCGCCCCGGTGATCGCGACGGGCAACACTGCCGTGGTCATCGCCTCCGAGGACCGTCCGCTGCCGGCCCTCTCGCTGGCCGAGGTGCTCGCCACCTCGGACGTCCCGGGCGGTGTGGTCAACATCCTCTCGGGCCGTACGGCGGAGATCGCCACCCCGCTCGCCGCACACCAGGACGTCAACGCGATCGACCTCGCGGGCGCCGACGAGCAGCTGGCCAAGGAGCTGGAGATCGCGGCCGCGGACAACCTGAAGCGCGTCCTCCGTCCACAGCCTGTGGACTGGTCCGCCGATCCCGGTACCTCGCGCCTGACGGCCTTCCTGGAGACCAAGACGGTCTGGCACCCGACGGGCTCGCTCGGCTCGGGCGGTTCGTCCTACTGATCAGCGGTGACGCGAAGGGCCCTCGGTACGCGTACCGAGGGCCCTTCGCGCAGGCCGGATGTCAGGGCGCGCTCGGCCACACAAGGAGCATGTAGCCGCTGCAGTACGCCGAGCCGAGCACCGCGAGCCCGATCACCAGAGCCGCCCGGTGGCGGGCCAGACCGGCCACGTACAGCGCGAGCGGCAGCAGCAGCGGGAAGCCGGGCAGAAGGAAGCGTGCCCGCGGGAAGTACACCCCGCCCGAGCCGAGCACGATCACCAGGAGCACCCCGCCGAACACGAGCAGCGGCAGCGGGTGGCGCTGTCCGAGGCAGACCGCGAAGAGGACCACGGCGGCCGCCATCACGAGCGTGACCATCACCAGGAACAGCTCGGGCGTCGAGTCGTACAGGAACAGCGCGCGCATGAAGCGCAGGGTCTCCACGCCGCCGTCGAGCTGGTTGTGCCACAGCTCCTGCACCGCGAAGTACCCGTCCCAGCGGCCGAGCCGCAGCCCCACCCAGCCCACGTACAGGAGCCAGCCGAGCGGGGCGAGCAGGGCACCCGCGACGGCACGCCACCCCAAGCGGCTCCGCAGCGAGAGCAGGGCCGTGAGCGAGACCGCCGCGGCGAGCGCGATCCCCGTGGGGCGCGTCAGGCCGGAGAGCGCGGCGAGCGCGCCCGCCCACAGCCAGTCGCCGCGCAAAGTGGCGTACAGCGACCAGGCGACGAAGGCCGTGAAGAGGGACTCGGTGTAGCCCATCCACTGCACGGCCGCGACCGGGAACGCACCCCACAGCACGGTCAGGAGCACCCCCACGCGCCGCCCGTACAGCCGGTCGCCGACCGCGAACACGCCCCACGCGGCGACGAACGAGGAGGCCACCGCGAGCAGCAGCCCGACGGTCGCGCGGGTGCCGGGAGTGAAGGCCGCGACAGCCTTCACGAGGACCGGGTAGAGCGGGAAGAACGCCAGGTTGTTGGCGTCGTACCGGGTGCCGAGCTCGCGCGCGTAGCCCTGGTCGGCGATCCCCAGGTACCAGTTGGCGTCCCAGTCGGAGGCCACCGTCTCCCACACCCCGACGCCTTCGGCGTGCGCCCACAGCCACAGCACCGCGAGCCCGGTCAGCCGGACGGCGGTGTACGCGGCGAGCGCGGGGGCCGCGTGCCGCAGGACGCCCGCGGGGCGCGGCGCCATGCGGGCGGGGGGACGGCGGCGCGAGGCGGGCAGGAGCCCGGTGGGGCGGTTCGCCTGGGTGGTCGCTGACACGGCTGCGGCTCCTGGATCGGTCCTGCGCTATCCGGTCAGCACTTCCTCGGGCCGGTGACGGCGGAGGGCCTCGTTGCGTCAACTGCCGCCAGGAATCACCCTCCCGACGTACGGCGGTACGCGAAAGGGCGGACCGCCGTGCGTACGGCGACCCGCCCTCATTACCGCTCCGGTTGCTCAGATCCCGGCAGCCACCGCCAGATCCCGCTTCAGACCGGCGATCAGCTCCTTGGCCTTCGCCCGGGCCGCGGGCACGCTCTCCACACCGCCGTCGACCGGGACGACGACCTCCAGGTAGCACTTGAGCTTGGGCTCGGTGCCGCTCGGGCGCACGATCACACGCGCGCCGTCCAGCGTGTAGCGCAGACCGTCCGTGGGCGGCAGCGTCTCGGTGCCCTCGGTGAGGTCCTCACGGCGTACGACGTCAAGACCCGCGAGCACCGACGGCGGCTCCTCGCGCAGCTTGCGCATCGCGTCCGCGATCACCGACAGATCCTCGACACGGACGGAGAGCTGGTCGGTGGCGTGCAGGCCGTGCTCGACCGCGAGCTCGTCGAGCAGGTCGAGCAGGGTCAGTCCCTGCTCTTTCAGCTCGGAGGCCAGTTCGGCGACGAGCAGCGCGGCCGTGATGCCGTCCTTGTCGCGGACGCCCTCGGGGTCGACGCAGTAGCCCAGCGCCTCCTCGTACCCGAAACGCAGTCCCTCGACGCGGGCGATCCACTTGAAGCCGGTCAGCGTCTCCTCGTACCCGAGACCGGCCTTCGCGGCGATCCGGCCGAGCAGCGAGGACGAGACGATCGACTCGGCGAAGACGCCCTCGACGCCGCGCCGCACGAGATGCGCGGCGAGCAGCGAGCCGACCTCGTCGCCGTGCAGCATCCGCCACTTCTCGCCGTCGTGGACGGCGACGGCGCAGCGGTCGGCGTCCGGGTCGTTGGCGATGACCAGGTCAGGACGCTCCCGCTCGGCCGCGGCGAACGCGAGGTCCATCGCGCCCGGCTCCTCGGGGTTCGGGAACGCCACGGTCGGGAAGTCCGGGTCGGGCTCGGCCTGTTCGGCCACGACGACCGGCGCGGGGAAACCGGCGCGCGCGAAGGCCGCGAGCAGGGTCTCCTTGCCGACGCCGTGCATGGGCGTGTAGACGGTCCGCGCGGTGCGGGCGGACCCGGGCTTCAGGACCGCGTCCGTACGCGCCAGATACGCGCCCACGACCTCGTCCCCGAGGGTTTCCCAGCCGCTCTCGGGGCGCGGGACGTCGGCGAGCGCGCGGACCGCCGCGATCTCGGCCGCGATCTCCGCGTCCGCGGGCGGCACGATCTGCGAGCCGTCGCCGAGGTAGACCTTGTAGCCGTTGTCCCGCGGCGGGTTGTGGCTGGCCGTCACCTCGACCCCGGCGACCGCGCCGAGATGCCTTATGGCGAAGGCGAGGACGGGGGTGGGCAGCGGCTTCGGCAGCACGGCGGCCCGCAGACCCGCACCCGTCATCACGGCCGCGGTGTCGCGCGCGAAGTCCGCCGACTTGTGGCGCGCGTCGTAGCCGATGACGACGAGCCCGCCGGACTGCCCCTTGCCCTTGAGGTACGCGGCGAGACCGGCGGCCGCGCGGATGACCACCGACCGGTTCATCCGCATCGGCCCGGCGCCGAGCTCGCCGCGCAGACCCGCCGTGCCGAACTGCAGCGTCCCGGCGAACCGCTCCGCCAGCGCGTCCGTGTCCGCGGCCTCGATGAGCTTGGCGAGCTCCTCACGCGTCTCGGGATCCGGGTCCTCGGAGAGCCAGGTCTGCGCGCGAGCGATCAGTTCTTCCGACACGTGCCTTGCCTTTCGTTTTCAGCTCGGTGGTCAGCCTTGGAGGTCAGCCTCGGAGGTCAGCCTCGGTGGGGCACCCACCCTCAGATGCGGTCCAGCACCTGCGTCAGCAGCTGTCCCATACGCGTCGCGGAGTCGCGACCCGCCTGAAGCACCTCTTCGTGGTTGAGGGGCTCACCGGTCATGCCGGCGGCGAGGTTCGTCACCAGCGAGATACCGAGCACCTCGGCCCCAGCCTCCCGCGCGGCGATCGCCTCGAGGACGGTCGACATGCCGACGAGGTCCGCACCGATGGTCCGGGCCATCCGGATCTCGGCGGGCGTCTCGTAGTGCGGGCCGGGGAACTGCGCGTACACGCCCTCCTCCAGCGTCGGGTCGACCTCCTTGCACAGGGCGCGCAGCCGCGGCGAGTACAGGTCGGTGAGGTCGACGAAGTTCGCGCCGACGATCGGGGAGGTCGCCGTGAGGTTGAGGTGGTCGCTGATCAGGACCGGCTGGCCCGGACGCATGCCGTCCCGCAGGCCGCCGCAGCCGTTGGTCAGGACGATGGTCTTGCAGCCCGCGGCGACCGCGGTGCGCACACCGTGCGCCACGGCGGCGACGCCACGGCCCTCGTAGTAGTGGGTCCGCCCGAGGAAGACGAGGGCGCGCTTGTCGCCGATCTTGTACGAGCGGATCTTGCCGCCGTGGCCCTCGACGGCCGGCGGCGGGAAGCCCGGCAGCTCGGTCACGGCGAACTCGGCCTCGGCCGAACCGAGCGCGTCCACGGCGGGAGCCCACCCGGAGCCCATCACGAGGGCGACGTCATGGGTCTCGGCCCCGGTCAGCTCCCGCAGCTTGGCGGCGGCGGAGTCGGCGGAGGCGTAGGGGTCGGTGGGGGGCGTATTCGAAGCGTTCACGCGTAGGAGGGTATCCGCTTATCGCCTACGCGCGTAGACATGCGGGGCACGAGAGTGGTGTTCCGGCCTTGTGGGATCCGCCAAGGGGTGGGTTTCGTCGTCGGGTGCGGGCGGGTGGTGGGCGCCTGCGGCGGGCTTTTCTCCCCGCCCCGCCCCTTCCCGAAACCGGGGGCTTTGCCCCCGGCCCCCCCCCACGCGGCGGAGCCGCAGAATGTCACAGCCGAGCTTCGCTCGGATCGCCTCAAACGCCGGCGGGGCTGAAAGGGGCTGGTTCAGCACGGCCGCTTACGAAGCTCCATCACGTAATCGTGCGGCGCCCCCGCCGACTCCGCCGCGTCCGCCAGTTCGCCCAGGTAGCGGGCCGAGGGGAGGCCGCCCTCGTAGCCGTTCAGGACGTATACCCATGCCGGCATCTCGCCCTCCAGGGTCTGCACCCGTACCCGCATCCGCCGGTAGATGTCGAGGCCGACACCCTCCCAGCGGTCCATGGAGTCCTCGTCCATCGGCGCGATGTCGTACAGCGCGACGAAGACCTGCGAGCGCGGCGCCTCGACGACCGTGGCCAGGGCGCCCTCCCACCCCATGGCCTCCCCGCCGAACGTCAGGCGCCACCCGTTCAGCCACCCGGTGGCGCGCAGCGGCGAGTACGGGGCGCGGCGGGACATGAGCCGCGGGTCGAGATTGCCGGCGTACGCGGCGTAGAGCGACATGGGACCGAGGGTACGGCAGTGACCCGTGGCGGTCGTGCGGACCGGGGGAGCCCGCGGGACCCAGGTCGGCCGGGGTGCCGACCCGGGCGGCGCCCCCGGGGGCGAAAGCCCTCGCGCCGTGCGGGACAATGGAGTACGTGACTCGGATCGTGATCATCGGTGGCGGACCCGGCGGATACGAAGCGGCCCTCGTGGCGGCTCAACTCGGCGCGGAGGTGACCGTCGTCGACTGCGACGGTCTGGGCGGGGCGTCGGTGCTGACCGACTGCGTACCGTCGAAGACTCTGATCGCGACGGCCGAGGTGATGACCACCTTCGACTCGTCGTACGAAGAGCTCGGCATCATCGTCGAGGACGACACCCCGGACCCGGACAGCCCGGCCCGTGTCGTCGGCGTCGACCTCGGCAAGGTCAACCGCCGTGTGAAGCGCCTCGCGCTCGCCCAGTCCCACGACATCACCGCCTCCGTCACGCGCGCCGGCGCCAAGGTGATGCGCGGCCGCGGCCGCCTCGGCGGTCCGACCGGCATCGACGGCACGCGCGACGTCCTCGTCACCACCGCCGACGGCTCCGAGACCCTGCTCACCGCCGACGCCGTCCTGATCGCCACCGGCGGCCACCCGCGCGAGCTGCCGGACGCCGCGCCGGACGGCGAGCGCATCCTCAACTGGACGCAGGTCTACGACCTCGACGAACTCCCCGAGGAGCTCATCGTGGTCGGTTCCGGTGTCACGGGTGCCGAGTTCGCGGGCGCCTACCAGGCGCTGGGTTCGAAGGTCACCCTCGTGTCGTCCCGCGACCGCGTGCTCCCGGGCGAGGACCCGGACGCCGCCGCGGTCCTGGAGGACGTCATGCGCCGCCGCGGCATGAACGTCATGGCCCGCTCGCGCGCCGAGTCCGCCAAGCGCGTCGGCGACCGCGTCGAGGTGACGCTCTCCGACGGCCGCGTCATCTCCGGCACGCACTGCCTGATGGCGGTCGGCGCGATCCCCAACACCGAGGGCATGGGTCTGGAGGAGGCCGGTGTCCGTCTGAAGGACTCCGGTCACATCTGGACCGACAAGGTCTCGCGTACGTCCGCTTCGAACGTGTACGCGGCCGGGGACGTGACCGGAGTGTTCGCGCTCGCGTCCGTCGCGGCGATGCAGGGCCGTATCGCGATGTACCACTTCCTGGGCGACGCGGTGCAGCCGCTGAACCTGAAGACCGTCTCCTCCAACGTCTTCACCGACCCGGAGATCGCCACGGTCGGCTACACGCAGGCCGACGTGGACGGCGGCAAGATCGACGCCCGCGTGGTGAAGCTCCCGCTGCTGCGCAACCCGCGCGCCAAGATGCAGGGCATCCGCGACGGCTTCGTCAAGATTTTCTGCCGCCCGGGTACGGGGATCGTGGTCGGCGGAGTGGTCGTCGCACCGCGCGCTTCGGAACTGATCCACCCCATCTCGATCGCGGTCGACAACAATCTGACGGTGGAACAGATCGCGAATGCGTTCACGGTCTACCCCTCGTTGTCGGGCTCGATCGCGGAGGTCGCCCGCCAGCTGCACACCCGCAAGGCGACCGGCGAGGGCTGAACCGCAGGTCGGTTACGGAGAGTTGGGGCCCGGTCGTCTGGCATAGGCCAGAGGACTGGGCCCTTATACCACTTCCGGTGTCCCTACATGCTCGTTTTCTGTAATTCGGCGCAAAGTGCTGAAAGCAGACGGACGTTGGGGTTACTGTCAGTTTCGTGTTCGCTGCAGAACGTCGCCAATTGATCCTCGAAATGGTGCGCGCCAACGGGGCGGTTTCGCTCCGTGAGCTCGCCCGCGTCGTCCAGACCTCCGAAGTGACCGTACGGCGGGACGTGCGGGCGCTGGAGGCAGAAGGACTCCTGGACCGCCGCCACGGCGGAGCGGTCCTCCCCGGTGGATTCACCCGCGAATCCGGCTTCCCTCAGAAGTCCCATCTCGCGACGGCCGAGAAGACGGCCATCGCCGATCTCGCCGCGGGACTCGTCGAAGAAGGCGAGGCGATCGTGGTCGGCGCGGGTACGACCACACAGGAGCTGGCCCGCCGGCTCGCCCGCGTGCCCGGACTGACCGTCGTCACCAACTCCCTGCTGGTGGCCCAGGCGTTGGCGCATGCCAATCGCGTGGAAGTGGTCATGACGGGCGGTACGCTCCGCGGCTCGAACTACGCGCTGGTGGGCAGCGGGGCCGAGCAGTCGCTCCAGGGCCTGCGGGTGTCCCGCGCGTTCCTCTCGGGCAGCGGTCTGACGGCCGAGCGCGGTCTGTCCACGTCCAACATGCTCTCGGCGTCGGTGGACCGGGCTCTCGTCCAGGCCGCCGCGGAGGTCGTGGTCCTCGCGGACCACACCAAGCTGGGCACGGACACCATGTTCCAGACGGTGCCGACGGATGTCATCACCCGCCTGGTCACGGACGAGCCGCCCGCGCACGACGAGCGTGCGGCGACCGAGCTCCAGGCCCTCGCGGACCAGGGCGTCCAGGTCGCTGTCGCGGGAGCGTCAGGTCCGGTGCAGGGCGCCGATCCCGTCCCGGCGGGGCGACCGCCACGCCGGGACGTGCCCCTTCCGGGGCAGCGCAGGGGAGTGCCGGGCGCACAGCCGGGTCTCCGTTCGGCCGGTGCCCTCGCGGGCGCGGGCGAGGCGCGGGTGGCCGACCTGCGGCGCAGGTAGCCGCAGGGCTCAGCTCGCGGGCTCCGGGTCGCCGCCGTGGAAGGGTGGGTAGCTCTCGCCGCCCACCTCCTCGGCCGCCTTGATGTACACGGCGAGTGCGTCGCGGGAGTGCGCGAGATCGGTGATCTGGTCGTCGATCCGCCGCAGCCGTGAGCGCATCGCGGCCAGGAGTTCGGGGCACCCGGGCAGGGCCGGGGCCTCGCCGAGCGCGCAGGGCAGCACGTAGGCGATGTCCTCGGAGCTGAGACCGGCACCGAGCAGGTGCCGGATCTGCTTCACGCGCAGCACGGCGTCCTCGTCGTACTCGCGGTAGCCGTTCGTGCCACGGTCCGCTTCGAGGAGTCCCTGCGCCCCGTAGTAGCGCAGCTGGTGGGTGCGGACTCCGGTCCGGCGGCTCAGTTCCCCGATGCGCATCGCGCCCCCCTCTTGACCTTCATACCGGTATCAACGTTGACGATGCTGCCATGAAGACCAAGACACCGGCACCTGTGACCGTCATCGGACTCGGCCTGATGGGCCGCGCTCTCGCCGCCGCCTTCCTCGAGGCCGGCCATCCCACCACCGTGTGGAACCGCACGCCCGCGAAGGCCGGCCAACTGGTGCGCGACGGAGCGCAGTTGGCGCCGAGCATCGGCGAAGCGCTCAAGGCGGACGCCCTGACCGTCCTCTGCGTCACCGACTACCCGGTCCTTTACGAGCTGCTCGGCGAGTACGAGGCCGAGCTGGACGGCGTGATGCTGGTCAATCTGACCTCGGGCAGCTCGGACCAGGCCAGGGAGGCCGCACGCTGGGCCGAGGAGCGCGGCGCCCGCTACCTGGACGGCGCCATCATGGCGATCCCGCCGGCCATCGGCACCGCCGACGCGGTCATCCTGCACAGCGGCCCGCAGGGCGACTTCGCGGCGTACGAACCGGTGCTCGGCGCGCTCGGCACGGTCACGTACCTGGGGGCCGACCACGGGCTCGCGTCGCTGTACGACGCGGCCGGTCTGACGATGATGTGGAGCGTCCTGAACGCGTGGCTCCAGGGCACGGCCCTGCTCCGCTCGGCCGGTGTGGACGCCGTGACGTACGCGCCGTTCGCCCAGCAGATCGCCGTGGGGGTGGCCGCATGGCTGCCCGGATACGCGGAACAGATCGACAAGGGCGCCTTCCCGGCCGACGTATCCGCCCTGGAGACCGACGCGCGGGCGATGGAGCACCTGATCGAGGAGAGCGAGGCGGCGGGCGTGAACGCCGAACTGCCGCGGCTGCTCAAGGAGATGGCCGACCGGGCGATCGCCGCCGGGCACGGCGGGGAGCAGTACCCCGTCCTGATTGAGGAGTTCGGCAAGCCGCGCAAGGCCTGACCGCGCGCAAGGCCTGACCGGCCCCCCCGCCCACGGAATGGCCCCGCCAACGGAAAGGGCCCCCGGCACACGCCGGGGGCCCTCACCTCGTACGGGAAGAAGAACTCACTCCTCGTACGGAAAAGGCACTCAGTCCTTGATCTCGCAGATGACCGCGCCGGACGTCAGCGAGGCGCCGACCTCCGCGCCAAGACCCTTCACCGTGCCCGCGCGGTGCGCGTTGATGGGCTGCTCCATCTTCATCGCCTCGAGGACCACGATCAGATCGCCTTCGGCGACCTCCTGGCCCTCCTCGACGGCGACCTTCACGATCGTGCCCTGCATCGGCGAGGCGAGCGTGTCGCCCGACACCGCCGGGCCCGACTTCTTCGCCGCGCGCCGCTTCGGCTTCGCGCCCGCCGCAAGTCCCGTACGGGCCAGGGTCATCCCGAGCGAGGACGGCAGGGAGACCTCGAGCCGCTTGCCGCCGACCTCGACGACGATCGTCTCGCGGCCCGCCTCGTCCTCGTCCTCCGAGGCGTCGGGCGTCACCGCGAACGGCTTGATCTCGTTGACGAACTCGGTCTCGATCCAGCGGGTGTGGACCTTGAACGGGTTCGCGGTGAAGGCCTCGTCGACCACGACGGCCTGGTGGAACGGGATGGCCGTGGCCATGCCCTCCACCTTGAACTCCGCGAGCGCACGCGCCGCACGCTGCAGCGCCTGCTCACGCGTGGCGCCGGTGACGATCAGCTTCGCGAGCAGCGAGTCCCAGGCCGGACCGATCACGCTGCCGGTCTCGACGCCGGCGTCGAGGCGGACACCCGGGCCGGTCGGCGGCGCGAACAGCGTCACCGTGCCGGGCGCGGGAAGGAAGCCCCGCCCCGGGTCCTCGCCGTTGATGCGGAACTCGAAGGAATGCCCGCGGATCTCCGGATCCCCGTAGCCGAGCTCCTCGCCGTCGGCGATACGGAACATCTCGCGCACCAGGTCGATGCCGGTGACCTCTTCGGTGACCGGGTGCTCGACCTGCAGACGGGTGTTGACCTCCAGGAAGGAGATCGTGCCGTCCAGACCGACGAGGAACTCGACGGTGCCGGCGCCGACATAGCCCGCTTCGCGCAGGATCGCCTTCGACGCCGCGTACAGCTCGGCGTTCTGCGCCTCGGACAGGAACGGCGCCGGAGCTTCCTCGACCAGCTTCTGGTGGCGGCGCTGCAGCGAGCAGTCACGGGTCGACACGACCACCACGTTGCCGTGGGAGTCGGCCAGGCACTGCGTCTCCACGTGCCGCGGCTTGTCGAGGTAGCGCTCGACGAAGCACTCGCCGCGCCCGAAGGCCGCGACGGCCTCACGCACGGCCGAGTCGTACAGCTCCGGGACCTCTTCGAGGGTGCGGGCGACCTTCAGACCGCGGCCGCCGCCACCGAACGCGGCCTTGATCGCGATCGGCAGCCCGTGCTCCTCGGCGAACGCGACGACCTCGTCGGCGCCGTTGACCGGGTCCGGCGTACCGGCCACCAGCGGGGCACCCGCGCGCTGCGCGATGTGCCGGGCGGCGACCTTGTCGCCGAGGTCACGGATCGCCTGCGGCGGCGGACCGATCCAGATCAGACCCGCGTCCAGGACCGCCTGGGCGAACTCCGCGTTCTCGGAAAGGAATCCATAGCCCGGGTGAACCGCGTCCGCACCCGACTCACGCGCGGCCTTCAGGACCTTGTCCATGTCCAGATAGCTGCTCGCCGGAGTGTCACCACCAAGGGCGAACGCTTCATCCGCGGCCCTGACATGCAGAGCGTCCCGGTCCGGGTCGGCGTAGACGGCTACGCTCGCGATCCCTGCGTCCCGGCACGCCCGGGCTACGCGGACAGCAATTTCGCCACGGTTGGCGATGAGCACCTTGCGCACGATGGCTCCCTCCTTGAAACAAGCTGAGTTTAGGGACTGCCGACACGGCCTTACGACCCGTCCCCAAGGGTGAGCTTGCCCACACGGAGTGTGACTCGAGGGCCGCTCTACTCGCGAAATCCCTTGTCGCACCACGGTACGCCGGGATTCTTGACGTCACGGTAACCGGCCGGTGTGGTGCAGGTCTCTGTCTTCGCGGCCAGCGCCGCCGCGCGTTTCTTTGTGGAGTCCCTACGAACGGCCCACGCAAACTTTGCCTTTGCGGGCGCGCCGCCGCGACCTGGGCGCTCTTGACCGCCCCCTAACCCTTGCCCTGACCCTTACCCGCCAGTAGCGTTCGCGGCGAATCGTAGGTGTAACCAGGGGTAGGGGTACGCGTGGTGCGCAGAACGGCGGCAATCGTGGCCGCGATCCTGCTGGTGGTCGAGGCCGTCGGCCTGATGATCGTCAATGTGGCGCTCGGGAAGATCGCCGACGCCCAGTCGATGTCCCTGGCCGGGATGGACCCGGACGTCATGGCGACGTCGTCGTTCGTCCTGGCCGGCGTCGTCCTTCTCTACCTCGGCGCCTGCGCCGTCGTCATCCTGGTCTCGGCGATCCGCCGCCGCCCGCACGGCCGGATCGCACGCGTCCTGCTGATCAGCGCGGTGATCCTGCACGTGCTGCTCGGTGCGCTGGCCGTGGGGCTGATCGGCTGGGCCGCGTTCGCGTTCATGATGGTGATGTTCGGGCTGCTGATGTTCAGCCTCATGGGATACGAGCCGAAGCCCGAGCCCGAGGACACGCCCCCTACGCCTGTGAACGGGGAGCCCCAGGCCGCGTGAGCCTGAGCCTGTTCGAGCGGCGCGGGGTCCTGACGGGGCGTCTCAGTCCTCGGAGGCAGGCACCCACAGGTCGGTGATGGCGACGCCCAGCTCGGCGAGGAGCTTGCGCAGAAGCGGGAGCGAGATGCCGATGACGTTGCCGTGGTCGCCGTCGATCCCGTCGAGGAACGGGGCGGAGCGCCCGTCGAGCGTGAACGCCCCTGCCACGTAGAGGGGTTCGCGGCTGGCCACGTACGCCGCGATCTCCGCGTCCGTCGGCTCGCCGAAGCGGACCGTGGTGGACGCGGTCGCCGAGACCTGGCGTCCGCTCGCCGTGTCGATCACGCAGTGGCCGGTCTGCAGCACTCCGGAGCGCCCGCGCATCGCCTTCCAGCGTGCGATGGCCTCCTCGGCGTCGGCGGGCTTGCCGAGCGCCTCGCCGTCGAGTTCGAGCACCGAGTCGCAGCCCACGACCAGCGCGCCCGCCGCTTCGGGACGCGCGGCGACCGCCTGCGCCTTCGCCTCGCCGAGCACCCGGGCGAGCTCGGCGGGCGTGGCCGCGGTGATCGCGTCCTCGTCGACCCCGCTGACGATCACCTCGGGCGCGAGCCCCGCCTGGCGGAGCAGGCCGAGGCGGGCGGGGGACTGGGAGGCGAGGACGAGGCGGCGGGAGGGCTGAGCAGTCATACGGGCCAGCGTATCGGGGCGCCCGAGGGCGCCCCGAACCGATGGTTCCTCTAGTTCTTCAGGAGCACGGCCCGCATCACGTCGGCCGCGATCGGCCCGCCCAGCTTGCCGCCCGCGATGTCGGAGCGCGGGATGTCCTGGCCCGGGTCCACGAACACGGCGACCGCGACCTTCTTGCCGTCACTGTTCTCGCCGTAGGAGATGAACCAGGCGTACGGCGGCAGCTCGTTGTTGGCGCCGTGCTGGGCCGTACCGGTCTTGGCGCCGACCTTCAGGCCGTCGACGAGGCCGGGCTGTCCGGAGCCGTCGGTCGCGGTGAACTCCATCGCCTCGCGGACCTTCGCCGCGGTGTCGGAGGAGATCGGTGTGCCGTACTCGGACGGCGAGGTGCGGGCGATTTCGTCGGCGTCGGGGCTCTCGAGACGGTCCACGAGGTACGGCTTCATCACCTTGCCCTCGTTGGCGATCCCCGCGGCCAGCATCGCGATCTGCAGCGGGCTCGCGGACACGGAGCCCTGACCGATGCCGCTGAGCGCGGTCTGCGGGCGGTCGATGTCCTCCGGGTAGACGGACTTTCCGGCGCGTACGGGGGTGTCGACCTCTTCGTCGTTGAAGCCGAAGCCCTCGGCGACCTCGCGCATCTTGTCCTTGCCGGTCTCGGCGGCGAGCTTGGCGAAGACCGTGTTGCAGGAGAACTGCATGGCGGTCTTCACCGACGCGTCCTCACAGGGGATGTTGTCGCTGTGGTTGGGCAGCCGCGTCCGGGTGTCCGGGAGGATGTACGGCTCCGGGGTGTCCGTCTTCGCGTCGATGTCGTCGACCTTGCCGGCCTCGATCGCCGCGGCCGCCGTGAGCACCTTGAAGGTCGAACCGGGCGGATAGGTCTCCTTGAGCGCGCGATTGAGAAGCGGCCCGTTCTTGTCGTCCTTGAGTCGGTTGTAGTTGTCGCCGTCCTTCTCGCTCATGCCGGCAAAGGAGGACGGGTCGTACGAGGGCGTCGAGGCCAGCGCGAGGATCTTGCCGGTCTCCGGCTCGATCGCGGCCACACCGCCCTTGAGGTCGCCGAGCCCCTCGAACGCGGCCTTCTGCGCGGCCGGGTCGATCGTGGTGATCACATTGCCGCCGCGCTGCTTCTTGCCCGTCAGCATGCCCACGGTGTTCTTGATGAACAGCCGGTCGTCCGTGCCGGAGAGGAACTCGTCGTTCAGCTTCTCCAGGGCGCTGGAGTCGAAGGCCTGGGACGAGTAGCCGGTGATGGGCGCGTACATCGGACCGTTCTTGAACGTCCGCTTGTACTTGAAGTCCTGACCGTCCACCGCGGCAGATCCGGTGACCGCCTTGCCGCCGACGATGATGTTCCCGCGGGGCTGCGAGTAGCGCTCGATGGCGACCCGGCGGTTCTTGTTGTTCTTGGCGAGCTCGTCGCTCTGCGCGTACTGGATCCAGTTCGCGCGGATCAGCAGTGCGAGTACCAGCAGCCCACAGAAGATGGCTATGTGCCGCAGTGGCTTGTTCACTTGGTGCGTCCCTCCCCGGAGTTGCTTCGGTAAGGACGATAGTGGCCCCGGGCGCGGTTGCGGCAGCTCGGCCTTCTCAGGCGGCCTTCTCAGCCGGCCCCGAGCACGAACATCGCGAGCACCATCATCACGGCGAGCACCAGGCCCGCGCGCCGCATCATCGCCTGTGCGTCGCGCAGTTCCTTGGGCGGCTTGTTCTCGGGGTCGGACCAGAGCATGGGAACGATCCTCCGGGCGGGGCGCTTGTGGCGCCTGAGTACGCATACTCAACTCATCAAACGGGATTGGGGTTTCGTTAACCCGCGTGGCAGTGCTACCGTCTGTCTCGCGCTAAAGGAACCCCAAACCCGTTAGAGAAGGTGTGTCATGAACAAGTACCTCCGTCGCCCCCTCGCCGTCCTCGCCACCGCCACGCTGGGCCTGACGCTGCTCGGCAGCACGGACGCCGCGGCCCGTGGCCCCGAGTGGACCGCAGCCTGGTCCGCGGCCCCGCAGCGCCCCAGTGAGGGCTTCACGCCGAACTGGGCGGAGCAGGGCTTCTCGCGTCAGACACTGCGCCAGGTCGTCCGGGTGACGGAGGGGGGTGAGCGCGTCCGGATCCGGCTCTCCAACGCGTACGGGGCGTCGCCGCTGCGGATCACCGGCGCGACCGTCGCGAGAGCCGGGGAGGGGGCCGCGGTCGAGAAGGGGTCCGTACGGCGGCTGTCCTTCGACGGGAAGGCGTCCACGGTGATTCCGGCGCGCGGGCACGCGGCGAGCGACGCGGCCGAACTGCCGGTCGGCGCCGAGGAGTCCGTCACCGTCACGCTCTATATCGCCGGCACCACCGGACCGGCCACCTTCCACGCCCAGGGCTTCGCCGACAGTTACCGGGCCGACGGCGACCACCGCGCCGACGTCTCGGGGCGCGCCTTCGACGAGAAGACGCAGTCCTGGTACTACCTGGCGGGCGTCGACGTCGAGGGAGGGGGCGGGCCGCGCGAGGAGGAAGGGGTCGTGCTCTTCGGGGACTCGATCACCGACGGCTTCGGCTCGACCTCGGGCGCCAACCGCCGCTATCCGGACGCACTGGCCGACCGCATCGACCGCCCGGTGCTCAACGCGGGGATCGGCGGCAACCTCGTCCTCAACGACTCGGCCTGGTACGGCGACCGGGGCACCGCCCGCTTCGGCCGGGACGTGCTCGACCAGCCGGGCATCGGCACGGCCGTCGTTCTGCAGGGCGTCAACGACATCGGCTTCTATGAAGCGCAGGCGGCCGGCCTGGACCGGCCCACGTACCAGCCCGCGCCGCGCGTGACGGCGGCCGAACTGATCGGCGGATACAAGGAGTTGATCCGCCAGGCGCACCAGCGCGGCGTCAAGGTGGTCGGTGCGACGCTGCTGCCGCTCGGCGGCTCCGACCACTACGGCCCGCACGCGGCGCGGGTCAGCGACGAGGTGAACGCGTGGATCCGTACCTCCGGCGCGTTCGACGCGGTCGTCGACTTCGACCGCGCCCTCGCGGACGGGTCCGACCCCGAGCGGATCGCGGCGCGCTACGACTCGGGCGACGCGCTGCACCCCAACGACGCGGGGTACGCGCGGATGGCCGCGGAGCTCGCGAAGGTGCTGTGAGACGAGTGCTGTGAGTCGCCTGAACACGCCACCGCCCGGCCCTCGTCACGGAGGGACTGGGCGGTGGCGCTTCGGTTCAGGCGGCGCGGGCTAGCCCGGCCAGTACGTACGGGCCCAGGACGTCGGCCCCGGTGCCGGCGTACGGCGCCGGGCCACGCGGGCCGGGTCCGACCAGGCGTCGGCCGGTGCGGGCGCGCCGGGTCCCGTCGCGCTCAGGGACGCGGCGCGCGCCTGGACCACCGCCAGGGCGGCGGCGAGCTCCTCCGGGGTCGGATTGCCCCGGACCACCTTGATCATCATCGTGGTCTCCTGACGGTCGCGACGGTCGCCTAGAGGGGGATGTTGCCGTGCTTCTTCGGGGGCAGCGACTCGCGCTTCGTGCGCAGTCCGCGCAGGCCGCGGACGATCTGGCGGCGGGTCTCCGAGGGCATCACCACGGCGTCGATGTAGCCGCGCTCGGCCGCCGTGTACGGGTTGAGCAGCGTGTCCTCGTACTCCTGGATGAGCCGCGCGCGGGTGGCCTCTGCGTTTCCGGCGGACTCGGCGTCCGCGAGCGTCTTGCGGTGCAGGATGTTGACCGCGCCCTGCGCGCCCATGACGGCGATCTGCGAGGTCGGCCAGGCGAGGTTGAGGTCCGCGCCCAGGTGCTTGGAGCCCATCACGTCGTACGCGCCGCCGAAGGCCTTGCGCGTGATGATCGTGATCAGCGGGACGGTGGCCTCGGCGTACGCGTAGATCAGCTTGGCGCCGCGGCGGATGATGCCGCCGTACTCCTGGTCGACGCCCGGCAGGAAGCCCGGGACGTCGACGAAGGTGAGGACCGGCAGGTTGAAGGCGTCGCAGGTGCGCACGAAACGCGCGGCCTTCTCCGAGGCGTTGATGTCGAGGCAGCCGGCGAACTGCATCGGCTGGTTGGCGACGATGCCGACCGGGCGGCCCTCCACGCGGCCGAAGCCGGTGAGGATGTTCGGCGCGAACATCGACTGCGTCTCGAAGAACTCGCCGTCGTCGAGGACGTGCTCGATGACGGTGTGCATGTCGTACGGCTGGTTCGCGCTGTCCGGGATCAGCGTGTCCAGGGCCCGGTCCTCGTCGGACAGTTCGAGGTCGGCCTCCTCGGGGAACGCCGGCGCCTCGGAGAGGTTGTTCGACGGGAGGTAGGAGAGCAGCGACTTGACGTACTCGATCGCGTCCTTCTCGTCGCCCGCCATGTGATGGGCCACGCCCGACGTGGAGTTGTGGGTGCGCGCGCCGCCCAGTTCCTCGAAGCCCACGTCCTCGCCGGTGACCGTCTTGATGACGTCAGGGCCCGTGATGAACATGTGCGAGGTCTGGTCGACCATCACCGTGAAGTCGGTGATCGCGGGGGAGTACACCGCGCCGCCCGCGCACGGGCCGACGATCAGGCTGATCTGCGGGATGACGCCGGAGGCGTGGGTATTGCGGCGGAAGATCTCGCCGTACATCCCGAGCGCCATCACGCCCTCCTGGATGCGCGCGCCGCCCGAGTCGTTGATGCCGATGACCGGGCAGCCCGTCTTGAGGGCGTAGTCCATCACCTTCATGATCTTCTGCCCGAAGACCTCGCCGAGCGCCCCGCCGAAGACCGTGAAGTCCTGCGAGAACACGGCGACCGGACGGCCGTCGACCGTGCCGTACCCGGTCACGACACCATCGCCGTACGGGCGGGTCTGCTCCAGGCCGAAGTCGGTGGAGCGGTGCCGGGCGAACTCGTCGAGCTCCACGAACGAGCCCTCGTCCATGAGCAGTTCGATCCGCTCACGGGCCGTCAGTTTGCCCTTGGCGTGCTGCTTCTCGACGGCGCGCGCCGAGCCCGCGTGGGTCGCCTCGTCGATACGTCGCTGCAGATCGGCGATCTTGCCCGCGGTGGTGTGGATGTCGATTTCTGCCGGCTCGGACATCGGGATGCGGCTCCCTGGCTGCTCGTATGAGAACGCTTGGCTACTGATGCGTAGCGTATCGGCGCGGGCCGGTACCGGCAGTGCGGTGTTCCCCACACCTAGTCTGTCTTGCATGACGAGCGAAAACCCTCCTGCGAACCCCTGGTCCGACCTGGAGAGGCCGCCGCTGAACGCCGCGGCACTGCGCCAGGCCCTGGTCCGCGACGGCGGACTGTTCCGCGAGGTGGAGGTCGTGCAGGCCACCGGCTCCACCAACTCCGACCTGGCGGCGCTCGCCGCCGCGGGCAAGGCGGACGAGGGCGCCGTCCTCGTCGCCGAGGAGCAGACCTCCGGCCGCGGCCGCCTCGACCGCACCTGGAGCGCACCCGCGCGTTCGGGCCTGTTCGTCTCCGTCCTCCTCAGGCCCGCGGACGTTCCCGTGGAGCGGCTCGGCTGGCTGCCGCTGCTCGCCGGGGTCGCCGCCGCCTCCGCCATCTCGCGTACGGCGGGCATCGACACGGCACTGAAGTGGCCCAACGACCTGCTCGTCGCGGTCGGCGGCGAGGAGCGCAAGGCCGGCGGCATCCTCGCCGAGCGCGCGGGCGAGGACTTCGTCGTGCTCGGCATGGGCATCAACGTCAGCCTGAAGGCCGAGGAGCTGCCCGTGCCGACGGCCGGATCCCTCGCCCTCGCGGGCGCCGTCCTGCACGACCGCGACCCGCTGCTGCGCGCCGTCCTGCGCTCGCTGGAGCAGTGGTACGTGCGGTGGCGTGACGCGGCCGGCGACCCCGCCGCCTCCGGGGTGCAGGAGGCGTACGCCGCCGGCTGCGCCACGCTCGGCCGCCGGGTCCGTGCCGAACTGCCCGGCGACCGCGTCCTGGTCGGCGAGGCGGTCGCCCTGGACGGCGACGGACGGCTGGTCGTCGCCGCGGAAGGCGGCGGGCGCGAGGCCGTCGGGGCCGGGGATGTGGTGCATCTGCGGGCCGAGTCGTAGGACGGCCCGGGTGACGGGTCGAACCGAGGACTTCCGTACCGACGTGAGCCAGCCCACACCTGCCGTATCGTTGAGCCCGTTCGTCCGTCGTTATGGGGCTGTGACAGATCATGTGGCGCAGTGGTGCGGCAACGGCAGCGAGTGCTGAAGGGCAGGGCAGCAGGCAGTGACCGTCGATGACTCGGGCGCCGGTACCGGTTCCGGCTCCGCGACCGCGCACGCGGACGGCCACGCCGACGGCCCCGACGAGGAGCCGGGCCCCCGGCCCGTCGACCACGCCGCGCAGCCGCCCGCCGGGGCCGAGCCCGAGACCGACCCGCTCGCGCTGCGGCTCGAAGGGCTGATCCTCGGGGCAGAGCGGCGCTACACACCGTTCCAGGCGGCGCGCACCGCGGGCGTCTCGATGGAGCTCGCCTCGCGGTTCTGGCGCGCGATGGGCTTCGCGGACATCGGCCAGGCGAAGGCCCTCACCGAGGCGGATGTGCTCGCGCTGCGCCGCCTCGCCGGTCTCGTCGAGGCGGGGCTGCTCAGCGAGGCGATGGCCGTGCAGGTCGCGCGCTCCACGGGGCAGACCACCGCGCGCCTCGCCGAATGGCAGATCGACTCGTTCCTGGCGGGCCTCACCGAGCCGCCCGAGCCGGGCATGACCCGCACCGAGGTCACGTATCCCCTGATGGAGCTGCTCCTGCCCGAGCTGGAGGAGTTCCTCGTCTACGTGTGGCGGCGGCAGCTCGCCGCGGCGACGGGCCGGGTCGTGCAGGCCGCGGACGACGAGGAGATGGTGGACCGGCGCCTTGCCGTCGGCTTCGCGGACCTCGTCGGCTTCACGCGTCTGACGCGCCGTATGGAGGAGGAGGAACTCGGCGAGCTGGTCGAGGCGTTCGAGACCACCTCCGCCGACCTCGTGGCGGCGAACGGCGGGCGGCTCATCAAGACGCTCGGCGACGAGGTGCTCTTCGCCGCGGACGACGCGGGCACGGCCTCCGAGATCGCGCTGCGGCTCATCGAGACGATGGCGGGTGACGAGACGATGCCGGAGCTGCGGGTCGGGATCGCCTTCGGCACCGTGACGACCCGGATGGGCGATGTGTTCGGCACGACGGTGAACCTCGCCTCGCGCCTCACCTCGATAGCCCCGAAGGACGCCGTCCTGGTGGACGGGGCGTTCGCGCAGGAGCTGCAGCGGGCCGGTGAGGCGCCGGAGTCCGAGGCGGAGGCGGCCACGGAGGCGGAGAAGGCGCTGGCCGCCGGGGAGACACCGCCGGCGTACCGGTTCGCGCTGCAGCCGATGTGGCAGCGGTCGGTGCGAGGGCTCGGGATCGTCGAGCCGTGGTTGCTCACCCGGAGGGGGTGAGCCTTCGGGGGCCTCGCCCTCGGACCCCCCACTCGGCGGAGCCGCAAAGTGTCACAGCCGGACTTCGTTCGGATGGCCTCGGACGCCGGCCGGGCTGATTCTGGGCAGATGGCAGAAGACGACCGTTTGGCCGGAGTTGTGCGGGTTGCGCAGGCGATGGCCGCCGCGCACAGTCCGCGTGAGTCCTGGCTGGCCGCGGCGCACGGGGCCCAGCGCGCGCTCGGGGGGAGCTTCGCCGCGCTGTCCGTGTGGGAGCGGGAGCGCGGGCGGCTGAAGGTGCTTGTCAATGCCGGGGAACGGACCGCGGGGGAAGAGGAGTTCCCGGACAACGAGACGTATCCCGTGCATCAGTTTCCGGAGATCACCGAGTTTCTGCATGAGCGCTGGGCCGGTGGCGGCGAGCCCAACGCGTGGGTGGAGACCGCGGACGGGCCCGCGGGCGGCGCGGCCGGGTACTGCCACCAGAGGGTCGCGGCCCTGCGGCGGCGCGGGCGCGGCTGCTGTGTCGTCGCACCGATCGTGCTGCACGGACGGGCCTGGGGCGAGCTGTACGTGGCGCGGCCCGCGCAGGCCCCGGTGTTCGACCGCGGCGACGCGGACTTCGCGACGGTGCTCGCGGCGGTGATCGCGGCCGGGCTCGCCCAGACCGAGCGCCTGGAGGAGGCGCGGCGGCTCGCGTTCACCGACGCGCTCACCGGGCTCGCCAACCGGCGTGCGGTGGACGCCCGGCTCGACGAGGCCGTGGAGGCCCACCGCCGTGACGGCACGGTGGTCTCGCTCGTCGTCTGTGACCTCAACGGCCTCAAGCGCGTCAACGACACCCACGGCCATGCGACCGGCGACCGTCTTCTTGAGCGCTTCGGCTCGGTGCTCTCGCTGTGCGGGGCGATGCTGCCGGGTGCGCTCGCGGCGCGGCTCGGCGGGGACGAGTTCTGCCTGGTGTCGGTGGGTCCTCCGGCCGACGAGGTGGTACGGGTCGCGGACGAACTCTGCGTACGGGCCCTGGACTTGGACCTCGGCGAGGGCGTCGCGTGCGGGGTGGCCTCGACGGGCGACCCCATCGGCCCGGTCCGCTCGGCCCGCCGCCTGTTCCGCCTCGCGGACGCGGCCCAGTACCGGGCGAAGGCGGCACGCTCGACGAAGCCGGTGGTGGCGGGGCGGGAGGGGCCGGACGATCCGGTGGTCCGCCTTGCCGACGCTCCAGAGCGGAAGAGGCCTGGGGAGCGGCGGCGGTTTCGGCGGTAACACCCAGCCCCGCCGGGGGCCCATGCAGGGCGCCTCCGGCGGGTGCCGCTGTGCCCACCCGTGCCGCCCTGCGGCACGACTGCCCACAGCTGGGTGAGCGGATTACGCCAGCGGCCCCGTCACCTTCTCCACCGCGGCCAGCAGCTCCCCGTCCCGTACGAACGTCTCCGCCGCCGCCAGGTCCGGCGAGAGGAAGCGGTCGGGGCCGGGGCCCGCCACGCCCGCCGCCCGGGCCGCCGCGATGGCCGCCGAGGACGCCGGCGCCGGGGTCAGGCCGGTGCGCAGTTCGATCGCGCGCGTCGACGCGTACAGCTCGATCGCGATCACCCGCGCGAGGCTGCCGACGGCCGTACGGAGCTTGCGCGCCGCCGACCAGCCCATCGAGACGTGGTCCTCCTGCATCGCGGAGGACGGGATCGAGTCCGCCGACGCGGGGACCGCGAGCCGCTTCATGTCGCTGACCAGCGCCGCCTGCGTGTACTGGGCGATCATCAGGCCCGAGTCCACACCCGCGTCGTCCGCGAGGAACGGCGGCAGGCCGTGCGAGCGGTTCTTGTCGAGGAGGCGGTCCGTGCGGCGCTCGGTGATCGACGCCAGGTCCGCCGCCGCGATGGCGAGGAAGTCGAGGACGTACGCGACCGGCGCACCGTGGAAGTTGCCGTTGGACTCGACGCGGCCGTCGGGCAGCACGACCGGGTTGTCCACCGCGGAGGCCAGCTCGCGCGAGGCGACGAGCGCGGCGTGCGCGAGGGTGTCGCGGCCCGCGCCCGCGACCTGCGGGGCGCAACGCACGGAGTACGCGTCCTGGACGCGTGGGGCGTCGTCCTGGTGGTGGCCGGTGAGGCCCGAACCCTCCAGGACGGCCAGCATGTTGGCGGCCGCGGCACCCTGGCCCGGGTGCGGACGGATCGCGTGCAGCTCGGGCGCGAGCACCTTGTCCGTGCCGAGCAGCGCCTCCAGGGAGAGCGCGGCCGTGATGTCGGCGCTCTTGTAGAGCTTCTGGAGGTCGTCGATGGCCATGAGCAGCATGCCGAGCATGCCGTCGGTGCCGTTGAGGAGGGCCAGGCCCTCCTTCTCGCGCAGCTCGACGGGCGTGATGCCGTGCGCGGCGAGCAGCTCGCCGGCCGGCCGGATCTCGCCGTCGGGGCCGTACGCGTCGCCCTCGCCCATCAGCGCGAGCGCGCAGTGCGACAGGGGCGCGAGGTCGCCGGAGCAGCCGAGGGAGCCGTACTCGTGCACGACCGGGGTGATGCCGGCGTTCAGCAGGTCCGCCATGGTCTGCGCGACCTCGGGCCGTACGCCCGTGTGGCCGGAACAGACGGTCTTCAGACGCAGGAACATCAGCGCGCGCACGACCTCGCGCTCCACGTGCGGGCCCATGCCGGCGGCGTGCGAGCGGACGATGTTGCGCTGGAGCTGTGCGCGCAGTTCCTGGCTGATGTGGCGCGAGGCGAGCGCGCCGAAGCCGGTCGAGACGCCGTAGACCGGCTCGGGCTTCGCGGCGAGCGCGTCCACGATCTCGCGGGCCTTCGCGAGGGCGGTGACGGCCTCGGCGGAGAGCTCGACGCGCGCGTTCTCACGCGCCACGGCGATGACGTCGGCAGGGGACGTGCCGGTGGTCCCGAGCACCACGGTGTGCATAGTCATATTCAGCACCCTACGGACTGAATCGCCTTCTGTCACGGGTGGATTCCGGGAGCACCCATTACAGCGGCGGAGGCGGGGTCGAGGAGAGGTTCCGTGTACGCCCGCGGCCTGCCATGATGCCGATGACCGTGAACGTACGTTAACGCGCGACCCGGAGGTCCCCATGTCCCCGACGTCCCCGGCGGAAGAGGCAGCAGTGCCGGAGGAGCGCTACGGCGAGTTCGTGGCCGTACGCCGCCACGGCCATGTCGCCGAGTTCGTACTCGACCGGCCCAAGGCCATGAACGCGGTGTCGAGCGCGATGGCCGCCTCGATCGGCGAGGCCTGCGCCGCCCTGGCCGCCGACCGCGACGCGCGCGTCGTCGTGCTCACGTCGTCGCACGAGCGGGCCTTCTGCGTGGGCGCGGACCTCAAGGAGCGCAACTCCTTCACCGACGCCGATCTGCTGCGCCAGCGCCCGGTCGCCCGGGCCGCGTACACCGGAGTCCTGGAGCTGCCGATGCCGACGATCGCCGCCGTGCACGGCTTCGCCCTCGGCGGCGGCTTCGAACTCGCCCTGTCCTGCGACCTGATCGTCGCCGACACCACCGCCGTGGTCGGTCTTCCCGAGGTCTCCGTCGGCGTCATCCCCGGCGGCGGCGGTACGCAGCTGCTTCCGCGCCGCGTCGGTGCCGCCCGCGCGGCCGAGCTGATCTTCTCGGCGCGGCGCCTGGAGGCGGCCGAGGCACGGGAGTCGGGGCTCGTGGACCAGCTCGCCGAAGCAGGGCAGGACCGTGCGGAGGCGCTCGCGCTCGCGGCCCGTATCGCCGCCAACTCGCCCGTCGGACTGCGCGCCGCCAAGCGCGCGCTGCGGCTGGGGCACGGGCTCGATCTGCGCGCGGGCCTCGAAGTGGAGGACGCGGCCTGGCGTTCGGTCGCCTTCTCCGGCGACCGGGCGGAAGGCGTCGCGGCGTTCAACGAGAAGCGTGCGCCGCAGTGGCCGGGTGAGTAGTGCTCACGCTCCGTGATCGCGGATCCGGGCAGCCCGACGGCTCAGACGCCGACGACGCGGCGCCGGCTGAGCGCGATGATCCCCACGCCGGAGATCAGGAAGGTGAGCCCGCCCGCGATGTACGGGGTCGTGTCCGTGGACCCCGTCTCCGCGAGACGCGTCCCGTCGGCCGTGGCGGGCTCGGCGGCGGCGGACTGCGCCGAACTCCCTCCGGCCTGCGGCCGGTCGGCGGCGGAGGAGTCCGCTACCACCTGTTCCTTCTGCTCCCCGCCGGCGGATGCCGAGGGGACGAACCACAGGGCGCCGAGCAGGGAACCTGCGGCGGTGGCGGTGAGCAGCGAACGGCGTGCGGATGACACGGAGTGATCCCCTTGTGGTGCCGGTGGTTTGGCCGTGTGCCGCGATGGTAGTGAACCCAGCGGGTCGCGCGAAAGTGGAGGGCGGCTTTCGACTTACTCTCCGTGCATGAACACCGCTGAGACATCCCGTTTCGTACGCCTACGGGTGGAACTCGTCCTCGAGGTCACCGACGAAGGCACCCTGACCGGCGCCGCACTCGACCGCATCGGCGAGGACGCCTATATGCCGGACGAGGAGCGCACCCACGCCGAGTCCGCCGTGCGCGAGGAGTCGGCCGAGGCCCTGGCCTATCTGGTGGACCCGTTCGACCTGGTCGCGGAGGTGCCGGGCATCGAGCTGCACCAGGCCTCCTGGAGCAGCGAGGCCGTGGACCACGATCCCGACGACCCCGACTGGGACGAGGACGCGGCGGACGACTTCGAAGAAGCAGACGAAGAGTACGAATCAGACGAACCGTCCGAACGCGATGAGAATCACACGCAGGCGTACGGAGCGACACCGATCGGGGCGTAGGCTCTGGGGATGAATCGGAACCCCGGCTCAGCGGACCTGTCGGACCGTTGGCCGGGGTTCCGTCGTCCGTGTCCTGCCTGTTGGAACGGCTGCGTACGTGTCCTGGACCACATCGGCTCCCGAGATGGAACCGGACGAACTGGTACGCGTGTTGTAAGGGTGTGCGGAGTTTGACTCCGTCCGGGGATAAACGGGGACATACAGGGACTTCCGGGGATTCGGCAACGATGGAGAAGCGTGTGAAGACGGACAGCAAGCGGCGCAAGGGTCTTGTGGCCGTGTCCGCCCTGCTCGGCGGCGTGCTCGTGCTCTCGGCCTGCAGCAGCGGGGACGACGGCGCGAAGGGCAAGGACTCCAAGCAGGAGAAGACGGACGAGGCAGCTGCGAAGGACACCTCGGCCGCCCGAATATCCGTCACGCCGAAGAACGGCAAGAAGAACGCGTCGATCAACAACGCCGGTCAGGTCACCGTCAAGGACGGCAGCCTCACCGAGGTCACGATGACGACCTCCGAGGGCACCGCGGTCGCCGGTTCGATCTCCTCGGACAAGAAGTCCTGGAAGCCCGACGCCCAGTTGGAGCGCGCGACCACGTACAAGGTCAGCGTCACCGCGAAGGACTCCGAGGGCCGCGAGGCGCACGAGAACGCCACGTTCACCACCGTCGCCCCGACCAACAGCTTCATCGGCAACTTCACGCCGGAGGACGGCTCCACGGTCGGCGTCGGCATGCCGGTCTCGATCAACTTCGACAAGGCGATCGAGAACAAGGCGGATGTCCAGAAGGGCATCACCGTCACCAGCAGCAGCGGCCAGGAGGTCGTCGGCCACTGGTTCAACTCGACGCGGATCGACTTCCGGCCCGAGGACTACTGGAAGGCCGGCTCCACCGTCACGCTCGACCTGAAGCTCGACGGGGTCGAGGGCTCCTCCGGTGTCTTCGGCGTCCAGCAGAAGTCGGTCACGTTCAAGATCGGCCGCTCGCAGGTCTCCACGGTCGACGCCAAGACCAAGCAGATGACCGTCACCCGTGACGGCAAGGTCATCAAGACCATCCCGATCTCCGCAGGTTCGCCCGAGAACAAGACGTACGAGGGCCAGATGGTGATCTCCGAGAAGTTCAAGGAGACCCGGATGAACGGTGCGAGCGTCGGCTTCACGGACGACGACGGCAAGGGCGAGTACGACATCAAGGACGTGCCGCACGCGATGCGTCTGTCGACCTCCGGCACCTTCATCCACGGCAACTACTGGGGCAAGGGCATCTTCGGCTCGGCCAACACCAGCCACGGCTGCGTGGGTCTCGCCGACGCCAAGGGCGCGAACGACAAGGGCACCCCGGGTGCCTGGTTCTACGACAACTCGATGATCGGTGACGTGGTCGTCGTCCAGAACACGGGCGACAAGACGATCGCCCCGGACAACGGGCTCAACGGCTGGAACATGAGCTGGTCCGAGTGGACGGCCGGCTCCCAGGCCTGACCCGGCACAAAGACCCCCTCGGGATCCCCCGGTGGCCCGTACCTCGTACGCGAGGTGCGGGCCACTTCCCGTACCGGGCCCGGCGTTCGAGCGGTGTCGGCGTTCTCATCGCGCTCTCACGCGGCCCTTATCCCGCCGTCACACACCGTTTCTACCTTCAGCCGCATGTTCTTCACCTACTTGCGGCGTGAGCTGCGCCGTCGCAGAAAGGCGGCGCTCGTCGTCGCCTCCGGGCTCGCGCTCGGCATCGCACTGGTCATCGTCGTCAACTCCGTCTCCGCGGGCATGAAGCAGGCGCAGGGCGAGGTCCTCGAATCGCTCTACGGGCTCGGTACGGACATGACCGTCACCAAGGCCCAGGAGGAGCCCGAGGAGGGCGGGGCCGTCAAGCGGCCGCGGTTCAAGTTCGACGCGAGCGACGGCGGTGAGCAGTCCAACGACCAGCTGATGGTGCAGGGCTTCGAGACGCTCAAGTCCTCGACCGTGGACACCGTCGCCGGGCAGGACGGCGTCGCGGACGCGGTCGGCGGGCTCAGCCTCACCAGCATCTCCATCAGCGGCGACTTCAAGCCCGGCCAGATGCAGCCGGCCCAGCCCGCGCAGCCAGGACAGCAGGGCGGCAAGGGCGGCTCCGGTGAAGTCCGGGGCGGCGGCGCCGACTTCGGCGTCAACTCCTTCACCGTCTTCGGCACGGACGTCACCGAGCCGGACCTCGGCCCGCTGACCTCGTCGACGCTGACGAAGGGCCGTACGTTCAAGGAGTCCGAGACCGACGCGAAGGTCGCCGTGGTCGACTCCGCATACGCGAAGAAGGAGGACCTGGCGACCGGGGACAAGGTCACCGTCAAGGGCGAGAAGTTCGAGATCGTCGGCATCGCGACCGCCGACAAGGGCCAGGCCGCCGCCAACGTCTACATCCCCCTGAAGCAGGCGCAGACGCTCGCCGACGCCAAGGGCAAGATCACCACAGTGTATGTGAAGGCCGCGGACTCGCAGGAGATCGCGGCGGTCAAGGACGCGATCCAGGACAACGTCCCGGACACCACGGTCACCACCTCCGAGGACCTCGCCGAGACCGTCTCGGGCTCCCTGGACACCGCGGCCGACCTCGCCTCGAACGTCGGCAAGTGGCTCTCGTACGTGGTCCTCGCGGCGGCCTTCCTGGTGGCGGGCCTGCTCACGTCCTCCGCGGTCAGCCGGCGCGTCCGCGAGTTCGGCACGCTCAAGGCGCTCGGCTGGAAGTCGGGCCGCGTCACCCGCCAGGTCGTCGGCGAGGCGCTGGTCAACGGGCTGATCGGCGGAGTGCTCGGCATCGGCGTCGGGCTCGCGGGCGCGTACGCCGTGACCGCGATCTCGCCGACCCTGACCGCGGAACTCGGCGGCGGCCTCATGGGCGGCGGACCGGGCGGCAGCGCAGGCGGCGGGCTGCGCGTGGCCGGGCCCGGCGGCGCGGGCGGCCCCGTGCAGGAGGCCGGTCAGCGCACCCTCGACATCGCGCTCGGCGCCCCCGTCAGCCTCGCGACGATCGCCCTCGCGGCCGGTCTCGCCATCGGCGGCGGTCTGATCGCGGGCACCTTCGGCGGCTGGCGCGCCGCACGGCTGCGCCCGGCGGACGCGCTGCGCCGCGTCGAGTAGACCCTCGCGGGCCCCCAACTCCCGTACCCCTGACGACCGTTCCAGGAGTCATCCACCATGTACCACCTCAGAGGCGTCACCAAGACCTACCGCCGCGGCAAAGCGACCGTGCAGGCGCTCGACGGCGTCGACCTGACCATCGAGGACGGCGGCCGGCTCGTCATCCAGGGCCCCACCGGCGGCGGCAAGTCCACGCTCCTGCAGATGCTCGGCGGTCTCGACCGGCCCACGTCCGGGCAGGTCGAGCTCGACGGCACCGACCTCGCGGCGCTGCCCGAGGCCCGGCTGACGCGGGTGCGCAGCGAGAACATCGGCTTCGTCTTCCAGTCCTTCAACCTCATCCCGACCCTCACCGCGCAGGAGAACGTCGAGACAGCCCTCGTCCCGCTCCGGCTCAAGGCGCGCGACCGCCGCGAACGGGCCGCCGAGGCCCTGGAGTCCGTGGGGCTCGGCGAGCGGCGCGGGCATCTGCCCGGCGAGATGTCCGGCGGCCAGCAGCAACGCGTGGCGATCGCCCGTGCGCTGGTCAAGCACCCGAAGGTGCTGCTCGCCGACGAACCCACCGGCAACCTCGACGAGTCGATGCGCGACGAGATCATGGAGCTGCTCGAAGGGCTCTGGAAGGAGCACGGTCTGACCTTCGTGATGGTCACGCACGACAGCGCCATCGCCCGCCGCGCCCCGCGCCTCGCGACGATCAGGAAGGGGCGGCTCACGGTCAAGGAGCAGGCTCAGGCCTGAAACGGTGGGCGAGCCCCACCGTCGTAAACCGGCCGTCACCTTCCTGACACCCTTGAGCTGCACATCTCCCCCCGGCATACTCCGTATCTCCGGGGGGAGCAGAGCACGTTGAGCATGGTGGGGACCTTGCGACCCCTGGTTCAGGGCGCGCCGATCGCGGCGCAGCAGCCCGCTGAGCTCCAGGGGGAGACGTGCGCAGACAGACGAAGAGAGCCGGTATAACGACGGTCGCCGTGGCGGCCGCCGTCGCGCTGGCGGCGGGCATGACCGGCCCGGCCGCGGCAGCGAAGCCGGCGGTGGCCGGAGCCGGGGCTCCGGCCGCCGAGTCCGGGCCCGTGCAGCGTATTCAGCTGATCACCGGCGACCGCGTGGTCGTCGATGCGAAGGGCGAGCCGGTCGGCTACGAGCGGGCCGAGGGCCGCGCGAAGATTCCCGTCTCGGTGAAGCGGGCGAACGGGCACACCTTCGTGGTGCCCTTCGACGCCCGCCGCCTGATCGCCGAAGGCAGGCTGGACCAGCGCCTGTTCGACCTGACGGTCCTCGCGAAGGCGGAGAACCGCAAGGTCCACAAGGACGGCCTGCGGCTGATCGTCGGCTACAAGGGCGCCGCGGCCGCCGCCAAGTCCGATGTACGGGACGCCGGCGACACCAAGGTCCGCAGGACCCTGAAGACCCTGAACGCCGAGGCCGTGAGCACCCCGCGCCATGACACG
Organism: Streptomyces sp. NPDC050418; assembly: GCF_044458745.1. Lineage (NCBI taxonomy): Bacteria > Bacillati > Actinomycetota > Actinomycetes > Kitasatosporales > Streptomycetaceae > Streptomyces > Streptomyces sp. NPDC050418. The sequence goes on from NZ_JBITIG010000003.1 coordinate 496,392, forward strand.
ACCGAGCTGTGGGAGGCGCTCACCAACGAGCAGAGGAGCGGCGCCCGTACGACCGCCGCCGGCGTCGGCAAGGTCTGGCTCGACGGGGTCCGCAAGGCGAGCCTCGACAGGAGCGTGGCGCAGATCGGCGCCGACAAGGCGTGGGCCGCGGGCTACGACGGCACGGGCGTGAAGATCGCCGTGCTCGACACGGGCATCCGCGCCGACCACGCCGACCTGAAGGACCGGATCGTCGGCGCGCGGAACTTCTCGCCGCCGCCGCCCGCGGACGGCGAGACCGAGCCGGGACCGGTCGACCCGGACGCCACCGACGACAAGTACGGCCACGGCACGCACGTCGCGTCGATCGCGGCCGGTACGGGCGCGGCCTCCGCCGGAAAGTACAAGGGCGTCGCCCCGGGTGCCGGCCTGCTCAACGGCAAGGTGCTCAACGACCAGGGCTACGGCGAGGACTCCGCGATCGTCGCCGGCATCGACTGGGCCGTCGCCGAGGGCGCCGACGTGGTCAACCTCAGCCTCGGCGGCCCCGACAGCCCGGGCACCGACCCGCTCGAGGCGGCCGTGGACCGGCACTCGCGCGAGAACGGCGTCCTGTTCGCCATCGCCTCCGGCAACGACGGTCCGGAGACCCTCGGTTCGCCGAGCAGCGCCGAGACCGCGCTGGCCGTCGGCGCCGTCGACAAGAGCGACAAGCTCGCCGACTTCTCCAGCACCGGCCCGCGCGTCGGCGACGGCGGCATCAAGCCCGATGTGACCGCGCCCGGCGTGGACATCACCGCGGCCGCCGCGAAGGGCAGCCTGATCGACCTGGAGAACGGCGTCCCGCACCCGGCGCCCGGCTACCTCACGATCTCCGGTACGTCGATGGCGACCCCGCACGCCGCGGGCGCCGCGGCCCTGCTCAAGCAGCAGCACCCGGACTGGACGTACGCCGAGCTCAAGAGCGTCCTCGTGGCCTCCGCCAAGGGCGGCGCGTACACCCCGTTCGAGCAGGGCGCGGGCCGGATCCAGGCCGACAAGGCGCTGACGCAGACGGTGTACGCCGACCCGGTGTCGCTGTCGTTCGGCCTGGCCCAGTGGCCGCACACCGACGACCCGCTGCTCACCAAGAAGCTCACGTACAGGAACACGGGCGACGAGGACGTCACCCTCGACCTGTCGGTGAAGGGCCTCGACCCCAAGGGCCAGGCCGCTCCCGCCGGCTTCTTCGCGCTCGGCGCGGCCGAGGTGACGGTGCCCGCGGGCGGTTCGGCCGCGGTGGACGTCACGGTCGACACCAAGCTGGGCGGCACGCTCGACGGTTCGTACTCCGCGTACGTCACCGCGACCGGTGGCGGGCAGAGCGTGCGCACGGCGGCGGCGGTGCAGCGCGAGGTGGAGTCCTACGACGTCACGCTGAAGCACATCGGCCGCGACGGGCAGCCCGCGACGGCCTTCGACTCCGACCTGGAGGGCATCAGCGGCCTCGCCGCGCAGCGCAGCTTCGACGCCGACGACGAGGGTCCGGCGACGGTCGAGCTCCGCGTCCCCAAGGGCGGTTACCTGCTGAACGCCGCCATCATGACCGACCCGGCGGACTTCACGAAGGGCGCCGACTGGATCGCCCAGCCGAAGCTCTCGGTCACGAAGAACACCACGATCACCCTGGACGCACGCGCGACCAAGCCGGTGAAGCTGACCATGCCGGAGGCCTCCGCACGCGCCGAGTTCGCCTCGCCCGACTGGTCCTACGACACCGACCACACCTCGTACTCCTTCGGCTGGTTCCTCGACGGCTACCAGAACTTCCGCACGCTGCACCTGGGCCCCGAGGTCGCCGACGGCGCGCTCTCGCAGCGCTGGGACGGGCACTTCCTCAAGGGCGCGAGCACGCAGTACTCGGTGGTCTACGGCAAGAAGGTCACCAAGCTCGCGACGGGCTGGACCAAGACCGTCAAGAAGGGCGACCTGGCCCGCCTCAAGGTCGGCATGGGGGCGTCCGTCCCCGGCAAGCAGGGCCGTGTCTACGCGTACGGGACGCTGCCGGGCAGCTCCGGCTCCTCGGCGCTCGGCGCGATGACGGACCTGCCCGGCACCCGCACGCTGTACGTGTCCGTCGCCGACAAGGTGCGCTGGCGCCTGGACTTCGACCAGTTCGGCGGCCGGGTCGACGAGCAGGGCTGGCCGGTCGAGGAGGCGTCCTACACGCTGGGCGCCGCGCAGACGTACGCCGGCGGCAAGACGTACGAGAAGACCTTCAACAACGCGGTGTTCGGGCCGAAGCTCAACTCCGGTCTCGGCGTCTACCGGCAGGGCAACGAGATCTTCGGCTCCCTGCCGCTGCTCGGCGACGGCAAGAACCACACCGGTGGCGCCCCCTTCTCCTCGGTGAAGACGGTGCTCTACCGCAACGGCGCCAAGCTCGGCGAGAACGACAACCCGCTCAACGGCTACCCGAGTCAGGACGGCTACCCCGGCGAGGGCAGCTTCAAGGTCCCCTCGGGCGAGGCCTCGTACAAGCTCACCACCTCGGCGAAGCGGGATCTGACCGTCGCCCGGACCACCAGCAAGGTCAACGCGACCTTCACCTTCAAGTCGAAGAAGGTCACGCAGGCCAAGCTGCCCGTCTCCGTCGTCCGCTTCTCGCCGGCGCTCGCCCTGGACGCCACGGCGCCCGCGGGCAAGAAGACGACGATGCCGGTGACGGTGCAGGGCGCGGCTGCCGGGAAGAACCTCAAGTATCTGAAGGTGTACGTCAGTTACGACAACGGCAAGACCTGGAAGAAGCTGACCGTCACCAAGGGCAAGGTCGCGTTCAAGCACCCGGCCAAGGGCAAGTCCGTCTCCTTCCACGCGAAGCTCGGCGACAGGAAGGGCAACACCACGGCCATGTCGGTCTACGACGCCTACTACGGCAAGTAGCCCAACTGGCTTGCGCCTGACGCGAGTTGACGCGGCCCGCAGGAACCGGAGAGGTTCCTGCGGGCCGCTGTCGTGACGTAGCGTCCGGGGCATGAGCAGCAACCGGACGGTCGAATACATCCGCTACTCCCTGCCCGCCGACGACGCCGACGCCTTCATCGCCGCGTACACCCGCGCCGCCGAGTCACTCGCCGCATCCGAGCAGTGCGTCGACTACGAGCTGAGGCGCTGCGAGGAGGAGCCCGGGAGCTTCATCCTGCGGATCACCTGGACCTCCACCCGCGACCACCTGGAGACCTTCCGCGCCTCCGCGGAGTTCCGCGCGTTCTTCGCCGAGATCAGGCCGTACGTCGAGCAGATCACCGAGATGCGGCACTACGCCCCGACCGGGGTGGCGGGCCGCGGCGCGGCCGTACCGTCGCTCTACGCGTGGGCCGGGGGAGCGAAGGCCTTCGAGCGGCTCACCGAGGCGTTCTACGCCCGCGTCGTCGAGGACGACCTGCTCGGCGAGCTCTTCCGCGACCTGCCGCACGAGCACGCGGAGCATGTCGCGCTGTGGATCGCCGAGGTCTTCGGCGGCCCGGCCACCTACGGCGAACGCCTCGGCGGGCACGCCGGCATGGCCGCCAAACACCTCGGCAAACGCATCACCGAACCGCAGCGCAGGCGCTGGGTGAACCTGCTCCTCGACGCCGCCGACGAGGTCGGACTGCCCACGGACCCCGAGTTCCGCTCGGCGTTCGTCGCGTACGTGGAGTGGGGCACGCGGATGGCGCTCCACTACTCCAACGACGTACCCGCCGACTCCACGCCTCCCCACGAGCCCATGCCGCACTGGGGCTGGGGCGAGCCGGGCGGTCCCTACCAGCCCTGACCCCCGGGGTCCGGCCCGCTCAGGCCCGGTCCTCCGGCTGCGGGGTGCGCTCCGCGGCCGCGTCCGTGCCCCAGCTCATCAGGAGCCGCAGCGCCTCGGCCGACGGTGAGCCGGGCTCCGCGTGGTACGTGGACAGGCACTGCTCCGCGTCGTCCGCGAGGTTCAGCGTCTCGTACGACAGGGTCAGCTCGCCGACCAGCGGATGCTGCAGGATCTTCGTGCCGTGGCCCTTCTCGCGTACGTCATGGGCGGCCCAGATCCTGCGGAAGTCCTCGCTCTTCACGGACAGCTGCCCGACCAGCGCCGACAGCTCCGGATCGTCCGGGTGGCAGCCCGCGTCCATCCGCAGATAGCTCACGACATCGCTCGCCTTCTGCTCCCAATTGACCCGGAACAACGCCCTGACCTGCGGATTGAGGAAGATCATCCGGGCCCAGTTGCGGTCCTCGCGCTGCCACGACGCGAAGTCCCCGAAGAGCGCGGCGGCCGCGCGGTTCCACGCCAGGATGTCGGTGCGCCGGCCCACGACATACGCGGGCACCGCCTCCATCGCGTCGATCAGCTGCTGCAGCGCGGGCCGCACCTGCTGACGCGCGCCCGTGCGGCGCTTCTTCTTGTGCTGCTTCGGCTGCGTGAGATGCAGCAGATGCGCGTGCTCCGCGTCGTTCAGCCGCAGCGCCCGCGAGATCGCCTCCAGGATCTCCGTCGACACGTTCGCGCCGTTGCCCTGCTCCAGGCGCGTGTAATACGCGACGGAGACCCCCGCGAGCTGCGACAGCTCCTCGCGCCGCAGCCCCGGCACCCTGCGCCGGTGCCCGTAGTCCGGCAGCCCCACGTCGGCGGGCTTGAGGCGGGCCCGCCGCGTCCGCAGGAACTCGCTCAGCTCCGCCCGCCGGTCCAGCGGGGTCTCGGCGGGTGTGGGTTCCTGGCTGCTCATGCTTCCCAGTATCACTCCGGCATACGAGGCGATCCTGACCCTGCCAGTAGTAGGAACGCGGGACGTAGGCACACCAGAGGGCTGGGTAGCACGCTGCGGCTCAGGCAGGCTCGTGAGCGACCCGAAGACATTGCACGGGCCGGGTCCCGGCCCGGACCGACGCACCCACGAGGGGAACCCCCGAGCATGAGCACCACCGTCGCCGCGTACGCCGCCCCCGCCGCCAGCGCACCGCTGGAGCGCACCACCATCGAGCGCCGCACCGTGGGGGCGCACGACATCCTGATCGACATCAAGTTCTCCGGCATCTGCCACTCCGACATCCACCAGGCCCGCGACGGCTGGGGCGAGGGCATCTTCCCGATGGTCCCCGGCCACGAGATCGCCGGCATCGTCGCCGAGGTCGGCCCCGAGGTCACCAAGTACAAGGCCGGCGACCGCGTCGGCGTCGGCTGCTTCGTCGACTCCTGCCGCGAGTGCGAGTACTGCCTGCAGGGTCTGGAGCAGTACTGCACGCAGGGCATGACCGGCACGTACAACGCCCTCGACAAGAACGGCGAGCCCACCTACGGCGGCTACTCCACGCACCTCGTCGTCGACGAGAACTACGCGGTCCGTATCCCCGAGGGCATCTCCCTCGACGTGGCCGCGCCGCTCCTGTGTGCCGGCATCACCCTCTACTCGCCGCTCAAGCACTGGAACGCGGGCCCCGGCAAGAAGGTAGCCATCGTCGGCCTCGGCGGTCTCGGCCACATGGGCGTCAAGATCGCCCACGCGCTCGGTGCCGAGGTGACCGTCCTGTCGCAGTCCCTGCGCAAGAAGGCCGACGGCGAGCGCCTGGGCGCCGACCACTACTACGCCACCAGCGACCCGGCGACCTTCGAGGAACTGGCCGGCACCTTCGACCTGATCGTCTCCACGGTCTCGGCGCCGCTCCCGCTCGACCAGTACCTGTCGCTCCTGAAGGTCGACGGCGTCTTGGCCAACGTCGGCGCCCCCGAGGAGCCCGTCTCGCTCAACCTCTTCTCGGTCATCGGCGGCCGCAAGACCCTCGCCGGCTCGATGATCGGCGGCATCGCCGAGACCCAGGAGATGCTGGACTTCTGCGCCTCGCACGGCTTCGGCGCCGAGATCGAGGTGATCTCCGCCGAGCAGATCAACGAGGCGTACGAGCGGGTCCTCGCCTCCGACGTCCGCTACCGCTTCGTCATCGACGCGTCCACGATCTGATCAAGTCCCTTCTCCCTCTTGGGCGGGTACGGACCGGGTGATTGACTCGGTGCGGAACGCGAACCCCGTACGGGGACGCGGAACTCGACAGCAGTGAGGGAAACCCCATGAAGATCCTGGTAGTCGGAGCCGGCGCCACGGGCGGGTACTTCGGTGCCCTGCTCGCGCGCGCGGGCCGCGACGTCACCTTCCTCGTCCGCCCCGGCCGCGCGGAGACGCTGCGCACCCGCGGGCTGCGCATCACGGGCAAGGGCACGGAGGACTGGGCGCCGCTGACGCCGCAACTCGTCGTCGCCGAGGACCTGTCGGAGCCGTACGACGTCATCATCCTCGCCGTGAAGGCGACGACCCTCGACGAGACGGTCAAGACGCTCCGCCCCGCCGTCGGCCCCACGACGATGATCGTGCCGTTCCTCAACGGACTCGCCCATCTCGACCGGCTCGCCGCCGAGTTCGGGACGGACGCGGTGCTCGGCGGCACCGTCAAGGTCGTCACGAAGCTGACGCCCGAGGGCGACATCCAGCGCATGGCGCCCGTCTCGGAACTCACCTTCGGCGAACCGTCCGGCGGCCTCTCCGACCGCGTCACCGCCCTCCACGACACCCTCTCCGTCCCCGGTATCGACGCCATCGCCTCCGCCGACGTGCTGGAAGCGATGTGGTCGAAGTGGGCGTTCATCGTGACGATCGGCGCGCTGACCTGCCTGGGCCGCGGAACGGTCGGCGAGGTCGTCGCCGTCCCCGGCGGCGACCACCTCGGCCCGGCGCTCCTCGCCGAGGCCGCGGCCGTGGCCTCGGCATCCGGCCACCCGGTCCCCGAGCCGGACCTCGCCACCACGACCACCGTGGTCACCACCCCCGGCTCGCCCCTGGTCCCGTCCCTCTACCGCGACCTGGTGGAAGGCCGCGCCACGGAGGCGGAACACCTGCTCGGCGATCTCACCGCGCGGGCACGGGAGCTGGGCGTCGCGACACCGCTCCTCGACCTGGCGACGCTTCATCTGCGGGTGCATGAAGGGCGGATGGGGGAGCGGGGCTGAACGTGAAGGGGCGGAACGTCATGGGGCTGAACGTAATGGGGATCGGCAACCCCACCCGGTGAACACTGCCGGGACCCGGCATGTCCGCCCGCCTCCGCCGCGCCCTACCCTGCCCGCTGACCGGCAGGAACCAACGGAGCGGGCGGGAGACCGACGATGACCGAACCGAGCAGCAGCTCAGCCGCCCTCTTCTCCCTCGTGTGGAGCCTGGGCGCGCTGAGCTTCGGCCTGATCATCGCCACGAACTTCCGAGGCTCGGCGACCCGCTTCCACGCCATGTCCCAGCGATCCACGTACTTCGGCAGAAGGTCACGCTTCACAGGGGGCGTCGGCTTCCTCCGCCTCCTGGCCGGAGCCTTCTGCCTCATCGCCCCCTTCATCCTCATCAACGCCGTAAAGGATCTCCTCGAAGGCGTGGGGGGCGCGTACCGCATGCCCTACCTCCCCGCCCCGATGCTCATGTTCATGTTCGGTATCGGCGCGTTCGGCATGTGGATGATGTGGCGCCCCGACGGCCCCCTGCGCCGCGAGTGGCAGGCAGGCGCCACGCTCCAGCGCACCGCGGCCACACTGGCCACCGCAGCCGCGGCCGCCTTCTACCTCTCCCTCGCCCTCGGCTCCTTGCACGCGATGCTCGCGGTCTGGGCGATCGGAGGGGCAGCGGGCCTGACCCTGCTGGTCACGGGCCGTGCGGACCACGAGGGCCGGGGCTGAACCCCACACTCACCCGTCAGCCTTCGCAACCCCGATCGGGCAGGACACTCCCGTCCCGCCGATCCCGCAGTACCCCGCCGGATTCTTGTCGAGGTACTGCTGGTGGTACCCCTCTGCCACGAAGAACGGCCGCCCTTCCGCCGGGAGGATCTCCGTCGTGATGTCGCCGTAGCCCGACGACGTCAGGACCTTCTGGTACGCCTCGCGGGAGGCCTCGGCTGCCGTGGCCTGGGACGGGGAGTGGGTGTGGATGGCCGAGCGGTACTGGGTGCCCACGTCGTTGCCCTGGCGGAAGCCCTGGGTGGGGTTGTGGTTTTCCCAGAAGGTCTTGAGGACGGTTTCGTAAGGCGTCACGGACGGGTCGAAGACCACGCGGACCACCTCCGTGTGGCCCGTGAGGCCCGAGCAGACCTCGTCGTACGTGGGGTGCGGGGTGTGGCCGCCCTGGTAGCCGACCAGGGTCGTCCAGACTCCGGGGGTCTGCCAGAACTTGCGTTCCGCGCCCCAGAAACAGCCCATCGCGAAGTCGGCGACTTCGAGGCCCTCCGGGTACGGGCCGAGCAGCGGGTTGCCGAGGACCGTGTGCCGGTCGGGGACCGTGTACGAAGGCTCCGGGCGGCCGCGCAGGGCCTCGTCCGCGGTGGGGAGCTGGGGGATGCGCCCGAAGATCATGGAGGGGTTTCCTTTCCGAGGGCCGGGGCGGGGTCGTGTCCGGTCAACGTTCGTGGCCGCGGCAGGATTCCGCGGAACGATTCCGCGGCCACGAGAGGGCGCTCAGTGCGGCAGCGTCGCCGGGTTGCCGCCGTTCGCCTCGTAGCCGGCGACGGCCAGCGCGCGGAACACCGCGTACGCCGCGGCCGGGTCCTGGGACTCGGTCCAGGGCAGGGCGCCCACATGCCCGTCCACCGCGACGAGCTGCTGCATCGCCTCGCCCCAGCGCTCACTCCGTACGAGGAAGAAGACCAGCAGGTGCCGGACGTGCGCGGCCATCGGGTCGTCGGGCCGTGCCGAGTGGACGGCGAACTGGGCGCCCTCGATCGCGTGCCGCACGACCTCGCTCTCCCAGAAGCTGCGCACCGTCTGGACCTCCGGCAGATGGTCGTAGACCGCGAAGAGCGGGAGGGCGGAGAGCAGCGAGCCCTGGGGGGCGCGGGCGGCCGCGGCCTCCGCGAACTCGTACGACTGCTCGCGCGAGCCGTGCCATTTCTCGGTCCAGTAGTGCAGCGCCGCGAGATGCGCACCCATGTGCTGCGGCGCCCGGTCGAGGATCTTCAGCCACAGCTGGTCGAAGTCGGCCCGCGGGTAGCCGAGGGCGCGCGCGACGGCGAGCTCGGTGATGTACGGGACGGGGTCACCGGGGGCGAGCAGCGCGGCCTCGGCGGCGGCGGTCTTCGCCTCCTCCAGGATGATGCGGTGCTCGTCGGTGCCGGGTACGGCGGTACGGAAGGCCTGCTGGACCAGGAACTCGGCGTGCACGGCGGCCCCGCCCGCGTCCTTGGGCGCCTCCGCCCGCCAGACCCGCAGCCACTGCCCGCCGGGCGACTCGCTCACACCGCCGGGGTGGCGGGCCAGCTCCAGGGCGGCCGCGCCGGCGAAGGCCTGCACGCGCTGCCACCGCAGCTCGCCCTCGGCGGGGGTGCCGGCGAGCAGCTGGGAGGCGGCCTTCCAGCTCTGGGTGCCCTGGACGACGTTCAGGACGTCGAGCAGGTCGTGGTCCGGGCCCGGCATCCGGATGTCCAGTTCTTCCTGGAGCGTGAAGCCGTAGTTCGCCGGGTCGGCGGCGTCGGGCGCGCCGGGCGACGTCAGCCGGATTCCGCCCCTGGCGCGGCGCAGGAAGGGGGCGAGGGCGGCGCCCAGCATGAGCAGGGCGATCAGGACCCAGAGGATTTCCATGGGTACAAGGGTTCCAGATCGCGTGGCGGAACGGGGAGGGTGGGTTCGGGAGCGGTCCACAGCGGCTGGAGACGGGCCGGGCCCGGGCCCTCACGACGGCCGTCTCACCCCCGCAGCAGCACGAGCCGCCCCATCGCCTCCCGCTCCACACGCGCCACTTCCGCGAGCCGCAGGCCGGCCTCCCGCAGCGCACCCTCCTCCGCCTTCGCGATCAGTCCCGCCACCTCCGTCCACAGCTCCGCGGCCGTCGCGTACAGGTCGCGCCCCGCACGGAGGTCCGCGTCGTCGAGAAGCTCGGCGGCCTCGGTGAGGAAGTCGCGGTAGAGGGCGCGGAAGAGCGCCCCGCCCGTGCCCGCGCGTTCCATCAGCGCGGCGGCCTGCGGCAGGTCGCGGGCCGGGTCGGCCGCGCGGGCGAGCCAGCCGGGGACGAGCTTGGCGGCCTTGTCGATGCCGCGGTGGCCGAGGTTGGCGATGGGCGGGTCGAGGAAGGCGGCGGCGCACGCGGTGATCGCCGGGGCGAGACGGTCGCGTACGAAGAGAGGGTCGCGTACGGAGAGATCCGCGGGCACCTCCACGGTGAACGACCGCGCCCGCGCCGTCATCGGCCCCTTCGCGGTCCGCGCCTCGGCGAGCGCGGAAAGCGGCGCCGTGACCGCCCCGCCCTGTTGCGCGGTGTCGACGAGGTAGGCCCGCGCGTCGTCGTATCCGTAGAGCGCGACGACGTGCCCGCCGAAGTGCACCTTCGAGGTGAAGTACGGCAGGTGACAACTGTCGAGCTGCAGCCCGACCGGCCGCCCCGCATCGAGCTCCGAGGCCGCGTTCGCCCAGGCCTTGCGCGCCGATGACGTCTCGCGGACGTCGAGCGCGAGGCCGAGCGCGGAGGCGAGGTTGCGGGTCAGCTCGAAGGGCTTGACCCGGCCGCCGAGGAACGGGAAGTCGAGGTACTTCGCGTCCCAGTAGACGAACGACAGCCCGGAGCCGAGCCCGAGGAGCATGGGCTCGGACAGGTCGAGCCCCGCGTGCCGCAGCAGCACACCGAGCGCCGTGGTCTCGCAGTGCTCCCCGCCCCGGGTGTCGATGCCGCTCAGGATCACCATGCGCCGAGCCTCGCACGCCTCGTCCGCACGGAGCACCTCCGCGCGCGGATCCGCGCCGCCTGCGCCCACGGATCCGCCCACGGGCGGGCCCGCCACCCCGTCCGCCCGCACAGGTACCCCCCAACCCCCACCGCAGGGCTACCCTCGGCCTCATGAGCGACGAGCACAACACCCCCACCGGGGCCCGGAGTTTCGAGACCCTCGCCATCCACGCGGGGAACACCGCCGATCCGCTGACGGGCGCGGTCGTCCCCCCGATCTACCAGGTCTCCACGTACAAGCAGGACGGCGTGGGCGGTCTGCGCGGCGGCTACGAGTACAGCCGCAGCGCGAATCCGACCCGTACCGCCCTGGAGGAGAACCTCGCCGCCCTCGAAGGCGGCACCCGCGGGCTCGCCTTCGCCTCGGGCCTGGCCGCCGAGGACTGCCTCCTGCGCACCCTGCTCGCCCCCGGCGACCACGTGGTGATCCCCAACGACGCGTACGGCGGCACGTTCCGCCTCTTCGCGAAGGTCGTCTCGCGCTGGGGCGTGGAGTTCTCCGTCGCCGACACGAGTGATCCCGAGGCGGTACGGGCGGCTCTCACCGACCGTACGAAGGCGATCTGGGTCGAGACGCCCTCGAACCCGCTGCTCGGCATCACCGACATCGCCGCGCTCGCGGGCATCGCACGGGCCGCGGGCGCGAAGCTCGTCGTCGACAACACCTTCGCGAGCCCCTACCTGCAGCAGCCGCTGGCCCTCGGCGCAGATGTCGTCGTGCACTCGACCACCAAGTACATGGGCGGGCACTCGGACGTCGTCGGCGGCGCGCTCATCACCAACGACGCCGCCCTGGGCGAGGAGTTGGCGTACCACCAGAACGCGATGGGCGCGGTCGCCGGGCCCTTCGACGCGTGGCTGGTGCTGCGCGGCATCAAGACCCTCGCCGTCCGCATGGACCGGCACAGCGAGAACGCCACGCGCGTCGCCGAGATGCTCGGCCGCCACCCCCGCGTCACGCAGGTCCTGTACCCGGGGCTGCCCGAGCACCCGGGGCACGAGGTCGCGGTCAAGCAGATGCGGGCGTTCGGCGGGATGGTCTCGTTCCGGGTCGAGGGCGGCGAGCAGGCCGCGGTCGACGTCTGCAATGCGGCGAAGCTGTTCACGCTGGGTGAGTCCCTCGGCGGCGTCGAGTCCCTGATCGAGCACCCGGGCCGGATGACGCACGCCTCGGCCGCGGGCTCGCCCCTGGAGGTCCCCGCCGACCTGGTCCGGCTCTCCGTCGGCATCGAGTCCGCCGACGACCTCCTCGCCGACCTCCGCCAAGCGCTCGGCGGCTGATCTCCGACGCTTCGGGTGGTGGGCGGACCCACGGAAACCGGCCGCTCACCACCCGGGCAGGTACAGGCTCACCGCGACCCTGGCAGGTACAGGCGCACCACGACCCCGGCAGGTACAGGCTCACCGCGACCCCGGCAGGAACAGCCTCACCACCCCTGCAGCGGAGGCGTCACCTCCGAAGGCGGCGGCACGAACGGATCCGCCACACTCACCCACACCACGAACGCCAGGAACCCCAGGAACACCGCCCACCACACGAGCCGCCGCACCACGACCCGCCGCCGAAGCAGCCGCGCCCCGCGGTGCACCACCTCGTCCAGGAGGTCCGCCGGCACCACCGGCGCGGGCCCGGCGTCGAGCAGCCGCCTGACCTCGTTCTCCTTACGGTCGGACACACCCCACCTCCCTACGGTCGGACACGCTCGACCCCCCGTACCGTCTCCGCGGCCGTCAGCCGCAGCGCCTGCGAACGCCCGGCGAGCACGATCGACATCGCCCGGAAGCACAGCGTCCGCACCCGCTCCACCGGCACCCCGAGCAACGCCGCGGTCTGCTCCTCGGCGACCGCCTCGTACACCCGCAGCACCAGCACGAGCCGCTCCTGCGGCGACAACTCCCCAAGCACGCCGCCCCGGTTCTCACGCAGCCGCCAGCTCATCATCAGGAAGCGGTACGCGAGTTGCTGCCGGGCATACGTGTACGGGTCCTCGCCGTGCAGCCGGTCCCACGCCGCGTACGTACGCGAGAGAGCCGAGGTGAGCAGCCGCTGCGCCCGCGGGTTCGCGTCGGCCGGCTCGGCGGTCAGCAGGGTCGCGGCATGCAGAAGACGCCCGGCCGCGCCCGCGACGAAAGACTCGAACTCCCGGGCCCGGCGGACGAGTTCATTCGTCTGCCGCTCACGCACCGCGCCTCCCGGAACCCCTGTGCAAAGGTCCCGGTCCCATACCAGGCCAGCGTGCGCCTCAGGTCAAGACATCAGCGCGCACACGTTCGCACCTGTACGCCGGAGCGGCCTCACGAGTCCGCGGGCGCCTGTCCCATGCGGGCCGACAGCGCGTCGTTGAAACGGGTGAGCAGCGTGCAGAAGTCCTCGCGCTCCTTCGGCGCCCAGTCCGAGGTCAGCTGCGCCATCAACTCGCGCCGTGACGCCCGTACCTCCTCGAGCCGGGACAGACCGCGCGGCGACAGCGCGAGCACCACCGCACGCCCGTCCTCGGGGTGCGAGGTCCGCTTGACCATCCCGGACTCCACGAGCGGCGCGACCTGCCGCGTCACCGTCGAGGAGTCGATGCCCATGGCCGCCGCGAGCGCCTTGACGCCCATCGGACCCTCGTTGTCCAAGCGGTTGAGCAGCAGATACGCGGCGCGGTCCATGGAGTTGCGCAACTGTCCGACCCCGCCGAGCCGGGTCTGCTCGGCGCGGCGGGCGAAAACGGCCACCTCGTGCTGCAGATGGTCGAGAAGGGCGCTCTTCTCTCCCGTAGGGCTGTCGGTCGTCATGTCCGGAGTTGTGGGCATGGCCGGGGCTCACTTCACGCTGGAGGCCGACCGACAGATGGTCGGTCCTGGTCGGTGGAATGGGGGACAGGGTACGCGGCCCGCGCGGCCGCCGTACCGGCGCTGCGCAAACCGATGCGCCCGGGTTGCCCGGCCGGGCCGCACCCGCCCCGAACTGCGAGACTCGATGTCATGAACTACCGCACGGCTGACTCCTTGCATCCGTCCCACCCGCGGCACCCGGTGACGCTCGACGACGTGCGGGGAGCGCAGAAGATGCTCATCGGCGTCTCGCGGGTCACCGCGATGGAGGGCAGCCGCCACCTGTCCGAACTCATCGGCTCACCCGTCCACTTGAAGTGCGAGAACCTGCAGCGCACCGGCTCCTTCAAGCTCCGCGGCGCCTACGTGCGCATCGCCGGACTGATCGCCGAGGAGCGGGCGGCCGGGGTCGTCGCGGCCAGCGCGGGCAACCACGCCCAGGGCGTCGCCCTCGCCTCCTCGCTGCTCGGGGTCCGCTCGACCGTCTTCATGCCGCAGGGCGCCCCGCTCCCGAAGGTCGCCGCGACCCGCGACTACGGCGCCGAAGTACGGCTGCACGGACAGGTGGTGGACGAGACCCTGGCCGCCGCGCAGGACTACGCGCGCGCGACGGGCGCCGTGTTCATCCACCCCTTCGACCACCCCGACATCATCGCCGGGCAGGGCACCGTGGGCCTGGAGATCCTGGAGCAGTGCCCCGAGGTGCGCACCATCGTCGTCGGGGTCGGCGGCGGCGGGCTCGCGGCCGGGATCGCCGTCGCGGTCAAGGCGCTGCGGCCCGACGTCCGCGTCATCGGCGTCCAGGCGGCGGGCGCCGCCGCCTACCCGCCCTCGCTCGCACTCGGACACCCGGTGGCCGTCGAACGCCCCTCCACGATGGCGGACGGCATCAAGGTCGGGCGGCCCGGCGACGTCCCCTTCAAAATCGTTGGCGATCTCGTGGACGAGGTCCGTACGGTCTCCGAGGACGCGCTCTCCAGCGCGCTCCTGCTGTGCCTGGAGCGCGCGAAGCTGGTCGTCGAACCGGCGGGCGCGGCCCCGGTCGCGGCGCTCCTGAGCGCACCGGAGCAGTTCGCGGGCCCGGTCGTCGCGGTCCTGTCCGGCGGCAACGTCGACCCGCTGCTGCTGCAGCGCATCCTGCGCCACGGCATGGCGGCGGCGGGCCGCTACCTGTCCCTGCGGCTGCGCCTGGCCGACCGGCCCGGCGCCCTGGCCTCGCTGCTCGCGGCGTTGTCAGTGCTGGATGCCAATGTGGTCGACGTGAGCCACGTACGGACCGATCCGCGGCTCGGGCTCACGGAGGTGGAGGTCGAACTGCACCTGGAGACGAAGGGGCCGCAGCATTGCGTGGAGGTCGCGACCTCGCTGCGGGAGGCGGGCTACACGGTCGTCGACTGACCGCGAACCCCGGCGCTCAAAACCGCTGCGCTCACGCGATGTATCGCGTTATGGTGTGTGACGGCTCGCACACTTGCGCGCCCAAATCTAAGCTTTCCGTGACAAAACCTCACATCGCAGCTGACAGCTGACACCCCCAACCCTGGGAGAACCCACATGCCAGGCGCCATCTACGCCGAAGGCCTGGTGAAGCACTTCGGCGACGTAAAGGCACTGGACGGCGTCGACCTCGACGTTCCCGAAGGCACCGTCCTCGGCCTCCTCGGCCCCAACGGCGCGGGCAAGACCACCGCCGTCCGCTGCCTGACGACGCTGCTCACCCCCGACAGCGGCAAGGCCTTCGTGGCCGGCATCGATGTCGTCAAGCACCCCAACGAAGTACGCCGCTCCATCGGCCTCTCCGGCCAGTTCGCCGCCGTCGACGAGTACCTGACGGGCCGTGAGAACCTGCAGATGGTCGGCCAGCTCTACCAGATGAGCAAGCAGGACGCGAAGAAGCGGGCCGTCGAACTCCTGGAGCGCTTCAACCTCACGGACGCCGCCGACCGCCCCTCCAAGACGTACTCCGGCGGAATGCGCCGCCGCCTCGACCTCGCCGCGGCCCTCGTCGTCTCCCCGCCGGTCATGTTCATGGACGAGCCCACCACCGGCCTCGACCCGACCAACCGCCAGGCCCTGTGGGAGGTCATCAAGGAACTGGTCGACGGCGGTACGACCCTCCTCCTGACCACGCAGTACCTGGAAGAGGCCGACCACCTCGCCCACGACATCTGCGTCATCGACCACGGCCGCGTCATCGCCCGCGGCACCTCCGACCAGCTCAAGGCCCAGACCGGCGGCGAGCGCGTCGAGGTAGTCGTCCACGAACGCGCCCACATCGAAACCGCCCAGGAAGTCCTGCGCGCCTTCGCGAAGACCGAGACCGGTCACACGGTCGACGACCACACCCGCAAGCTCACGGTCCCGGTCACCGGCGGCGCGAAGCTCCTCGCGGAGGTCATCCGCGAGCTGGACGCGCGCGGCATCGAGATCGACGACATCGGCCTGCGCCGCCCGACCCTCGACGACGTCTTCATCTCGCTGACCGGCCACAAGGCCGAGGAGGCGGAGGAGAACGGTGAGGGCGAGGACCCCAAGGCGGCGAAGGCGGCCGCGAAGAAGGCAAAGAAGGAGGCCGGACAGTGAGTGCCGTAACTGACACGGTCAGGCGGGGAGCGCCAGTTGCAGGGGGTGGAATTTCCGGGTCCATTCGGGATTCCTTGGTAGTTGCCCGAAGGAACTTGCTGCGCATGGCAAGGATTCCGGAGATGGTGATTTTTGGCCTTCTCCAGCCAATTATGTTCGTCGTGCTGTTCACTTACGTCTTCGGCGGCTCGATGAATATCGGCGGCTCGTTCGACAAGGCGACGTACACGAACTTCTTGATGGCTGGCATCTTTGCCCAGACCGTCACCTTCGCCACGGCCGGCGCGGGCGCGGGCATCGCCGACGATATGCACAAGGGCCTGATCGACCGCTTCCGTTCGCTGCCCATGGCGCGCGGCGCGGTACTCACGGGCCGCACGCTCGCGGATCTTGTGCAGACGGCCATCACCCTGGCGGTCCTCGCCCTGGTCGGCTGGCTCGTCGGCTGGCGGGTCGGCGTTCCGGACCCGACGAACGTCGGCAAGGTGCTCGGAGCCTTCGGCCTGATGCTTCTGCTCGGTTACGCGTTCACCTGGGTCGGCGCCCTGATCGGCCTCTCCGTACGCACGCCGGAAGCGGCCACGTCCGGTGGTCTGGTTTGGCTGTTCCCGGTCACGTTCATCTCGAACGCGTTCGTGGACACCAGCAACATGACCCCGTGGCTGCGCCATGTCGCCGACTGGAATCCGTTCTCCGCGACAGTCCAGGCTGCCCGCGAGCTCTTCGGCTCCCCGGGCGTCTCGAATTCCTCGGCCTGGCCGATGGAGAACCCTGTCTGGGCCTCGCTGATCTACTCGATCATCATCATCGTGGTCTTCCGCACCCTCGCGGTCCGCAAGTACCGTAGCGCCTCGGCCTGACAGCCCTGCAAACAGAAGCCCCCGGCCGAAAGGCCGGGGGCTTTCTTGTCATTAACTCGCACTTTTCAAGATGGAGTTGAGGCATTCGCCTGCCACGTCCATCCGAATCTGCTTACTGTGTGGGGAAATAGCACGTCCCCAGTGGGAGATTAGGCCCTGCCACCGGGGACGCTGGCCAGTCGTGAAGGGACTGACGTATGAACGAGCGTACCCGTGTGCGTGATGCCGCACCGCGCCGCGTGGCGATCTATCTGCGCGTATCCACGGCGCAGCAGCTCCAGGGCTACGGCCTGAAGTCGCAGGAGGTTCAGTGCCGTTCCTGGTGCGCGGACGCCATGCGAGGTGTCAGGTACGTCGTCGTGGATGTGTACGTGGACGGGGGAGTCTCGGGCAAGCTCGCCAGTCGCGACGAGTTGGACCGTATGACGGCCGATGCGATGGCTGGTCGACTCGACGTGATCGTGTTCAGCAAGCTGGACCGCATCGGTCGGACGATGAAGGACATCCACCGCTGGGTGTTCGACATGACCGGCAAGGGCATCCGGATCGCGACTGCGGATGGTCGCCTGGATTCCGACGGTGACAGCGACCTGTTCGGCGTCCAGCTGTCGCTCCTTGCGTACATGGCAGAGGTCGAGCACGCCTTGATCCTGGAGCGAGCGATGGCCGGGCGGATGCAGAAGATGGAGGTGGGAGGCTGGCCTCTCGGCGAACCACCTTTTGGATTCATGCTCGGCGAGGACGGGAACCCAGTCCGCCATCCCGGGGAGGTCCAGCAGATCGAAGTGTTCGCGGACTTCATGATCAATTCACAGGAAGACGTGACGCGGGAGGATGCGGCGCGACATCTGAACGCACTTGGTTACCGCACCCGCAGCGGCAAGGAGTGGGTTGGCGGCAACCTCGTGGGTCGTGTGCTCAACGGCCTTAAGGGATACGTCGACTTCACCTTCGTGACCGAGGACGGAGGAGGACCGGAGACCGCCACGTACCGGATCGAGACCCCGAAGGTGCTGTCGGACGACAAGGCCGAAGCTCTGCTGGCGGTCCTTTCGCGAACCAAGCGGGTCAGGACCAGGAGTAAAAGTCAGTACCTCCTGTCGAACAGGCTGCACAGCGTCT
Organism: Streptomyces sp. NPDC050418; assembly: GCF_044458745.1. Taxonomy (NCBI): domain Bacteria; kingdom Bacillati; phylum Actinomycetota; class Actinomycetes; order Kitasatosporales; family Streptomycetaceae; genus Streptomyces; species Streptomyces sp. NPDC050418. Next base: position 514,504 of record NZ_JBITIG010000003.1, read on the forward strand.
GTGGCGCGCGCCGGACGGGCGCCATGGTCGCGGTAGGGCGCGTGGTCAACACAGCCGGGCGTTACTACCGATGCATGGCTGGACGGCAGGGCGCCGAGGTCACCGAGCGTCACGAGGCCTGTTGGGAGGTTCCGTGTGACGACGTCGAGGCTGCGGTCTGGGCCGAGGTCAAGGGCCTGATGCGGGACAAGGAGCAGCTGTGCCACCTGGCCGAGGAGTCCCTGGGGGCTGTTCCTGACCGTGTCGTCGCCTACCGCAGTCGGCTTGCCGAGCTCGATGGCGAGGTCGAGAAGATGCGGGAGCACTGCAACCGCAAGATCGCTCTGCTCCGCGCTGTTGGTGGCCGCGATGACGGTGACACAGACCTGGTGGAGGAGCTGGTAACCCAGCTGATGCAGCAGGATGCCGTCCTTGCCGCGGAGCGCGAGCGCGTCACAGAGTGGCTGCTCGAAGCCGAGAAACAGGAAACTCAGGGGCACTCGCTCCAGCACCTGATCCGCACCGTGGATGCGAAGGGCGACGGCTTCACGTTTGAGCAGAAGGCGACTCTGATCAACTTCCTCGAGGTCCAGGTGCGCATCATGGACAAGGGAGTGCCGCGGCCCAAGGGGCTGGTCGACCCGATCACCGAGTGGCACAGGGAAACGGGCCTGGAGATCCCGGTCGGGCTCACGGACGAGATGTGGGAGAAGGTGCGTGGCATCCTCTCCGGCAATCGGCAGTGGCAGGACCCGCGGGGCGGGTTCGAAGTGATGCTGGACAAGCTGCGCACGGGCCGGGCGTGGAAAAGCTACAGCGGTTCGCGGATCATCGGCGGGCGTAGCCTTGGGGCGCTGTACCGGAGGGTGATGCACTGGTTCGAGTCCGGCGAGTACGAGCGCGCGCTGCAAGCTCTCGCGCCCTACGCCGGTGTTCCCGTGCCGCCCGCGTATGTGCTCCCGACGATCGAAGTGACCAGCGTCATCGGCTCGGTACGGGCCGGTGAGCACGTGCCCGGGCGCAGGGCGGTCGGCAGACTTCCCGGCACCGGCACCGGCACCGGCACCGGTGCCGGTCCGGCCCGTGTCCGGTGTCCCGGACAGCGGCCAGGGCGCTCCGTCAGGCGGCTGCGTGGTCTGCCGGGTGCGGCCCCGAGGTGTGCCCGGGTCTGACCGGACGTGCTTGCCCGACCATGCAGGTGAAAGCCCCCGGCCACGTGGGCCGGGGGCTTCCTCGTGCGTCGTCGAGCCGGCTCAGCCCGTGTACGGCTTGGCGTCGAGGATGCGGACCGAGGCCATCTTGCCGTTCGGCAGCTCGTACTCGGCGTCCTCGCCCTTCTTCTTGCCGTTGACACCCGCGCCGAGCGGGGACTGCGGCGAGTAGGTGTCGATGTCCGCGGAGGCGTACTCACGCGAGGCGAGCAGGAACGTCATGGTGTCGTCCTCGTCGCCGTCGAAGGCGATCGTGACGACCATGCCCGGCTCCACCACGCCGTCGTCGGCCGGCGCCTCGCCGACCTTGGCGTGCTCCAGAAGCTGGGTCAGCTGGCGCACCCGGAGCTCCTGCTTGCCCTGCTCCTCCTTGGCCGCGTGATACCCGCCGTTCTCCCGCAGGTCGCCCTCCTCGCGCGCGGCGGCGATCTTCGCGGCGATCTCGGTGCGTGCGGGACCAGACAGGTACTCCAGCTCGGCCTTGAGCTGGTTGTACGCCTCCTGGGTCAGCCAGGTGACGTTGTCGCTGGTCTGGGTCACAGGTGCTCCTCGTAGGTACTGGGAATACAAAGCATCGCCCTACCCCGAAGAATGTTCCTTCCCGGGTGGGCGAAACCACGAGCCTAACAATTCAGGCGGAAAAGGGGGAGGACGTAACGGGGAGATCTATGTCGCCGCAGGTCAGGGACGCGCGCGTCAACGCAGGTCAGCGCTGCGAGCAGCCGACCAGTTCGGCCGCGGTGGCCTTTTCCGTGGTCCGCAGCGAGAAGACCTTCGTGACCTCCGCGGCCCGCTGCTCGAACACGAAGTCCTTACGGCCCACCTCGGCACCGCTCTCCGCCAGCGCCCGCACCGTGCACACCCCGGAGGTCGCCGCGTCCTTGCGGATGTCGAGCTTGATCTCGACCTCGTCCGCGGACATCACCTTGGAGGCGACCAGCTCACCGCTGAAGGCCTGCTGCCCGGAGATGTAGTCGTAACCGAACCATCCGACGATCCCGAGCAGCACCGCACCGAGCACCGCACCGATGATCTTGAGCTTGCGGTCGGCCCGCTCGTCCGACGAAGCCCCGTAACGCGACTCGGGGAGCGTCTGCGGTGCCGCGCTCATGATCGTCCTCTCGGTGAAGGCTGCTTCGGGGCCTGGGGGAATTATCCCGCCCCGGCTTCCGTCACTATAGAGAGCCTCCCGAAGCGACCGATGACCGAGGACCCGCCTTGACTGAGCAACTGCGACTGATGGCCGTGCACGCCCACCCCGACGACGAGTCGAGCAAGGGCGCGGCCACCATGGCCAAGTACGTGTCCGAGGGGGTGGACGTCCTTGTCGTGACCTGCACGGGCGGCGAGCGCGGCTCCATCCTCAATCCGAAGCTGCAGGGCGACAAGTACATCGAGGAGAACATCCACGAGGTGCGCCGCAAGGAGATGGACGAGGCGCGCGAGATCCTCGGCGTCAAGCAGGAGTGGCTCGGCTTCGTCGACTCGGGCCTGCCCGAGGGCGACCCGCTGCCCCCGCTGCCGGAGGGCTGCTTCGCCCTGGAGGACGTGGACAAGGCGGCCGGTGAGCTGGTCCGCAAGATCCGTGCGTTCCGCCCGCAGGTGATCACCACGTACGACGAGAACGGCGGCTATCCGCACCCCGACCACATCATGACCCACAAGATCACGATGGTGGCGTTCGACGGTGCGGCGGACGCGGAGAAGTACCCGGAGTCCGAGTACGGCCCGGCCTTCCAGCCGCAGAAGGTCTACTACAACCAGGGCTTCAACAAGCCGCGCACGATCGCGCTGCACGAGGCGCTGCTCGCGCGCGGCATGGAGTCGCCGTACGCGGACTGGCTGAAGCGCTGGGACGAGTTCGAGCGCGCCGAGCGCACCCTCACGACGCACGTCCCGTGCGCCGACTTCTACGAGATCCGCGACAAGGCCCTGATCGCGCACGCCACACAGATCGACCCCGACGGCGGCTGGTTCCGCGTGCCGATGGAGATCCAGAAGGAGGTCTGGCCGACGGAGGAGTACGAGCTGGCGAAGTCGCTCGTCGACGTTTCCCTCCCCGAGTCCGACCTCTTCGCGGGCGTACGCGACAATGCCTGACATGAGCGCGAATCTGGCACAAGCGGTCCTGCTCGCGAAGGAGCTCGACGAGGACAAGGTGACCCCGGGCGTTCTGGGCTTCCTCGTCTTCGCGGCCCTCGCGGTGGGGGTGTGGTTCCTGATGAAGTCGATGAACCGGCACATGGGCCGGGTCGACTTCAAGGAAGCCCCCGAGACGGAGGCGGCCGCGACGCCGCAGGGCGGCGAAGCGCCGAAGGCCTAGCTTTCCGCGGGTACGGCGAAGCCCCCGGCAGGTGACCGGGGGCTTCGCCGTACGCGTGCGCTCGGGACGGGGGTCAGGCCGAGGCGTGAGAGCTGCGCGGTCACGTCCGGGCCCTGGCCGACCAGAACCTCACACCCCGGCCGGACTCGGCGGATTCACCCCCATCACCTCCCGCGCATGCCGCCCCGGCACCATCCCGAGCCGCCACGCCTGCCAGCCCGCCTCCAGGTCGATCTCGCGTTCCAGCATGAGGGCGTACGCGGCCAGGTACTCGCCGAGTTTTCCGTCCCGGGTCGGGTGGTCGGCCGTGGTGAGCTGGAGGAGTTCCTCGTGGGCGACGGCCGCGCCGATCTCCCAGCCGCCCGGGGAGGCGTAGGGGAGGAGGGTGCAGCGCAGGAAGCGGGCCCAGTCCTCGCCGCGGCGGTCGCCGTAGGAGGCGAAGAGCGCGGCGGCCGTGTCGCACAGGTCGAGTGCCTGGGCGGAGCGGCTGTTGCCCGCGTCCACGATGGCGAGCTCCAGACAGGTCCAGGCTTCGCCGTGGGCCACGCCGATCCGGTGGAAGTCGGCGCGGGCGTCGGCGAGGAGCTGGCGGGCGAAGCCGGAGTTGCGCAGGGAGCCGGTGCGGGCGGCGCCCTGGTCGCGGGTCACGCGGCCCGAGTGGTGCCGTGCGCAGGCGAGTCCGTAGACGTCCCGCATCCGCGAGAACATCGTGCGGGCCCGCTCCAGTTCCCGTACCGACTGGTCGAGGTCGCCGCGCTCCTCGAGGGCCTGGCCGAGGTAGTACAGGGTCCAGGCCTGCCCGCGGGCGTCCTCGTTGTCGCGGTGGCGGGAGAGGGCCTGGCGCAGTCCGTCGACGGCGGGGGAGATGTCGCCGTCCACGAGTCGTGCGCGGGCGATCTGGGTGAGGGCCCAGGCCTCGCCGCGCGGGTCGCGGGTGCGTCCGTACAGGTCGAGGGCGGTCGCCAGTTCGCTCTCGGCGCGCGGGACGTCGCCCATGCGCAGGCAGACCTGCCCGAGCTGGAAGTGGGCCCACGCCTGCCCGTGCACGGATTCGCCGGCTTCGTGGAGGACGAGGGCCTGGTCGAGGAGGCGTACGGCTTCGGCGATCTGGGCGCGGTCGCGTTCCACGGCGGCGAGGGCGTGCAGGGTCCAGGCGCGGTCCGCGTCGAGGGAGGGGGAGGCCTGCAGGTCGAGTGCTTCGCGGAGTTTCGCGGCGGCCTCCGCGAGCTGGCCCTGGTGGTGCAGCGTGATGCCGAGCGAGCACAGGGCGCGGGCGGCGCCTGCCTCGTGGTGGGCCTCGAAGTAGAGGTCGACGACGGAGGCGAGGGTGGTGCGTGCTTTGTCGAGTTCGCCGAGCTGGCGGGCCGCGATGCCCGTACGCCACTGGACGGAGCGGCCGAGGAGTCCCTGGTCGACGGCGGCCGTCAGTTCGCTGATCTCGCCGAGGCGGTAGAGGTCGCCGCGCAGCAGGCAGTAGTCGCACAGGGCGCCCAGGAGGTTGAGCACGGCCTGCTGGTCGACGCCCTCGGCGTGCCGCAGCGCGGCGGTGATGAAGGAGGACTCGTCGTCGAGCCAGCGCAGCGCCGCGTCCAGGGAGGTGAAGCCGTGCGGCCCGAACTGTCCGGCGCGCGTGGACGTCTTGCCGTCGACGAGGCGGATCACGGAGTCCGCGAGCTCGGCGTAGTTGGCGATGAGCCGTTCCTGTGCGGCGGTGCGCTCGGCGGGTTCCTCCTCGTCCATGAGGCGGGCCTGGGCGAAGGCCCGTACGAGGTCGTGCAGCCGGTAGCGGCTGCCGCGCACGTGGTCGATCAGGCCGGCGCGGGCGAGCGCGGTGAGGTGGCGTGCGGCCTCCGCCTCGTCGGTGGCGATCAGCGCGGCCGCGGCGGCCGCCCCGAGGGAGGCGCGTCCGGCGAGCGCGAGCCGCCGCAGGAGCCGGCGGCCGGTGTCGCTCTGGTCGGTGTAGCGCAGCCACAGGACGCGCTCGACGGCGTCGACGGGCCCGTACGCCTCCAGGTCGGCTGCGAGTTGGAGCGGGGTGCGCGGTCCGAGGGCGGATCCGGCGATACGGAGGGACAGCGGGAGTCCGCCGCACAGTGCGCGGATCGTGTCGGAGGCCTGGGCGTCGTACGGTCCGTCGGCGTCTTCCGCGGCGGACTTGAGGAGTTCTTCGGCTCCGGCCGCGTCCAGCGCTTCGACCGGCAGCTGGTGCACCCAGGCCGGGGTCTCGGCGCCCAGGTCGAGCGGCTTGCGGGCGGTGACGAGGACGAGGGATTCGGAGCGCTCGGGGATCAGGGTGCGCACCTGGGCGGCGTCGCTGGCGTCGTCGAGGACGACGGTGACGGGCAGCCCGGTCAGATGCTGGTGGTAGAGCTCGCTGAGGCGGCGCAACTGCTGTTCGGGCGAGGACCGTTCGCGGAACAGCAGCTGTTCGCGCGGGGCGCCGAGCCGGTTGAGGAGATGCAGCAGCGCGTCCCGTGTGGTGCGGGGCGCCTCGGTCGTGCTGTCGCCGCGCAGGTCGACGACGCACGCGCCGCGGAACTGGTCCCGCAGGTCGTGGGCCGCGTGCACGGCCAGCGTGGAGCGGCCCGAACCGGGCGGCCCGTGCAGGACCACGACCGTCGGTTTCGTCTCGGTCGAGGCGCGGGCCGCGTGCACCCACTGGGCGATCCGGGCCACTTCCTGGCGGCGGCCCGCGAACGGCCCGTCGGGCTCGGGGAGTTGCGCGAACGAGCTCTCCAGGACGGATCGCCGTCGCGCCGCCTGGCTCTTGTCGCGCGGCAGCAGCGGTGACGCGGTGGTCTTCTTCGCCTTGGCGCCGGAGCGCCCGGCCACGACCCGCTGCTGGTCGATGTAGGGCCGGATGCCCCGTACTTCCAGGGCCGTCAGCCACTGCAGCCGCAGCTGCTCGGGGCCGCCGGGCTGGTTGCGGGCGCCGGCCGCCTGGTGGGCGGCCGGCCAGTGCGCGGCCGTCACCTTGCCGACGGTCGCCGCGGCGCCGGCGACCGCGACGATGGCGCCCGCACCGAGCGCGGTGTCCGCACCGGTGCCGAACGCGAGGTCGGCGACCGCGGCGGCGAAGGCGGCCACCACGGTCACGAACAGCGGTGTGGCGCCTTCCTTGCCGAAGCGGTCGCCGAAGGACTGCGCCCCGGCCTCATGGACGTCGAGCGCCTGGACGTACGCCGTGTACTCCTCCGCCGCGCTCGCGGCCATCGCGTCGAGCGCGCCGCGCGCCCGGTTCAGCAGTACGTTCCCGTCGGTCCGCCCGCCGGAGCGGCGCACCTCCTCCTCGACCGCGCGCGCCAGCAGCCGCTCGGCCTCGGCCCGATGGCCGTCCCGCATATCGCGCCCCCTCGCCTACCTGTTCTGCTCTCGCCGTACCCAAGTGTCCTGCGGATGAAGCGGGTTCGCGAGGGGCGCAGGTGAGGGGGCGCGCCGCATCAGGCCGGGTCTACCAGTGGATGACGACCTTGTCGCCGGTCTTCACCTGGGTGTCGAACAGCCACTGGATGCCCGCGCGGTCACGGACGTTGACGCAGCCGTACGAGCCGCCGGTGTAGCCGTTCTGCGCGAAGTTCTCCGAGTAGTGGACGGCCTGGCCGCCGTCGAAGAACATCGCGAACGGCATCGGGGAGTCGTAGATCGTCGAGACGTGGTCGCGGCTCTTCCAGTACACGGAGAAGACACCCTCGCGGGTCTCGTAGCCCTTCGCGCCGAAGCGCACGTCGAGCAGCTTGTAGACCTTGCCGTCGATCATCCAGGCCATCTTGTTGGAGGTCTTGGAGATGCACAGCACGCGTCCGGTCTTGCACCGGTCGTCGAGGTCCGCCTTCGAACCGTCCACCTCGGGCAGGTCCACCGGCGGCTTCAGCTCGTCCGGGGTGGGCGTGCGGGTCTGCGAGGTCAGCTTCTCCCAGGTGTCCTCGTACACCGTGCCCGTGGCCTCGATGCCCACGGACTGCTGGTACGCCTTCACCGCCGCCTGCGTGGCGTCGCCGTAGTAGCCGGTCGGCTTCTCCTTGAAGTGACCGGTCTGCTTGAGGCGCGCCTGCAGTTCGCGCACCTTGTCGTTGTTGTCGCCGTGTCCGAGGACCTGCTTCTTCGGGTGCAGTTCGTCCTGCGTCGGCGTCTTCGTGAGCGACGTCAGCTTCTCCCACGTCGACTCGTAGACGATCCCGGTGAGCTTCAGCTTCTGTGCGCTCTGGAACTCGGTGACGGCGCCCTCGGTCGCGGGCCCGTAGTTCCCGTTCGGCACGGCCTTCAGATGCTTCGCCTGGACGAGGCGGGCCTGGAGTTCCCGTACCTTCTCGGAGTTGTCGCCGGGCTTGAGGACGACCTTCTCCGTCTTCTTCGGGTCCTTCGACTCCTTCGCGGAGGGCGAGGCGCTCGGTTCCGCGGTGGCCGACGGCGCCGCGGTGTTCCCGGCGGGCGAGGTCTTGTCACCGCCGTCCGAGCTGCAGCCGCTCACGGTGAGAACGGCCGCGGCGACGGTCGCGGCGAGGATCGTGCGTATGCGCCTGCTGTGCACTCAGGGGCTCCCGGGCAATGGCGTCGATGGAGTCGACGGATATGACGGAGGGGATGAAGTCGCCCGAGGTACGGGACCGACTTCGAGTGACTTGACCGGCTGAGGCGGGTGAAGGTTGCACTGATCCCGATTACGTCCTGATCACGACTTGCGGAACCGCAGGTTGACGAGCGCGGCGCGGGCCATCACCGGCGGGTTCAGGAATCGCACCGGACTGATCAGCCGGGACGCGAAGAGGTGCATGTGCCGCGCGAGGGCCGCGTCCCGCGACGCCGCCGAGAAGACGAGCCGCTCCAGCGGGTTGAACGGACGCGCCTTCGCGAAGTCGACACCGAGCGCCTGGTGCGGGCGCAGCCGCCGGGTGTGCTTGCGGCCGTACGCGGTCAGCGCCTTGTCGAGTCCGCCGCGCCCGGCCACGGCCGGCGCCACCTCCTCGGCCAGCCACCGCGCGGACTGCAGCGCCCAGCCGCAGCCCACGCCCCACAGCGGGTCGGCGGTCAGCGCCGCGTCGCCGATGAACGCGGCGCCGCGCGCGACCGGCTTGCGCAGATGCAGCGGGTAGTCGACCAGACCGATGATCTTCGAGATCCGCTCGGCGGTCCCGAAGTCCGGTGCCCCGGGCAGCGCTTGGACGTACGCCATGAAGGCGCCCTCCAGATCGGCGCGGAACTCCGGCAGCAGCTTCTTGTCCGGCAGCACCGCCACGACCGTCACGTCGTCGTCGTTCGGGAACGCGTACGCCATGTCGGGCTCGCGGAACCACGTGTGCGCGATGCCGTCGGGCAGCGGCAGTCCGCGGAAGTGCGCGAGATACCCGAACCGCCGGTTCTCGTACTCCTTCGCCGGCACCTTCGCGTACTTCGCGACCGCCGAGTCCTTCCCGTCGGCGCCGACCACGAGCCGCGCCCGCAGCTCCCGCTCGCCGCCGTCCGCCTTCACGCGTACGCCGACGACCCGCCCGCGCTCCTCGACCACCCCGGTCACCTGGTGCCCGAGCAGCAGCTCGACGCCCTCGGTCCGCTCCGCGTGCGCGCGGATCAGCGGGTCGAGGGTGCTGCGCCGCACGTTGTAGCCGTACGGCAGCTCGGGCCCGCCCGGCGCGGCCTTCGGCTCGATCCAGCCCCAACGGGTGTGCCAGCGCGAGCGGTTGGGCACGGCGCCGAGCTTCTCCAGGTCGGGCAGAAGGCCGAGTTCGTCGAGGACCGGGTGGGCGTTGGCCGTGAGCGAGTGCGTGCACAGGACCTTGTACGCCTCGGGGTCCGAGCGGCGCTCGAGGAGCGCGACGCGGACCCCGCGCCGGGCGAGCAGGATCGCCGCGGCGCAGCCCGCGAGACTGGCTCCGCTGACGATGACGTCGTACGTGCGCTCGGGCATGGTCATGTGCGGAGGACCCCCAGTGAGTGTGGCGCTACCGGGGAGTAACTCCGTCAGCAATCACCCTGGTTGTCAACCCTCGGGCCCGCGTCCGTGCTCACCCCTGTGGCTGCAGCGAGTCCAGCCACGCGAGAAGCCGCGCACCCTCGCGTGCCGTGATCTCCGGATCGCGCAGGGCGTTCGTCAGCAGCGACATGCCCTGGTACGAGGAGACGAGGCTGAGCGCGAGGCCCTCCGGGTCCTCCATCCCCAGAGCGCCGAACTGCCGGGCCACCCACTCCAGAAGCCGCCCGATCACGGCGCCTGCCTCCGCGTCCAGCGTCCCGTCGGCGCGCTTGTCGAGCTCGACGGCGAGGGTTCCGGTGGGGCAGCCGAAGCGCGCCGCGACCTCACGCTGGTCGATCCACGCCTCGATGAGCGTACGGAGCCGGGCGCGCGGGTCCGCCAGCTCCTCCAGGCGTGCGGTGATGGTGTCCAGATGCGCGCTGTGCTCGGAGAGCGCCGCCCTGACCAGGTCGTCCTTGGTCTTGAAGTAGTAGTAGACGTTCCCGACCGGTACATCGGCCGCCCGCGCGATATCGGCGAGCGTGGTCCGCTCGACACCCTTCTCGTGCAGGATCCGGGCCGCCTCGGTGGTGAGCCGCCGCCGCTTGTCGGCGGCGGCGCGGACGCGGGGCTTCGCTGAGCCGGGCTTATTTGAGTCAGTCACCCAACTAACTATAGACAACCGCCCGTGGTGCCGTGCTACGGTCATCCCACTTAGTCAGTCAACTAACTAACTGACTCACTCACTTCCTACCTCAGGAGATCGCATGATCGTCGTGACGGGTGCCACCGGAAACATCGGCCGGACGCTGCTCCCCCTGCTCTCCGAGCACGGCAAGGACGTCGTCGCCGTCTCGCGCTCCGCACAGACCTCCCCGCTCCCCGCAGGCGTCCGGCACACCCAGGCGGACCCCGGCATCAGCGCGAGCATGCGCCTCGTGCTCGACGGTGCCGACGCGCTCTTCCTGCTCCTCGGCGGTGAGCTGAACGGCGCGGGCGAGCACCCCGAAGCGCTGATCGGCACCGCCCTCGACGCCGGCGTCAAGCGCTTCGTGATGGTCTCGTCCCAGATCAACACCACGCGCCCCGACGCCTTTTCACACACACGCCTGCGCGACTTCGAGACGGCGATCCGCGCCTCCGGCGCCGGCTTCACGATCCTGCGCCCGGGCGGCTTCGCCTCCAACGCGTTCGCCTGGTCCGAGTCCGTCCGCACCCAGCGCACGGTCTACGCCCCGTTCGGCGACGTGGCCCTGCCCGTCGTCGACCCGGCCGACATCGCCGCGGTCGCCGCGGCCGCGCTCTGCGAGGACGGGCACGAGGGTCAGACGTACGAACTCACCGGCCCCGAGGCCATCAGCCCGCGCCGCCAGGCCGAGATGATCGGCCAGGTCCTCGGAGAGCCGATCACGTTCACCGAACTCTCCCGCGCCCAGGCACACGCCCACATGGCCCAGTTCATGCCGGAGGAGGTCATCGACGGCACCCTCGACGTCCTCGGCGTCCCGCTGCCCGCCGAGCAGCAGATCAGCCCCGACGTGCAGCGCGTCCTGCACCGCCCGGCAACTCCGTTCACGGACTGGGTCGCCCGCAACCTGCCGGCGTTCCGCTGACAGCCCACCGGGCGCACGGAAGGCCGTGCGCCCGGGCCGCGCCCGCGCCACTTCCTGCGCCCGGCCGGTTTGTCAGTGCGGTACGGCAGGCTCGTGCCCATGCCGATCACGCACCCGAAACTCACCACCCACGCGTTCCTCGAGCCCCTGTACGGCGACGCGTATTACCCCAACCACGTCCTCGACAAAGGCGCCGCCATCCTGACCCGCCTGTGCCGGCGCATCGAGGCCGAACACCCCACGGACCTCACAGCGCTCTACGCGCTGACTCACGCGGCGACCGAGGAATTCAACGATCTGGAGGCGGAGTTCGACGAGGCAGGCAGCGAGCTGGAGACGGTGGCCCGGGAGCAGATAGGTGAGGAGTTCTGGCTCGTCGCCACCACCTACGGCTTCGCGGACGCGGACGTGGAGCGGCTTATCGCGCCGCGGAACTGGTAGGGCGGCATCGCCCGATCGCCTGGGGGCTTGGCTCTCGGGCGACGCGAAGAGGATCAGGTTTCGCGCCGTGCGCCACCAGTACCCGGATGCCGAGGAACTCTGAACTTGGGTGCATTCCGCAGCGTCACGGTCAGAGTGTTCGTGGGAGTTCAGGTCGGTCATGTGGCGGGTGGACGCCACCAACCCGCTGTCGAAACGATCAATCGTCTGCGTGAACCCGACGTTGTTTGGACAGAGGACGACGGGATGGTTCCCCACTTCGGAAAAGGTGACGCCGCAGGTCCACCTGCTTCCTAACCTCACTGGCATGTCAGGGGGACGCAAGCGCGAAGATCACGCAACACTTGTCGAACTGGGATTCACTCCGGAGGAACTGGCCGAGCTGGGGCTCGACCGGCCGGCGACGGCGGAACCGGCTCGCGCCATGGATGCATACGTCCGCCGCAGCAACCGCCAGGAGGATGTGGCGACGTTGAGGGGGCACGTCCGGGACTTGGTGCAGTGGGCACAGTCCAACGGATTGCAGGTCCGGCATGTCTGGTTCGAGCAGATCTCGGCCTCCAAAGTGCACGTACGGAGGCGGCAGTTCGAGAACGCCACGCAGGCGATCATGGATGGTCGGGCGAAGACGCTCGGAGTCTGGAAGGCCGACCGCTTCGATCGCCGAGGCATGGGGGCCGTCGGCCGGATGCTGGACGAGTTCGACCGCAGGCAGTCCCGCCTGGTGTCGGTTTCCGAAGGGCTGGACTCTTCGAAAGGCGGCCGCGTGGTCTTCGCCATCCTGAGTGAGAGGGCGCGTGATGAAGCGAAGGACATCGCGGCACGTGTGAAGGCCGGTCACGACGCGCACAAAGCGGAAGGACGAAGAGGAACCGGAAAGCCGCCGTTCGGCCTCTACAGCGCTCAGGGCAGTGGAAAAGTCGAGCCCCATCACGATGAGTACGAGACGGCACGGCGGCTGGCCGATCTCCTGCTTGCCGGACGTACGACGAAGGACACAGCCCACCGACTCAACGAGGAAGGGCGCCGCACGCGAAGTGGCGCGACTTGGTCACCGACGGCCGTGAGCAAACTGGCGCAGTCGCCGTTGTTCGCAGGCATGGTTCCCGTCAGGCGCCGCAGGGCCGATGCACAAGGCAATCCTCTGGACAGTTGGGCAGGGCACGGAGAGCCGCTGAGGGACGCGCGTGGCGAGATCGTCATGTGCGGCACGGGCGTGGTGTCTCCGGCCGAGTGGCTCGAGATCAAGGCACTCATCGTCGAGCGGACCGATCATCGATGGCGCAGAGGAAAGCCGATGGCCAAGTACCTCGGCACGGGAATGCTTCGGTGCGGGCGTCTGCGGGACAAGACGGGAAGCGGCGAACTGGAACGCTGTGGTGGCTCGATGGGCCACCGCGGGGGGCGATACCGCTGTCAAGTGCGCCAAACGCGCGGCGAGTCGATCTGCCGAGGGGTTGTGACACTTGCCGAGCGCGTCGACAAAGCGCTCGGACAAGCGTGGTTGGAGCAGGTCACCACACTTGATCCGAATGCTCCCGTGCTACAGGAGATTGCGCGCCGATGGCTCGCCTTTGCCGAGCCGGACACCCAGGTTCGGCGTGTGGAGGCGCTCGCGGCACTCGAGGGCGCGCTGCAGCGATCGAGGAAACTCGAAGACGACTTCTACCTCTACGGGAAGATGGACGAAGCACGGTTCGAGGAACTGAGCGACTCCCTGCACGCTGTCATCGAAGGCGCGTCCGCGACGCTGGAGACGCTCAATTCGGAAGTCGCGCTGATCGCGCGAACGCGAGGCGGGGGACTGCGGCAGGCGTGGGACGAAGCCGGTACGCGCGACCGCCGCATGCTGCTGAAGTGCACGATCGGGGACGGGGGCATCACGGTCCTGCCGGCCACAGGGCAAGGAGACAAGACTCCGATCCTTGAGCGGCTCCGGTTCGACTGGTTGCGAGACTGACCCCGCTTCGTCAAGTGTCATGGGGTCTTCCGTGGTGTGCCGACCCGCGGCTCGACTCGGCCCGCCGTGGCGCGCGGGCACCGCTTCGGCGGGTGCGCGAGGATGGACGCATGGCCAACCGACTCGCGCATGCCACCTCTCCTTACCTTCTGCAGCACGCGGACAACCCCGTCGACTGGTGGCCGTGGGAGCCTGCCGCCTTCGAGGAGGCGCGGCAGCGTGGTGTTCCGGTCTTCCTCAGCGTGGGCTACAGCGCGTGCCACTGGTGCCACGTCCTCGCCCACGAGTCCTTCGAGGACGAGGCCACCGCCGCGTACATGAACGAGCACTTCGTGAACGTGAAGGTGGACCGTGAGGAGCGGCCCGATGTCGACGCCGTCTATATGGAGGCGGTGCAGGCCGCCACGGGGCAGGGGGGCTGGCCCATGTCCGTCTTCATGACGCCGGACGGGGAACCGTTCTACTTCGGTGCGTACTTCCCTCCGGAACCCCGCCATGGGATGCCGTCCTTCCGGCAGGTACTCGAAGGTGTTCACAGTGCGTGGACGGATCGACGCGACGAGGTGGGTGAAGTCGCCGCGAAGATCACCAAGGACCTCGCCGGGCGGGAGCTGAGCATTGATTCCGCAGGCTTGCCCACCGACGAGACTCAGGCCAGGGCGCTTCTCCAGCTGACCCGGGACATCGACCCCGCGAGCGGCTGGTTCAACGGCGACACCAAGTTCCCGCCGTCCATGGTGGTCGAGTTCCTCCTCCGTCACCATGCGCGGGCCGGCTCCGTCGCCGCGTTGGAGATGGCGGAGGGACTGTGTGGCGCGATGGCCCGATCGAGTTTGTACGACCAGGTGGGAGGTGGGTTCCACCGGTACGTGCTCACCCCCCGCCCAGGTGGTCCTTTGATCCCGCACTTCGAGAAGATGCTCTACGACAACGCGCTCCTGTGCCGCGCCTACGCCCACCTGTGGCGCACCACCGGCAGCGAGCTCGCCAAGCGCGTAGCCCTGGAGACCGCCGACTTCATGGTGCGGGAACTGCGCACCAACGAGGGCGGGTTCGCCTCCGCGCTCGATGCGGACTCCGAGGATCCGGTGTCCGGGAAGCATGTCGAGGGCGCGTACTACGTGTGGACGCCCGGGCAGTTGCGGGAGGTGCTCGGGGAGGCGGACGGGGATCTGGCCGCCGTGCACTTCGGGGTGACGGAGGAGGGGACCTTCGAGGAAGGGGCCTCGGTTCTTCAACTCCCGCAGGGGGATGGGCTCTTCGACTCGGAGAGGATCGAGTCGATCCGGGAGCGGCTCCTGGCGGCGCGCGGCGAGCGGCCCGCGCCGGGGCGGGACGACAAGGTGGTGGCGGCCTGGAACGGTCTGGCCGTCGCGGCGCTCGCCGAGACCGGGGCGTACTTCGAGCGGCCGGATCTCGTGGAGGCGGCGATCGCGGCCGGCGATCTGCTCGTACGGCTGCACATGGGGCCCGACGCCCGGCTCGCGCGGACGTCGAAGGACGGGCGGCGGGGTGACAACGCCGGTGTGCTGGAGGACTACGCCGATGTCGCCGAGGGGTTCCTGGCGCTGGCGGGTGTGACGGGGGAGGGGGTCTGGCTGGAGTTCGCCGGGTTCCTGCTCGACCTGGTGCTCGACCAGTTCACGGCCGAGGACGGTTCGCTGTACGACACCGCGCACGACGCGGAGCAGTTGATCCGGCGGCCGCAGGATCCGACCGACAACGCGACGCCGAGCGGCTGGTCGGCGGCGGCCGGTGCGCTGCTCACGTATGCCGCGCACACCGGCGCCGCGCCGCACCGGGCCGCCGCCGAGCGGGCGTTGGGTGTGGTGCAGGCGCTGGGTCCGCGGGCGCCGCGGTTCATCGGGCATGGGCTCGCTGTCGCGGAGGCGCTGCTCGACGGGCCGCGGGAGGTCGCGGTGGTGGGCGATCCGGCGGATCCGGCGACGCGTGAACTGGTGCGGGCGGCGCTGCTGTCGACGGCGCCGGGCGCGGTGCTGGCGTTCGGTCAGGGGCAGGAGTTGCCGCTCCTCGTGGACCGTCCGCTCGTGGGGGGCCGGCCCGCCGCGTATGTGTGCCGAAACTTCACCTGTGACGCCCCGGTCACGACTGTTCAGGAACTGACCGAAAAGCTCGTACAACCGTAGGCACGTGAGACGTGTCGAACATCTTGGGGGCTGAGACGAAACAAGGGATTTGCCGGTTGAGCTTCTGAGCTTCACAATCCCCCCGTATTCTCACCACGTTGGTGGGGGTGGCACGGCCGGGGGGCCGTGCCGACTAGGGGGTCTGGGGGGACTCGGTTTGCTGACGACTGTTGTCATCAGTGCTGTCTCGTTGGCGCTCTTCTGGATGGCCGCGTTCACCTTGTGGTGGCAGATGCACGCGTGGCGCACTCCGGAGACGCTGGCCGCGACGCGCTTCGAGCGGCCGCACGGAAACGACGGGCTTGCGTTCTCGCTGCTGCTGCCCGCGCGCCATGAGCAGGCCGTACTGGATCACACGATCCAGCGGCTGCTCGAATCGAGTCACGCGGCGTTCGAGATCGTGGTCATCGTCGGTCATGACGATCCGGAGACCGCGGCGGTCGCCGACGACGCCGCGCGCCGGGACCGGAGGGTTCGGGTCATCACCGACACCCATGAGGTCAAGAACAAGCCCAAAGCGCTCAACACCGCGCTGCCGCACTGCCGCGGCGATGTCGTCGGGGTCTTCGACGCCGAGGACCAGGTGCATCCGGAGCTGCTCGCGCACGTGGACCACGCGTTCCGTTCGACGGGCGCCGACGTGGTGCAGGGCGGGGTGCAGCTGATCAACTTCCACTCCAGCTGGTACAGCCTGCGCAACTGCCTCGAGTACTTCTTCTGGTTCCGCTCGCGTCTGCACCTGCACGCGCTCAAGGGCTTCATCCCGCTGGGCGGCAACACCGTCTTCGTACGGACGGACGTGCTCAGGGAGGCGGGCGGCTGGGACCAGAACTGCCTGGCCGAGGACTGCGATCTGGGCGTGCGGCTCTCGTCGGTCGGCAAGAAGGTCGTCGTCGCGTACGACTCCGACATGGTCACCCGCGAGGAGACCCCGGGCACCCTCGTGTCGCTCCTGAAGCAGCGCACCCGCTGGAACCAGGGCTTCCTGCAGGTCTACCGGAAGAAGGACTGGAAGCAGCTGCCCACGCTCGGGCAGCGCCTTCTGGCCCGCTACACGCTGATGACGCCGTTCCTGCAGGCGTTCACCGGCATCATCATCCCGCTCAACGTGGCCATCGCGATCTTCCTCGACGTGCCCGTGGGGATCGCCTTCATCACGTTCCTGCCGCTGATCACGGCCTTCGTCACCTTCGTCTTCGAGGTGGTCGGGCTGCATGACTTCGGCAAGCAGTACGCGCTCAGGATCCGCCTTGTCCACTACCTCAAGCTGATCATCGGCGGTCCCTTCTACCAGGTGCTCCTCGCCGGTGCCGCGATCCGCGCAGTGTGGCGCGAGAGCCGCGGCAACAACGAGTGGGAGCTGACCAGCCATGTCGGCGCACATCTGAGCCCTGACGCACATCTGAGCCCTGAGGAGATCCGCGCGTGACCTCCACGCTTCCGGCGGCGGAACCGGCTTCGGCCGAGATCCCCGCCCCACAGTCCCGTGCGTCCCAAAACGGTCAGCGGACGCCGGAAAAGCCCGGCGACAAGCGGAAGTTGACGGTCCGTCCGGTCATACGGTTCCGCAGCTCACCGCCCGACCTGATCCTCTGCACGCTGCTGCTCGCCGCGATCCTCGTCGTCCAGGGCTGGAACATCGCGGGCTATCCGAACCTCAGCGACGACGAGGGCACCTACCTCGCGCAGGCCTGGGCGGTCCAGGAGGGCAGGGGCCTCGCGCACTACACGTACTGGTACGACCATCCGCCGCTCGGCTGGATCCAGATAGCGGGCCTCACCTACCTCCCGTCGCTGTTCAGCCCCGAGTCGATGAGCGTCGCGAGCATGCGGCTCGCGATGCTGCTCGTCAGCGCGGTCAGCGCGGTGCTCGTGTACGTCCTGGCGCGCCGGCTGTGGCTGCCGCGCTGGGCGGCCGGTCTGGCGATGGCGCTGTTCGGGCTCTCGCCGCTCGCCGTCGTGCTGCAGCGGGAGATCTTCCTCGACAACATCGCCGTGATGTGGATGCTGCTCGCGTTCTGTCTCGCGGCTTCGCCGTCGCGGCATCTGTGGCACCACTTCGGTGCGGGGATCGCGGCCGCGGTCGGGGTGCTCACCAAGGAGACGATGCTGGTCATCCTCCCCGCGGTGCTGCTCACGATGTGGCGGCACAGCCATCGCGACACCCGGAAGTTCGCGGTCACGGGCGCGATCACGGGCTGTGCGCTGATCGGGTTCGGCTATCCGCTGTACGCGCTCCTGAAGGGCGAGCTGTTCCCGGGCGACGGCCATGTCTCGCTGTGGGACGGCATCACGTACCAGATGAGCCGCCCGGGCTCGGGCTTCATCTTCGACCAGGGCTCCGGCTCGAACGGCGTCCTCGAATCCTGGCTCTATTACGACAAGGTGCTGCCCGTCGGCGGTCTCGCCGCCGCGCTGCTGCTGCTCGTCGTGCTGCGCTGGTCGGTGACCGCACGGGCGCTCGCGGGCCCCGCGCTCGCCGTGGCGATCCTCGCGCTCGTCTCGATGCGGCCGTCCGGCTATCTGCCGGCGATGTACATCATCCAGGCGCTGCCCTTCCTCGCGCTCGTCCTCGCGGGCGCGGCGGCGAGCATCGCGCACGCGGTCCTGCGGCGCTTCGGCGCCGGGCCGGGGCAGCCGCGGGTGGTGACGGGGCTGCGCTGGGCGACGGCCGCGGCGCTCGCTCTCGCGGCGCTCGTGTACGTGGCGCCGCGCTGGTACGACGGCAACCGCACCGCCATGACAGTGGACGCCAACGGCCCCTACCGCGCGGCCGCTTCATGGATGGCCACGCACGTGGAGGACCGCGCCGACCAGCGCGTTCTCGTCGACGACGCGCTCTGGCTCGACCTCGTGCACGCGGGCTACGAACCGGGCCTCGGCGCCATCTGGTTCTACAAGGCCGACCTCGACCCGGCCGTCTCGAAGACGATGCCGCGCGGCTGGCGCGACGTCGACTACATCGTGGCCTCGCCGACGGTACGACGCGACGCGGTGGATCTGCCGAACGTCAAGGCGGCGCTGGAGCACTCCGAGGCGGTCGCGGTGTTCGGCACGGGCGAGGACCGGATCGAGATCCGCGCGGTCGACGCGGACGGCGGGGGGAAGCGTTGAGCGTCTACGAGGGGACCCCGGCCGAGGACGAGGCGTCCGCGCCGGTGGACGATCTCACCGCCGTGCCGGAGCCGGGCGCGGTCACGGTGATCGTGCCGAGCTTCAACGAGTCGGGGAACGTACGGGAGTTGCTGCACCGGATCACGGAGTCCGTGCCGTCGCGGGTGCCGTGCGAGGTGATCTTCGTGGACGACTCCACGGACGACACCCCGGACGTGGTCGCCAAGGCCGCGCAGGACTGCCCGTTCCCGGTCTCGGTGATCCACCGCGAGGTGCCGGTGGGCGGGCTCGGCGGTGCGGTGGTCGAGGGCATCAAGGCGGCGGCCTCGGAGTGGATCGTGGTCATGGACGCGGACCTCCAGCATCCGCCGTCCCTCGTACCGGAGTTGATCGCTGCGGGCGAGTCCACGGGCGCGGATCTCGTCGTGGCCAGCCGCTATGCGAAGGGCGGCAGCCGCGCCGGGCTCGCGGGCGGCTACCGCGTCGCGGTCTCCCGTGCGTCGACCTGGCTGACCAAGGCGCTCTTCCCGCGGGCGCTGCGCGGGATCTCCGATCCGATGAGCGGCTTCTTCGCGCTGCGCCGCTCGCTCGTGGTCGCGGAGGGGATGGCGCAGGAGCTCCGCCCGCTCGGCTACAAGATCCTCATGGAGCTCGCGGTCCGCTGTGAGCCGCAGAAGGTGGCGGAGGTCCCCTTCACCTTCCAGGACCGGTTCGCGGGGGAGTCCAAGTCGACCGCGCGCGAGGGCCTGCGCTTCCTGCGCCACCTGGTGGAGCTGCGCACCGCGCGCCCGCTGTGGCGGATGCTGGCCTTCGGCCTGATCGGCCTCACGGGCTTCGCGCCCAACCTCCTTGCGCTGTACGGGCTGACGGCGGCGGGCATGCACTACCTGCCCGCGGAGATCGTGGCGAACCAGTTCGGGGTCGCGTGGAACTTCCTGCTCATCGAGGTCCTCCTCTTCCGCACCCGCCGCCACGGCCGCACGGCCTCCCGCCTGGCCCGTTTCGCCCTGCTCGCCAACGCCGACCTGGTCCTGCGCATCCCGCTGATCGCGCTGCTCGTCGGCACCTGGGAGATGGACGTGCTCCCGGCCACCACGGTGGCGCTGCTGCTGACCTTCGTCCTGCGCTTCGCGGGGACCGAAGCGCTCGTCTACACCCGCAAGCGCACCGGCTACACCCGCAAGCGCACCAACCGAGCCGCACGACAGGGGGAACAGTGAGACGACCGAAACGCAGAACGGCCCTCGCCGGGGTCGGCGCCCTGACCACGGGCCTGCTGCTCGCGATACCGCAGCAGCCCGCCTCCGCCGCCCCGAACCTCATCAAGAACCCGGGGTTCGAGACGGCCGGCACCGCGGACATGCCGGAGTGCTGGTCCAAGTCCGGCTGGGGCGACAACGACTTCACGTTCACGGCCACGCCCGACGCCCACACGGGCACGAAGGCGATGAAGGTCGAGATCACCCGCCGCGTGGACGGCGACCGCAAGGCGCTCATCACGGAGAACGCGGCCTGCGCGCCCCATGTGACGCCCGACAGGCAGTACGACCTCAGCCTCTTCTACAAGTCGACGACCCCGGACGCGTCACTCACCCTCTTCCGCCACGACGCCACGGCCGGCTGGCAGTACTGGACGGACCTCAAGACCCTCCCCGTCCAGGCGGCCTACGCGAAGACCGAGGTCCGTACGCCCGCGGTCCCCGCCGGTACCGACCAGATCGCCTGGGGTGTCAGCGTCTACGGCACCGGCTCGGTCACGACCGACGACTACGTGATGGAAGAGGTCGCCCCGCCGACGCCGGACCCGGAGTGCACCGGCACCGAGGCGGAGTGCGCGGACGGAAAGTGGGAGGTCCTCGCGACCCCCAACCCGGTCCGCTCGATGCACAGCGTCGTCCTGCACAACGGCAAGATCCTGATGATCGCCGGTTCCGGGAACGACCAGACCGCCTTCGAGGCGGGCAAGTTCACCAGCGCCGTGTACGACCCGAAGAACGGCACGTACAAGCAGATACCGACGCCGAAGGACATGTTCTGCGCGGGCCACGTCCAGCTCAGTGACGGCAAGGTCCTCGTCATGAGCGGCACGAAGGGCTTCCCGAGCGCCGACGGCACGATCGGGTACCAGGGCTACAAGGACTCGTA
Source organism: Streptomyces sp. NPDC050418 (assembly GCF_044458745.1). Lineage (NCBI taxonomy): Bacteria > Bacillati > Actinomycetota > Actinomycetes > Kitasatosporales > Streptomycetaceae > Streptomyces > Streptomyces sp. NPDC050418. The sequence continues at coordinate 535,384 of NZ_JBITIG010000003.1, forward strand.
CCTCTTCGACCCGGAGACCGAGCAGTACATCAAGACGAACGACATGAACGACGGGCACTGGTACCCGTCGGCGACCATCCTCGGCAACGGGGACGTCATCTCGTTCGGCGGTCTGAAGGAGGACTCCACCGGCTCCGTCACGGCCGAGAAGTACTCGCAGGCCCAGCAGAAGTGGCTGCCCATCAACGAGGTCAACCAGACCTGGTCGTACTGGGGCCTGTACCCGGCGATGGTCCTGATGCAGGACGGCCGCCTCTTCTACACGGGCAGCCACACCTTCGGCAACGGCACGCCCGGCACCGGCGCCTCGATCTACGACTACGACGCCAACACGATCACGGACGTCCCGGGCCTCCGCAAGAAGGACGAGCGCGACGAGTCCGCGAGTGTCCTGCTGCCGCCCGCCCAGGACCAGAAGGTCATCACGATGGGCGGCGGCAACAACGAGCAGAACCCGGCCGCCAACCGCCTCGTCGACATCATCGACCTCAAGGACCCCAGCCCGCAGTACGTCCAGGGCCCCGACATCCCGCTCGGCACCGTCGACCAGGGCCAGGGCAAGCGGGCGCAGACCGGCGCCGAGGGCAAGATGTACGTCTCGGCGGTGCTGCTGCCGGACGGCAAGGTCCTGGAGACCGGCGGCGCGCTGCACGACCGCGCCGACCCGGTGTACGAGACCTCGCTGTTCGACCCGCAGACCGAGACCTTCGACCAGGTCGCCACGGACCCCGAGGAGCGCGGCTACCACTCCTCCGCGTTCCTGCTGCCCGACGGCCGCGTCATGACGACCGGCGACAACCCGGGCAACGGCTCCTGGAACCATGACGTCTCGGTCTACTCGCCGCCGTACCTCTTCAAGGGCCCGCGCCCGCAGATCACTTCACTGATCGACAAGCAGTGGACGTACGGCGACACGCAGCGGATCACGGTCGACCGGCCGATCGCGAAGGCGGAGCTGATCCGCCCCGCGGCCGTCACACACTCCTCCGACCCGAACCAGCGCTTCGTGGACCTGCCGCTCACGGTCGACGGGAACAACATCGACCTGAACGTCACGTCCAACCCGAACCTGGCCCCGCCCGGCTGGTACATGCTCTTCGCGGTCGACGCGAACGGTGTGCCCTCGATCGCCGAGTGGGTCAAGCTCGGCGGCCCGGCGGCGCTCGCCGAGGACGAGGCGCCGGCGGCCCATGTCCACGACTTCGCCCAGGACTTGGCGAAGTCCCCGAAGACCGACAGGCCGCGCCGCGACTCGGTCCCGGTCAGCCCCACGATCTCGGGCTGCGACCGCCACTACGGCACGGCCAACACCTGCGTCCCGACGGCCTTCCCGCCGGACGTGAAGAACACGACGAAGGCCCGCTGCACCTGGCTGAAGGACCACGACTACGGCCGCCTGAAGGTGCACGGCGACGACCCGCTGAACCTTGACCGCAACGGGGACGGGCTGGCGTGCGGGAAGGGGGATGTCCGCAGGCGCTGACCGGCTGTACGGGGTGGGCCCCGGAACGGACGTCCTGGGCCCACCCCGTGCGTCGGGCGGCGAGGTCGCCGCGTCCATGGCCGATGGACGGGAGGCTCTCCTCGGAGTACGGTGGATATATTCAATATCCGGTCGTATATCTCGGAGGTGCCGTCATGGCCAAGACCCTGATCGACATCGACGAGCAGCTCCTGGCCGACGCCGCGATCGCCTTCGGCACGAAGACCAAGAAGGACACGGTCATCGCGGCGTTGCAGGAGGGTGTGGCCCGCAAGCGCCGTGCCATAGCGCTGGCCCGCCTCGCGGCGCGGTCGGATGCGGGGCAGTTCGACGAGCTCCTGGACAAGGAGACGTATCGCCGGTGAGCGCCGCCGTCTACCTCATCGACACCAGCGCCCTGGTGCGCGTCCTCAGGCCACCCGCCCGGGAAACCTGGGAGAAGCCCCTGGAGGAGGGGATCATCGCGCGCTGCCCCATCACCGAGCTCGAGTTCCTGTACAGCGCGAAGAACGCCGAGGACCGCGCCGAACTCGTCGCCGACCTCGATGACTTGTTCGGGTGGACGCCGGTCGACGACCGGGCGTTCTCGCGCGCCTGGGACGTGCAGCGCGAGATGACCGGCCAGGGCAAGCACCGCTCGGCCGGTGCCGTCGATCTCGTCCTCGCGGCAACGGCGGAGCTTCAGGGGCTGACCGTGCTGCACTATGACCGCGACTTCGAGACGATCGCTTCCATCACGGGCCAGCCCACCCAGTGGTTGATGCCGCCGGGCACCATCTGACGCAGGCGCGCTCCTCGGCAGGGCGGCCTGCGGGATCTCAGAGCGTGAGCCCGCCCCCGAACATGTCGATCGCCCGGTCGAGAAGTTCCACGAGGTCGTCCTCACAGCCCCGTTCCCCCCAGTACAGGGAGGTCTGCATCAGGGCCGCGAGCACCGCCGCGGTGAACACCCGCACCTCCAGGTCCCCGGGATCGCGGCCCGCGCGTTCGGCGAGGGGCTCGGCGAGGAGGCGGGACGTCGCGGCCATCGACTCCATGAGACGGGCCCGCAACGCCGGGACCTCCACGAGCAGCCGGGTGCGCTGCACCAGCTCCTCGTGGTCCGTCTCCATGAACGCCTCGATGGCGCGCACGATCACGAACCGCAGCGATTCCAGGGGCGGTTCATCGGCCGGACGCGACATCAGGACCCCCAGCATCACGGGGTCGTACTCGTCGCTGAGGACGATGTCCTCCTTGGTCGCGAAGTAGCGGAAGACGGTCGACGGCGAGACCTGCGCCTCCTGCGCGATCTGCTCGATCGTCGTCGCGTCGTACCCCTGCTCCTTGATCAGCGCGTACGTGGCCCGCCGGATCGCGATCCGCGTCCTGAGCTTCTTGCGCTCGCGCAGCCCGAGCTCGGGCTGTCCCTCGGTGAGCAGCGGGGGCACGGCGGGCGGGGAAGCAGGGGTTTTCGAGCGGGCGGCCATGGCGCCATTGTCGGGCATACGGGCCGTCATCCGGGCTCCGGTCAGGGAGCGGCGGCCGTCGCCCCGGAAGCTGCCGCACCCTCACCCGTGCGCCGCTCCCGCGCCCGCCCCGGCAGCAGCAGCGCCGCGAGCCCCGCGGTGACCAGGGCCGCGGCCCCGCAGACGAGCAGGACGACACCCATGCCGTGGACGTACGCGGCGTTCGCCGACTGGGCGAGCGCCGGGTCGCCGAGCCCCGAGGCCACCGCGTGCGCGGCGACCACGGATTCGCGGGCGGTCGCGGCCGCCGCGTCCGGCAGCGTGCCGGTCGCCAGCTCCGCGGTGTACGCGCCCGCGAGCAGCGAGCCGAGCAGCGCGATCCCGAGCGCGCCGCCCACCTGCCGTACGGTCATCAGGAGCCCCGAGCCGCTGCCCGCGCGGTCCTGGGGCAGCGCGGACAGGGCCGTCGTCATGGCGGGCATCATCGCGAAGCCGAAGCCGAGGCCGGCGATGCTCAGCCACAGTGCCGTGAACCCGTAGCCGCTGTCGGCTCCGGTGTTGGAGCCGAGCAGCGCGGCGAAGCAGAGGACGACGAGGCCGGTGCTCACGACGGTGCGCGCGCCGAGCCGTTCGACGAGCGGCGCGCTTCCCCGCGCCGCCACGATCATGCCGCCCATCAACGGCAGCAGCCGCAGACCCGTCCCGAAGGCGTCATGGCCGAGCACGGCCTGCAGATAGGGCGGCAGCACGAACATCAGGCCGGCGAGCACGAACATCACCAGCGTCGCCGCGAGGGTGTTCAGCAGGAACGGGCGGTGCCCGAGCAGCGCGAGGTCGAGCATCGGCCGCTCCGCCCGGCGCTCGCGCAGGACGAGGCCGGTGATCAGGAGCACGCCCGCACCGAGCATGCCGAGCACGAGGGCGTCGCCCCAGCCGCGGACGGGCGCCTCGATGATTCCGTACGTGAGCGTGCCGAGCCCGGCCGCGGTGAGCGCGGTCGAGACGGCGTCGACGCGGGGCGAGGCGGGGTCGCGGGTCTCGGGCAGCAGGAACACACAGGCCGCGATGCCGAGCGCGACCATCGGCACGTTGATCGCGAAGACGGAGCCCCACCAGTAGTGGTCGAGCAGCCAGCCGCCGACGATCGGCCCGAGGGGCAGCCCGGCCGCGGAGGCGGCGGTGACGATGCCGATGGCACGGCCGCGTTCGTGCTCGGGGAAGAGCGAGGGCAGCACGGCGAGCGCGAGCGGCATCACGAGCGCGGCGCCGACGCCCATCACGGTCCGCGCGGCGATCACCGCGCCGACCGTGTCGCCCAGCATGCCGACGACCGAACCGGCCAGGAAGATCCCCAGCCCGGCGACCAGCATCCGGCGCCGTCCGAACCGGTCGCCGAGCAGTCCGGCCGGGAGCATCAGGGCGGCGAACACGAGGATGTACGCGTCCGCCATCCACTGCTGCTGACCGGTGCTCGCACCGAGTTCGGCGGCGAGGGTCGGCAGCGCCACGTTGAGGATCGTCATGTCGAAACCGAGCACGAGCATGCTCGCGACCATGGCGCCCAGGGCCCACCAGCGGCGGGGGTTCAGGTGCGGAGTCTCGGTGGTCATATTCTGAGAGTAGCTCTCAAGTGAGAGTCACTGTCAAGTTTTTCCCAGGGGTGCCGGCGCATCCGGGCAACGAAAAATGGCCGCGGCATCAATGCCACGGCCACTTCGGAGCGGAGCGGAACTACGCGTGCTGGTACGCCACCAGCGAGATCCCCACGTAATGCACGACGAACGCCGCCAGCGTGAACGAGTGGAAGACCTCATGGAAGCCGAACCAGCGCGGTGACGGGTTGGGCTTCTTCAGGCCGTAGATCACGCCGCCCGCCGTGTAGAGAAGACCGCCGACGATCACGAGGACCAGGACCGCGATGCCGCCCGTGCGCATGAACTCGGGCAGGAAGAAGACCGCCGCCCAGCCCATCGCGATGTAGCAGGGGGTGTAGAGCCAGCGCGGGGCGCCGACCCAGAAGACACGGAACGCGATGCCCGCCACCGCCGCCGCCCAGATCGCCCAGAGCAGCGGCCGCGCGGTGGAGCCGGGCAGCAGGAGCAGGGCGAGCGGGGTGTAGGTGCCCGCGATGATCAGGAAGATGTTCGCGTGGTCGAGCCGGCGCAGCACCGCCTCGCCGCGCGGCCCCCAGGTGCCGCGGTGATAGAGCGCGCTCACGCCGAACAGCAGGCAGGCTGTCAGGACGAACACGCCCGTGGCCACCCGCGCCCGGGTCGAGTCCGTGAAGGCGATCAGCGCGAGCCCGGAGATCAGCACCGCCGGGAACATGCCGGCGTGCAGCCAGCCCCTCAGCTTGGGCTTCACGGGGTGCGGCAGCTCGATCTCGGCCGGTTGCGTCATGGGCGTAATGCTACCTACGGCCCCGTAGGTTAAATGTCCACTGTGCCCATGCTCACGTGTGAGGCCCTCTGGACATATGGGCGAAGGGGCCCGATGATCAAATGAGTGAGGTCGGCACCGGATGAGCGGCTGTGCACTTTCACCAAGGCGCGAGGCATCCGGGTCGCAGCCCCCAAGGGGCCCCCAACTCCACAAACCCTCATTTTTAGGAGCGATCGTGGCGCGCGACAACGCGGCTCCCACCACTGCCCCCACTTCCCACCAGGGCCTCGTCGCCTGGGTGAACGAGATCGCAGCCCTGACCGAGCCGGACAGGGTGGTCTGGTGCGACGGTTCCGAGGCGGAGTACGAGCGCCTCGCGGAGGAACTGGTCGCCAAGGGCACGTTCAAGAAGCTCGACCCGGTCAAGCGCCCGAACTCCTACTACGCGGCCTCCGACCCGACGGACGTCGCCCGGGTCGAGGACCGCACCTTCATCTGCTCCGAGAAGGAAGAGGACGCGGGCCCGACGAACCACTGGATGGCCCCCGCGGAGATGCGCGAGGTCTTCGAGGGCAAGGACGAGCAGGGCGGCGTCTTCCGCGGCTCGATGCGCGGCCGCACGATGTACGTCGTCCCGTTCTGCATGGGCCCGCTCGGCTCGAAGCTCTCCGCCATCGGCGTCGAGATCACCGACTCGGCGTACGTGGCCGTCTCGATGCGCACGATGACCCGGATGGGCCAGGCGGTCCTCGACGAGCTCGGCGAGGACGGCTTCTTCGTCAAGGCCGTCCACACGCTCGGCGCCCCCCTCCAGGAGGGTGAGGCCGACGTCCCGTGGCCCTGCAACACCACGAAGTACATCTCGCACTTCCCGGAGTCCCGCGAGATCTGGTCGTACGGCTCCGGCTACGGCGGCAACGCCCTGCTCGGCAAGAAGTGCTACGCCCTGCGCATCGCGTCCGTCATGGCGCGCGACGAGGGCTGGCTCGCCGAGCACATGCTGATCCTCAAGCTCACGCCGCCGCAGGGTGAGTCGAAGTACGTGGCGGCCGCGTTCCCGTCCGCGTGCGGCAAGACCAACCTCGCGATGCTGGAGCCCACGATCTCCGGCTGGACCGTCGAAACCATCGGCGACGACATCGCCTGGATGCGCTTCGGCGAGGACGGCCGCCTGTACGCGATCAACCCCGAGGCCGGCTTCTTCGGCGTCGCGCCCGGCACCGGCGAGCACACCAACGCCAACGCCATGAAGACCCTCTGGGGCAACTCGGTCTTCACGAACGTCGCGCTCACCGACGACAACGACATCTGGTGGGAGGGGATGACGGAGGAGACCCCGGCGCACCTCACCGACTGGAAGGGCAACGACTGGACTCCCGAGTCCGGCGTCCCCGCGGCCCACCCGAACGCCCGCTTCACCGTCCCCGCCTCGCAGTGCCCGATCATCGCGCCCGAGTGGGAGGACCCGAAGGGCGTGCCGATCTCGGCGATCCTCTTCGGCGGCCGCCGCGCCTCCGCGGTGCCGCTGGTCACCGAGTCCTTCGACTGGAACCACGGCGTCTTCCTCGGCGCGAACGTCGCCTCCGAGAAGACCGCCGCCGCCGAGGGCAAGGTCGGCGAGCTGCGCCGCGACCCCTTCGCCATGCTGCCGTTCTGCGGCTACAACATGGGCGACTACATGAACCACTGGGTCAAGGTCGGCGCCGACAAGGACCAGGCGAAGCTGCCGAAGATCTACTACGTGAACTGGTTCCGCAAGAACGACGCGGGCAAGTTCGTGTGGCCGGGCTTCGGTGAGAACTCCCGTGTCCTCAAGTGGATCGTCGACCGCCTCGACGGCCGCGCCGAGGGCGTGGAGACCCCGATCGGCGTCCTGCCGACGAAGGAGTCCCTGGACACCGACGGTCTCGAACTGGCCGACGACGACCTCGACTTCCTGCTCACGGTCGACAAGGAGATCTGGCGCGAGGAGGCCTCCCTGGTCCCCGAGCACCTCAACACCTTCGGCGACCACACGCCCAAGGAACTGTGGGACGAGTACCGGGCACTGGTGAAGCGCCTGGGCTGAGCCCCGGCGGCGCCCCGTGCGTGACGCGTGCCCCTGAAGGCCCAACTGCCTTCAGGGGCGCGGTCGTTGACAGCTGTCCCACGGCTACCACATTGCTGCGCACGCCCTCCCTCATGGGGAGATTGCGGGCACACTCGGTCCATGAGGACACCGGTCAGTGACCCGCTGCGGGTCGGTGGCTACCGCATCGTGGGCCGCCTCGGATCCGGCGGCATGGGCTGGGTCTATCTCGCCCGCTCCCGCGCCGGGCGGCCCGTCGCGGTCAAGGTCGTGCGCCCCGAGCTCGTCGCCGACCCGGCCTTCCGGCTGCGCTTCGCGCGCGAGGTCGCCGCGGCGCGCGCGGTCAGCGGCGCGTTCACCGCCGCCGTGGTCGACGCCGACCCGGACGCCGAACTCCCCTGGCTCGCCACGCTGTACGTGCCCGGACCCTCCCTCAGCGAGGCCGTACGCTCCGGCGGCCCGCTCACCGAGCCGTATCTGCGCCGCCTGGGCGCCGGCCTGGTCGAGGCGCTGATGGCCATCCACGCCGCGGGCATCGTGCACCGCGACCTCAAACCGTCGAACGTGCTGCTCGCCGCCGACGGCCCGCGCGTCATCGACTTCGGCATCTCCCGCTTCGCGGGATCCAGCAGCATCACGCAGGCCGGCGTCGTGATGGGCACCCCGCCCTTCATGTCCCCCGAGCAGCTCACCGGCTCCGGGGTCGGCCCGCCCACCGACGTCTTCGCGCTCGGCGGCGTCCTCGCCTTCGCCGCCACGGGCCGCTCGCCCTTCGGTACGGGGGACCGCGCCGCGTACCGCGACGGCACCGAACCGCCCGATCTCGCGGGCGTACCGGCCGAGTTGAAACGGCTCGTGGTGCCCTGTCTGGCCCGCGAGCAGTCCGCCCGGCCCGGGCTCGCCCCGCTCCTGGAACTCCTCGCGTGCGACGGTGACGTACCCCGCTGGCCGCCGCCGTCCGTGGCCGCCTCGATCCGGGCGCGCGAACGCGACCTCGACAGCCGGCAGGGCGAGGACCCGGAGAGCCCGGCCGCCTCCGTGCCGTCCTGCCTCCAGTTGCACGCCCAGGCGCTGCTCGACGCCGGACTCACCGACGCGATGGTCTCCGGGGCGGTGACGCATGGAGCCACGCGTACGCGTTGACGACGGCCGCGAGCTCGATCTGTCCACGCACTGGCGCAAGCTGGTCCGGCTGTGGTGCGAGAAGCTCGGCGCGGAGGTCACCGGGGACGAGGAGGCGCTCAGCCTCGACCTCGACCTGCCCGGCTCGGACCGGGCGCTGACCCTGCGGTTCACCACGACCCGGCGGCTGCTCGTGGCGTTCATGACCGACGGCCGCCGGCTGCGCGCCGACCAGCTTGCGGTGGCGGCCGCGGCGGCCAACGCCTGGAACACCGAACAGCTCTTCCCGATGCTCTCGGTCTGGGACGTCCGCGGCCCCGACCCCTGCATCGCGGGCGTCTGCCACCTGCCCCTCGTCGGCCGGATGACCCCGGCGGACTTCGCATCGACGGCGGACGACTGGACGGACCAGGCGCGGCAGATGTTTCTGCGGTGCCATCAGGTGTTCCGGCTGTAGGGGGCGCGGTGGGCTTCGGCGCTCGGGCCGGGGCGAGGGGGCTCGGATGGGCGCGGCGGCGGTGCGGGTGGTTCGGCGTGATGGACCGAAGGCGGGGCGCGGAGGGGGAGTCGGGTGGAGTGGTCGCTTCGGGGGTGTGGAGTGGGGCGCGGAAGGCTGCTGCTTGGCGCGGGGCTCGCGGGTGCGCTGGGGCTCGGGCTGTTTGCCGCCGTGCCCGCGGCGGCGGGTGAGCTCGCCTGCTCCGGCGCCCTGTCGACCCGGCTCGACTGTCTGGCCGGGGAGATGGAACGGGGGAGTGCGCCGCATGTCGCGGAGCTGGACGGCCCGGTTCAACTCGGGGTGCCCGCTTCCCAGTTGGGACTCCAGGTCCACCGTGAACGCCTGGCGGACCTGACCGTACAGATCCCCGCGCGGCAGGAGACCGGCCCCGGCGGCACCGTCCTGCTGCTCCTCGCCGACGAGCGGCGGCTCGCGCCGGACAGCACGGTCACGGCCCTCGACGCGCCCACCCTCGATGCCGTACGGGCCGCGGGTCTGTGCACCGGGAAGCCGCGGCAGCAGCTGTGCGAGCGGCTCGGGCGCGAGCAGTCCGGCGCCGCGCTGCTCGACGCGCGGCTCGCCGATCCGCTCACCGATCCGCTCGGCACCACCGAGGACGGTGAGGGCGACACCCTGCTGTGGGTCCTGCTCGGCGTCGTCGCCGCGCTGCTCCTCGCGGCCGCCCTGCTGCTGCGCGCGGCCCGCAGCCCGGCCGTGGCGGAGGGCGGCGGAGGAAGGGGGCGCCGGGCGCGGCCCCGCGCCGACCCAGCGGCCCAACCACCGCACACAGAACCGGAGTCGGAACGGAAGCCGAAGCCGAAGCCGGAACGGAAGCCGAAGCCGGAGCCGGAGCCCGGGCCGGACCTGTCGGCCACCCCGCCCCGCGCCCTGGTCCGCTCGGCCCTGCACCCCGAGGGATACGTGGAGGTGGACCACTGCCTCTACCGCGCCCGCTGGACCGGCGGCCCGTCCACGGCACCGCCCGCCGTCGGCGCGTACGTGGACATCGGCCCCGTACAGCCGCACGAGCGGCAGCCGGACGAGAAGCCGGACGAGAAGCCGGAGGGGAAGCCGGAGGACAAGCCGGACCGGACCGCCCCGCACCTCCTCGCCCTCCCGCCCCGACCGGCCACGGACCTCACGGACCCCGCGCACCCGACCCACCCTCCTCACCCCCCAGGAGACCCTCATGACGCATGAACCACCACCACCCACCGCCGTCCCCCAATACGCCGACTTCGACTTCGAGCTCGACAACAACGCCCAGCGGCTGCCGCTCGTGCTCTGTCTCGACAACTCCCGTTCCATGGAGGGGCGTCCGGTGCAGGCGCTCAACGAGGCGCTGCGCGAGTGGACCCGTGAGCTGCACGACGACGTCAGCCTCAGCTACAGCGTCGAGGTCGCCGTGATCACCTTCGGGGACCAGTCCGTGACCGCATGGCGTGGCGCGGAGCGGCTCCGGCCGGGCGTGAACCTCAGCCCGTTCGTGCCCGCCCACGCCTTCACCCCGCCGACGCTCGCCGCCAACGGCGTGACCCTGATGACCGAGGCCGTCGAGCTCGCGATGCATATCGTCTCCGCCCGCAAGACGGAGCTGCGCAAGCTCGGCCTGCAGTACTACCGCCCCCAGATCTGCCTGGTCACCGACGGCCTGCCCACCGACGGCACCGGCCACTACACGACCGCCTGGCAGCGCATCGTCCCCGTGCTCGCCGAGGAGCAGCGGCTGCGGCGCTTCCGGCTGTACGCGATCGGGGTCGGCGGGATCACCGACCGCGGGCAGGCCGTCCTGAGCGCGTTCGCGCCCACGTTCAACGCGCAGTTGCAGGGGTTCCCGTTCCGCGAGCTGCTGCAGATGATGTCGGCGAGCGCGGCCGCCGAGCAGAAGGGCGAGGGCGAGGAGGCCTTCGAGAAGATCTTCCACCAGTTCCGTACGCAGCGTCCCGCCTGGGAAGCCTGAGCGATGGAGCGCACGGGCGGGACGGGCGGCGCGGGCGGTGCGGGGCACCGGCGGACCGGTGCGTGGCGCACCCACGGCGTGAGCGTCCAGGGCTACCGGCACCGGCGCAACGGCACGCCCTGCCAGGACGCGTGGGACAGCGCGGTGTGGAGCGGCGGCGAGCAGGGCCCGGTCCTGGTGCTCGCGGTCGCGGACGGAGCGGGCAGCCGGCCGCGCTCGCAGGAGGGCGCGCAGCTCGCGGCCCGGCTCGCGACCGAGCACTTCGGCCGGGCAGCGGCCGCCGGACGGACCGTGCAGGGCGCCCCCGTGCACGAGCTGCTGCACACTGCCTACCAGGACGTGTGCGGGGACTTCCTGCTCGCCGTCGAGCGGACCGGGGATCCGCCGGAGGACTTCGCGACCACGCTCACCGTCGTCGTCATCGCCCCCGACTGGCTGGGTCATCTGAGCGTCGGTGACGGCCTGGTGATCGTGCGGGCGGGCGCGGACGAGGAGGGCGCGGGCCTCTTCCATCTGCTGCCGCAGGCCGCCGCGGCCAGCGAGTACAGCAACGAGACGGTCTTCCTCACCTCGCGTGACGCGGGCCGCTGGGTGCGCACCGACTGCGTGGCCGACCCGGGGATCGACGCGGTGGTGCTCTCCACGGACGGCCTGACACAGGCGGCGCTCACCCGGTCCCGTACACCCAACGCCTCCTTCCTCTCCGCGGTGCTCGGCCCGCTCGAATCACCGACCGCGGACCCGGGGGCGGACGAGAAGGACCTCACCGAGCTGCTGCGCTCCGACCGGCTCTCGGCGGTGAACGCGGACGACAAGACGCTGTTGAGGGCGGTACGGATATGAGTGCTGGTCCGGGTGGGGGCGGCGGGAGCCGCCGGGTGCTGCTCGACGGGCGGCCGGTCACGCTGGCCGAACGGCCGCTGAAGGGCGGGGGAGAGGCATCCGTCTTCCCCGTGGAGGGCGACGCGGGCGTCGTCGTGAAGCTCTACCGCGAGCGGCCCGGACCCGAGCAGGAGCGCCGGCTGACCCGCATGCTGGCCATGTCCCCGCTGGGCGACCGCCCGGTCGACTCCTCCCAGGCGCCCGAACTCGCCTGGCCCACCGCGCTCGCCCGCTCCCCGGAAGGCGCCTTCCTCGGCTACGCGATGCGGCGCTTCGGCGAACCCCAGCACGTCCAGCTGGTGGGCCTGTTCACGCGCTCGCAGCGGCTGCGGCTGTTCCCCGAGCGGGCCGACTGGCGGTTCCTGCTCGGCGTCGCCTGGAACCTCGCCTTCATGACGGCCCGGATGCACCACGAGGGCCTGGTCGTCGGCGACTTCTCCAGCAGCAACGTCGTCGTCGACGCGAACGGCTTCGTCACCTTCCTCGACTGCGACTCCATCGCCTTCACGGACCGCCGCACCCGCGAGTCGTTCCCCTGCCTGATGCACACGACGGACTACTCGGCGCCCGAGCGCCAGGCGGGCGGCCCCGCCACCCCGCAGAGCGACGACTTCGCGCTCTCCGTCCTCGTCTACCAGCTCCTCGCCGTCGGCAACCATCCCTTCGGCGGCGTCCCGCACGACAGCCAGGAGGACTCGACGGTCAAGGACAACATCGCGGCGAGCATCTCCTACGTCGTACGCCCCGAGCGGGTCGTCGTGCCGCGCGGCATCATCGACCCCACGGTCCTGCCGCCCGGCCTGCTCACCCTCGCCCGCCGGGCGTTCGGCCCGGGCGTCCTCGACCCGAAGGCGCGCCCCACCGCGCAGGACTGGCTGCGGGCGCTCGACGAGGAACGCGGCCGGGTCCGTATCTGCCCCGCCCGCCCCCGCCACACCTTCGGCTCCCACCTGCCGTCGTGCCCGTGGTGCGCCCGGGCCACGACGACGGGCCAGGACCTCTTCAACGCCCCCGTCCCGCGCCCGCCCGCCGCGGCACCCCCGCCGATGGTGCCCCCGCCCGCGCCGCCCCCGGCCCCCGGACTCGACAGCCGGAAGCTGGTGTGGGCGCTGGTGGTGCTGCTCGCGGTGATCGTGGTGGTAGCGGTGATAGGTCAGCTTTAACTTTAGACTCAATCCAAGCTAGGATGGACTCATCCCTGAAGCATTGCCGGAGGTCCCTGCCATGTACGAGCCGATCCGCGCCAAGTCGGTCCACTCGCCGGGCCCCGACGGCGACTTCCCGCACCGCACCCGCGAGGAGGAGCTGGAACTCCAGCTCGCGGGCCACCTCGCGGCGCTTCTCGCGGTGACCGACGAGCTGCGCGGCCTCGCGCCGTCGACCGAACTGGACGACGCCTCGGCCGAGCTTGCCACCGCGGTCACGCGCCTGCGCGGCGGCCGCGCCCCGGTCCGCGCGGGCGTCGCCACGGCCATCCACGAGCCCCACCTGGCCGCACTCCACCAGCGCGCCCACGCCCTCGCGGGCCGCGCGCTCGTGGTGGCGGCGTCGCGCGCGGACACGGCCGCGGCGATCCTGGCGGCCCGCCGCATGGAAGCCCACGCGACGGCCCTGACACCCGCGGCGGTCTGACCCGCCCCGGACCCTGCCCCTACGGCTGGCTGTACCCGTCGAGGAACCGCCCGATCCGGGTCACCGCGTCCGCGAGATCGGCGGCCTGCGGCAGCGTCACGATGCGGAAGTGATCGGGCTCGGGCCAGTTGAACCCCGTCCCCTGCACGACCATGATCTTCTCGGCCCGCAGCAGGTCGAGGACCATCTGCCGGTCGTCCTTGATCTTGAACACCTTCGGATCGAGCCGCGGGAACAGATACAGCGCGCCCTTCGGCTTGACGCACGTGACACCCGGAATCTGCGTCAGCAGGTCGTACGCGGTGTCCCGCTGCTCCACGAGCCGCCCGCCCGGCAGCACCAGATCGTTGATCGACTGCCGCCCGGTGAGCGCGGCCACCACCCCGTGCTGCGCCGGCATGTTGGCGCACAGCCGCATGTTCGCGAGGATCGTCAGCCCCTCGATGTACGAGGACGCGTGGGCCCGCGGCCCGGAGATGACCATCCACCCCGTGCGGTACCCGGCGACCCGGTACGCCTTCGACATCCCGTTGAACGTCAGCGTCAGCAGATCCGGGGCGAGCGCGGCGGTCGGGGTGTGCGTGGCGTCGTCGTAGAGGATCTTGTCGTAGATCTCGTCACTGCACACGAGCAGGTTGTGCCGCCGCGCGATGTCCGCGAGCCCGCGCACGACGTCATCGCTGTACACAGCCCCCGTGGGGTTGTTCGGATTGATGATCACGATCGCCTTGGTGCGGTCGGTGACCTTCCGCTCCACGTCCGCGAGATCCGGCATCCAGTCCGACTGCTCGTCGCACCGGTAGTGCACGGCGGTCCCGCCGGACAGCGACACGGCGGCCGTCCACAGCGGGTAGTCGGGCGCGGGAACGAGCACCTCGTCCCCGTCGTCGAGCAGCGCCTGCATCGCCATGACGATGAGCTCGGAGACCCCGTTGCCGATGTACACATGCTCGACATCGGTCTCCACGCCGAGCGTCTGGTAGTGCATCATCACCGCGCGCCGCGCGGACAGCAGCCCCTTCGCGTCGCCGTAGCCGTGCGCGGTCCCGACGTTCCTGAGCACGTCCTCCAGGATCTCCGGCGGGCAGTCGAACCCGAAGGCCGCAGGGTTCCCGGTGTTCAGCTTCAGGATCCGGTGCCCTGCCGCCTCCAGCCGCATGGCCTCCTCGAGAACCGGACCCCGGATCTCGTAACAGACGTTGGCTAGCTTCGTGGACTGGATCAGCTGCATACGGCAACTTTACGAGCGTGTTTCGTCCGCCCGCGCGGTCTTTGCGGCCGCTTGGCCGCAGGGGCCGCGGCGGCGTACGGGCCCGCCTTCCATCGCAATGCGCCGGACGGCGGGCACGTACGGAATGCCGGATTACGGGCCGGACGGGGCTTGGATGTCCCGGCCCGGATCCGGGACGTGACGTCTGCCACGCGGGTCCGTCATCCGGACCCGCAGCGACCACCACACCCCTGGAAGGGCCAGGGCGATGAGGCCCGCGCTCACCCACAGCGGTCCCCGCGGGCCCCACGTCAGGGCGAACCCGCCGAGAACGGGTCCGATCACCGCGCCCACGTTCAGCGCCGCCGTCGCGTACGCGCCGCCCAGCGTGGCAGCGTCCTCCGCGGCGTACAGGATGCGGGAGATCAGCGTGGCGCCGACGCCGAAGGAGAGGGTGCCCGCGAGCAGGGTCAGGGCGACCGTGGCCGGCGGGGACCCGGCGGTTGCGGCGAACGTGGTCCAGGTCGCGAGCAGCGCGAGGCTCCCGGCGCCGGCCACGGCGCGCGGGCGGCTGTCGGCGAGGCGGCCCGCCAGGGTGACGCCGAGGAAGGAGCCGAGGCCGAAGAGCGCGAGCAGGGCCGGCACCCACGCGTCCGTGAGCCCGGCCACGTCGGTGATCACCGGGGCGAGATACGTGAACGCGCAGAACGTCGCACCGTTCACCAACGCGCCGAGGAGCAGGGCCAGTTGGAGGCCGGTGCGGCGCAGGACACGCAGTTCGGCGCGGGTGTCGGGGCGGGGGGCCGCCGATGCGTCCGACGGCGTGCGGGGAGGGGCAGGCGCCGCGACGAGGATCGCGAGCAGCGCCGGTACGGAGAGCGCGGCCACCGCCCAGAACGCGGCGCGCCAGCCCCAGAGCTGACCGAGGAGCGCGCCCGCCGGGACCCCTGCCACGCACGCCAGCGTCACCCCGCTCAGCAGGACGGAGGCGGCCCGGCCCTTCTGGTCCGGGCGGACCAGCGTGACGGCCGTGGCCAGGGCCACCGCCAGGAAGCCCGCGTTGGCGAGGGCGCCCAGGACGCGCGTGGTCAGAAGGACGGCGAAGCTGCCGGTCAGGGCGCCGGCGACATGCACCGCGAGGAACGCGGCGAGGAACGCCAGAAGCGCGGAACGGGGCCGGAAGCGGCGGGCGAGAAGCGCCATCGTGGGCGCGCCGACGACCATGCCGACCGCGAACGCCGAGGTCAGCAGCCCGGCGTCGGACAGCGGTACGCCGAGGTCGCGGGCGATGTCCGGGCCGAGCCCGGCGAGCATGAACTCCGAGGTTCCTTGCGCGAACACGGCAAGGCCGAGGAGATGGAGGAAGAAAGGCACAGCAGAACTCCGCAGCACACGGTGGGCCGCACGCGAGGTCACGTACAGCCGGTGGAAGAGGACCGTGGAACGGCAGACCGGCAGCAGGCGGCACCCCGCACGCAGAGGCGGGGTGTGACAACGCGAGCAGCCACCGGGGAGCCGGTGGCTAGAGTCTGGAGGCCTCGGGGCTGGACATGGACCGCAGGCTAGGCGGGGCGCCCGCCCGCGGTCCAGCGAATTCCGGTGACGCGGCCGTGCGCCGCACGGCGGCTACGCGGCGGTGCGCCGCACCGACCGCCCCGCCAGGACATCCGTCCGCTTCCCGTCCTCGATCACGAACGTGCCGTCGATGAGGACGTGCGGGATGCCCACGGGCAGCGTGCGCGGGTTCTCGAAGGTCGAACCGGCCGCGACCGTCGACGGGTCGAAGAGCACCAGGTCGGCGCGGTAGCCCTCGCGGATCAGGCCGCGGTCGGTGAGCCGCAGCCGGGCCGCCGGGCGCGAGGTGAGGTGCGCGACCGTCTCCTCCAGGGAGAGGATGCCCAGCTCGCGCGAGTACCGCCCGAGGTACTGCGGGAACGTGCCGTACGCGCGCGGGTGCGGCTTGAAGCCCTGCAGAATGCCGTCCGAACCGCCCGTGTGCACACGGTGCTTCATGATCTGGCGGACGTTGTCCTCGTGGCCCACGTGCTGCAGGATCGTCGAGCCCAGCCGGTCGTTGATGAGGAGACGGCGGGCCGTCACCCACGGCTCCTCGCCGCGCATCTCGGCCGACTGCTTGATCGTCTTGCCGACGCAGGAGGCGAGGCCCGGGTCCGAGACGCCGCTGATCTCGATGGTGTCCCACTCGATCGGCACGCCATGGCAGCCGTCCGCGCCGATGACCTCCATGTGGTGGCGGATCTTCTCGGCGGTCTCGTCGTCCTCGAGCCGCGCGAGGACCGCCTCGGGCCCGCCCTCGCTCGCCCAGCTCGGCAGCATCGCGACGAGCGTGGTGCAGCCGGGGGTGTACGGGTAGGTGTCGAGGCTGATGTCGGCGCCCTCGTCCAGCGCGCCGTCCAGGAGGGCGAGCAGATCCGGTGCCTTGCCCTTGTTCACCCCGAAGTTCATGGTGGCGTGGGCGAGATGCAGCGCGCAGTCCGCCTCGCGCGTCAACGTCACCATCTCCTCGTACGCCTGGAGCGCGCCCGCCCCGTACG
Organism: Streptomyces sp. NPDC050418; assembly: GCF_044458745.1. Classification (NCBI taxonomy): domain Bacteria; kingdom Bacillati; phylum Actinomycetota; class Actinomycetes; order Kitasatosporales; family Streptomycetaceae; genus Streptomyces; species Streptomyces sp. NPDC050418. The sequence goes on from NZ_JBITIG010000003.1 coordinate 552,622, forward strand.
AGCGGTGGTGCGGGCAGTAGTAGCCGCCGTACCGCGCCACGACCTTGCACAGCTCGCTGAGCTCGGAGTCCTTGGCGTACATGCCGGGCGTGTACGTCAGCCCCGACGACATCCCGACCGCGCCCTGCTCCATGCCTTCCGCGACCAACTGCCGCATCCGGTCCAGCTCTTCGGGCGTGGCCTCGCGGTCGTCCCAGCCCATCGCGTACATCCGGACGGTGCCCTGCGGAATGAGATACGCGGCGTTGACGGCGATCCCCTGCCGGTCGAGCCGGTCCAGGTACTCGCCGACGGTCCGCCAGTCGAAGTCGATGTCGCTCCCGTCCCCGTTCCAGCCGGTGATGGCCCTGCGGACCTCGGCGAGGGTGCGGTCGTCGACGGGCGCATAGCTGAGCCCGTCCTGCCCCAGCACCTCCAGGGTCACGCCCTGGGCGGCCTTGGCGCTGTGGTCCGGGTCGCGGAGGAGGGCGAGGTCGCTGTGGGCGTGCATGTCGATGAAGCCGGGGGAGAGGGCGAGGCCGTCGGCGTCCAGGGTGCGGGTGCCTGTGGGGCGCGGCCCCTCGGTGCGGATCTCGGCGATCCGCCCGCCGTCTATGCCGACGTCGGCGGTGTACGACTTCTCGCCTGTGCCGTCGATGACTTGGGCGTTGCGGATGACGAGGTCCATGGGGGTGCCTCTCGGAAGACTCAGCCCGTCCGGCGTTTGAGGACGAGCGCGTTCAGCGCGAAAAGGGGGTCTGGGGGCGAAGCCCCCCACGCGGCGGAGCCGCAAATGTCACTGCCGGGAAGGGGCGGGGTGGGGGCTAAAAGTACGTGCGGACGAAATCGACGACCGTGCCGTCCGACTCCACCACCGGAATCAACTGCCACTTGTCGAACGACGTGCACGGATGGGAAAGACCCATCCCCACCCACTCCCCGACCGCCACGGCCTCCGACGACGAGGTCCGCATCCACGTGTGCTGATCCGAAAGCCCCGTCACCGTGACCCCCTCGGCGGGCCGCTCCGTACCGTCCAGGGAGCGGACCACCTGCGCGACCGGCAGATCGAGGTCATACGCCGCATCCCGCTTGCCCGCGTTCGCGAACGCCTGCGACGGCGTGGGGCGGGACATCACCTGGGCCCAGAGCCGGAACGCCGGCTCCAGCGCACCTTCCGCGGGGACCCGGTTGAACGGGGTCAGATGACGGTAGTGGCCGTCGTCGTGCGACACGTACGCACCGGAGCGAAGCAGCTTCAGAACGGGCGCCGACAGCGACGGAATCTCGGCGAACACCGTCGCCACCGCGTCGAACCACGCCGAACCGCCCGCGCTGATCACGATCTCGTCGAGCCCGGAGAAGTACCCGGCCTTGTCGAAGTCGGCGGCCAGCGAGACGAGACGTCGCAGCCACGCCTCGACGGACTCCAGGGAGGCGTCCGGCACCTCGCCCTCGTATCCGGCGACACCCACAAGACGCAGCGTGTCGGCGGCGGCCACGGCGAGTGCGATCTCGACGCACTCGGCCTCGGTGCGGACCCCCGTCCGGGCGCCCTCACCGGCGCCGAGCTCCACGACCACGTCGAGCGGCCGCGTCGCCCCGGCCGCCGCGAGCGCGGTGTGCATCAGCTGGACGCCGGCCACGGAGTCCACGTAGCAGACGAGACGGAAGGACGGGTCGGCGGCGAGTTCGCCGGCGATCCAGGTGAGCCCCGCCGCGTCCACGATCTCGTTGGCGACGAAGATCCGCTGCACCCCGAAGGCCCGCGCGACCCGCGCCTGGTGCGGGTTGGCGAGCGTGATGCCCCATGCCCCGTACTCGGCCTGGCGCGCGAAGAGCTGCGGGGCCATCGAGGTCTTGCCGTGCGGTGCGAAGGCGAGGCCGTGGCGCTCGGAGTACGTCTCCATCAGGCGCAGGTTGTGCTCGACGCGCTCGGCGGAGAGGGCGAGCACCGGTGTGGTGAACCCGCCGGTGAAGAGGTTGCGGCGCTCGGCGGCCAGCTCGCCGACGGTCATCCCGTCCGCGTTCGGCGGCAGTCCCTTGAAGCGGAAGTCGATCGTCTCGTCCGCGAGTGCGGCCACGTTGTCGGCTGCCATCGAACCCTCCTCCTGGCCCGTTGCACCCTCTGCAACGGTCATTGCGTACTGCGCGTACCTCTGTCTAACATCCGTGCCAACACCGGGTCAACGCCCACCCGTGGCCGCCCCACGAGAAGGAGCCGACGTGCCCCACCCGAACGTGCCCGACCCCGGAGCCGACGCCGGAGCACCGCGCTTCGACGTCGCCTGCCTCGGCGAGTCCATGGTCACGTTCCGGCCCGTACGGCCGGGGCGCCTCGCCGACGTACCCGCGTTCGATCGCGGAATCGGCGGCGCGGAGTCCAACGTGGCCTGCACCCTGGCGCGCGCCGGACACCGCGTGCAGTGGATCAGCCGCGTCGGCGACGACGGCTTCGGCGCGTATCTGACGCGCGAGATCGAGCGCTGCGGCGTCGACACGTCGGCGGTGCGCAGGGATCCGGAGCGGCCGACCGGGATCTACTTCCGTACGGCGGGGGAGCGGGCCACCGCCGAGGACGCCCCCGAGCGCGAGGGTGCCCCCGACGGACCCCTCGCCGAGGTCGCGTACTACCGCGCGGGCTCCGCCGCCTCCGCCATGTCCCCGGCCTCGATGGCGCCGTACCCGGACACCGCCGGCACCCGCGTCCTGCACCTCTCCGGCATCACCGCGGCCCTCTCCGCCGACTGCCTCGCCCTGATGCGCGAGATGACCGCCCGCCGCCCCGGCCGCCCCCTCGTCTCCTTCGACGTGAACTACCGCGTGAACCTCTGGGACGACGCGGCCGAGGCGGGCGCCACCCTCAAGGAGCTGGCCCGCGGCGCCGACCTCGTCTTCGTCGGCGAGGACGAGGCGGAGGCGGCCTGGGGCATCACGGGCGGCCCGGACGCGATCCGCGCGGCCCTGCCCGAACCGGCGATGCTGGTCGTCAAGCAGGGCTCGACGGGAGCGACCCTCTTCGAGACCACCGCAGACGCGGGCACCGGCACCGGTACGAGCACAGCCACCGGCACCAAGACCTACGCCCCCGCCCTCACCGTGGACGTCACCGCCCCCGTAGGCGCCGGTGACGCCTTCGCCGCCGGATTCCTGAGCGCGACCCTGCGCGCCCTGCCCGCGACCCAGCGTCTGCGCCACGGCCACCTCTTCGCGGCCGCCGCCCTCACCGTCCCCGGCGACATGGCCGCACCGCCGGGCCACGCCCGGGCGGGCCGGCTGGCGGCGCTCTCCGACGCGGACTGGGGCACACTGCGCCTCGGCCCCGGCTGGACGATGACCGGGGCGGATGGGGAGGTTGTGACCGTATGAGCCAGACCGTCGACCGCGCGCTGAGCATCCTGCCGCTGCTCGCGGAGGGACCCGCGGACCTCGGGCAGGTCGCCGAGCGCCTGGGCGTCCACAAGTCCACCGCGCTGCGGCTGCTGCGCACGCTGCACGAGCACGGCCTGGTCTACCGCCAGTCCGACCAGCGCTACCGCCTGGGCGCCCGGCTGTTCGCGCTCGCCCAGGAGGCCGTCGAGAACCTGGACGTGCGCGAGATCGCCCACCCCCATCTCGTCGATCTGAACGCGAAGATCGGGCACACCGTCCATCTCGCGGTGTACGAGGAGAACGAGGTCCTCTACATCGACAAGGTCGAGAGCCGCTACCCGGTGCGGATGTACTCGCGGATCGGCAAGCCCGTCGCGATCACCGTCGCCGCGGTCGCCAAGCTGCTGCTCGCCGACCTCTCCGAGCCCGAGCGGCGCGCGATCGCCGAGAAGCTCGACTACCCCATGTACACGCCCCGTTCGATCCCCAACGCGTCCGCGTTCCTCAAGGAGCTCGCGGTCGTACGGGAACAGGGCTGGGCCACCGACCTGGGTGGCCACGAGGAGTCCATCAACTGCATCGGCGCCCCCATCCGGGGCGCGGACGGCAAGGTGGTCGCTGCGATGTCGGTCTCCGCGCCCAGCGTGGTCGTCACCGCCGAGGAACTCCTCACGCTGCTCCCCGTCGTCCGCCGCGCGGCGGACGCGATCAGCCGCGAGTACTCGGGTCACGCACCCGCGTAGACGCCCCCGAGTCGCAACCCCGACACCCCGACACCCCACACCGCAAGGAAAGTTCATGACCGAGAAGATCCAGCTCATGCCCTCCACCCACACCACTCCGCCCGCGAAGTTCTCGCACGGGGTCAAGAAGGGGAACGTCCTCCAGGTCGCCGGCCAGGTCGGCTTCCTGCCGCACGAGGACGGCAAGCCCCCGACGCCCGCGGGCCCGACCCTGCGCGAGCAGACCCTGCAGACCTTCGCGAACGTCAAGGCGATCCTCGAAGAGGGCGGCGCCACGTGGGACGACGTGATGATGATGCGCGTCTACCTCACGGACGTGGACCACTTCGCGGAGATGAACGAGATCTACAACGCGTACTTCGAGGAGCAGGGCCTCAAGGCCCCGGCCTCCGCGCGCACCACCGTGTACGTGGGCCTGCCCAAGGGCCTGCTCATCGAGATCGACGCGCTGGCCGTCCTCGGCTGAATGACGTTCCCCGGCGGCACGGCGCGCACTCCCCTGACCGCGCCGTGCCGTGCTCAGCCCTGCCCTGAACCGCCGCAACACCAGCACAGAACAATGGAGTTCCCCCCATGGTGCCCGGAATACAACTCGCCGCAGCCGCGCCCCCCGCCGAGACACCACCGCACACCGGTGGCATCCTCCCGCTCATCGGCGGGACCGGAGGCCTGCTCACGGTCGCCGTCCTCGGAATCGCCCTCCTGCTCTTCCTGATCATCAAGGTCAGGCTGCAGCCCTTCGTCGCGCTGCTCGCGGTGTCGATCGCCGTCGGTCTGTCGGCCGGACTGAGCGTCACCGAACTCTTCGGCACGGTCCAGAGGTCCACCGCGACCTCGCTGATCGAGTCCGGCATGGGCGGCATCCTCGGCCACGTCACGATCATCATCGGCCTCGGCACGATGCTCGGCGCGATCCTCGAGGTCTCCGGCGGAGCCGAGGTGTTGTCCAAGCGCCTGCTCGGTCTCTTCGGCGAGAAGCGCGCCCCGCTCGCCATGGGTATGACGGGTCTGATCTTCGGTATCCCCGTCTTCTTCGACGTCGGCATCTTCGTCCTCGCACCGATCGTGTACGCCGCCGCCAAGCGCTCCGGCAAGTCGATCCTGCTCTACGCGATGCCGCTGCTCGCGGGTCTGTCCATGACCCACGCCTTCCTTCCGCCGCACCCCGGTCCCGTCGCCGCCGCCGGACTCTTCAACGTCTCGCTCGGCTGGGTCATCGTCATGGGCATCGTCGTCGGCCTCCCCGCCGTCCTCGCCGCGTGGGCCTACTCGGCCTGGATCGGAAAGCGCATCTTCGTCCCCGTACCGCAGGACATGCTCGAAGCGGCCGAGGAGGCCAAGGAGGCCGTCGCCGCCGAGCAGCGCGCGGCCGGGGTGAAGCCGCCGGAGAGCCCGGTCCCGCTCGGCACGGTCCTCACCATCATCGGTACGCCGCTGCTGCTGATCCTCGCCGCGACCTTCTCCTCGATCGCGCTCGACCCCTCGACGCTCCGCTCGGTCATCGAGTTCTTCGGCCACCCCTTCGTGGCCCTGACGATCGCCCTGCTCATGGCGTACTACCTGCTCGGCATCCGCCGCGGCTGGTCGCGCAAGTCCCTGGAGACGGTGTCGACCTCGTCCCTGAAGCCGGTCGGCAACATCCTGCTCGTGGTCGGCGCGGGCGGTGTCTTCGGCGCGGTCCTCAAGGGCTCCGGCATCGCCGACGCGCTCGCCGACACCTTCGACGACATGGGCCTGCCGATCATCGTCCTGGCGTATCTGATCTCGCTCGTCCTGCGCGTCGCGCAGGGTTCGGCGACGGTCGCGATCGTCGCCACGGCCGGCATCGTGGTGCCCCTGGTGCAGGGCGGCGACCACTCGCAGGCCTTCCTTGCCCTGGTCATCATGGCCATCTCGGCCGGTTCGATCTTCGCCTCGCACGTCAACGACGGCGGCTTCTGGATCGTCGCGAAGTACTTCGGCATCTCCGAGCGCGACACCCTCAAGTCCTGGACGGTCCTTGAGTCGGTCCTCTCGGTCGCGGGCTTCGCGGTCGCGGCGGTGCTCAGCATCTTCGTCTAGCGGTACGCGTATGAGCGAGCGCCCCCGGTCTCCTCCGACCGGGGGCGCTCGCGCACAATGGGACTCATGTCGACCCCAGGCTTCGGCCCGCCGCCCGGAGAGTTCCCGCCCCCTCCCGCGTACGCGCCGCAGACACCTCAGCCGGTGCCCACGGGCCCGGAGTTCGTGGCGTTCGACAAGAACAACGCGGTGGTCATCGACGCCGAGGGCGTCTCCTTCGACATCGGCGGCCAGGTCGCCGACTTCCCCTGGCAGCAGCTCTCCCAGCTGCACTACACGGCCCAGGGCGTCTTCCTGCGCGTCGGCATCACGCACTCCGCGGGCTGGTTCCAGGAGTGCGTGATCAACGCGAAGAAGCAGCAGAAGATGATCGAGTGGCTCACCGAACTGGGCCCGGTCGCCGCGTACTACCAGGCCCAGCTCCTCAACCGGGGCTGATCAGGCGCAGTACTGCTGCTCCTTCCCGATCGACCGGTACATGCAGTCCGCGTTCTCCAGGAGCTGCAGCACGGCGTCCCGGTTGCGCGAGGTCTCCCGCTCGATCACCTCGTCGGGCGGGTAGAAGCCGCCGCCGCCCGCCGAGGACGGGTACATCTCGAAGGTGTAGTGGAAGATCTTCTGCGATCCCCACATCCAGTCGCCGACCGAGCCGTCCGTGATGTACAGATCGCTGGACTGCTGCGGCGTGTACCCGTTGCTCGCCGCCATCTTGCGGCCGATCGCCGCGTGCGCGTCGCGGTCGTCGGCCGTCAGGCCCGTCGCGGTGTCGCTGTACGTGTAGCCGTACGGCCAGAGCACCAGCTCGCTGTACGTGTGGAAGTCGATGGACGCCTTGATCTGCTGCTTGCCGCCGACGACGCGGCTGCGCACGAAGTTCGCGACCACCTGCACCTCGGGCGCCGACTCGGCCGACGGGCCGCGGTAGGTCTCCGAGGACTTGGAGCCGGAGGAGCCGCCGCAGCAGCCCCAGCGGTGGTTCCAGTTGCGGTTGAGGTCCGTGCCGACGTACGACGAGCCCGAGTTGGGCTGGCGGTTCTTGCGCCACGAGCGGTAGTTGCCGGTCGCGATGTCGTACTCGCCGCCGTCCGGGTTGACGTCCGGGATGATCCAGATCTCGCGGCCGTTCACCATGTTGGTGATGCGCGCGTCGGAGCCGTATCCGGCGCCGAGTTCCCGTACGAGATAGAGCGCCATCTCGACCGTGAGGTGTTCGCGCGCGTGCTGGTGGTGCGTGAAGAGGACCTCGGGCTCGGCCTCGTCACTGCCCACGTTGTCACTGATCTTGATGGCCGTGATGTCCCGGCCCTGGTAGGACTTCCCGATCACGCGCTTGCTCATGATCGAGGGGTTCGCGGCGATCCGCTGGTCGATCTCCGCGTTCATCTCCGCGAAGTTGTGGTAGCGCGAGTCGGCCGGCGGGAAGTCCAGCGGCTTGACGTCGGCGCCTCTCAGGCGCTCCGGTACGGCGCCGAGCTCCGTCAACTCGTAGCCCTGTGCGCGCAGTTGCTTCGCCTGCGCGGCGTTGGCGGTGACGACGACGGCGTGCCCGTCACTCTCGTCGATCGAGACGCCGGACCGGGCGATCCTGGTGACGGCGGCCCGGTCGAGCTTGTTGTCGGCGATATGGATCTCGTACTGCTGCCTGCTCTCCTCCTGGACGGCGGCCGCCGCACGGGCCTCGTCGGGCGAGGCGTCGGCGGTCAGCGGGGCGGCGAGGGCCAGGGCGACGACCGCCGCGAGCGCGGCCGTTCTCTTTCCGTGGCTGCTCGTTCCGCGGATGCGTAGGCGCATGACATCTCCTGAGCGGTGTGGGGGTGGCTCATGGCGACGCGAGTGCGGGGTCATCGTGGAGGAGTGGCATGGTCCCGTCAATACCGAGTCCTGCACGCCCTCTTGTGCCGCGGCCGGATTACGCCGATGGTGACCGGTGATCTCGATCATCGGGGACGAGCGGGGAGGCCAGTGATGGCAGACGCGGACAGCACCACCACCGACACCGCACCACGCAAATCGAGTTGGAGATACATCGGCCCTGGCATCGTTGTCGCCGCGACGGGCGTCGGCGCCGGAGACCTGGTGGCCACCCTGGTCGCCGGCAGCAGCTTCGGCTACACGCTCCTGTGGGCCGCGATCATCGGCTGTGTCGTCAAGATCGCCCTCGCGGAGGCGGCCGGCCGCTGGCATCTCGCCACCGAACGCACCCTCTTCGACGGCTGGGCGAGCCTGGGCCGCTGGGCGAGCTGGTTCTTCGGCATCTACGTGATCATCTGGGGCTTCGTCTACGGCGCCGCCGCCATGTCGTCGTCCGGACTGCCGCTCCAGGCGCTCTTCCCCGGCGCGGACATCGACCTGAAGTGGTGGGCCATCGCCACCGGTGTGGTCGGCCTGGTCTTCGTCTGGTTCAACAAGTACGCGGTCTTCGAGAAGGTCATGACCGTCCTGGTCGGCGTCATGTTCGTGGTGACCGTCTACCTCGCGATCCGCGTCACCCCCAACCTCGGCGACGCCTTCGCGGGCCTGCTCCCCGTGGTCCCCGACGAGAAGGACTCGGTCCTCAACACCCTCGGCCTGATCGGCGGCGTCGGCGGCACCATCACCCTGGCCGCGTACGGCTACTGGGTGAACGCCAAGGGCTGGACCAACTCCGGCTGGATGAAGGTGATGCGCCTCGACAACCGGGTCGCCTACATCACCACCGGCGTCTTCGTCATCGCGATGCTCTTCGTCGGCGCCGAGCTGCTGCACTCCTCACAGGTCGCGCTCGCCAAGGGCGACCAAGGTCTGCTGCAGCTCACGGGCATCCTGGAGGAGGAGTACGGCGGCGCCACGGCGAAGCTCTTCCTCGTCGGCTTCTTCGCCACGTCGTTCACCTCGCTCATCGGCGTCTGGCACGGCGTGAGCCTGATGTTCGCGGACTACATGGCCCGGATGAACAAGTCGGCCGGCCGGGCGACCGGCGCCGAGATCGCCTCGGGCACGCGCGAGAAGTCCGGCGCCTTCCGCGCCTACCTGCTCTGGCTGACCTTCCCGCCGATGGTCCTGCTCTTCTGGGACCAGCCCTTCCGCCTGATCATCATCTACGGCGTCCTGGGCGCGGCCTTCATGCCGTTCCTCGCGCTCACCCTCATCTGGCTCCTCAACTCCGCCCGGATGCCGGCCGAGTGGCGCAACCGGCGGTTCGGACTGAGCAACGCGATGCTCATGATCGCGGGGCTGCTGTTCCTGGTCCTCGCCGTCAAGTACGTCGTGGACGTGGACTGGGCCGAGTTCTTCTAGCGGCACGCGACTGCGGCACACCACCCGCGGAGCGACGTACCCCCGAAGACCTGTGAGGGCCTTCGGGGGTACGAGGGGCAAGGGTACGAGGGTCAAGGGGTACGAGCGGGGCTACTTCGCGTCGTACCCGAACAGCGAGCCGCCCGCAGGCAGCCCGTTCTGGCCGGGCTGGTACGCGGTGGCCGTGCCGGTCGTGCCACCCGGGGTGACGTTCCCGAACGGCAGGGCGTACAGCGAACCCGTGGCGACGGGGCCGTAGGGCAGACCCGCGTACAGGTTCCGCGGCGTGAAGTGGACGCTCTTGCCGATTCTCGCGTCGGCGCTCGGCGAGCCGGGGATGCCGTCGCCGTCACCGGCCTCGATCCACTGGTCGTTGGCGCCGGCCGAGCCCAGCAGGGAGAACGTGTGGATGGCACCGGCGTTGGTGACCGTCCCGACATCCTCGCCGAGGACACCGACCGCGATCTTCAGCGTCGCGGTGGAACCGACCGCACGCGGCGCGGTGTTGACCGCGCTCAGGGACGAGCCCGCGGCGTCACCGGCCTCGATCGTGCCGGAGCGGTCGTCGTCGGCCGTGCCCTGGTTCAGGGCGTGGGTGTAGTCCCAGGTGTTGTCGGACTTGAGGTGGACGAGCATCACATTGCCCGCGCCGGCGTGCTGCGGGCCGCCCTCGACGGACGGCATGGCCTCGCCCGGGGAGCCGATGGCGAGGATCGAGTCGGTGGCCGAGGCGGCACCGGACGGGCGGTAGGCGACGAGCGCGAGCGCCGCGCCGAACTTGTCACCGGCCTCGGCGGCGCCGGAGATCTCCACGTTGTCCTGGTCCATGCCCGCGACCAGCGTGGGGATGCCCTTGGCGTCCGGCTTGTGGCTGAAGGCGGCCAGGTTCCCCGCGTTGGCGTCGCCGCTGATGGCGTCGTTCGGGGCGCCGATGGCGAAGAAGTTGGCGTCGCCCGCGACCGCCGTGCCGAAGGCGTCGTTCGCCTCGGCGGCGCCGGGAACGTTCGACGTGTCCTGGGTGATGCCGACGTTGGTGTCGCCGTGCACGTAGAAGGCCGCGCCCGCCTTGGCGAGCGCGCCGACGGATTCACCGGGCGCGCCGAACAGGACCCACGGCTCACCCGCGGCGGTCGTGCCGGCGGCGAGCGAGGCGCCCATGCGGTCGCCGTCCTCGGGCCCGGAGGCGCCGATGGAGCCGTTGCCCGCGCCCTGCTCGAAGTGGCGGGCGGCCGGGCCGCTGCCCAGGCCGTTCTTGCCGCCGAAGAGGATGTCGACGAAACCGGCGTCGACCTTGTCGCCGACGTTCTCCTCGGAGGCGCTGACCACGAGGTCGGTGTAGCCGTCCTCGTTGTAGTCGACGGTGGCGAGGTGGTTGCCGAAGTGGTCGCCGCCCTCGGCACCGCCCGGGACCCAGGCCAGGTCCTGGTCGATGACCGCGCTGCCCTTGCCGCCGCCGTACGAGACGGTGACTCGGCCGGCCGTGGTGTGGACGTCCACCGTGGCTTCCGGGTCGCCGATCGCGATGTCCTCGGCGCCGTCACCGTTGAAGTCGGTGATGCGGGTGGCGTTGACCTTCGAGGTGATCCAGGAGGCCAGGTCGTCCACGCGGGAGATCACACCGGCCGTGGACGTCTGGGTCTCGTCGATGCCGAGGCAACCGCCCTGGAACGACTGGCTGTTGAGGCCCACGAGTTTGCCGCCGCTGATCACCGGACCGCCGGTGTCGCCCATGCAGGCGGCCTGGCCGTCCTTGCCGGTGACGTTCGCGGAGGTGGCCGCGGCGGAGTCCACGGTGTACGCACCGGTGTGCAGGCGCAGGGGCGCCCACTCCGTCTTCGTACGGCCGTACCCGGCGAAGCCGAGCTCGGCGCCTGCGGCGGGCGGGGCGGTCGCGAGGCCGATGGGTGTCACATTGGTGACGGGACGGCTCATGCGGGCGAGGACCACATCACGGTCGGTGCGCGGGACGAGCTCGACGATCTTGCGCTCGGCACCCTGGGTGCCGGCGAGGTCGGCGCGGCCGACGATCGCGGTGGTCGTCGTGGCCGGTGCGCCGGCGGGGACCGCGAGCGAGACGGCCGGGTCCGCAGCGAAGCAACTGGCCGCCGTGATCAGCCATTCGCTGTCCACGAGCGCCGCCGAGCAGCCGCGGTCGTGGTCGCCGATGACGACCTTGGCGGTGTACGCGTACGTGGTGTCCGAGTCGGCCACGGGAGTGCCGCCGGTGATGGCGGCCGCGGGCGCCGTGGACAGCGCGAGCGATCCGGCGGCCAGGGCCGCGCCGAGTGCGGCCAGGCGGGTGCGTCTGGTGCTGGGCATGAAGGTCAGTCCCCCCGTTGGCTACTTGGTGGTCCGGATCTCGACGAGCATGTGGTCGCGGCCCTCGGGGTCCGCCGTGTCGCCGACGGCGGCGAACTCGCCCTTGGGGACGTCGAAGGACACCTCCTCCGACTCCACGGTCATGTCGACCACGGCCGACTGCTCGCCGGCGCCCTTGACGCCGAACACCGCGGGGATCTCCATGGTCAGCCAGCCGCTGTTGCCGGTGACCTTGAAGCAGACCTTCTCGTGCTCACGGACGTAGACCTCCATCAGGCCCGTCTCGCTGCCGCAGGCGGCCAGCGTGATGCGGCCGTCACCGCGCTTGAGGAGGACGTCCTGCTCGGCGAGGATCTTGTCGGCGTCGGGATAGCCGTAGTCCTCGACCGCGTATCCGGGGGCGGCGTCGGCGACGGAGTCCGCCGCCGGAGCCTCGGCGGCCGGCTGCCCGGGGCCGACGGTCAGCACCAGGGCCACGGCCGCGACCGCTGCCGCGCAGCCCGTCGCGAGCGCGCGTCTCCATAGCTTCATTTTCATTTCTCCCCTTTTGACGACCCAGGCGCATCAAGCGCTCGAATTGCGGTCCGTATTCAAGCCTGCAATTTCTTTGCTTGTCTACTCGATCGGGGTTGTATAAGGGAACGTGAATGAATCGTGAAGGTCGGTCGCGGGCGGACTCACCAGGCGTCCCAAGGGTTGTACGCCCGTGCGTGGCTGATTCAGAACGTCCGGTTTTCTCTTGTCGGAGTTTTATCGCCCTTGACTCGACGTGGATTTCCCTCATTGAATCGTGCCGCCGTTCTCGCCTGCTCGCCGCGTTTTATCCGCGCTTTCCTGCGAGATGTCCGCTGAAAGGGAAGGACGCACACTTTGAGACCCACGCCCACGTTCATGAGCAGACGCAGCCTCCTGGCCGCCACCGCTGCCGCCACCGCCGTGACCGCACTGCCCTTCGCCTCGCCCCGCGCCTACGCGGCGGCCACGGGCCCGCTCGCGGCGGACGACGTCCCGCAGCTGCCGTCGCTTCCCGACACCCCGCGCGGCAAGACCGTCTCCGCGTGGAAGGCCGGCGGCCGTGCCGTGAAGACCGCGGCGGCCGCCGCGCTCGCCGGCACCGACGCCGACATCGAGCGCTTCCTCGCGAGCGAACTGGCCTCGGCGATCGCCGAGGACAACCAAGTGGCGCTCTTCAAGAGCCTGTCCGCCACCGGGAAGGGCACCACGCGGGAGATCACCGAGGCGCTGGCCTCCGGGGACGCGGCGATCGCCGCCTTCCTCGCCGGCGGCTACAAGGCCGTGGAGCTCGAGGACCTGCGCGCCCTCACGTTCGCGATCCACAACAAGGGCGAGCGCAGCGTGAAAGCCGCCGCCACCGCGGCACTCGAGGCCGACACGCCCGAGGCGTTCCTCGCGTTCATCACCGACAAGCAGTTCACCGCACGGCTCAACGACGAGCAGGCCGAGGTCTTCAAGATCCTCGCCAATGCCTCACCCCAGGTGGGGGAGTACGCCCAGCGCGCGCTCGACGAGGGCTCGGCGGGCTCGATCGGCTGGTTCCTGGAGATCGGCCAGCACATCGCGCGCGCCCGCGACCAGGAGACCGCCAAGATCGACCAGCTGGTGGCGATCGTCGAACGCGAGGGCCGGCGCGCGGCGTTGACGACGGAACAGGCCAAGGCCGAGTCCGAGAAGGCGCAGACCGCCGCCGCGAAGGCCAAGGCGGCGGCGCTCGAAGCCGCGGCCGAGGCGGACGCGGCCCGCGACGACGTGAAGAAGTCGGCGGCTGCCGCGCGCAAGGCGGCCGGCGCCGCCCGGGGCGCGGCGAAGGCCGCGGGCACCGCCATCAACGCCTCCAACGCGGCCCAGCGCGCGGCCCGCAGAGCCGCCTGGTCGGCGAACGCCGCCGCCGCGGCGGCCGCCACCGCAGCGGCCGCCTCGTCCGCCGCGTACCGCTCGGCGATCGCCGCGTCCAAGGACGCGGGCAAGGCGCAGGCCGCACGCGATGCCGCGGTCGGCGCCCGTAATGCCGCCGCCAAGGCGCGTACCGCCGCGGCCGCCGCCGACCAGGCCGCGATTGCTTCCTCGCAGGCCGCGACGGCGGGCGGCGCCGCCGCCTCCGCCGCGAGCAACGCCGCGGCCGCCGCGAACGCCGCCGCCACCGCGGCGACCGCCGCCGGTGCCGCGCAGAGCGAGGCCGCCGCCGCCCGGCAGGCCGCTCGCGAGGCCGACGCCCAGGCGGCGCTCGCGGGACGCGCCGCGAACCAGGCCCAGGCGCTTGCCGGCAAGGCCGCGACGGCGGCGCGAGCCGCGCGCGACGCGGCTAACTCCGCCGCTGAACACGCCGACAACGCCGCCGACGCCGCCGAGGAGGCCGCGAAGTACGCGGGCCAGGCCATCGACTACGCGAACCGCTCCACCAAGTTCGCCGCCGAGGCCAAGAAGGCCGCGGACGCCGCCATCCAGGCCGTCAAGGAGGCCGAGGCGGTGGAGAAGGAGGCGCGGGACGCCGAGGTCACGAAGATCGCGGAGTACACCCAGCAGGGACTCGACGAGGCGCGGCGCCTCGCGGAGCTGGAGAAGCAGGACATCGAGGCCGCGCGCAACCAGCTCACCGAGAAGCAGTCGCAGGACGCGGCCACCCGCGATCTGATCGCGGCCGCCGAGAAGGCGCTGGCCGCCGGCGACGACGCCGTGGCCGTCGAGAACGGCCGCAAGGCCGCGTTCGCGCTGATGAGTTCGCACGGAACCTGGACCCGTGAGGCCGCCGAGTTCGCGCTCGCCGCCGACGACGCCTCGATCCTCACCTGGGTCGACACCGACCGGGCCATCGCCGAGCGCCAGGACGACCGCGAGACGGTCCTCTATCTGTCCGGTGTCTCCACGGTCGATGTGGCCAAGGCGGCGACCGCGGCGCTGGAATCCGACGACGACTCGGCACCCACCACGTTCCTGACCGCCGGCCTGACCGACGCCGCGAAGACCGACAACACCGCCGCGATCTTCCGCGTCCTCGGCAAGAACCCGGGCACACGCGTCAAGGCCGTCGCCACGGAGGCGCTCGACGACGGTTCCGCCAAGGCCGTACAGGACTTCTTCGCGACCAAGTACGGAGCCGCGCAGAAGGAGGACGACCAGGCCGCCGCCTTCAAGATCCTCAGCACGGCGGGCCCGTACACCAAGATGGCGGCGCAGGTCGCGCTCGAAGGCCCGTCCTGGACGCTGCGCGACTTCGTCTCCGTGGTGCACCCGAAGATGGTCCAGCTCGACGCGGACCTCGCCACGCATATCGCCGCCATACGGGCCACTTTGGCGCGCGCCGCGAAGGTCGCGCAGGACGCGCTGACCGATGCGGCCGAGGCGTCGAAGGCGGCGGCCGAGGCCCGTCAGGCGGCGGATGATGCCGTCTACTGGGCGCAGGTCGCCAAGGACTCGGCCATCGAGGCCGGCAAGCTGGCCACCCAGGCCGATGCGAACGCGGACTCGGCCGAGCAGTCGGCCGAGGACGCCAGGTCGTCCGCCGAGACGGCCCAGAAGGCGGCCCTCGCCGCACGCGGCTACGCCCGCCGCGCCAACTATTCGGCCAACCAGGCCACCGCATCGGCGATTTCGGCCGTCCGTTCCGCGGCGAGTGCCCAGAACTCGGCGAACGCCGCCCGCGCCTCGGCGATCGCGGCCGGCAAGTCGGCGGCGGAAGCGGCACAGGCCGCCAGCGAGGCGCGCGCCATCGCCGCCGCCAAGCGCAAGGCCGAGCAGGAGGCCGAGGCCCGGCGCAAGGCGCAGGAGGCGCAGGACGACAAGGACAGCGGCACGGACCGTGCCGACACCTCCGACAACGACAAGACCGAGAGCCCGGCGAAGACCTTCCTCGGCGGTACGGCCGAGGACTGGAAGGAGATAGCCGACCTGCTCGGCGCCGTCTCCACCATCACCGGCGGCCTCGCCGCGCTCTCGCTGCTCATCCCGCCGCCCGCGGGTGAGGCGGTCGGCGCGATCCTCGGCGCGGTCTCGCTCACCACCGGAGGTCTGAGCGCGATCATCTACGGGTTCGCGGAGGGCTGGACGTCCGCGGACTTCTACAACTCCGCGATCGGCACCGCACTCGCCCTCGCGACCGGCGGCATCCCGTGGACCAAGCTGGGCGGCGCGTCGGGTCTGATCGACGACCTGTACAACGGCATCAGGTCCGCTCCGGCCCTGGCGCAGCGCCTCGGCATGGAGGTGCTCTCGCCGGTCTGGGGGACGTTCACCACCGCATGGGACTCGGCCGGCGACACCTGGGACAAGATCACCCCATGGTGACCTTCCTTTCGCTGTCCACCGCCGCGTGGTGCGCCGTCGCGGCCGTCATCACACCTGTCTTCATCGTGCTGATGCGCTGGACGATGCCGACGGCCGGTGGGAAGAGGAGTGTGTCCCTCATCCCGCCGGCCGCCGGCGCGGGCCTCGCGGCGATGGGCCTGGTGGGGAAGGATCCGCTGCCGGTGATCCTGTACCTCTACTCGGCCCTGCTGCTGATCTTCCTCATCGGGTTCGTCCCGGTACGGAAGTGGGTGTACGCGGACACCCTGCGCCAGGCGAAGAACCCTGACGTCAAGGTGCAGATGCATACGCCGTCGCTGCTGTGGATGGTCTTCTCGATGCTGGTGGCGGCGGTGGCCGCGGCGAGCGTGTGGATGGAGAACACCTGACGGCTCAGTCCTGCTTGGTGAGATACAGGGACGGCCCTTCCTCCGGGTCGTCCATGAAGTACACCTCGCCCTCCTCCTCCACGTAGAGCTGGACGCCGCCGATCTTCCCGAGACCGCCGTCGCTGACGGTGAGATAGACGAAGTCGCTGTTGCGCTCCGGGTCGTAGTCCCAGCTGCCGCCGAAGTCCGCCGGGTTCGAGTGCCCGTCCTGCATCACGTCGTCTGCGGTGAAGGTCCCGTCCTCCTCCAGACGCACCACGCCCCCGGTCTCCGCGTCCCGGTAGACCCCGGGTATCGCCTCGGCGGGTACCGGTGCGAAGCACCCGGTCAGGAGCAGTGCCGCCGCTGCGGTGACCAGTGCGGCGCCGTACCTCTTCTTCATCGCGTCCCCCTCAGCTCGAAGCCCTGGCGATGGGTTTTTAACGCGTTCAAAAACCCTGCCGCGCAGGATTCTAACGCGTTCAAAAACCTCTCCGGGCAGCACCCCGAGGCCCCGCCGCACCGGGGGAGCGGTGCGGCGGGGCCTCAGAGTTCCCATGGGGGGTGCGGGAGGGGTCAGGGGAGGTCGTGGACGTGCGGGCCGACCCCGTTCGACCAGGAATTGCCCGCCGTGGCGTCCCAGTTGGTGGACCAGGTCATCGCGCCCCGGATCGACGGATATGTCCGCGGCGGCTTGAACGAGCCGCAGTTCGTGCCGCGCGCCAGACAGTCCAGCGCGTTGCGTACGACGGACGGATCCACGTAGCCGGAACCCGCGCCCTGCGTGGAGGCCGGGGTGCCGATGCCGACCTGGGACGGGTCGAGCCCGTTCTCCAGCTGGATGCAGGCGAGGGCCGTGAGGAAGTCCACGGAGCCCTGTGAGTAGACCTTGCCGTCGCAGCCGAGCATGGAACCGCTGTTGTAGTACTGCATGTTGACGACGGTGAGGATGTCCTTGATGTTGAGCGCCGTCTTGAAGTATTCGTTCGACGTCGACTGCATGTCGATCGTCTGCGGCGCCATCGTGATGACGAGGTCCGAGCCGGCCTTGGACGAGAGCGACTTCAGCGCCTGCGTCATGTACGTGGAGTTGAGGCCGTTCTCCAGGTCGATGTCGACGCCGTCGAACCCGTACTCCTGCATGAGCGCGTGCACGGAGTCCGCGAACGCGGTCGCCGATGCGGGGTCGTCGACCGCAACGGCCCCCTTCTCACCGCCGACCGAGATGATCACGGACTTCCCGGCGTCCTGCTTGGCCTTCACGTCGGCCTTGAACTGGGCCTCCGTGTAACCGCCGAGCCCGCCCGAGTCGAGCGTGAAGTCCACGGCACCCTTCGTCGCCGTCGCGTCGGCGAAGGAGACCGCGATGATGTCGTACTGCGCGGGCACATCCGATATCCGCTGCACCGTCGCGCCGTTGTTGAAGTTCTGCCAGTACCCGGTGACGGCGTGCTTCGGTACGGCGGCGGCTGCGGGAGCCTCGGCGACATCGTTGTCCGCACCTTGTGCGTTCACGGCGAGCCCGGTCAGCGCGAGCGCCGCCGCCCCGCACGCTGCGACGAGTGACCGCCGCATGCGCCGGGAACGCCTGTGCCTGTGGGGGGAGTTGGTCATTGCTGCCTCCATGTGGGGGTGTGGGGGTGGAGGTGCGTGCCCGCCGCAATCTGGTTCAGACCAATGAGGTTGTCAAGACCTGTGGAAGCAGTCGGCGGCCGGCGCCGGAAGAGGCCGGCCGTCAACTCCCCGATCTTCACTCCCTGTCGATCAAGTTCCCACCAGGAGTTACGCCGATCCTGTGTTGAGCTGAGCATGACGTGGATATGGTGCTGATGCAGGGAAGACCACAAGTGGTCGGAAGTGATCGGGGGGATTGCTCATGCCGACTGTCATTGGCGTCACCGCACCCGACCTGATCCTGCCGCCGCCGGACCAGCACACTCCGCCGGCCGCGGTGCTCCAGACCCCCCAGGGCCGCACCACCCGCCCCCTGGAGGCATCACTCTCCGACATGCACGCGCTGCTCGAACAGCACGGGTATGTCATCGTGCTCTGTCCGGCCTCGCTCCCGGCCTCCGCGCTGCACCGGCTGCACACGGTCCGCAGCGTGCTCGAATCCGACCGCATCGCGCTGCTCGACCTGGACCTGCCGCCGCTCGGACTCTCGCTCCTGGCCCTGCAGTTGAGGCAGCTCTCGCTCTGTGACTTCAGCCCCGGGGTGCTCGCCTCGGCCGCCCGGCTGCTCTCGCACTACATCTACGCGGGCGCCGTCCTGAGCTCGGTCACGAAGCTTGACCGTGTCCCGGTCAGCCTCAAGCAGCACGCGAAGTCATGGGTGCCGGGCTCACAGTTCGCCGTCCTCGCCAACCCCAAGCCCCAGCTCATCCGGCTCGGCAGCGGCGGTCAGGGCGCACGGCTCGAACCGCCGCCTTTCGCGACACAACTCCTGTTCGCGAAAGGCCAATTGCAGACCGAATGGGTCACATCCACGCTGGCCCGCTCCTGGCATGTGCAAGCGATAGCGGAAGCTCCGCTTCCCGCGGAATCCGCGCGCTGGTGGGCCACCGGGAAGCTGATCGAATTCGCCGCCGCGATCCCCGACATCTCCGTGCTCTACCAGCTGGTCTCCTCCGTGAAGCGCGAGGAATGCCACTGGTGCGGGCTCGAACTCATCGGTGACCGCTGTGGTTTCTGTTCTTCTCCGCTGCCGGAAACCGAGAACCAATCGCGTCCGCAGGGTGTCCTCACCACAGGACACCAACGCAAAGCCATCAGTCCCTGAAAGAGCCTCCTGTATACGTCCCCACCTGATCGAGGTAGTCGGGCCCATGAACTCTCGTCAGCGCCGCGGTGTCATCCTGCTGCTCCTGTCGGTCCTGTGTGCACTCGGCGCCTTCGCCGGGGTGCTCTCGGTGATCCGCGACGTCAACTCCAAGGTGGGGCCGGAGGTTTCCGCGTATCGGCTCAAGGGCGATATCGCCCCGTACAAGGAGCTCGAAGCCGGACAGTTCGAGAAGATCAAGATGCCCGAGCGCTGGCTCTCCCAGAACGCTGTCACGGATCTCGCGGAGATACGGGGAAAGATATCGGTCACGCAACTGCGCAAAGGATCACTGCTGCAGTCCGACATGATCGTCAAGCGGCCCGAACTGGGCGACGGTGAGCAGGAAATCGCGATCATGATTGACGCGGCGACCGGTGTCGCCGGAAAGATCACACCAGGCTCCACGGTCAATATCTTCGCCACCTTCAAAGCCGCGAACGAAGGCGACAAGGACCAGTCCAAGGTCATCGTCCAGAATGCCCGCGTCCTCGACGTCGGAAAGCTCACCCCGCTCGAACCACGCGAGGACGACAGGTCCGGCCGTCCGGTCGACGCCGTGCCGATCACGTTCGCGCTCAACACCCTCGATGCCCAGCGCGTCGCCTACGCCGAATCCTTCGCTGAGCACGTGCGCCTCGCCCTGATCTCGCAGGGCGGCGACACCCCGGTGACCCCGGGCGACCGCAGCTACACCCTCGACGAGGACAAGTAGGGGGCCTTGTGACGACCCGCATCCTGCCGGCGGTGGGCGACGCGGACTCCGCCCGCTCGCTCTCCACCCTTCTGAGCCAACTCCCGGACGCGGAACCGGCCTTGCCGGTCCCCGACTCGACGGCCCTCCTCGACACCCTCGCGCGCCTGGCGGGCGAGTCCCTCGAAGAGCTCCCGGAAGTCGTCCTCGTCCACGAACGCATCGGCCCCGTCCCGGCCCTCGAACTCATCCGGGAAGTAGCCATGCGCTTCCCGGTCGTGGGCGTCATCCTCATCACCCAGGACCCGAGCCCCGGCCTGTTCTCGGCGGCGATGGACGCGGGCGCACGCGGCCTCATCGGTCTCCCTCTCGGATACGAGGAGCTGGCGGCCCGGGTCCAGACGGCGGCCTCCTGGTCCCTGGGCGTCCGCCCGCACCTGACCCAGGGCCCGGAGGCGTACACGGGCCCCGGCGGAACGGTCGTCACGGTCACGGGCTCCAAGGGCGGTGTGGGAACCACCCTCACCGCGGTCCAACTAGCCCTCGCCGCCCGCGCGTCGGGCCGCTCCGTGGCCCTCCTCGACCTCGACCTCCAGTCGGGCGACGTCGCCTCGTACCTGGACGTCCAGTTCCGCCGCTCGATCGTCGACTTGGCGGGCATCCCGGACATCAACCCCCGGGTCCTCCAGGACGCGGTCTTCACGCACCCCACGGGCCTCGGCCTCCTCCTCGCCCCGGGCGAGGGCGAGCGCGGCGAGGACGTCACGGACCGCGTGGCCCGCCAGGCCGTCTCGGCCCTCCGCAACCGCTACGAGGTCGTCGTCGTGGACTGCGGTACGCAGATGAGCAGCGCGAACGCGGCCGCCATCGAGATGGCCGACCAGGCCGTCCTGCTGGTCACCCCGGACGTGGTCGCGGTCCGCGCCGCCAAACGCATG
Organism: Streptomyces sp. NPDC050418; assembly: GCF_044458745.1. Classification (NCBI taxonomy): domain Bacteria; kingdom Bacillati; phylum Actinomycetota; class Actinomycetes; order Kitasatosporales; family Streptomycetaceae; genus Streptomyces; species Streptomyces sp. NPDC050418. The sequence goes on from NZ_JBITIG010000003.1 coordinate 573,489, forward strand.
GTCCGCATGTGGGATCGCCTCCAGATCCGCAAGGCGGAGGAAACGGTCGTGGTCGTCAACCGCCACACCCGCAACACGGAAATCCAGCCGCCCCTGATCGAACGCATCACGGGCACCCGAGTGGCCCGCACCGCGGTCCCCTCCAACTTCAAGGAACTCCAGTCGGCGGTGGACGCGGGCCGGATGCAGGACCTGGACAGCCGCAGCACGGTCAAACAAGCACTCTGGGGACTCGCAGGGGAGCTGGGACTCGTGGCAGCACCACCACCGAAATCCTCCCGCCTGACCGGCGACCGAGGCTCCATCGGCTTCGCCCGCCGCCGCCCCCGAGGCGACGACGGCTCGGTCACCCTCGAATTCGCGGGCATGGCCCCGGTCATCTTCGCGGTGATCGCGATCCTGTGGCAGTGCGTCCTGTACGGCTACACGTACTCCCTCGCCGGCAACGCGGCGGACGAGGGCGCCCGCGCGGGGGCGGTGGCGGCGGTCCGCGGCGAGGACCCTGTGGTCGCCTGCGAACGCGCGGCCCGCGAGAACCTCCCTGGCGCGTGGAAGGACAGCTTCGACGCGGGCTGCGGCCGCGAGGGCGACTTGTACAAGGCCAACGTTTCGGTCGACGTCCCGCTCTTCTTCCCGGGCTTCGACGCGGGCTGGAGCGTCGACGGTGAAGGGGGTGCGATATGGGAGGGGTGACAAATCCAGCCCCGTCGGCGTTTGAGGCGATCCGAACGAAGTTCGGATGCAGGGGCCGCAGGCGCCACGCACCCGCACTCAAAGACGACCGAGGCGCCGCCATCCTGGAGTTCACCGGCTTCCTCCCCACCCTCATCCTCGTCGCCCTCACCTGCATCCAACTCGGCCTGGTCGGCTACAGCTTCAGCCAAGCCGGCTCAGCAGCCCGAGCCGCCGCAAGATCCGCCTCCCTCGGCGAGAACCACGAACAGGCCGGCCGCCAGGCCATGAGCGACTGGCTCGCCGACGACGCCACGTTCACCCGAAGCGGCGGCGACACCGCACGCGTCCAAGTGACCGTCGAAATCCCCGAGTTGGTCCCGTTCATCGACATGGGCTGGCAAGCCACCCGCACCGTCACCATGCCGATGGACGACTGAACGAGGGGGCAACCCATGAGCCTGAAGTCACGCATCAGCACCCCCGAGGACAACGGCACGGGAGGCCGCGAGGACGACCACACCGTCGCCGTCTACCGCGGCAAGCTCCTGGAGGAGATCGACCTCGCGGAGATGTCCAGCCTCGCCGCGGGCGAGCGGAGGGCCCGCCTGGAGCGCGTCCTGGGCCACATCATCAGCCGCGAGGGACCGGTCCTCTCGACGACCCAGCGCGCCCAGCTGATCCGCAGGGTCGTCGACGAGGCCCTGGGCCTGGGCGTCCTCGAACCGCTCCTCGAGGACGCCAGCATCACCGAGATCATGGTCAACGGCCCCGACGCGATCTTCGTCGAACGCGCCGGACGCGTGGAGCAGCTCCCCATGCGCTTCGCCAGCAACGAGCAGCTGATGCAGACGATCGAACGCATCGTCTCGACCGTGAACCGCAGGGTCGACGAGTCGACGCCGATGGTCGACGCCCGCCTCCCCTCCGGCGAGCGCGTCAACGTGATCATCCCCCCGCTGAGCCTCACCGGCGCCACTCTCACGATCCGCCGCTTCCCCCGCGCGTACAAACTCAACGAACTGATCCGCATGGGCTCCCTCGACGAGCACATGCTGATGCTGCTCTCCAGCTTCGTCCGGGCCCGCTTCAACGTGATCGTCTCCGGCGGTACGGGCACCGGCAAGACCACGCTCCTCAACGCGCTCTCCGCCCTGATCCCCGACCACGAACGCATCATCACCATCGAGGACTCCGCGGAACTCCGCCTCCAGCAGGCCCACGTCATCAGCCTCGAATCGAGGCCGCCGAACGTGGAGGGCAAGGGCCAGATCACCATCCGCGACCTCGTCCGCAACAGCCTCCGCATGCGCCCCGACCGCATCATCGTCGGTGAGGTCCGCGGCGGTGAGACGCTCGACATGCTCCAGGCGATGTCCACCGGCCACGACGGCTCCCTCGCCACGGTCCACGCGAACAGTGCCGAGGACGCCCTCATGAGGCTCCAGACCCTGGGCTCCATGTCCACGGTCGAGATCCCCTTCGAGGCCCTCAAGGACCAGATCAACTCGGCGGTCGACGTCCTCGTCCAGCTGACCCGTTTCGCCGACGGCTCCCGCAAGATCACCGAGATCGCGCTGCTCGTCTCGCATGGCCGCGACGAGTTCAGCATCACGCCGGTGAGCCGTTTCGCCGCGCAGCCGATGGGCGCCGACCGCATCGTCCACGGCGTGTACGAGCACCTCCCGCTGCCCCGCCGCTTCGCCGACCGCCTCTATCTGGCGAGCGAGCCGATCCCCCCGGCCTTCGGTGTCACGGACGGCGGCCACGAGCTGACCAGCAGAGAGGCATCCGGCCGATGAACAGCCCCGTCCTCCTCGCCCTCGGCAGTACGTTGCTCTGCGGCGCCCTCGCCACCGCGGGCCTGCAGACGTACGCCTCGGGCAAGGCCCAGCGCCAGGCCCTGGTCGAACGGCTCTCGCAGACAGGCCACCACACGGTCGGCCGGCAGCGCCGTTTCACGGCGGTGGACCAGCGGCTGCGGCGCACCCAGCTCGGCCGCCGTATCCAGCTCAAGCTCTCCGCGACGGGCCTCGATCTGACCCCCGGCGAGTTCTTCGTCTACATGATGGTCACGGTCGTCGCGCTCTGGCTGATCGCGACGTCTCTCCTCGCCCCGTTCTTCGGCCCGATCGCGGGCCTGGTCGGCGTCTGGTCCGCGAACACCTTCCTCAACTGGCAGCGCCAGAAGCGCATCGAGGCCTTCATCAACCAGCTTCCCGACCTGGCCCGCCTCCTGGCGAACGGCACGTCGGCGGGCCTGGCCCTGCGCACCTCGCTCGCGATGGCCGCCGACGAACTCGAAGCCCCCGCGGGCGAAGAGCTCACCGTCGTCTCCAATCAGCTGTCGGTCGGCCGCAGCATCGACGACGCCCTCGGCGAACTCGCCGAACGCCTTCCGTCCCGTGAACTGATCGTCCTCGTGACGACCCTCGTGCTCTCCAACCGCGCCGGCGGCACGATCGTCGGCTCCCTCCGCAATCTCACCGAGACGCTGGAGGAGCGCAAGGAGACCCGGCGCGAGGTCCGCACGATGCTCTCCGAGGTCAACGCGACGGCCTTCACGATCCCGTGCCTGGGCGTCGGAGCGATGCTCATGCTGAACGCGATGAACGACGGCGCGCTCGCGAAAGTCACCGGCTCGCCGCTCGGCCAGGTCCTCATCCTCATCTCCCTCGGCCTGTACGCGGTCGGCTTCGTCGTCATCCGCCGTCTCGGCAAGATCGAAGTCTGAGGAGCCTGACCATGCTGGGACTCGGCCTCGCCGCCCTCGTCGCGCTCTCCGTGGCGGGCGTCTTCACGGGCGTCCGGATGTACCGCGCGGACGCCCGCCTGCCCGGCGACCTCGCGATCGCCCTCGAATCGGGCTCCTCCCGCGTCTCCGCCGCGGACTCGGCCATCGACCGCCTGGGCATACGGTTCGCCCCTACGGTCCTGCGCCTCATGGGCCCGAAGAAGGTGGACGCCAAACGCCGCAAGATCGACATGGCCGGAAACCCCGGCGGCCTCACCATCGACCGCTACGCGGCCCGCCGCGCGGTCTACGGCCTCTTCGGCGCGGTCTGCGCGCTCTCCCTCTTCGCCAACGGAGTGCCCGTCTTCGGCCTCCTGGCCCTGGCCTTCGGCCTCTTCGCCGCGGACGCCCTGATCTGGCAGGCCATCCGCGACCGCAAGGACCAGATCGAGCGCACGCTCCCCGACTTCCTCGACGTACTGGCCGTCGTGGTCTCCGCGGGCCTGGGCTTCCGCCAGGCCCTGGACCGCGTGGCGGAACGCTACGAGGGCCCCTGGTCCGACGAACTCCGCATCACCCTCCGCCAGATGGACATGGGCGTCTCCCGCCGCGACGCGTTCGAGCAACTCCGCCGCCGCAACGCCTCCGAACAGGTCTCCCAGTTCGTCACGGCCCTCCAACAGGGCGAGGAACTGGGCGCCCCCATCGCGGACACCCTCATCCAGATAGCCAACGACATGCGCCGCACCGACGCCCAGAACGCCCGCCGCAGGGCAGCGAAGACCATCCCGAAGACCACGATGGTCACCCTCATCTTCATGGTCCCGGCCACGCTGATCCTCATCGTCTGCGGCATGTTCCTGGGCTCGGACACCGACTTCGGTTCGATCCTGGGGGGCTGATGCCGGTGCCGACGCTGCGCGCGCATTTTTCCCCCACCCCGCCCCTTCCCGGCAGTGACATTTGCGGCTCCGCCGCGTGGGGGGGCTTCGCCCCCAGACCCCCTTATCGCGCTGAACGCGCTCGTCCTCAATCGCCGGACGGGCTCAATAGAGCCCGTCCGGCGATTGAGGACATCTTTCAGCCCGGCCGGCGTTTGAGGCCTGCGACCGAAGGTCGCATCGGGGTCCGGGGCGGAGCCCCGGGAAACGGTGAAAGGGCGGGGCGGGGAGAAAAGAAGGGAGGCGCGCCCACATGGACCGCAAGACGGTGAGCTTCCAGGACCAGGCAAGGCGTGCCGCAAACCAAGCCGGACACCACCCCAGCGGCGCAGCCCTGAGCGGCTTCCGTCCGGCACGGACAAGGCAGCCAAGACCAGCCCTGGTCCAAAGCCACCCCCAACTGGATGCACCCCAGGGCGCGTTCGCCCAGGACGAGCCCACCCCCAGCCTCCCCATCCAACTGAACGCCCTCCAGGCCCTGTGCCGCCAAGTCTTCGGCTTCCGCCTGGCCATGATCACCCTGGGCGCCCCCTTCGCCCTGGCAAGGGCAGAGGGCCAGGTAGGCAGCTGGCTGATCGGCAGCGCCGTAGTGGTCAGCCTCATGGGCTCCTACGCGATGCTCCGCGACTGGGAGACCCTCGGCCCCCTGGTCCTGAAACACAAATGGCTCATGGCCATAGACATGACCTTCGGAGCGGTCCTGCTCCTGACCGCATCCCCGGACTCCCCCCTCGGCTACGCCACCGTCTGCACCCCTCTCCTCGGCGGCCTCCTCTACGGCTGGCGAGGAGCCGCCCTCTACACAGCGGCCCAGATCCTGTGCCTCGCCGCCGCGTACACGGCCTGGGCCGACGCCACGACAACCCCGGCCAGCACCACCCTCATCTCCGGCTTCTGCGTCGCCGCGGGCATCATCGGCGTCACCTTGCGCAACCTCATGTTCCGCTTCGGCGCGGCGACCCAGGCCCTCAGCGAGGCCACGAGCCGGCTCGCCGTCACCGAGGCCGTCGAACAGGAACGCGCCCGCCTGGCCCGCGAGATGCACGACTCGGTCGCCAAGACCCTGCACGGCGTCGCGATGTCCGCCGACGCCCTCACCCAGAGCGCCGACCGCATGGACCCGCTGACCGTCCGCCACCAGGCCGGCATCGTCGCCCGCAGCGCCCGCCGCGCCGCGGCCGAGTCCCGCGAGATCCTCTCGGACCTGCGCCGCCGGGCGGACTTCGCCGAAGGCCAGGACCAAGGCCAGGGCCACACCCCAGGCGTGGACGTCGCCGACGAACTCCGCGCCCGCGTCCAGGACTTCACCACCCGCACCGGCGTCCACACCGACCTGACCACCCGCGACGCCCCCGCCCCCCACCTCCCGCACGCCGTCGCCCGCCAGCTCCTCACCATCGCGAGCGAGGCCCTGGAGAACACCCACCGCCACGCGCACGCGAGCCACGTCACCGTCGAGTACGGCGTCATCGCGCACGAACTGCTCCGGCTCTCCGTGCAGGACAACGGCAAGGGCCTGCCCCCGGGCACCGACCTCGAAGAACTCCGCAAGGCAGGCCACTTCGGCCTCGTCGGCATGGTCGAACGGGCCGCGGGCATCGGCGCCCGCATCCGCATCGGCCGCGGTACGGCCCGTACGGGCACCGAGGTCCGCCTCGACATCCCCCTCGGCGCCCTCACCCCTCGCACCTCCGCCCACCCGACCGCCCCCCACCCGTCAGCCCCCCACGCCCCCGCACCGCTCAGCTGACGCAGACCTCAGAGAGGAGCCCGCTCATGCCGGAAGCCACACCGTCCCCCAGGCACACTCCTACGGGCGCGTCCTCGCACCACGTCTCCACCCACACCTCGTCCCACACCTCGGCACCCCACTCGGACCACACCCCGCCCCAGATCCCGCTCCCGCCGCAGGCCCAACTCCCGGCCCCGCACGACCCGTTCGGACCGGTCACCCACCAGGCCGCCACCGCCGCCCTGCGGGTCGTGGTCGCGGACGACAACCCGGTCGTACGGGCCGGGCTCACCGCACTCCTCGGCGGCCGCGACGACCTCCAGGTGGTCGCGGAGGCCGCCGACGGCCGCCAGGCCCTGGCCGTCGCACAGCAGCACCGCCCCGACGTGGTGCTCCTCGACGTCCGGATGCCCGGCGTGGACGGCATCTCCGCCCTCCCGTACCTCGTCCAGGTCGCACCCGTCCTGATGCTCACGTACAGCCGCGAGTCGGCGATCGTCCAGGAGGCCCTGCGCCTGGGCGCGGGCGGCTACCTGGTCCACGGCGAGTTCACCGCCGACCAGCTCGCCGACGCCGTACGGGACATCAAGGCGGGCCGCGCCCACTTCACGGCCTCCGCCCAGGATGCCCTCCTCGCGCATGTACGGGGAACGGGCACCGAACCGCCACCGGGAGCCGCCCCCGGCCTCCCCGACGGACTCGGCCGGGTCTACGAGACCGGAATCCCCTTCACCGGAACGAGCAAAGTCCCCGGGATACCCGTCCAGCCCGCCCACCCCGCCACCGAGGCACACGGTCAGCATCCGGCCATTCCAGGACCACCTGTCTCGGAACCGCCCTTCGCAGAGCAAAGTCTTTCGCAAATGCAATCGCCTGTGTCACAGTCCTTTAGGTCCGGATTCGGCCTGAGCGCAAGGGAGGTGGAGGTCATGGACCTCATCGCGACCGGCATGAGCAACCAGCAAATAGCCGCCACCTGCTTCATCAGCGAGAAGACGGTCAAGAACCACATCAACCGCATCTTCGCAAAGCTGCACAGCACGAGCCGCAGCGAAGCGATCGCTGTCTGGCTGGGGACGGTGCGGCGATGAGGACGCGATGCAGTGAGCTGACCCCGAAGGCCCAACTCGGGCTTTGGGCCCGGAGTTGGGCCCACGGGCCCTCCGGTGGGACCCCTGTCCCGGCATACGTTTCTCGTGTCGAAGGCGGCACCGGCCAGGAGGAAGCCGGTTCTGGTTTCGACCTCAGCGAGAAGGGTGAGTCGGCCGGCACGCGGTCGGCCGGATCCGAAGGGGAACCTGATGTCGAAGCTCTACGTGAAGTGGCAGACCCGGGTCATCGAGCGGATGCAGGGGGAGAAGGCGGACGAGGGTGCGGGGTTCGTGGAGTACGCCGGTCTGCTGGTTCTGATTGCGTCGATCGTGACGCTGGTGATGGGTCTGGGCCTGGACAACACGATCTCGACGGCGATCGACACGGCCGTTCAGACCATCACCGGCGGGTGACCCTCTCGCGTCTGCGCAGCGACAAAGGAGCGACCATCCCCCTATTCGTCTGGGTAGTGGGGATGGTCCTCTTTGCTGCGTTCGTCTTCTTCGTCTTCGCCAAAGGGGCGGTCGCACGGAGCGGTGCTCAATCCGCTGCGGATGCGTCCGCCCTCGCTGCCGCTCAGGATGTTCGCGACGAGTTAAGGCTGGAGTTCATCGCCGGACTGCCAACTGGAGTGTGGGTGTTGCCTCTTGAAGGCAAGATTCCGTCGCCCGGCAACGGGATTGCGGGTGCCCAGCGTCTCGCTGCGGAGAACGACTCCCGACTGCTGGGAGTGAACCCGACGTTCGTCCGGGGAGACCTGGCCTACGAGGCCCGGATCGAGACCAACTACACGGTCGGCGATTCGCTCGTACCTGGCACAGAGGACACGCGGGCCAGGGCGGATGCCACGGCCGTGATCGAGCCTCGCTGCAAGATGCTGGCCAACGTTCCGGGACAGACCATCGAGTTCACCTGCGACGGCAGCGGCCTGTGGGTTATAGATCCCAAGACGTTCAACGCCGGTGATCTGCCCACGGCCAAAGAGCTCTACGAAGTCAACCTGGCGGAATGACGAGAGAAGGAAGCTGTTCCGATGAGCAAGCGGTACACCATGAAGGCCCGCAGGGCGTTGACCGCAGTGGCGATCACAACCGGTTTGGTTTTCACGGTTGCCGGCTGTGGCGGGGATGACGGTGGGGGCGACGACGCCAAGGCGTCGGAGTCCAGCCCCGCCAAGAATGACAAGAGTGACAAGCCGAAGGAAGAGCCGGAGGCTCCGGCCGAGAGCGAGGTTCTTGCCGAGGTCAAGGGTGGGCAGAACATCACGCTCTCGTTCAACTCTGTCGTGCGCGATGAGGGCGGCTTCCTCACGGTGACCGGCAAGGTGAAGAACGATGGTTCGGCACGCTGGATCGCCGGTGACTGGCGGGGCGATGAGAAGGAGTTGCAAAGGAACGCAGCTTCCATGGCGGGCGCGACCCTTGTGGACAAGGCTGGCAAGAAGCGGTATTTCGTCCTCCGGGATACCGAGGGACGCTGTCTCTGCACGAAGTTCACGCCGCTCAACAGCGGTGAGGAGCGGACGTGGTACGCCCAGTTCCCCGCACCGCCGGACACCGCGACCAACGTGACCTTTCAGATCGCAGACATGCCCCCGGCCGAACTCGAAATTTCCGAGGGCGAGTGACCCATGCGAAAGGCCACTCTCACCGTCGCAGCTACGCTGCTGACCACGCTCACGCTCACGATCGGTACAGCCCATGCTGACGACGAGCCCAGTCAGCCACCGGGCTCCACGACCACCAGTCCACCACCCGAAGTGGACGCCAACTCGCCCAACCTGAAGCTGGAAGACGGCGCAACGCTCGCCCCCGCCAAGGTCCTCGACATCAAGTCCGTCGTAGAAGACCTCGGCGGCGAGGAACGCCGCGAGGACACCAACTCCGACGTCAAGTTCGCCCTCCAGGCCGAAGTCCTCTTCGGCAAGGACAGCGCGAAGCTGAACCCGGACGCCAAGTCCCGTATCCAGGCCATCGCCGACGAGATCGACACCCAGGGCGCGACGAAGGTCCGCGTCTTCGGGTTCACGGACAACCTCGGCTCGTACGCGCACGGCAAGACGCTCTCCAAGAAGCGCGCCGACGCCGTGCACAACGAGCTGTCCAAGTCCCTCGGCGCGGAGATCACCTTCGAGGTCCGCGGGTACAGCGAGGACTATCCGATCGCGTCCAACTCCTCGGAGGAAGGCCGCAAGAAGAACCGTCGCGTGGAGGTCTCGTTCCCCCGTGGCGAGTCGGCGGACTCGGCCGGCTAGCACCCACTCACGCGTCCGGGCCGGGCTCTCCGACGGAGGGCCCGGCCCGGACGGGTGACGTCAGGCGCACCGAGGTGAACTCGGCGACCAGGTAGGGGGCGCCTCCGCGCTGCCCGCCTCAAGCGTGCGGCTGATCCCCGCTACAGCAGGTGATCGGCTTTGCCCGCCTTGATGTCGAGGATCATCTGACGCAGCGCGTCCCGGCTGTCCTGGAGATACGTCTCTTCGGCCCCGGCGAGCGAGATGTAGCTGTTGCCTTCAGGGTCGGTACCGAGGCGGAAGCAGGCCGAGCCTTCCGCACAGAAGGGCTCTTCCCAGGTGATGTCGGCCATCGTGATCCCTTCAGAGTTCATTGGCGATGGAGTGGACGAGGTCGCGTGACGCATCGGGTGTGAGCGCGAGGCGCTCCAGCCAGTCCAGCTGACCCCGATACTTCGACAACTGCGCCTCCTCGTGCAGGAATTCCGGACCGTGCGTGCTGTCCACTTGCACCGTGTCGAGTTGAGGGACGGGCCCTTCGGCATAGATCACCGTTTGCCCGGACCCGGGGAAGGAACCGGCAGCGAACGGGACGACACGTAGGACTACATTGTCCCGCTCGGTGAGCCTGAGCAGGTGCTCCATCTGGGCGCGGGCCACCTTGCATCCACCGAACTGCATGCGCAATACCGCCTCGTGGAGGATCGCGACGAACTCCGGCGGGTCCTCACGATGGAGGACTTGGGCCCGTTCTAGTCGATGGGCGACACGAAGGGCGACCTCGTGTTCGGGCAGCGGGGGGACGCTCGTCCGAAAGATGGCCAGGGCGTGGTCGTTGCACTGGAGCAGCCCGGGCATGTGGACGAAGTGGGCGATGCGCATGCGCATCGCACGCCATTCCATGTCGGCGATGTCCAGGTGGCCCGCCGGGAGGTTGCCCCGGTACCGCTCCCACCATCCTCGCGCGGGCCGTGTCATATCGACCAGGGCATCCACGTACTCCTGCTCTGCGCAAGCGCAGTTGCAGGCCAGCGTCCGTAGGCGGTCGGGGCTTATCGCGCGGATGCCGGACTCCATGTGGGAGATCTTGGAGCGGTCAACTCCCAAGAGCCCGGCGGCGTACTCGATCGACATGCCTGCGGCGAGGCGCAACTTGCGCACCTCGGCGCCCAGTCGCTTCTGCCGCTCTGTCGGGGAGGTCCTGGCAACCATGCCGGGAGTCTACGGTGGGGCTCAACTTCCAGTGAAGAGGTGGCACATGGTGCCCGTAGCTGCGTACAGTGAGTGACGGAACGGTCACGCATCAGCTCGCGTGAATCCGGAAGCGCACCCCTGCCCACGTCACGGCGCCGACGCCCCGGCAGGGACAAAGCCACCACCTCACGCCAGCCCGCCCACCCGACCGCCCAATTCCCTCACCGCACAAGGGAGTTCACCCATGCTGCTCGTCACTCACACTCCGGCCGACCCGGCATCCCGCACCGCCGCAGCCCCCTCCCCGCCCCTCCCCGCCCTCTCGTACAGCCTCACGCTCCCCGCAGCCCTCTCCACACCCTCCATCGCCCGCCACGCAACAGCGCGCATCCTCCGTACGCACCACCTCCCCGAACTCGCCGACGCTGCGGTCCAGACCGTCAGCGAACTGGCCTCCACAGCCTGCCAGTTGACCTCCGCACCCCAGATCTACCTCTCCCTCCGCTACCGCTCGGCGGCCCTCCGGGTCGTCGTCTACGACAGCGAACCCCGCCCCGCGCACGCCCGCCTCGTCGCCGCCCTGGACACCCGGCGCCGTATGTCCCTGCGCCTCCTCGCCCGCGTCGTCAAGTCCTGCGCGGGCACCTGGGGCTGCGACGAATCCCCGGAACCGGGCGGCGGCACCCGCATGTGGGCGGTCCTGCCGTACGCGACGACGTCCAGGTACACCTGAGCAGCCCGAACGGGCCGGACCCCACTGGGATCCGGCCCGCTCGGCTTCGCGGCCGCTGACGTCAGCAGGCGTAGGTGTTGTACGAGGCCTGCTCAAAGTCCCCGCCCAGCCGCTGGTTGTCGAAGCTCCAGCGGCCCTGGTAGGCGGCGCGGTTCATGTAGAAGGTGTGCTTGGTGCCGTGGTACTTGGCGTTGATCGCGCCGTTTTCGTAGGTGTAGAGGTGCTCAAGGCCCGAAGTCCATACGCCGCCATCCACGTCCGGGAGGTAGGTCCGCTTGCGGTCCACCTTGCCGAGCGTCGCCGGGCCGGCAATGCCGTCGTCGTCAAGGCTCCATCGCCGCTGGAGGCTCTTCGTGGCGGCCTTGGTGTTGGCGCCGAAGTTGCCGTCGATGTCCTCCTTGTCGAACGCTGTGCCGTTCGACTCGATGGCGCCCTCGGCGTAGAGCACGTTCTGCCAGAAGCAGGTCGCGCCGGAGTGCTCGTACGAAGACGTGGACAGGGTGCCCTCGTCGCCCATGTCGTCGAAGATGGTCCCGGCACCGCTGATGTACCCACTGGAAGCGGAGGCGGACGCGGGCGACACCCCGATCGCCAGCGTCCCGGCGGCGACGGCACCGACGGCCGCGGCGGCGAGACGGCCACGAGTGCTGCGGAAGTTCATCATGTTCCCCCTCTGTCGATGTGACCTGACGACCCTCACAGACAGACCTTGCAGCGACCTGGAATCACCTGCTGAGCCCTCACATGGCATCACGCGACACCGAATGGCGCCATTCTGGCACCACGAATTCCCTTCCCAAATCTGCAGGTCAACGCCCTGCGGGCGCAACGATCGCACCCCATGGCACCGCAATGGCTCGTCATGGCGCCAATCGTGTGCCATAGTGGTGCCACCACCCCGGAACGGGGCCACCGAAAAGACGACGACCAAGGAGCACCCACCATGTCGGCCACCGCCACCACCCCCTCCCTCTCCTCCTCCCTCTCCCTCTCTCCCACCGAGAAGGCCACCCTCCGCACCGCCGCCTACGGCGCCGTCTCCCTGCTCGCCGCCGCCGACAGCACCGGCCGCCCGGGCAAGATCGCGGCCCACGGCTCGATGGCCCTCAACGCGAGCACGGGCCCGGTCGGCCACGTCCTCGCGGAGAAGGGCAAGGTGCACAGCCTGTCCGGCAAGTCCGTCGCCGAAATCGCCGACAAGGTCCTCCCGGCCCTCACCGAGGCGGTCACCCTCCTCGCCGCCCGGGACGCCTCCGCGGCAGACGACTTCCGCACCACGGTCGAACTCGCCCTCGCCACCGGCACCCACGCCCGCAAGGGCGGCGCCACCCCGGTCATGACCGCCATGACCACCCGCATCACGTCAGCAATGACCACGAAGTGACCGTAGCCCTTGGCACGCGAACGGGCCGGACCCGCAAGCGGAGTCCGGCCCGTCGGTCGCCAGGGGCTACTAGCAGTCGTTGCGCGTGTAGGAGGCCGCTTGGTGAGATCCCGTGCTCAGATCCTCGAAGTGCCAGTGCCCCGACCCCTCGGCGCGGGACATCTTGAAGCTGTGGTACTTGCCGTGGTACGTGGCCAGGGTGTTGCCGTTGGCGGCGATGCCCCGGTACTGCAGCTTGCCGCTCCAGATCCCGCCGTCGACATCCGGGAGATAGACGCGCTTCGCATCCAGCTTGCTCATGGTGTTCTTGCCGACGATCCCGTCGACGGTCAGGCCCCAGCGATGCTGCAGGTTCCGCGTGGCGTACCTGGTCTTCGAGCCGAACTCGCCGTCGATGTCGGACTTCGCGAAGCGGTACTCGTCGTTCTTCATGGCGCCCTCCGCGTACAGCACGTTCTGCCAGAAGCAGGTCGCGCTGGAGATCGCGTGCGAGCTCGAGGACAGCGTGCCCTCGTCGCCGAAGTCGTCGTAGATGGTCCCGGCGCCGCTGATGTACCCACTGGAAGCGGAGGCGGACGCCGGCGACGCCCCGATCGCCAGCGTCCCGGCGACGACGGCACCGACGGCCGCGGCGGCGAGACGGCCACGCGTGCTGCGGAAGTTCATCATGTTCCCCCTCTGTCGATGTGACCCGACGACCCTCACAGACGGACCTTGCAGCGACCTGGAATCACCTGCTGAGTCCTCCGCCCCACCCGGGATGGCTCCGGGTGGGGCGGAGGTGTGCTCCGGCGGCGACGGGGCTCAGGCGGGGGCTGCCATGTCGAGGACCTCGTAGATCCCGACCGTTCCGCCATTGGCCAGGTGAGGGTGTCCGGTCAGCAGCTTGTTCACTGCGTCGGCGTCCTCCGCCTCGATGAGCGCGTAGCCCGCGACGTGGTCACCGCCCGCCTTCGGGTCGGAGACCACCTGGGTCGGGTTGCCGGGATCGGTGAGGGCCGGGCCGGCGCTCGCGTCCCACGCCAGCCACGCCTTGGCGAAAGCCTGCTGCTGCTCGGCCGGAATGCTGGAGAACATCTCGGCCGGTGACATCGGTGACCGGTACAAGACCAGGAACTTCGACATTGGGTCGATCCTTTCGTGGAGGCCGGCCCCCTTCGACTCCATAACGTAGCGAAAGGGGCACTTTGGGTGCCATTGGGCGCCTATGCCCCAGAGTGCACGAGGTTTAGGACAGCCGCCGTCCGCAATGCGCAGGCCGCCGAGCGGATCGAACTCAGCGGTGCTTGACGTACTCCACCTTCGCCGGGCCCTCCTCCGCCAGGAGCTCGCCCTGCTCCCATCCGCACGCCTCGTAGAACGCGACCGCGCGGGTGTTGGTGGTGAAGGTCTCCAGGCGGATCGTCCGGTACTCGGCCAGGAGCAGGCCCTGCGCGTGCGACAGCAACTGCCGTCCCAGGCCCCGGCGCTGGTGAGCGGGATCGACCATCATCAGGTCGACCGTCGCCCCGTCGACGATCGAGAACCCGACGATCTCGCCGCTCTCCGCCTCGACAAGACAGTGCACCCCGCCCTTCTCCAGCGCGGCCCGCACATGCTCGTCCGACGCACCGCTCCCGATGAACCAGTCCACGGCCTCGTCCCCCAGGAACGACCGGTAGCACGTGTCGATCGTGCGCCGCGCCAGCGCCTGCAGGGCGGTGAGGTCGGTGGGGCGGGCGGGGCGGATGGTGGGGGAGGTGGGCGTGGCAGCTTCGTCGTGCATGGTCAGGTGTCCTGTTCGGGGTAGAGAGGGGCCGGCTGTGCGCCCGGTGCTCGCACCAGGTGCAGGTCGAGTTCGGCGGCTGCCAGCATGCGGGTGATTTCGATGGGGGCGTGCCGGACCTCCCGGACCACGGCGGAGGCGGGGTCGAGCCGCCGCGTCACCCCGTCGAGCCCCGCCGCTTCGACCACGTAACGGTACCCGCGGGGCGAGGCCGGGTCCTCCGCGAGCGCCCAGCGCGCGCCGTGGCGCCGTACGAGGAAGTCGGCCAGGTACGACATCAGATCCGTCTGCAGCGTCACCCAGTCCGACTCCTCGAACTGGGCGAGCGGCAGCCGCTCCACGTACTGCTGCAGCGCGGGGATCAGCGCGATCGGGTCGCTCTCGTAGACGTCCTCCGGCACGCCCAGCATGCGCGCGACGCCCACGATGTTGAGGTGCCCCTCCTCCGTCCACCGTTCCAGATCCGGCCCCGGCACACCCATGGCACTCCGTCCCTCATTCAGAGGGCCTCAGTAATAGCCCTTCGACCCGTCAAGGATCTCCCGGACGATATCCGCATGCCCGGCATGCCGAGCCGTCTCCTCCACCATGTGCGTCAGCATCCAGCGGAGGTTGGCCTGGCCGGCCTTGTAGCCCGTGTGGCGGCCCACGTCGTCGAGGGAGGCGGCGGCGACGATCTCGTTGCTGCGCGCGCACTGCGCCTCGTACGCGGCGAGGAGCTCGGGCAGCGTCATGCCCTGCGTATCGAAGTCGCCGTCATCGCGGCTCTGGTCGAAGGCGGGATTCACCGACTCGTCGCCGCCGAGGAAGATCACCTCGAACCACGTGTGCTCGGTCCACCGCATGTGCGCGATCAGCCCGGCCATGGTGGTGAGCGGGGAGGACGGCAGCACGGCCCGGTGCGCGTCCTCCTCGCTCAGCCCCTCGCACTTCCAGCGGAGGATCTTGCGCTGCAGATCCAGCCAGCCGACCAGGGAGGTGCGCTCGTCGGGCTGGAAGGGCGGACGTTCGAATGTGGGTGTCATGGCGGCGACGCTAGTGGAGCTCGTCCGCGGACGGCATCCGGATTTCGGCAGGGCGGGGCCACACCTTCGCGTGGTGTTCGGTGAAGGTGGGAACTCTCTTGTCCGGATGGGAAGTTGAGTGGGTGTCAGGTCGATGCTTCGGGTGGGAAGAGGGGGCACGTGGTGCGGATCGAACTGTCGGTGGAGCAGCCGTCCGAGGCGAAGCTGCTGCATGATCTGATGCTCGGCGGGCGGGCGGGGCTGCGGGCCGACGGCATCGTGGTCGAGAGCGTGGGCACGCCGCCGGGGCCGGGGGAGATGGGCGGCGCGGCCGAGATCATCACGCTCGTCGTGGAGAACGCGCCGAACTGGGGCACCCTCACCCTCATGTTCCTCACCTGGCGCGAGGCGGCCCGCCGCTCCGCACCCGGCGCCCCCGCACCGCTGACGGCCCGGCGGGACACGGACGGTGCGGAGGTCCGCCTCACCGACGCACAGCTCCGGGACCCGGACGCGGCGGGCAGCGAGCTGGACCGGCTGACCTCCGCGCAGGGGGAGGCGGCCGAGGGCGGCGAGGCGGCCGCAGAGGGCGAGGCGGCCGTAGAGGGCGAGGCGGCCGCAGAGGGCGAGGCGCCCGAGGAGCCAGGCCCCCCGGAGCCCAGAGGATGAGCGCCCCGGCCGCAGGCGAGCGACCGGACCCGACGCGGTCCGCGTGCGTGCTCATCGGCACGTGGCAGTACGACGACAAGAAGGTCGCGGACCTGCCGACCGTGAAGAAGAACCTCACCAGGCTGCGCAAGCTGCTGGCCTCCCCGAAGGTCTGGGGCGTCTCGCCGGAGCGCATTTTCACCGTGGTGAATCCGGGCCGCTCCATCGACATCACGTACAAGATCAAGGACGCGGCGAAGCAGGCGTCGGACACGCTGCTCGTCTATTACAGCGGGCACGGCTTTCTGGACGTGACCAGGACCGACGAACTCTTCCTGGGCCTCACCACGTCCAGCGCCGGTGATTTCGAGTCGCACTGCAGCTTCGACGCGGTGCGCAATGCCCTGAAAGGTCACGAAGTACCGCCGCGCGTGGTCGTCATGCTCGACTGCTGCTACAGCGGGAAGATCACCAGGACCATGGCACCGGACGGCATCGTGCCCGTCAGGGCGTCCGTGGAGGTCAGCGGCGAGGGCGCGGAGGGCGTCCTGGTGATGACCTCGACCAAGGACGTGATCAAGACGGAGGCCGACGGGGACGGCGGCCTCACGCCGTACACGGGACAGGTGATCTCCCTCCTGGAGAAGGGGGACAGCCGCCGCCCGGATGTCCCGTACTTCTCCCTGGGCGATGTTCACGCGTACGTGAAGAAGGGCCTGAGGGAGCTGAGCACCCGTCATCCGGTCCCGAACTTCGTCGACTCGGACGGCATCGGCGCCCTGCCGTTCTTCGGCAACCTGAGCGGACCCGGGCAGCAGCAGCCGAGTGTGGGCGGCGGCCGTACGGGAGGGGCCCGCCGCCGCACGATCGCCGTGGCCACCGCGGCCGCGCTGGTCATCGGAGCGACGGGCGGCTGGTTCGCCGCGGGCGCCTGGGGTCCGGAGCAGGAGGCGCCGGCCCCCAAGCCCGCGGCGGCTCCCAAGCCACCCGAGATCCCGGGCCCCTGCGGCAAGAAGAGCCCCGCCACCCTCCTCGACGTGAGCGACGCGCTCGACGAGGACGGCAAGAACGAAGTGCAGGGCGTCAAGGTCGACGGACTCTCCGCCCTCGCGCTGACGACTACGACGGAAGGGCAGGTCAGGGCGCTCGCGGTACGGGACGCGGGCGAGCCGCCCCACCTGTACGACCTCACGCTCGGGACGGCCGAGAGGCTGACGCCCGAAGTGACCGGCGTGCAGCGGCTGTTCCAGACCGGCGGGGAAAAGGCCCCGGAGTTCGACGGCGAGGGGCTCGTCCTGGAGGAGGGCGGCGAGACCGTCCTCGTCTCCTCCGAGCTGGGGCCGTCCATCTCCCGGTTCCGGGTGTCGGACGGCAAGCAGCTGGGGGAGGAGCTCCCGCAGCCCGCCGCGTTCCGCCCGCCCGGCGAGGGCCAGGCCTCGCGCACGCGCGCGCTCGAATCACTGACCGCCACGCAGGACGGCAGGTATCTCTTCACGGGGATGGAAGGACCGCTGCTCGGCGAGGACGACATCCACGGCCGCCACCAGCTCCGCATCCAGCGCTACAAGGGCGAGTATGGAGGGGCGTACGCCCTGGACAAGCAGTACGCGTACCAGACCGAGGAAGGGCTCTATCTCTCCGAGCTCGTGGCTCTGGACGACCACCGGCTGCTCGCCCTGGAGCGCGGATACATCCGCGGCCTGGGCAACGGCATCCGGGTCTACACGGTGGATCTCTCGGACGCGGCGGACATCAGCGAGAACGAGAACCTCTCCCGCGACGAGGGCGCGCTCGCCGCGAAGAAGTCCCTGCTCGTCGACCTCGGGGCCTGCCCCAGCCGGGGCATCACCTCCGACGAGAAACAGTCGAACCCGCTGCTGCAGAACGTCGAGGGAATGGCCCTCGGCGAGGAGCTGACCGGTCCGTATGCGGGGCGCCGCGCGCTCTACCTGGTGGCGGACAACAACTCCCGCAAGTCCCAGTCCACCCGCGTCTACGCACTGGCCGTGGACGTGGAGGCGGACGGCGCCTGACCGTCCGAACGTGGAGGCGGGGTCGCCTGTCCGTCACCCGCCTCCACGCGACCAGGTCCCCTACGGGAGGTTGTGCACGTGCGGCCCCACCGCGTTCGACCACGCGTTACCGGCCGTGGCGTCCCAGTTCGTCGACCAGGTCATCGCACCCCGCAGCCCCGGGTACGTACGCGACGGCTTGAACGAGCCGCAGTTCGTGCCGCGGGTCAGACAGTCGAGCGCGGCGTTCACCACGGACGGGGCGACGTAGCCGGATCCGGCGCCGCGCGTCGAGGCGGGCAGGCCGAGACCGACCTGCGACGGGTCGAGGCCGCCCTCCAGCTGGATGCAGGCGAGGGCCGTGAGGAAGTCGACCGAGCCCTGTGAGTAGACCTTGCCGTCGCAGCCGAGCATGGAACCGCTGTTGTAGTACTGCATGTTGACGACGGTGAGGATGTCCTTGATGTTGAGCGCCGTCTTGAAGTATTCGTTCGACGTCGACTGCATGTCGATCGTCTGCGGTGCCATCGTGATGACGAGGTCCGAGCCCGCCTTCGAGGACAGCGAACGCAGCGCCTGCGTCATGTACGTGGAGTTGAGGCCGTTCTCCAGGTCGATGTCGACGCCGTCGAAGCCGTACTCCTGCATCAGCGCGTAGACGGAGTCGGCGAACGCGGTCGCCGAGGCCGCGCTGTTGACCGAGACCGTCCCCTTCTCTCCGCCGATCGAGATGATCACGGACTTGCCCGCCGCCTGCTTGGCCGCGACATCCGCCTTGAACTGGGCGTCCGTGTAGCCGCCGAGCCCGGCCGAGTCGAGCGTGAAGTCCACGGCGCCCGGCGTCGCCGTGGCGTCGGCGAAGGCGACCGCGATGATGTCGTACTGGGACTGCACATCGCTGAGCTTCTGTACGGTCGCGCCGTTGTTGAAGTTCTGCCAGTAGCCGGTGACGGCGTGCGCGGGCACATCGCCGCCCCCGCCTCCGCCGCCCGGCGCGGTCTTCGCGTTCACCGCGGTGGTACGGGGCGACTCACCGGCGGCGTTCGTCGCGGTCACCTGGAAGCTGTACGAGGTGTCGGCGGACAGACCCGTGACGGTCGCCGAACTCCCGCTCGCGGACTGGACCTTGGTCCCGTCCTTGTAGACGTTGTAGCCGGTCGCGTTCGAGACCGGGCTCCAGGAGAGCGAGACGGAGGACGACGTCGTACCGGAGACGGCCAGGCCCGTGGGGGCCACCGGCACCACGGGGTCGGGGTCGCCGCCACCGCCGCCGTCGGGTCCGACGACCGATATGTCGTCGGCGAAGTAGGGCTGCTGCCCGTACCAGCCATGGGTGTAGACCGTCACCGATGTCGTGTTCGCGCCGGTGGTGAAGGAGGTCTTGAGCTCCTTCCAGGAGGACGAGTCGGGCGTCCACGTGGACACATCCGTCGTCCCCGTGCCCGATGCGCCGAGGTAGGCGTAGCCGCCCTGTACCCAACCACCGAGCTGGTACGTGGAGTTGGGCTGCACGGCCACCGTCTGGCTGCACCGTGCGTTGTCCTGCCCGGCCGGGGTGGCCTTGAGCGCGGCGCTTCCGCCGTGCGTGGGCGTGGCGACCGTGGAGCCTGCGGTGCAGGTCCAGTTGGCGAGCCCGTTCTCGAAACCGGGGTTCTTCGCCACGTTCACATCGGCGGCCTGCGCGGTGGTGGCCAGGCCACCGACCGCCAGCGCACCGCCGGCCAGAGCGACAAGGAACAAACGTCTTGCGGAGCCCACGACTTGCCTCCGGGGGAGAGGGGGGTGAGGAAGAAGGGACGGCGGCCACCGTTGGGGAACGTTTGGTGCTGCCGCGCAATCTGGTCCAGACCAATCAGGTTGTCAAGACCTCTGGAACCCCCCGGGCTCCGTCAGCGCCCGGTTCCGCCCGAGTCCGGTTCCGCCCGAGTCCGGTTCCGTCAGAGCCTGCGCGCCTCGATCAGGAACCGCGTGCTGTGCGCCACGAACGGTCCGTCCGCCCTGATCTGCTGGTCGAGCAGTCGCAGTTGGGGCAGATACGTGTCGACCGTGAATCCGGGGACCATCCAGATCACCTTGCGCAGGAACACGATCACCGCGCCGATGTCGAGGAACTCGATCCGCAGCCGTTCGAGCCGCAGGTCGACGATGCTCAGACCGGCCGCCTCGGCCTGCGCGGACTCCACGTCCGGGTGGCGCCGGCGGCGGACCGATTCCGGCTGCGGGCCCAGGAAGTACTCGACCAGCTCGAAGACGCTCGCCGGCCCGACATGCTGCGCGAAGTACGTACCGCCGGGCGCCAGGACCCGGACGATTTCGTGGAAGTTCATTTCGTTCGGATGGCGGCTGGAGACGAGATCGAAGGCACCGCCCGCGAACGGGAACGGCCCCTTCTCCTCGGCCGCCACCACCGTCGTCCCCAGCGGATGCAGCAGCGCCGTCGCCTTCAGGAGATTCGGCGGATACGCCTCCGTCGCCGCACTCAGCGCGGGCGCACGCTCCGCCGACTTGAGCGCGCCCGCGAGCACCTCGCCACCGCCGGTCTGCAGATCGAGCGCCGCCCGCGCCCGGGCGAGACGCCCGGCGAGCAGCCCCTGATAGCCCCAGCTGGGCCGCAGCTCACTGGCCCGGCCCTCGAACCAGCTGAAGTCCCAGCCGGAGACATCGACCTGCTCGGCTTCCTCGACGAGCTCCTCGAACGTGCGCATGCGGCCGATGCTAGGCCGAGACCCCTGCACGGGGCCGCACACCACGACCGGGATGTCGAGGTCGGCCCACGAGGCGGGCGCCCGTACGGACGAGTGCCTCCGGCCCGGCGACCCGGCTACTGCCCCCGTGCGCGCAGCTCCGCCAGCATGTCGCGCGCCGTTTCCGCGTCGTCCCAGGTGGCGGGGCCGTCCGGTTTCACCGCGAGGCGCGCGAGGGCCTCGGCCGCTCCCACCGCACCCAGGTACGCGATGGCCTCGTCCGCCTCCAGGCCCTCGGTGACGGAACGCTCGGCGAGCGGGACGGCCCACGCGGCGAACCGTTCCGGCGTGGCGTCCAGGGCGAGCCACGACCACACGGACTCGGCGACATCCGTCCGCCAGTCCGCGATCAGCCACAGAAGCGTCGCCTCGATGTGTGTCAGCGCGTGCAGTTCCAACGGGCGTGCGCCCGGCCGCAGTTCGGCCGCGAGCGCGTCCACCCGCGCCCAGGTCACCTCCGCCGGATGCGGCATCCGCGCCCGTACCGCCGCACCCGCCCACTCCCAGGCGTGCTCGAGGAGACCGGGCGCGGGGGAGCGGGGGACGGGCGGCGGCGGGTCGTCGAGCAGGGCTTCGAGCACGTGGCGGGCCCGGGCGGCCTCCCGCTCCGTACGCGGCAGGGACCGCACCTCGGCGGGCAGACAGCGGTCCCAGGGCGGGGTGAGGGACCGCAGCGAACGGGGCAGCGCGTAGTCCGCCCCGCCCTCGCCGCCGTCGCCGTCCGCCCCGCCCTCGCCGTCCGCCTCGTACGACCAGCGGGCCACGCCCGGATCCCAGCCGAGCTCCGCACTCTGACCGCCCACGCGCTCACACTCCCAGGTACTCCCGTGCCGCATCCGGGTCGGACATCTTCGACCAGTCCATTGTGCCGTTGCGGGTGCGCTCGTTGATCGCGTCCTGCATCCGGCCCATCTCGGCGGCGCTCAGCTTCTTGCCGCCGATCGACACGTCCACGTCGTTCTTCGCCATCTCGCCGGCCGCCGTACGCGAGTCCTTCGCGGGCTTCCCGTTCCGGCCCGGCTTGAACTCGCTGAAGATCTGCGTCCAGCGGTCGTTCGAGTCGATCTCGACGGTCGCCTTGCGGTCCGGCGCCTTGTCGGCCCACTTCCGCAGCCGCTCGACCTGGTTGGCGAAGGCGGGCTTACGGGTCGCGGAGCCCGCGTTCTTCACCTCGACCACGTGGTACGTGCCGTCCTTGCCCTTGTACGCCACGTCGGCGTCGGGGATCTCGTCCAGGTCGAGCGTCTCCGAGCCGAGGTCGGCGGGCCGCCCGGCCTCCGTACCCGGCCCCGCGTCCACCTGCGTCCCGGGCGCGGCGTCATCGGCGGCGCGCTGCACGGCGTGCACCTCGGCGCGGGCCTGGTCGAGCGCGTCGGCGGTCTTCGCGTTGACCACCTTGCCCTCCAGCGAACTCGCCGCGTCCGGACGGACGTTGGGACGGCTCGCGAGATCGCTCAGCTCGTCCAGGGCGTCCGCGGCCTGCTTCTTGCTGATCCCGCCGTCGGCCGGGTTGTCCTGCGCCCGCTCCACGAGCCCGTCGATCTGCTCGTCCGACACGGAGGAACCACGGTCGCGCAGCGCCGCCTTCGCCGCGTCGGTGCGCGCCGCGAGCGCGGCGTCCTGCGCCTTGCGCGCGTCCTCCGCCAGATCGGCGTCGTCCGGGTTCTCGCGGGCCTTCTTCGCCGCGTCGTCCGCGTGCTGCTGCGCCTCGTCGGCGGCCTTGCGGGCGGCCCCGACGTCACCGGCCTCGCGCGCCTTGCGGGCGCGGGAGGCCGCGTCGGTCGCGGCGTCGGCGAGCTTGCGGAACTTGTTGAGCTTGTTCAGCTTGTTGATCTTCTGCAGCCACTTGGCGGCGCCCACACCCGGAATGAAGACCGAGCCGATGTTCCAGATGGTGTTGCCGAGGCCCTTGCCCCAGTCGCCGTTCTCGAAGGACTCCTTGTCGATGAACGAGTCGATGAGGAAGTCGGCGACGAAGTCCTCGGGGGTGGAGATCCACTTGAGGGGGACGGTCAGGTAGTTCCAGCCGCCCTCGTCCCACTCCTTGCCCAACTGGTCGGCCTTCTCGCTCCACCAATTGGTCGTGTAGTCCTTGAGCCCGTTCCAGCTGTCGGTGAAGAACTTGCCGGGGTCGGTCACCATGTCCCAGGTGCCCTTCACGTCCTCCCAGGCGGCCTTGAAGGGCTGGGTGACGACGTCCCCCAGCTGCCCCCAGAAGCCCTTGTCGTCCCCGCCGTCGCCCCCGTCGCCGCCATCTTCCGTATTGCTTACGGGAGTTGTGTCGCCGCCGTCGTCCCCGCCGTCGTTCCCGTCGTCGTTCCCGCCCTCGCCGGACTGGGTGCCGCCGGTGGTGCCACCGTTCGTGCCTCCGTCGGCCCCACCGTTCGTGCCTCCGTCGGCCCCACCGTTCCCGCCGCCACCGTCCCCGCCCTCGCCATCCCCACCACCGCAATCGCCCCCGGTGATGGTGCACACCGCGCTGGACACGGTGCTGGAGATGGTCCCGTTCATGCCGAGCGCGACGACGCCCACGACGATCGCGGCGATCAGGGCGAGCAGCGCGGCGTACTCGGGCATCGACTGCCCCTCGTCCGCCCGCCATTTGATCCAGCGCGCGACACTGAACGGCCGCCGCGCGACCCGCTCGTACGGATCACTGGCGTACCAGTCCCGCGTGGAGGCCCGGCTGAGCAGCACGATCGCGAGGACGGGCAGGATGAGCTGGGTGAGCCCACGCGCGTCCCCGCGCCCGAGCGACCCGAACGCCTGCAGCACGTACAACCCGTGCGCGGCGATGAAACCCCACCGAGCCTTCCGCCGGCCTCGCCACGCCCACCGCGCGGCAACGGCCCCGGCGACCCCGGGTATCAGCCCGTACAGCAGCAGCCCGAGCAGCACCCCATCGGTCTCCTCGGCGGCCATGAGCACACCGACGGTGCTGAAGAGAGCGATCCCGAGCAGCGCGTAAGTGACGGCCATCGCGACGCCGAGGGCCCGGGGGAGGGGGTTCCGGTGGACGGGCTCATACCCGGGTGCGCCGTAGTACGTCCCGGCCATCGGTCCCCCAACTGGTCATGTTCACGCGGCAGTTCCTCCACGCAACCACGCCCGACGGACCTCGCGGATGGGCCTCGGGACCCAACTTTCCGCCCGGCGGTCCCTACGCGTGGGGCCCCACGCTCACCGGCCCCACCACCAGCGAAGCCACCCCTTCGAGCACCGCCCCCACCCGCGCGACCCACTCCTCCAGCTCCTCCACCTGGCCCGCCGTGAGCGACCCCAGTGCCTCCACCGTCACCGTGATCCGGCGGCCCGAGCGCTTCTGGTGCCAGACGCCCGCGACCTCCCCGTCGATCACGAGGAGCGGGTAGTTGCCCGCCTGGCCGCGGGCCGTCGCCCGCTCGAAGGCCGGGCCCGGGAAGAAGCGGTCGCGGGGGTACGTGTCGATGCCGAGGGAGTCGAAATACGGGAGGAGCCGCACGCCCCGCACCGGCTCGTACGAGCCGAAGTCCGTGTCACCGGCCGCCACCCACGCCACCGTCCCCTCGAAGTCGACCTCCTCGACTTCGCAACTGTGAAAGGTCGTCCGGGCCCAACTGACGGGCATCGCAAGCCACTTGGCGAAGGACTCGGGCGTCGCGGGACCGTACGCGTGCAGATACGAGCGGACGAGGGCGGGAAGCGCCACGGAGGCCGGCAACGGCGGCCCCGCCTCGGGACGCGTGTACGTGACCTTGCGGCCGCGCAGCGGGCCGAAGCAGAGCGCCCCGCGGTGCCCCGCCGTGTGCATCACGGTCCGCCACCGCGGCCACTTCGTCTGGAAGGCGTCCATGGTCAGCTCGCCCGCCCACGGCCCCGTACGCGCCACGATCTCCTCGGTCAGCTCGTCCACCGTGAGGAACCGCCCGTCGAGCGCGTCCGCGATGGCCGCGATCACCTCGTCGGTCTGCGCGGTGTCGAGCCGTACGCCCTCCGGATGCTGCGCACCGGTCGGAGTCGCCGACAACGCGCCCGTCCAGAGCGGGAGTTCGGCGGCCGGAAGCAGATGGACCGTGCCGCGCGGGCCGTACGTCTTCACCAGCGCCGCGGGCTTGGCGAGCGCGTCCCGCACGTCCTGCCGCGTCGCCTCCGCGTGCCGCAGCGCGAGCGACAGCTCGGCCGCCGAGGCCACCTGCGCGTGCACCCCGCACATCGCGCCCGCGAGCCGCGCGAGCTCCTGAGGCGGATCACCCTGCGCGGGCACGGTGAGGGACTGGCGCGCGAACCGGCGGGCCTGGGCGGCCGCCCAGGTCACAGCAAGAGGTGTGGGCATACGGGGATTATCGACCGTGTCCCGTCGCGCACGCAGAGCGATCGGTGGCGCCGTGATTCAGGCCACACGTGACCGCCTGAATGCGCTTAAAACCGGGCAAGTCGCACCAAGTCCGCACCCTTGAATCCGCATCGTTATCCGAAACCGGGTCACCGCTATGTAGGGATCGCGTAAGTTCAGACCAGCGAGAATTCGCGTGGGCAAACTGCGCGTGTGACGGTACCGCGCAGTGGAGGGGGCTGCGCGGTGCCGTCTTTCGTTTCCGCTTCACACCGGCCTCGCGTTGATGTTGGGCCCCCGGGCTCATTCCTCTGGGCCCGCCCCGCCCTTACCGTGCGGCCATGACCTTCGCCGCGCTGCGCTCCTGGGCCGCGGGGCTGATCGCGCTGGCCATCGCCGCGTACCCCCAACTGGCCCTGCTCAACGACCCGTTGACCGACCAGAACCGCCACGGCCCGTTCGGCACCGGCGTCACTCCCGAGGGCACCGACTGGGCGGCCTGGGGCGACCTCCTCGTCCTGCCGCTGCCCGCCGCGGTCTGCGCGGGCTTCACGGTCCTGGTCGCGGGCCGCCTGCACCGCACCCCGTTCCGCGAGTCCCCCGCCCAGCACCTCCTCGCGACGCTCCCCGTCCCGCTCGCCGCCCACGCCGTACACCTGGCCTGGCTCTGGCCCGAACTCCCCGCCGAGTCGATCCTCCTGACGAGCCTGGGCGTGCTCCTCGGCGCCCTGGCCGGCATGCTCCTGGACCTGCGCCTGGAAGGCCGCGACTGATACGCGCGACGCGAAGGTCCCGGCTGAACCCACCGGCGCACAGAGTCAGTTGGGCCCCAGGGCCCATGACGCACCCACCCCCGTACCTCTAACCTCTGCGCGTGCCTGCCCTCCTGATCGTCACCGCGGCGCTCTACGGCGCACTCGCCGGCGTCCTCGCCCCGCGCGTGGCCTACCGGCTCTCCGTGCCCGCTGGAGATCCTTGGCGCGCGGCCTGCCCGTCCGGACATGCCCTCACCGGACCGTGGGGCGGCTGGCTCGGCACGACACGCTGCGCCACCGGACCGTACGGACCGAGCGTCACCGCCCTCGTCCTGCTCACCGCCACGCTGTGCGCCGCGCTCGCCGCGGCCACCGGCGCCCGGCCCGAGCTCGCGGTCTGGCTGCTGCTCACGCCGTTCGGGGTGGTCCTCGCGACCGTGGACCGAAAGGTTCACCGTCTCCCCGACATCCTCACGCTGCCCCTGGCCGGAGCGGCCGCCGCGGGCCTCGGCCTCGCGGCCCTCTCGGCCTCCGCACAGGGCCGCTGGACCGGCGCCCTCCTGGGCGGACTCGCCCTGGGCGGCGGCTACTTCCTGCTTTTCCTCGCCCACCCGAGCGGCATGGGCTTCGGCGACGTCAAGCTGGCGCTCGTCCTCGGCGTCCCCCTTGGGTGGTACGGCTGGGAGATCCTCTTCCTCGGCTTCCTGGCGGGCATCCTGTACGCCGGCGGATACGCCGCAGCCCTTGTGCTGCTTGGCCGCGCGGGCCGCAAGACCGCCATGCCGCTGGGACCCTGCATGCTGGCCGGAGCGGCCACCGGACTGTTGCTCGGCGGTTTCGGAGCGTAATTGCGGCACGCCGATGCACACAGCAGCCCTTACGAAGGGTTATGGTGGAAACCCCCCCTCGGGCCGGTCCATCTCCCCCCCCATGGACCGGCCCGTTTTCTTTGTCTAGCGCCGGCCGGCCCAGATGTTCGTGCCGGGCGTGGACACCGCGAACTCGTCGATCGCCGCCAGCTCCGACTCCGTGAGCTTCGCGCCGGACAGCGCCGCCACGTTCTCCTCCAGCTGCTTCACGCTCGACGCGCCGATCAGCGCCGACGTCATCCGCTCGTCCCGCAGCACCCAGTTGAGGGCGAGCTGCGCGAGGGACTGGCCGCGGGAGGCCGCGATGTCGTTCAGCCCGTTGAGCCGCCGTACGACCTCGTCGCTGAGCAGCCCCGGATCGAGCGACTTGCCCTGCGTCGCCCGCGAACCCTCCGGAATACCCGTCAGATACTTGTTCGTGAGCAGCCCCTGGGCGAGCGGCACGAACGAGATACAGCCCATGCCCGCCTCCTCCAGGACGTCGAGCAGGCCGTCGTCCTCGGTCCAGCGGTTGATCATCGAGTACGAGGGCTGGTGGATGAGGGGACGCACCCCCATCTCCTTGAGGATGCGGACCGCCTCGCGCGTCTGCTCACTCGTATAAGAGGAGACACCTACATACAGCGCCTTGCCCTGCTGCACGGCGGACGCGAGCGCGCCCATCGTCTCCTCCAGCGGGGTGTCCGGGTCGAAGCGGTGCGAGTAGAAGATGTCGACGTAGTCGAGACCCATCCGCTGCAGCGAGTTGTCCAGCGAGGACAGCAGGTACTTCCGGCTGCCCCACTCGCCGTACGGACCGGGGTGCATCAGATATCCGGCCTTGCTGGAAATGACCAGCTCGTCCCGGTACCGGCGGAAATCCTGCTGGAGCAGCTTGCCGAAGTTCAACTCGGCGCTGCCGGGCGGCGGTCCGTAGTTGTTCGCGAGGTCGAAGTGCGTGACGCCCAGATCGAAGGCGCGGCGCAGGATCGCGCGCTGGGAGGTGAGGGCCCGGTCGTCACCGAAGTTGTGCCACAGGCCGAGCGAGATGGCGGGGAGCTTCAGGCCGCTGCGCCCGGTGCGGCGGTACTCCATGGAGTCGTACCGGCCGGCCGATGCGGCGTAGGGAGCGTCGTTCATGCTCTCGAACCTACGTCAGAAGGATGGGCCGACTTACGTCGGAACCGTGACACTCCCGCGCCGGAGGCCCCTTACTGCGGCGGTAGGCTTTCGGGCTCGGGGACTGCCGTCTGCACGTGAGGGGCTGAAACGAACGTGGCTGGTTCTTCAAGGCTGCGCGACACGCTGCGCGGCCTGCTGGTCAGGCTGTACGCGAGCCGCGTGGAGGGCCACCTGGACCACGACCAGGTGCCCAAGCACATCGGCGTCATCATGGACGGCAACCGGCGCTGGGCGAAGGCCGCGGGTTCGACCACGGCCCAGGGGCACCAGGCGGGTGCGGACAAGATCTCCGAGTTCCTCGGCTGGTGCAGTGAGACGGACGTCGAGGTGGTCACGCTGTGGCTGCTGTCGACGGACAACTTCGACCGTCCGAAGGAGGAGCTGGTCCCGCTCCTCGGCATCATCGAGGACACGGTCCGCTCGCTCGCGCGCGACGGCCGCTGGCGTGTGCACCACGTCGGCGCGACCCATGTACTCCCCTCCGGTCTGCAGACCGTACTGAAGGAAGCGGAAGAAGCGAGCGGGGCGAACACGGGGATACTCGTGAACGTCGCGATCGGGTACGGCGGGCGGCAGGAGATCGCGGACGCGGTCCGCTCCATGCTGCTCGACGCGGCGGACCGCGGGGTGTCCCTGGAACAGGCCGCGGAGTCCGTGGACGTCGAAACCATCGGCAAGCACCTCTATACGAGTGCACAGCCGGACCCGGACCTGATCATCCGCACCTCGGGCGAACAGCGCCTCTCGGGCTTCATGCTCTGGCAGTCGGCCCTGTCGGAGTACTACTTCTGCGAGGTCTTCTGGCCGGCCTTCCGCAAGGTCGACTTCCTGCGGGCCCTGCGCGACTACGCGGCTCGGCACCGGCGGTTCGGCGCGTAGACCTGCTGTTCGGGGTGGGGCGGGCCCCCTCGGTGACAGAGGTCACCAACTGTTCGGCGAAGCGTCGTCATATGCCATTGCATGGCTTCGCGTGTTCGAGGGAATATCCCTTCCAGGTCGGCGTCCGACAAACGGAAGCCGTATCTCAGTGAGCGGCACAGAGCCCGCTCACCCGGGAGGCCCTTTGCACCAGGTGGACCGTACGCAAGTGCGGCGTCGTGGTTGGGCCGGTCTCCGGCCCTTGCTGGCCGACCGGTCCGGGAAAGCCCGCGACGTCGTCGCTCCCCGACCTCTGCTGAGGGGGTACGTCCTTCCGTGGTGACCAGCACTAAGCGCCGCATGCCCGACAGGCGCACCTATGTACTCGACACCAGCGTTCTGCTGGCCGACCCGGGCGCCCTCCACCGCTTCGATGAACACGAGGTCGTACTCCCGATCGTCGTGGTCACGGAACTCGAGGCGAAGAGGCATCACCCGGAGCTCGGTTACTTCGCCCGGCAGGCCCTGCGCCGGCTCGACGACTACCGCATCCGCCATGGCCGGCTCGACGCCCCCATCCCCCTCGGGGACCTGGGCGGCACGCTCCGCGTCGAACTCAACCACTCGGACCCGGGCGTGCTCCCGGCCGGCTACCGGCTGGGGGACAACGACTCCCGGATCCTCGCAGTCGCCCGCAACCTCCAGGCCGAGGGGTACGACGTCACCGTCGTCTCCAAGGACCTGCCGCTCCGTATCAAGGCAAGCTCCGTGGGCCTCCTCGCCGAGGAGTACCGCGCCGAGCTCGCCATCACGGATTCCGGCTGGACGGGCATGGACGAGCTGGACCTTTCCGGCGAACAGGTCGATCTGCTCTTCGAGGAGCAGACGCTGTACGTCCCGGAGGCGGCCGATCTCCCGGTCCACACCGGCCTGATGCTCAGCTCCGAGCGCGGCAAGGCGCTGGGGCGCGTGACGGCCGACGGCAACGTCCGGCTCGTGCGCGGGGACCGTGAGGCCTTCGGCATCAAGGGGCGCAGCGCCGAGCAGCGCATCGCGCTCGATCTGCTGCTCGATCCCGACGTCGGGATCGTCTCGATGGGCGGCCGGGCCGGCACCGGCAAGTCGGCGCTCGCGCTCTGCGCGGGTCTGGAGGCCGTACTCGAACGCGGGCTGCACCAGAAGGTGATGGTCTTCCGTCCGCTCTACGCGGTCGGCGGGCAGGAGCTCGGCTATCTGCCCGGTACCGAGGCCGAGAAGATGGGCCCGTGGGCGCAGGCCGTGTTCGACACCCTCGGGTCGGTCGCGGGCAAGGAGGTCATCGAGGAGGTCGCCGCGCGCGGCATGCTGGAGGTGCTTCCGCTCACGCACATCCGCGGACGCTCCCTGCACGACGCCTTCGTCATCGTGGACGAGGCCCAATCCCTCGAACGGAACGTTCTGCTGACCGTTCTGTCCAGGATCGGGGCAAACTCCCGTGTCGTCCTGACCCATGACGTCGCGCAGCGCGACAACCTCAGGGTCGGGCGGTACGACGGTGTCGTCGCCGTGGTCGAGAAGCTCAAGGGGCACCCGCTGTTCGCGCACATCACGCTGACGCGCAGCGAGCGTTCGCAGATCGCGGCCCTGGTGACCGAAATGCTGGAGGACGGCCACATCTGAGAAGTGTGGCCGGGAAAGCGGCAGTTGGGCGCCGCGCGGGAAAGCCGTAGAGCTTACCTGCGCGGCGCCTTCGCGTGTGCGCGGTTCCGCGAAACTGATGCCGTAAACGGGGTGTGAGCTTTCCCACGCAACGCAGAATTGCCTCGGCCCGTCCGGTTCCGGCAGAGTCTGGGTCCTGTCAGGCCCCGCATACGGCACTCCTGTACCCCCAGCGGTACGGGACCAGTTGAACCACGTTGGAACCTCAACTACATAGCGATCGCCGTATGCCACCCGCGACACAAGAGGCTCCTCCCGCACAGGAGTTGCCCCACCGGGTCCGCGCTTCCCGTGACCACGTTTCAGGGGGGAAGCCAGCGCTTAGGGGCACGATTGCGTCCGAACGGTCACCCCTCGGGCGATGCTGGAAGGAAACCGTGTGAGCCGGATTTCGGTCCGGGGATTCGCAGTGGCCTCGGCCACCGCGGTCACCACTGTCGGCGCAGTCGTGGGCGTTGCCTCGGGCAACACCCAGGAGCCCTCGAACGACTTCGAGGCGACCGCTGCCGACGGAGGGACTCTCCTCGCAGACATACCCGCAGGCCAGCAGGTCGAGGTGCAGACCGCATCCCTGACCCAGCAGGCCGACGCGCAGGCTGCCGCCGCCGACGTCGTGGCGCAGAAGTCCGCGGAGGAAGACGCCCGCAAGCAGGCGGCGAAGGACGCTGTCGCCAAGAAGGAAGCAGCCGAGAAGGCCGCCGCCGAGAAGAAGGCCAAGGAGCGCGAGGAGAAGCTCGCGGCCAGCCGCTCCGAGGCGCGTGCCGACGCCGGTGACTTCGCCCAGCAGTCCTCGTACTCCGTCGCCGAAGTCCAGGCGATGGCGCGCCAGATGGTCCCCGCCGACCAGTTCCAGTGCTTCAGCAACATCGTGGACCACGAGTCCAGCTGGAACTACAAGGCCACCAACCCTTCCTCCGGTGCCTACGGTCTGATGCAGGCCCTGCCCGGCTCGAAGATGGTCTCCGCCGGCGCCGACTGGCAGACCAACCCGGCCACTCAGATCAAGTGGGGCCTGAACTACATGGAGGACCGTTACGGCGGCCCGTGTGGTGCCTGGAACTTCTGGCAGCAGAACAACTGGTACTGACGGGGGTCCGGGGGTGTCCCCCGGAAAATGCAGCCCCGGTACCGCTCAACTTCGCGGAGCCCCTCACCGTCCTTCGGTGGGGGGCTTCGCGCGTGTAGGTTCGAGCCGTTCGGATCCGGGGGGATCAGGTGGGGGGAAGAAGGAAGATCATGTCGAGACTGCCAGGGTGGCTCGGCCGCGTCGGTAACGGGCTCTCCCGCATGGGCGAGCGGCTCGACGAGCGGCGCGAGGAACAGGATTCCTCGGCCGCACGGGACGCGGAGACGGAGGCCGCCGCCGTACGCCGGGAGGAGGCCGCCGAGACGCCGCGCGGCGGCGAGACCGCGCCCGATACCCCGCCCGACACCGTGCCCGCGCCCCCCGCGTACGCGCCGGCCATAGCGGCCAAGGCCGACCCCGTGGCCGCCGTGCCCTGGGGCATCCGCGTCGCGGCCGAGGCCGGCTGGCGCCTCCTCGTGCTCGCCGGCGCCCTCTGGGTCCTGATGCGGGCCATCTCCTCCGTGCAGCTGGTGGTGTTCGCGTTCGTCGCGGCCCTGCTCATCACGGCGCTCCTGCAGCCCACGGTCGCCCGTCTCAAGCGGATGGGGCTGCCGCGCGGGCTCGCCACCGCCGTCACGTTCATCGCGGGCTTCGTCATCATGGGCCTGGTCGGCTGGTTCGTGGTCTGGCAGGTCATGGACAACCTGGACGACCTCTCCAGTCAGGTGCAGCGCGGTATCGACGAGCTGAAGGACTGGCTCATCGACAGCCCGTTCCACGTCACCGACGACGAGATCAACGACATCGCGAAGAACCTGCGCGACACCATCGGCACCAACACCGAGGAGATCACCTCCGCGGGCCTCGCGGGCGTCACCGTCATGGTGGAGATCCTCACCGGCATCCTGCTCGCGATGTTCTCGACGCTCTTCCTGCTCTACGACGGCAAGCGCATCTGGCGCTGGACCCTCAAGCTCGTCCCGGCCGCGGCCCGTCCGGGCGTCGCGGGCGCGGGCCCGCGCGCGTGGCGGACGCTCACCGCGTATGTGCGCGGCACGGTGATAGTGGCCCTGATCGACGCCATTTTCATCGGTATCGGCATCTACTTCCTGGATGTCCCGATGGCGGTGCCGCTCGCCGTGTTCATCTTCCTGTTCGCGTTCATCCCCCTCGTCGGCGCCGTCATCTCGGGTGCGCTCGCGGTCGTCGTGGCGCTCGTGACGCAAGGCGTGTTCACGGCCCTCATGGCCCTGATCGTGGTCCTGGCCGTGCAGCAGATCGAGGGGCACGTGCTGCAGCCGTTCATCCTGGGGCGCGCGGTGCGGGTGCATCCGCTGGCCGTGGTGCTCTCCGTCGCGGCGGGCGGCATGGTCGCCGGAATCGGCGGAGCGGTCGTCGCCGTACCTCTGGTCGCGGTGACGAACACCGTGGTGGGATATCTGCGGACGTACGCACAGGACAACGCGTTGAAGCAGGCCGCGGCGGCGAGCGCGCCCCCCGCGCCGGCGGCGGCCACGGCCCCGACGGACGGCACTCCCGGATGACGGGCCGCCGTCCCCGACGACGGACGGCAGCCCTTGATATCCGAGCCCGAACTGGTCGGCGACGACGGTGAGATACCGCGCCCGGCGGCCGCGCACGCCGACCCGGCCGTCTCATCCGACGCGTTGGACGACGAGGACGCGCCGCCGGAGCCCCTTGCCCTGCCGCGCGGGCGCAGGCCCTGGCTGTGGGCGGCCGGCGGTGCGCTCGCCGCGTCCGTCGTCTGGGCGGGCGTGCTGTACGAGGTGAACGAGCGGCCGCCCACCGACCTCAAGGGCTACTCACTCCCCGACGACCTGTGCACCAAGGCCGAACTGCGCCGCCTCGGCGCCAAGTACGGCGCGCCCCGGCCCCAGCACCGCGCGATGCGCGAGGATCCGGCCATGGACCGCGCGTGGTGCGACGTGCAGCTCGGCGGCCTCAAGCACGGGGCCGTGAACTACGAACTGTCCGTCGAGCTGGTCCTGCACAAGAAGTCCGATCCGCAGCCCGAGTTCGAGGTCCTGGCCACGCAGTCCGACTGGGAACCCGGGGACGGCGTCGTCGACTTCCGCGAGGTGGACGGCCTCGGCGAGCGCGCCGTCTTCGTCCACGACGACACGTACGGCACCCCGCAGCTGGCGGTCCTCGACGGGGGAGTGGTGATCCGGATGACCCTCTTCCACTCGTACGAATGGAAGGAGGGCGAATCGGACGCCGCCACCGGACAGCCCGACTACAAGGGCGTACAGGCGATTCTCGCCGCGGACATGAAGGCGCTGATGGCGGCGCTCAAGGAGTAGACCGCGGGCGTACGGGAGGGGCCCGCCGACCTTGACCGGTCGGCGGGCCCCTCCGTACTTCTCCTGCCGCTCAGACTGCGACGGCCTCCGTGAGGACGGCCTCGGCGTCGAGCGTCGCGCCGACCGCCTGCAGGACGGCGGCGATCTTCACGGCCTCCTGGACCGTCTCGCGGTCCACCCCGGCCTTGCGCAGCACCTGCTCGTGCGAGTCGAGGCACTGGCCGCAGCCGTTGATGGCGGAGACGGCGAGCGACCACAGCTCGAAGTCCACCTTCTCCACGCCCGGGTTGCCGATGACGTTCATCCGGAGCCCGGCGCGCAGCGTCCCGTACTCCGGGTCGGAGAGCAGGTGGCGCGTGCGGTAGAAGACGTTGTTCATCGCCATGATCGCGGCTGCGGACTTGGCCGCCGTGTACGCCTCGGCGCTCAGCTGCTCGCGCGCCTCGGGCTCCAGCTCGCGCAGCACGCGCGGCGAGCGGGAGGCGATGGCGCAGGCGAGGACCGTGCCCCAGAGCTGCTGCTTGGGCAGCTCCGAGTTGCCGATCACCGAACCGAGGTTCAGCTTCAGGTCCTTGGCGTAGTCCGGCAGTGCGGACTTCAGCTCATCGAGTGCCATGAGGGTCACTCACCGGCCAGGAGCGCACCGGCGTCGAGGGTGTCCTCGCCCTTGGTCCAGTTGCACGGGCAGAGCTCGTCGGTCTGCAGGGCGTCGAGGACCCGCAGGACCTCCTTGGGGTTACGGCCGACGGAACCGGCGGTCACCATGGAGAACTGGATCTCGTTGTTCTGGTCGACGATGAAGACGGCGCGCTTGGCGAAGCCGTCCTCGCCCTCGATGCCGAGGTCGCGCATGAGCTCGTGCTTTGAGTCGGCCATCATCGGGAACGGCAGGTCCCGCAGGTCGTCGTGGTCCTTGCGCCAGGCGTGGTGGACGAACTCGGAGTCACCGGAGAAGCCGAGGACCTGTGCGTCGCGGTCGGCGAACTCCTCGTTCAGCTTGCCGAAGGCGGCGATCTCGGTCGGGCACACGAAGGTGAAGTCCTTCGGCCACGCGAAGACGATCTTCCACTTGCCCTCGTAGGTCTTGTGGTCGATCTCCGCGAACTCCTTGCCCTTCTCCAGCGAGACGCAGGCGGTCAGTTCGAACGCGGGGAACTTGTCACCGACAGTGAGCACACGCTCTCCTTGCAATGTGGAAATCTCCCGTTTGGGAGGTTTCCGGAGGGTTGGACGGATCCCGATCTTCACACGGAGCGTACTGATCGCAGAAATAGCTAGACTCGCTCACCGTGATCGGACCTATCGATCAACGGAAGGGGGGCGCATGGCCTTGGCGAGGCAGCGCGACCGGCAGCCCACGCTCGCGCAGCTGCGCGCGTTCGCCGCGGTCGCCGAGCATCTGCACTTCCGGGACGCGGCCGCCGCGACCGGCACGAGCCAGCCCGCGCTCTCCGGCGCGCTGTCCTCCCTGGAGGACGTCCTGGGCGTACGGCTCGTGGAACGCACCACCCGCAAGGTGCTGCTCACCCCCGAGGGCGAGCGGCTCGCGGTCCGCGCGCGGTCGGTGCTCGCCGCGGTCGACCAGCTCGTCGAGGACGCCGCGACCGTACGGGGCCCGTTCACGGGAGCGCTCCGCCTCGGCGTGATCCCCACGGTCGCCCCGTACCTGCTGCCGACGGTCCTCCACCTCGTACGCGAGAAATACCCGGCCCTCGACCTCCAGGTCCACGAGGAACAGACGTCCTCCCTGGTGGAGGGCCTCACCTCGGGCCGCCTCGACCTGCTCCTGCTCGCGGTCCCGCTGGACGCCCCCGGCACGGTCGAACTCCCGCTCTTCGACGAGGACTTCGTCCTGGTGGCCCCGCTCGGCCATGAACTCGGCGGCCGCGAGGGCATCCCGCGCACGGTCCTGCGCGACCTCGACCTGCTGCTCCTGGGCGAGGGCCACTGCCTGCGCGACCAGGCCCTCGACGTCTGCCGCGAGGCGGGCCGCCGCGACGCCCCGGTCACGACGACGGCGGCGAGCATGTCCACCCTGGTCCAACTGGTCGCGGGCGGCATCGGCGCCACCTTGCTGCCCCGCACGGCCCTGCCAGTGGAGACGACCCGCTCGGCCCAACTCGTCACAGGCACCTTCGCGGACCCTGCCCCCTCGCGGCGTATCGCGCTGGTGGCACGGGCAGGGGCGGGGCGGGGGCAGGAGTACGCGGAGCTGGCGGAGGAACTTCGGGGGGCGGTGCGGGGGTTGCCCATCAGCCCCTGCGGCGATTGAGCAGATCCGAACGAAGTTCGGATGCGGGGTCCGGGGCGAAGCCCCGGTTTCGGGAAGGGGCGGGGTGGGGGAGAAAGCCCGCCGCAGGCGCCCCCCCCCCCCCCCCCCCCCCCCCCCCCCCCACCCCCAACCCCCCCCCCCCCCCCCCCCCCCCCCCCCCCCCCCCCCCCCCAACCAACACCCCCCCCCCCCCCCCCCAAACCCCCCCCCCCCCCCCCACAACACCACCCCCCCCCCCCCAAAACGCGGGGAG
>NZ_JBITIG010000004.1:0-175120 GCF_044458745.1 Streptomyces sp. NPDC050418
AAACGCCCGGTTACATTCCGAACCCGGAAGCTAAGCCTCACAGCGCCGATGGTACTGCAGGGGGGACCCTGTGGGAGAGTAGGACGCCGCCGAACAATTATTGGAGGACCCGTGGTCCCAGCGTTCATGCTGGGGACCACGGGTCCTTTTGTTTTTCTGCCGAAGCGCGGCCGATGGGCGGTTGCGCGAGAATGACTTGCGGTACCTAGGACAGGAGTCACCCGATGTCGACGAACACCCCCGACGAACGCCCGGAGCGCGAGCCGCGCCGTCGGGACGGTGACCGGGGCGGTTACGGCGGAGGCCGTGACTTCCGCCGGGACGGCGGCGACCGTGGTGGCTTCGGCCGACGCGATGACCGCGACCGCGGTGACCGTGGCGGATTCCGTGGCCGCGACGACCGTCGCGACGACCGCGGCGGCCCCCGTCGTGAGGACGACCGCGGCGGTTTCCGCGGCCGTGACGACCGTCGCGATGACCGTGGCCCCCGTCGCGATGACGACCGCGGTGGCTTCCGCAGGGATGACCGTGGTGGCCGTCCCGGTGGTGGCCGTCCTGGTGGCGGTGGCTATGGCCGGCGCGATGACGACCGCGGCGGTTTCCGTCGCGACGACCGCGGCCCGCGCCGTGACGATGACCGTGGTGGTTTCCGTCGCGATGACCGCGGCCCTCGCCGCGATGACGACCGTGGTGGCTTCCGTCGGGACGACCGCGGCCCCCGTCGCGATGACGACCGTGGTGGCTTCCGTCGGGACGACCGCGGCCCGCGCCGTGATGACGACCGTGGTGGCTTCCGCCGAGATGACCGTCGCGATGACCGGGGCGGCCGTCCTGGTGGCGGTGGCTACGGCCGGCGTGATGACGAGCGTGGCGGTTTCCGTGGCCGCGACGACCGTCGCGATGACCGTGGTCCTCGCCGTGACGATGACCGTGGTGGCTTCCGTCGGGACGACCGCGGCCCTCGCCGTGATGACGACCGTGGCGGTTTCCGCAGGGACGACCGCGGCCCTCGCCGTGATGACGACCGTGGCGGTTTCCGCAGGGACGACCGCGGCCCCCGTCGCGACGACGACCGTGGCGGTTTCCGTGGCCGTGATGACCGCCGTGATGACCGCGGCCCGCGCCGTGACGATGACCGTGGTGGCTTCCGCCGTGATGACCGGGGCGGCCGTCCCGGTGGTGGCGGCGGCTACGGCCGGCGTGATGACGACCGTGGCGGCTTCCGTGGCCGCGACGACCGCCGCGACGACCGCGGCCCCCGTCGCGACGACGACCGTGGTGGCTTCCGCCGTGACGACCGTCGCGATGACCGCGGCCCCCGTCGCGACGACGACCGTGGCGGTTTCCGCGGCCGGGACGACCGTGGTGGGCGCCCCGGAGGCGGCGGTGGCTACGGCCGGCGTGATGACCGGGGCGGACGCCCGGGCGGCGGCCGCGATGACCGCGGCGGCTACCGCGGGCGTGACGACCGTGGTGGGTACCGCGGCCGCGACGACCGGGACCGTGACCGTGAGCCGATCAGGCGGCTGCCGATCCCCGAGGACGTCACGGGCTACGAGGTCGACCCCGATGTGCGCCAGGAGCTGCAGAGCCTCCCCAAGGGGCTCGCGGACGACGTCGCCAAGAACCTGGTGATGGTCGCCAAGCTCATCGACGAGGACCCCGAGCAGGCCTACGCGTACTCGCGTGTCGCGCTGCGCCTCGCGTCCCGCGTCGCCGCCGTCCGCGAGGCCGCCGGCTTCGCCGCGTACGCGAACGAGAAGTACTCCGAGGCGCTCGCCGAGTTCCGTGCCGCGCGTCGTATGACCGGTTCGGCCGAACTGTGGCCCGTCATGGCGGACTGCGAGCGTGGTCTCGGCCGACCCGAGAAGGCGCTCGACATGGCCGGTGAGCCCGAGGTGCAGCGGCTCGACAAGGCCGGGCAGGTCGAGATGCGCCTGGTCGCGGCCGGGGCGCGGCGTGACATGGGGCAGGTGGACGCCGCGATCGTGACGCTGCAGAGCCCCGAGCTCGCCTCGAACTCCGTCCAGCCGTGGACCGCGCGTCTGCGGTACGCCTACGCCGACGCGCTGCTCGAAGCCGGCCGTGAGGCCGAGGCGCGGGAGTGGTTCGCCAAGGCCGTCGAGGCCGACAAGGACCACAGCACCAACGCCTCGGACCGTCTCGCCGAGCTGGACGGCGTGGAGTTCGTCGACGCCTTCGACGAGGACGAGGAAGGCGACGAGGCCGAGGCCCCCGTCACCGTGACTTCCGTGGACGAGGCGGATACCGAGGAGTCGGACGCGAAGGACGGCCGCGACGAGTCCGACGACGACGAGTCCGATGACGAGGACGGCCTCGACGAGTCCGATCACGAGGACGCCGCCGAGTACTACGACCCCGATGACGAGGAGTACGAGGAGGAGGCCGCCGCGGTGGCCGCCAAGCCCGCACTCGACCAGCCGCTGTTCGTGGCCCCCGAGGACGGGGGCGAGGCCGGGACCGAGGCGGACGAGTCCGGCTCCGCGGCCGACAAGGGCTGACGCGTAGGAGACACGACGAAGGGGCGGTGACCGGAAACGGTCACCGCCCCTTCGTCGTGTCCGGGTCAGTGGGCCATGCTGCGCAGCACAAGCCCCGAGGCCGGTTTCGGGCCGAACGACGTGGACTTGCGCGGCATCGTGACGCCTTCGCGCGCCAGCTCCCGTACGACGTCCTCGCGGACCGGGTGCATCAGGACGGCCGTACCGCCGTCGCGTTCCGCCTTGGCGACCGTGGCCGCCGTGTCGTGGATGTACGCGATGTGGGCGGGGTCGTCCGGGACGTTCCAGAGGTGGTCGATGAGCGTGGCGTGCAGGACCGTCGCGTCGAGGCGCTGCCAGGCGCAGGGGCGGTCGTCGGGGACCGTGCGGGCCAGGAGCGCCGGGTCGGGGCGGTCGAGCAGGTGATACGTACCGTCGCCGGTCAGCAGGAACGCGTTGGACTCGGCGGCCGCCCCGGCCAGATGCTCCATGGCGCGGGACAGAGGGCCGGCGATCGGCCGGACGCGGAAGGAGTCCTGTACGGCGGACAGGGCGTCGGCGAGCGGCAGTTGATGCAGCAGGCGGTGGATGGCCCGTACGCGCAAGGGGTAGCGGGCCGTGTCCACGAGGAGCACCAGGCCGTGGTCCCACGGTGTGCCCCGCGGGTGCTCGGCGCGCAGCCGCAGATACGTGGCCCAGCGGTGGTGGCCGTCGGCGATGAGGGCCTGGCGGTGGCTCAAGTCCTGGTGGACCTCGGCCAGTTCGGCCGGATCAGTGACGGCCCACAGGCGGTGGCTGAAACCGTCCTCGGTGGTCGTGGAGAGCAGCGGTGTGCGCTCGACCGCGCGCTCGATCACGGCGGTCGCGCCGATCCGTGTGCCCTCGCTGCGGTAACTCAGCAGCAGCGGCTCGAAGTTGGCGGCCGAGGCACGCATCAGGTCGGCGCGGTCCTCGACGATGTGCGGCATCACGTCCTCGTGCGGCAGTACGACACCGTCGGCGGCCTCGGAGAGTTCCAGCGCGCCGATCAGGCCGCGCTGCAGGACGTCGCCGTTGCGCTGCTCGTAGACGTAGAGCGCCGGCTCGGTGTCGGGGGCGAGGATGCCCTCGGCGAGCCAGTGCCGCAGAGTGTCGGCGGCCTGCTCGTGGCGGGCCGTGGGCGTGGCGGCCTGCGGGAGGATCAGGCGGACGATGTTGTGGGGATCCGCCGACTCCAGGTGGTGCAGTCCGTCGGGCCGTACGACCACGTCGTACGGCGGGGACGTGACCGCGGCCAGGCTGCCGACCCGTTCGGAGTCGTATCGCAGGCCTCTGAACGGGGTGAGGTTCAGACCTGCGGCCCTCTGACCTGTGGTGTTCATTGATGCATCGTAGTTGTGCCGGAGCCGTACGAGATGATTGGGGCATCAGCACCGATGGAGGAGCGAGCACCGCATGGAGCAGCAGACCGTCAGGACAGTCCCGGCCGGCAGTGAGCGTGCGCTGAGCACGGCGTACGACACGGCCCTGCTCGACCTCGACGGGGTGGTGTACGCGGGCGGTGCGGCGATCACGTATGCCGTCGAGTCGCTGCTGACCGCGCGCGAGGGCGGGATGCAACTTGCTTACGTCACCAACAATGCGCTGCGTCCGCCGCAGGTCGTGGCCGAGCACATCACGGAGCTCGGCGTGCCGACCGAGGCATCCGAGGTGATCAACTCGGCGCAGGCCGTGGCCCGGCTGATCTCCGAGCAGCATCCGGCCGGTGCGAAGGTGCTTGTCATCGGTGGCGAGGGGCTGCGGATCGCCCTGCGCGAGCGCGGGCTCGTCCCGGTGGAGTCGGCGGAGGACGACCCGGCGGCCGTGGTCCAGGGGTACGGCGGGCCCGAGTTGCAGTGGGGGCGGTTCGCGGAGGCCTGTTACGCGATTGCGCGCGGGGTGCCCTGGTACGCGTCGAACACCGATCTGACCATCCCGAGCGGGCGGGGCATCGCGCCGGGGAACGGGGCGGCGGTCGAGGTCGTACGGATCGCGACGGGCGCCGAACCGCAGGTCGCGGGCAAGCCGCTGCCGCCCATGCACCGCGAGACGATTCTGCGCACGGGCGCGGAGCACCCGCTGGTGGTGGGGGACCGGCTCGACACGGATATCGAGGGTGCGTACAACGGGCAGGTCGATTCGCTGCTCGTCCTCACGGGGGTGACCGACGGCGCTCAGCTGCTGGCCGCGCCGCCGCAGCACCGGCCCACCTACGTGGATGCCGATCTGCGCGGCATGCTCACCGGGCAGCCCGAGGTCGTCGCCGAGGGCGAGGGCTTCCGGTGCGGCGGCTGGACCGCGCGGGCGGGCGAGATCCTCGAACTCGACGGTGAGGGCGAGCCGTTGGACGGGCTGCGGGCGCTGTGCGCGGCGGCCTGGACGCAGGCGGGCGACGGGGTGTGCGAGCTGGACTCCGGGAAGGCGCTGGCGCGGCTGGGGCTGTGAGCGCTCACGCACGGAAGGGGTACGCCGATGGACGGCGTACCCCTTCTTCACGTGTCGGTCGGCCAGGCGTGCTCCGTCGGTCAGGCGTCCTCGCCCGACGTCAGCAGATCGTCCTCGGTGGCGCCCTGGCGCCAGTAGCCGGTGAACTTCACGCGCCGCCTGTCGTAGCCTCGCTCACCGACGAGGTGCCGGCGCAGCGCCTTGACCGTGGCCGATTCGCCGGCGATCCAGGCGTACGGCGTGCCCTGCGGCAGCTCGGCGGCGCGGACCGCGTCCACGGTGCCCGACGTGATCCACTCGATCTCCGCGTCCGCCGGCGTGGTGAGCTCCTGGCGGTCGGCCAGGTCGCGGACCTCCATCCAGACCCGCACCGGCAGACCGGCCGGAAGGGATTCGAGGATGCCCGCGATGGCGGGCAGCGCCGACTCGTCGCCGGTCAGGAGCAGCCAGTCGCTGTCCTCGGGCGGGCGGAAGTCGTACGCGCCGTTCTCCTCGTCCACCGGGGCCAGGACCGAGATGCGGTCGCCCGGTGCGGAGCGCTGCGCCCAGCCCGAGGCCGCCGCGGCGGTGCCGTGCAGGGCGAAGTCGACGAGGAGTTCGTCCGGGCTGAGTGCACGCGTCGTGTACGTGCGCATGATCCCGCGGACCGCGGGGTCGAGTTCCCGCCACGCGGCGTACCAGTTGTCGCCCTGCTCCTTCGGGACGACCGGGGCGTCCTGGCCCGGGTGCGGCAGGAAGAGCTTGATGCGCTGGTCCCGCCCGGCCGACGCCATCCGGCCCAGGTCGGGGCCGGCGAAGGTGACGCGGATCATCGACGGGGTGAGGTGTTCCTTGCGGACGACTCGGGTGTCGAAGAACTGGTACGGGGCGTCGGACACGGGCGGGATCTCCTCTGGGGCGCGGTGGGGCGGGCCGTTCGGCCCCTGGCTCCCGGCGGCGGGCCGGGCCGGGAGCCGTGCGGCGGTCAGGCCTTGAGCTTCTCGGCCTTCTCGATGGCCTCGGCGAGGGCTTCGAGGACGGGCGCGTACCCGGCGTAGCTGTAGCGCTCCTCCATCGACCACGGGATGACCTGGTCGCCGTCGACGGCGGGCAGGCGCGTCCAGGTCGGCTTCTTGGCCAGCTCGGCGGCCGGGAGGGTCTGGCTGCGGTTGTCGAGGAGGATCAGATCGGCGTGGTACTTGTCCGTGTTCTCCCAGCTGAACTTCTCCCAGAAGCCCCACTCGTCGACCTTCTTGCCCTCGATCAGCTCGACGCCGAGGTCCTTGAAGTAGTTGAGGTCGCAGTACGAGTCGGGGACGGCCACGTAGAACTGGTCCTTGTCGGCGGTGACCGCCATGACCTTGAGGCCCTTCTTCTGCTCGGCCGCCTTGCGCAGCCGCGCCTCGGCCTTGTCGAAGCGGGCCTTGGCGTCCTTGACGGCCTGCGCCTCCAGATCGGCGCCGAGGGACTTCGCCAGCTCCGTGTAGCGCTTGAGCGGGTCGAGCAGGGTGCGGCGGGCGCCGTCGATGCCGACGGTCGGGGCGAGCGCCTCGATCTTCTTGGTGGACTCCTCGGGCACGAACCACAGGAGCGGCGCCGGGAACATGTTGCTGATCAGCAGATCGGGTTCGAGCGCCGCGTACTTCTCGACGTTGAACTGGCCCCAGTCCTCACCGAGGCTCGTCAGCTTCGCCACGTCGAGGTCGCCGGCCTGCGGGTTGGGCTTGCCGTCGATGGGCTTGCTCGGGCCGAAGATGCCCACGCACTCGATGCCGTAGTCGTGCAGGGCGGCGGCCGTGGAGACGAAGGCCACGATCTTGTTCGGGGTGTGGCCGACCTTCGCGGTCTTGCCGCGGTCGTCCTTGAACGACCAGGGCTTGTCCTTGCCCTTGTCCGCGCTCGCGGCGGGCTTCTTGTCGTCGCCGCAGGCGGTGAGCAGCGCGCCCAGGCCGAAGGCGGCTCCGGCGGAGAGCAGACCGCGGCGGGAGAGTCCGCCCTTGTTGACCGTCATCGTGCGACCTTCTTTGCGTCCTGGAGAGCGGTGGCGAGGGATTCGAGCAAGGGGGTGATACCGGCGTGGCTGAACTGCGGCTCGTTGTACCAAGCCACCGTCTGGCCGGCCTTCGCTGCGGGGAGCTTCGCCCAGGTGGGCTTGGTCTTCGCCAGCTCCTCGGGCTGGAGATTGCCGGTGCGCTTGTCGACGAGGATCACGTCGGCGGCGTACTTGTCGGCGTTCTCCCAGCTCAGCTCCGCGAAGAAGCCGGCGTCGCCGACTCCGTCCGGCGTCACGAAGTCGACGCCGAGTTCGCGGTAGTACCGCAGGTCGGTGAAGTCGTCGGGGGTGCCGACGTAGAGCAGGTCCTTGGTGGCCGAGACCGCCATGACCTTGAGGCGCCGGGACTTCGCGGCCTTGGCGGCCTGCCGGAGCGACTCGGCGGCGGCCTCGAAGCGGGCCTTCGCGTCGGTGACCTTCTTCGCCTCGAGATCGGCGCCGAGCGAGGCGGCCAGCTCGCCGAAGCGGCCGATGACACCGGTCAGCGAGGTCTTGCCGGTGAGGATGCCGACCGAGGGGGCGACGGCCTCGAT
Organism: Streptomyces sp. NPDC050418; assembly: GCF_044458745.1. Taxonomy (NCBI): domain Bacteria; kingdom Bacillati; phylum Actinomycetota; class Actinomycetes; order Kitasatosporales; family Streptomycetaceae; genus Streptomyces; species Streptomyces sp. NPDC050418. The sequence continues at coordinate 7,530 of NZ_JBITIG010000004.1, forward strand.
CTTCTTCGCCGAGTCCTCGGGCACGTACCAGAGCGTCGGCGACTCGTTCATCGTGGTGACGAGGAGGTCGGGCTGCAGGGCCGCGTACTTCTCGAGGCTGAACTCGCCCCACGCATTGCCGATGATCTCGACCTTGTCGATGTCGACCCGGCCCGCCTGGACGTCCGGCTTGCCGTCCGGCAGCTTCGTCGGGCCGAAGACGCCCACGCACTCGACGCCGAAGTCGTACAGCGCGGAGGCGGCGCCTATGTAGGCGACCACGTTCTTGGGGGTGCCGTCCGCCTTCACCGTCGTACCGCGGTCGTCCTCGAACGACCAGGCGTCCTTCTTCGCGGTGGCCCCGGGCTTCTGCGCGTCCCCGCACGCGGCCAGGGCCGCGCCCAGGCCGAGGGCGCCGCCGGCGGCGAACAGGCCGCGGCGGGATATCCGGGAGGGCCGGCGGGCGGCGAAAACGTCAGCAGGGCGCGGCAACATTCGTCGTGCTCTCTCGTCGAAGGAAAGTGCGAGGGTAGGCTAACCTAACCGGGTGTTGGTCGACAGTCCCCCTCAGCCGCAGACAGAGCCGCCACCAGCCGAGACGGTGCCGGCCCGGCGTCAGGTGACACGCGCCGTCGGTCTGCTCGTGTCCCTCGGCGTCCTGCTGCTCCTCGTCGTGGCGAGCATCGCGATCGGGGCCAAGCAGATACCCGTCGGCGACGTCTGGCACGGCCTGTTCGGCAACACGGGCACCGACAACGACGTCGTCATCCGCGAGCTCCGCCTGCCGCGCACCCTGCTCGGCCTCCTCGCCGGAGCGGCCCTCGGCCTTGCGGGCGCCGTGATGCAGGCCCTCACGCGCAACCCGCTCGCCGACCCCGGGCTGCTCGGCATCAACGCCGGAGCCTCCGCCGCCGTCGTCTCGGCGATCAGTTTCTTCGGGGTCACCTCGCTGACCGGCTACGTGTGGTTCGCCTTCGCCGGCGCCGCCGCCGTCATGGTCCTCGTCTACGTCCTCGGCGGCGTCCGGGCCGCCACACCGGTCCGGCTCGCGCTCGCCGGCACGGCGGCGACGGCCGCGCTCTACGGCTACATCAACGCCGTACAGATCATGGACACCGCGGCACTCGACAAGATGCGCTTCTGGACGGTCGGTTCGCTGGCCTCCGCCTCGATGTCCACCGTCGGCCAGGTGCTTCCGTTCATCGGTGTCGGCATCGTCCTCGCACTCGGCGTCGCCCGCCCGCTCAACGCGATGGGCATGGGCGACGACACAGCCCGCGCCCTCGGTGCCCACGTGGGCCGCACCAGGGCCGTCGCCATGCTGGCCGTGACGCTGCTGTGCGGCGCGGCCACCGCGGCCTGCGGGCCCATCGTCTTCGTCGGCCTGATGGTGCCGCACATCGTGCGCAGCTTCACCGGGCCCGACCAGCGCTGGATCCTGCCGTACGCCACGATCCTGTCGCCCGTGCTGCTGCTCGGTGCGGACGTCATCGGGCGGGTGGTCACGCGACCGGCCGAGCTGCAGGTGGGCATCGTGACGGCGCTCATCGGCGGACCGCTCTTCATCTTTCTCGTACGACGCCGGAGGATGGCGCAGCTGTGAAGGCACCGGAATCGGCGCAGGCCCCGAGTCCCTCGAAGGCCCGCGCCAAGGCGAAGGGCGGCGCCCCGATCCGGGCCGTCCGTACGGCCGGCGGTCTGTCCGTCCGCCTCGAACCGCGCCCGCTGCTGACCGTCTCGGCGCTGCTCGTCGTCGCGCTCGCGGCGAGCGTGGTGCTCATCGGCACCGGCGACTTCCAGATCCCCGCGGCCGACGTGATCAGCACGCTGCTCGGGAACGGCACTCCCGCCCACGAGTTCATCGTCAACGACCTGCGGTTGCCCCGCGTGGTCGTCGGGCTCCTGGTCGGAGCGGCGCTCGGGCTGTCCGGCGCGCTCTTCCAGTCCGTGACGCGCAACCCGCTCGGCAGCCCCGACATCATCGGCTTCGGGCAGGGCTCCACAGTCGGCGCGCTCACCGTGATCGTGCTGTTCAAGGGCAGCGCCGAGGCCGTGGCGCTCGGCTCGCTGGCCGGCGGCCTGGTCACCGGCGCGCTGATCTACCTGCTCGCCTGGAAGGGCGGCATCCACGGCTACCGCCTGGTGCTCGTCGGCATCGGCGCCGCCGCCGTGCTCACCGCGTTCAACGGCTACCTCATCACCAAGGCACAGATCGTGGACGCGGCCCGCGCGGTCGTCTGGATCACCGGCTCGCTCAACGGGCGAGGCTGGGAGCAGGTCGGGCCGCTGTTCTGGTTCTGCCTGATCCTCATGCCGCTCGTCTTCGCGTACGCCCGTCCGCTGCGCATGCTCGAAATGGGCGACGACGTCGCGTACGCCCTGGGAGTACGGGTGGAGCGCACCCGCCTCGTCCTGATGACCGCGGCCGTGCTCCTCACCGCCGCGGCCACCGCGGCGGCGGGACCGGTCGCGTTCGTCTCGCTCACGGCACCGCAGCTCGCACGCCGCCTCACCCGCTCGCCCGGGCCCAATCTCGTGCCGTCGATGGTCATGGGCGCCACACTCCTGATCGCGGCCGACCTCGGCGCCCAGCGCGTCTTCGGCGCCGACCAGCTGCCCGTCGGTGTCGTGACCGGTGTGCTCGGCGGCGGCTATCTGCTGTGGCTGCTCGCGTCCGAGCGGAAGGCGGGGCGGATTTGAGGCTCTCTAAGAACGTGGCGAACGCCGCCGCGAAGACCTCGAAGCGCACGACGGCCGTCGCCGCCAAGACCCCTGAGAACCTGGAGGGTGCTCCCTTGAACCGCCTGTCCGCGGAGAACGTCACCCTCGGCTACGACCAGCGCGTCATCGCCGAGCGGCTGTCCGTCGAGATCCCCGACCACTCCTTCACGGTGATCGTCGGCCCCAACGCCTGCGGCAAGTCGACCTTGCTGCGCGCCCTTTCGCGGATGCTCAAGCCGTCCGAGGGCCGGGTCCTGCTCGACGGGCAGACCATCCACTCCCTGCCCGCCAAGAAGGTCGCGCGCACCCTCGGTCTGCTTCCGCAGTCCTCGATCGCGCCCGACGGCATCACGGTCGCCGACCTCGTCGGCCGCGGCCGCTACCCGCACCAGGGCCTGCTGCGGCAGTGGTCGGCCGAGGACGAGCGGGTCGTCCAGGAGTCGATGGCCTCGACCGGTGTCGCCGAACTGGCTGATCGCTATGTCGACGAACTCTCCGGCGGCCAGCGCCAGCGTGTCTGGATCGCGATGGCGCTCGCCCAGCAGACGCCGCTCCTGCTGCTCGACGAACCGACGACGTTCCTCGACATCCAGCATCAGATCGACGTCCTCGACCTGTGCGCCGACCTCCACGAGGAGCAGGGCCGCACCCTGGTCGCCGTCCTGCACGACCTCAACCACGCGGCCCGCTACGCCACCCACCTCATCGCGATGCGCGACGGGCACGTGGTCGCCGAGGGCGCACCCTCCGAGATCGTCACCGCCGAGCTCGTCGAGCAGGTCTTCGGGATGCGCTGCCAGATCATCGACGATCCCGAGACGGGCACACCGCTCGTGGTACCGGCGGCCCGAGGGAAGCGCGTGCGCAAGGCGGACGCGGTTCCAGAGGTGGCTGATTCCGTACGGTGACGGCGGGTGCCGCCGTAACGCCGGCCGAGTCGCGGGGCGCCGGCTGTGTCGCGGGGGCGCCCGCCGTGTCGCCGTATCGCTAAAGAAGCTTGCGGAGCTGGAGCAGGTCGCGGAACGACGCTTCCAGCTTCACGCGCCCCGAGGCCCAGGCCTTCGCGAAGTTGAGCTCGCCGTCGACCATCGCGACCAGGTCGTCGCCTGTCATCGCAAGACGGATCTGCGCCTTCTCGCGCGGCGCTCCGTCGTGGGTGTCACGCACCTCGATCCGGCCGTCCTCGAGGCGGCCGGTGAACGTGACGTCCAGGTCCTTGATGTGGCAGCTCAGGGAGCGGTCGAGCGCGGCCGCGCTGCGGACGTCACCCTCCGCCGAGGCCAGGTTGTCGCTGAGTCTGCCGAGCGCGCCGCGGCACTCTTCGATCGTCGCCATCGTGATCGACGGTACCCCAGCGGTGGCCGCCGGACTCCCGCCCGCGCTTCGCGGTAGCGTCAGGGGCATGAGCTACCCGATGCCGGGGCCCGCGCACGAGGTCCCCTCGGACGACGACCAGGTGCCCGAGGCCCCCGCGGCACAGGCACCCGACCCCGACGAGCCCCGCCCGCTCGGCGTGCAGATCACCGCCACCGGCCACCCCGAGGTGGACGTGCGCCTGGAGCGGCTCGGCGATGTGGACCACCTCGCCACGGACGGGCACGTCGAGGTGTACGAGGATGTGCACGCGGGGCTGCGCGACACCCTCACGGCGCTCGACGCCCGGCAGGGACCGCCGCCCGGACCGCCCGCCCCCGGACAGGGGCCGCGGCCCGCCCCCGCGGCAGCACGACCGTACGACCACAGGAGCTGAACCGAACGTGGCAGGAGTGGCACGCCGCCGCCTCGACGCCGAACTCGTCCGCCGCAAGCTGGCCCGCTCGCGCGAGCACGCCGGCCAGTTGATCGCCGCGGGCCGCGTCACCGTCGGCCGCATTGTCGCGACCAAGTCCGCCACCCAGGTGGAGACCGCCGCGGCCATCGTGGTCGCCGCCGACGACAGCGACCCCGACTACGTCTCGCGCGGCGGGCACAAACTCGCGGGCGCCTTCGAGGCGTTCGTACCGCAGGGCCTCGTCGTCGAGGGCCGGCGCGCGCTGGACGCCGGCGCGTCCACCGGCGGCTTCACGGACGTGCTGCTGCGCGCGGGCGCGGCCCACGTGATGGCGGTGGACGTCGGGTACGGGCAGCTCGCCTGGTCGCTGCAGAGCGACGAGCGGGTCACCGTCAAGGACCGTACGAACGTACGGGAGTTGACCGTCGAGCTGATCGACGGCGAGCCCGTCGACCTGGTCGTGGGTGATCTCTCGTTCATCCCGCTGGGGCTCGTGCTGCCCGCGCTCGTGCGCGTCGCGGCGCCCGGCGCCGATCTGGTCCTGATGGTCAAACCGCAGTTCGAGGTCGGCAAGGAGCGGCTCGGCAGCGGCGGGGTGGTGCGCAGTCCCGAACTGCGGGCCGAGGCCGTACGGACCGTGGCGGGCCAGGCGCATCAACTCGGGTACGGCGTCCAGGGCGTGACGGCCAGCCCACTGCCCGGCCCGTCGGGGAACGTCGAGTACTTTCTGTGGCTCAAGGCCGGTGCGCCCGCACTGGACCCGGCCGATGTCGACCGAGCGGTGGCGGAGGGACCCAGTTGACGAGTCAGACGGACAAGGGTGCGGCGCAGTGCCCTGAAGACCCGGACCGTACGGTCTTCCTTCTCGCGCACACCGGCCGCCCCGCCGCCATCCGCAGTGCCGAACTCGTCGTCCAGGGGCTGCTGCGCTGCGGTCTCGGCGTACGCGTGCTCGCGCACGAGGCGGCCGATCTGCCGCTGCCGCCGTCCGTCGAGCTGATCCCGGAGGCGACTCCGGAGGCGCTCGACGGCTGTGAACTCCTGATCGTGCTCGGCGGCGACGGGACGCTGCTGCGCGGCGCCGAGTTCGCGCGCGCCTCGGGTGTCCCGATGCTCGGGGTGAACCTCGGCCGGGTCGGCTTCCTCGCCGAGGCCGAGCGGGACGACCTGGACAAGGTCGTGGACCGGGTGGTGACCCGGGAGTACGAGGTCGAGGAGCGCATGACGCTCGACGTCCGCGTCCGCAGCAACGGCAACGTGGTGCACACGGACTGGGCGCTGAACGAGGCGGCCGTGCAGAAGGTGTCACCCGAGCGGATGCTCGAGGTCGTCCTGGAGATCGACGGACGGCCGGTGAGCGGCTTCGGCTGCGACGGGATCGTGTGCGCGACGCCCACCGGGTCGACCGCGTATGCCTTCTCGGCGGGCGGGCCCGTGGTGTGGCCGGAGGTCGAGGCGCTGCTCATGGTGCCGATCAGCGCCCACGCCCTGTTCGCCAAGCCGCTGGTGACCTCGCCGTCATCGGTGCTCGCCGTCGAGGTGCAGCCGGACACGCCGCACGGGGTGCTGTGGTGCGACGGCCGCCGCACCCTGGAGCTGCCCGAGGGCGCCCGCGTCGAGGTCCGCAGGGGCGCGGTGCCGGTGCGTCTGGCCCGGCTCCACCACGCGTCGTTCACGGACCGCCTGGTGGCGAAGTTCGCGCTGCCGGTGTCGGGGTGGCGCGGGGCGCCGCAGTAGTCCCGGACGGGTGCGGGCAGGGGCGCGCGGTGGGTGATACCGCCGGACTTCACCCTGTGTGTCACCCGCCCGATCGGGGCACCCTGGCAGGGCCCGTCGCACAGCGCGGCCCGGACCTCGTAAGGTCGTGTCCGTGTTGGAGGAGATGCGGATACGGTCGCTAGGAGTCATCGACGACGCGGTGGTCGAGCTGTCGCCCGGCTTCACCGCGGTCACCGGTGAGACCGGCGCGGGCAAGACCATGGTCGTCACCAGCCTGGGCCTGCTGCTCGGCGGTCGCGCCGATGCCGCCCTCGTACGGATCGGCGCCAAGAACGCCGTCGTCGAGGGGCGGATCAGGGTGCCCGGCGACGCCACGGCGGCCGTGCGGGCCGAGGAGGCCGGGGCCGAGCTCGACGACGGGGCGCTGCTGATCAGCCGCACCGTCTCCGCCGAGGGCCGCTCACGGGCCCATCTCGGCGGCCGCAGCGTGCCCGTCGGGCTGCTCGGCGAACTGGCCGAGGACCTGGTCGCCGTGCACGGCCAGACCGATCAGCAGGGGCTGCTCAAGCCGGCTCGGCAGCGGCAGGCCCTGGACCGGTACGCCGGGGACGCCGTCGCCGTTCCGCTCGCCAAGTACGTGGCCGCGTACAAGCGCTTCCGCGCCGTCAGCGGTGAGCTCGACGAGATCACCACGCGCGCCCGCGAGCGCGCGCAGGAGGCCGATCTGCTGCGCTTCGGTCTGGAGGAGATCGCCGCCGTCGAACCGCGCGCCGGGGAGGACGTGGAGCTGGCCGCCGAGGCGGAGCGGCTCGGGCACGCCGAGGCGCTGGCCTCCGCGGCGACCGCCGCGCACGGCGCGCTCGCCGGCAACCCCGAGGACCCCGAGGGCGTCGACGCGGGGATGCTGGTCGGCGGCGCGCAGCGCGCCCTCGACGCCGTGCGGGCGCATGACGCGGCCCTGTCCGGGCTCGCCGAGCGGCTCGGTGAGATCGGGATCCTGCTCGCCGACGTGGCGGGCGAGCTCGCCGGGTACGCCGACGACCTCGACGCCGATCCGCTGCGGCTGGCCGCGGTCGAGGAGCGGCGTGCCGCGCTCACCCAGCTGACCCGCAAGTACGGCGACACCATCGACGGCGTCCTCGCCTGGGCCGAGGCGAGCGCCGGACGGCTCGGCGAGCTCGACGGCGATGACGAGCGGATCGGCGAGCTGACGGCCGAGCGCGACGCGCTCCGGGGTGAACTGTCCGGTCTCGCCCAGGCGTTGACCGACGCGCGCGGCGAGGCCGCCGAGCGCTTCGCAGCGGCTGTCACCGCCGAGCTGGCCTCGCTCGCGATGCCGCACGCGCGGGTCACGATCGCCATCGGGCAGACCGAGGACCCGGACGGCATCGAGGTCGGCGGCCGCACCGTCGCCTACACCTCGTCCGGAGTCGACGAGGTCGAGCTGCTGCTCGCCCCGCACCCCGGCGCGCCGCCGCGGCCGATCGCGAAGGGCGCGTCCGGCGGTGAGCTGTCCCGTGTGATGCTCGCGGTCGAGGTCGTCTTCGCGGGCTCCGACCCCGTGCCGACCTATCTCTTCGACGAGGTCGACGCCGGTGTCGGCGGCAAGGCGGCGGTCGAGGTCGGCCGGCGCCTGGCGCGCCTGGCCCGGTCCGCGCAGGTCGTGGTCGTCACGCACCTTCCGCAGGTCGCGGCCTTCGCCGACCGCCAGCTCCTGGTCGAGAAGACCAACGACGGCTCGGTGACGCGCTCGGGCGTGAAGGTCCTCGAAGGCGAGGACCGTGTACGGGAGTTGTCCCGGATGCTCGCGGGGCAGGAGGACTCCCAGACGGCTCGCGCCCACGCGGAGGAGCTTCTGGCGGCGGCCCGCGAGGGCTGACCGTCCGGCACGCGGCCGGGCGCGGTCGGGCGCTGTCCGGGCGCGGACGGCTCACCCATGTGGGTGGTCCGGGTATTCTCCTTGCCGCCGACGGCACAGGTCGTACCGTTCGGCGGTGCCGGAACGTGCGTACGGACTGGCATCCTTGGCGGAGCACCCAGGGCACGCGTCGGTGAGGACCGCGCCTGCCGGCCCCAACTGCCGGGCCGTCCACGCCGATTCAGGAGCACCAGCAGAGTGAGCCACCCGAGCAGCCAGCCGTCGCAGGACAGGACGCCGCTGCGCACCGTGCAAGTGCTCGGTGGCGGCAGCGCCGGCAGCTCGGTGCACGTCCGCTCGCTCACCGGCGGTCTTGTCGCACGCGGGGTGAAGGTCACGGTGTGCGCGCCCGAGCGGCTCGACGCGCTGTACGGATTCACCGCGGCCGGCGCGCGGTTCGTGCCCGTGCCGCGGCGCGTCGACCCGGTCTCGGTGGCCGCGCTGCGCGCCGTGTGCGAGGAGGCCGACCTGGTGCACGCCCACGGGCTGCACGCGGCGGTACGGGCCTCCCTCGCGCGCCCCGGACGGCGCTCGCCACTGGTCGTCACCTGGCACACGCGGGCGCACGCGGAGGGCTCGCGGGACCGGCTGCTGCGGCTGATCGAGCGGCGTGCGGCGAAGGCCGCGTCCGTGGTGCTCGGCACGTCCTCCGAGCTGGTGGACCGCGCCCGCAGCCGGGGCGCGCGTGACGCGCGGCTCGCGCCGATCGCGTTCCCCGCGCCCCGCCGTCCCGCCGCGCCCGGGCACGACGACCCGGACCGGCTCGGGCACAAGGCGCGCGCCGAACTCGGCGCCGTGGACCGGCCGTTGCTGCTCGCCGTCGGCTCCCTCGAACCGCACCGCGGCTACCGTACGCTCCTGGACGCCGCACGGACCTGGCGCGGCCTCGACCCCGTACCGCTCCTGGTGGTCGCGGGCGAGGGGCCCGAACGCGGCGCGCTGCAGCGGCGGATCGACGACGAGGGGCTCCCGGTCCGCCTCGTGGGCCGCCGCGACGACGTGCCCGAGCTGCTCACCGCCGCCGATGTCGCCGTGCTGCCGAGCCGCTGGGAGTCCCGCTCGGTGCTCGCGCACGAGGCCCTGCATGCCGGGGTGCCGCTGGTCGCGACGTCCGTCGGGGGAGTGCCCGAACTGGTCGGCGACGCGGCCGAGCTGGTCCCGTACGGCGACGCGCGCGCACTCGCCTCGGCCGTCGAACTCCTGCTCACCGACCCCGGCCGCCGCGCATGGCTACGCACCCAGGGCCTCGCCCAGGCGGCAAGCTGGCCGACGGAGGACGAGACGGTGGCACAGGTCCTCAGCGTCTACGACGAACTGACGCAGCCGCTTCGTTGAGGCGGGGCGGGCTTGCGCTCGCCGGGCAGGCGCAGGGGGCACGCTCCTGGACGGGCGCAGGGTCGCGCTCGCAGACCGGGTGCGGGGTCGCGCTCGCGGACCGGGCGCCGAGGCCACGCTCCCGGACCGGGCACAGGGGCCACGCTCCCGGACCGGGCACAGTGTCCGGCCGCCTCTTGCCGGGCACCCGTCCTGCCCGCCTCAGGCTCACGCCCACCGACTGGCACCGGTCCTGTGGGCGTCCTTCGACGGGCCGCCGCGCCGCGTCCGGCGCACGTCGACCGGCCACCGCGCCGCCCTCGGCCCAGGTCGGCCGACGAACCTCGGCCTAGGTCGAGCGACGAACCCTGGTCCAGGTCGGCCGACGAACCTCTGCCCCGGTCGGCCGACGAACTCGGCCCACGTCGACCCGACCAACCCCGGCCCCGCACCGAGCCCCGGCCTACCCCCCACCCACCAACCGCCGAGCCCGCAACGCCAGGCTCAGGGCGAGGACCGTCTGCGGGTCGTCCAGGTCCGTGCCCAGCAGTTCCGCGATCCGGGCCAGGCGGTTGTACAGCGTCTGGCGGTTCAGATGCAGCTCGCGTGCCGTTTCGGCCTTGCGGCCCGCGTGGGTGAGGTACGTGGACAGGGTCGGAAGCAGCGGGGGCTTGGCGCGTGCGTCGTGTTCGATCAGCGGGCCGATCGCGCGGTCCACGAACGCGGCCAGATCGGGATGGTCGCGCAGCCGCCACAGGAGCAGCTCGGTGTCGAGGCGACGCGCGTCGTACCAGGGCCGGTCGGACAGGCCCTGCGCCGCGGTCGCCGTCTCGGCCGCGTGCCGCAGGCCCGCCGAGGCCGCCACCCAGCCGCCCGCGACCCCGACCACGACCACCGGCGCACGGCCCGCCGGACGCAGCCCCGCCCGCTCGACCCCGGACCGCAGCGCGGCGGCGACGCGGTCCGCCACGGCCGTCCGTTCGGACTCGCCCCGCAGCCCGACGAGCAGCGGTACCCGGCCCTCCACCGGCCGTACGCCGACCAGGACCGGTACGCCCACGGACGCCAGCTCCTCCGACACGGCCCGCGCCAGCACCGCCCAGCCACCGCCCGGTGCGAAGGCCACCGTGTCCTCGGGCAGCCGCATCACGACCGGGAGCAGTGGACCGTCGCCCGGCTTGAAGCCGAGCACGCGCGCCTGCCCCGGCGCGTCCTGCGCGGCGATCCGGCCCTCGGCGAGATCGGTCAGGAAGTCGCCGCGCCCGCGCGCCGCCAGCTCCTCCTCCTGGCGCGCCTGCATCAGCACGACGGCGAGGATCCCCGCGGCGCGCTCGGCCGCGATCCGGTGCACGGGCAGCAGCGGCGCCCCGACGGCGAGCAGCGCGATCCGCGCGCGGACGGAGCCGCCGCCGGGCACGTCGACGAGCACCGCGTTCGCGGGCGGCCCGCTCTCGCGCGAGCGCCCCCGCAGCCCCTCCCACACCTGCAGCGGGTCGACGCCCGCGGCGGAGGACGGTCCGGCCGCGTACAGGAGCTGTCCGTCGGCGGTCTCCAGGAACACCGGGTTGGCCGCGAACTCCGCGAGGATCGCCAGGACCTGCGGCACCCCGCCCCCGCCGAGCAGCGCCTGCGTGCAGCGGCGGTGCACCTCCTCGGCCTCCTTGAGGAGCGTGTAGTGCCCGTTGACGATCTCGGTGTGCACTTCCTCGGTGACGGTCACGAACGGCACTTCGCGGTGCAGCTGGACGAGGGGGAGCCCGGCCGAGCGCGCGGCCTCCACGAGCGCCGTGGGCAACCGGGCGAAGCGCGGCCCGAGTTCGACGACGAGGGCCGCGATCTGCCGCTCCGCCAGCTTCCGTACGAAGGCCCGCTGCTCGGCCGGACGCGTACCGAGCCCGAGCCCTGTGGTCAGGAGCAGCTCGCCGCCCTTGAGCAGCGAGGCGATATTGGGCACCTCGCCCGCGTGCACCCAGCGGACGGTCCGCTGCAGCCGGTCCGCCCCGACGACGACCTCGGGCAGACCGCTGCGCAGCCCGGGCAGTTCGAGCGCCCGCTGGACCGTGATCCCGCCGCCGTCGGCGGGCCCGTGCATGTTCATCTTCCGGACGCTACCTGCGGCCGCGTTTCCGGAACATCACCGGCCGGTCACAGCGGGGGTTCCACCGCGCTGAAAGGCGACAACTCGTCGTCCCCGCACGCCGATTGCATGACGTGATGTCGGTTGTGGCCTGCGTCACCCGGGGCCATGCTGCGCGGTCATGACAGAAACCTCTCCGCGTACCGATGCGCCAGGGCCCGCGCCACGTCCCGAGGTGCACCGGCTCAAGGCGAACTCCGTCGGCCTCATGGGTGTCGTCTTCATGGCCGTCGCCACCGCCGCACCCATCACGGCGATGACCGGCAACCTGCCCATCGCCGTCGGCTTCGGCAACGGCACCGGCGCCCCCGCCGGCTATCTGTTCGCCACGCTCGTCCTGACGGTGTTCTCGGTGGGCTACGTGGCCATGGCCCGCCGCATCACCGCCGCGGGCGCCTTCTACGGCTTCATCTCGCACGGTCTGGGACGCATCGCGGGCATGGCCTCCGGCATGCTCGCCGTCCTCGCGTACGTGGTGTTCGAGGCCTCGATCGTCGGCGTCTTCGCGTACTTCACCAAGACCACCGTCGCCGACCAGCTGGGCTGGGACGGGCCCTGGATCCTGTACGCGGCGGCGATGCTCGCCGTGACCGGTGTCCTCGCGTACTTCGACATCAACCTCACCGCCAAGGCGCTCGGCGTGATGCTGGTCGCCGAGATAGCCGTCCTGTTCGTGGTCGCCACGGCCGTGCTGCTCAACGGCGGCGGCCCCGACGGCATCCCGGTCGAGCCGATCAACCCGAAGAACGCCTTCACGGGCGCCTCCGCCGGGCTCGGACTCTTCTTCGCCTTCTGGTCCTGGGTCGGCTTCGAATCGACCGCCATGTACGGCGAGGAGTCCAGGAACCCGAAGAAGGTCATCCCGCGCGCCACCCTGATCTCGGTGGTCGGCGTCGGCCTCTTCTACATCTACGTCTCGTGGATGACCATCGCCGGTAACGGCCTGTCCGGCTCGGTCAAGACCTCCTCGTCGGCCAACCCCCTGGACCTGTTCTTCGACCCGGCGAACACCTACATCGGGGCCTGGGCCGTCGACACCTTCCAGTGGCTCCTGATCACCGGCTCGTTCGCCTGCGGCATGGCCTTCCACCAGTGCGCCTCGCGCTACCTGTACGCCATCGGCCGCGAAGGCTTCCTGCACCCCGCCCTCGGCCGTACGCACCCCAAGCACGCCTCCCCGTACATCGCCTCGTACGTCCAGAGCGCCATCGCCGTCGCGCTCGTGGCCGCCTTCTGGCTCACCGGACAGGACCCGTACATCCACCTGTACACGCTGCTCGCGATCCTTGGCACGATGGCGATCCTCATCGTGCAGACGCTCTGCTCGTTCGCCGTGATCGGCTACTTCCGCAGGAACCACCCCGAGGACCGGCACTGGTTCAGGACCCTCGTCGCCCCGCTGCTCGGCGGCATCGGCATGATCGCCGTGGTCGTGCTGCTCGTGATCAACATGGAGACCGCGGCCGGCCTCGCTGCCGACTCCGTCTTCTTCAAGGCCATCCCCTGGGTGGTGGGAGCTGTCTTCTTCGGCGGCCTCGGACTCGGCCTCCATCTCAAGGCCAAGCGGCCCGAGCGCTACGAGATCATCGGCCGGATCGTCCTGGAGGACGCGGCCGAACGCGAGGACACCCCCACCACTCCCGCCGGCGTCTGACGATCCGAGGAGCGTTCCCATGGCTCGTACGCACCTGATGCACGCCCTGCACCGCATGGCCGCCGAGCGCGCCGCGGCCGACCGGCTCGGCCTCGATCCGGCCGAGGTCCGCGGCTCCTCGCGCCGCACCCTGCTCAAGCGGGCGGCCGCCCTGGGCCTCGGCACGGCCGTCGCCGCCCAGGCCGCGCCCGCGGCGGCGGCCCCCGCGTCCGGCAAGGGCGCGGCACCCCGCATCGCCGTGGTCGGTGCCGGCATCGCCGGCCTCACGGCCGCCCTCACCCTGCACGACGCCGGCCTGCCCTGCACGCTCTACGAGGCGGACCCCGCGCGGGTCGGCGGCCGGATGTGGACCCAGCGCGAGCACTGGGCGTACGGCCAGACCTCGGAGATCGGCGGCGAGCTGATCGACACCAGCCACAAGAAGATCCTCGAACTGTGCCGCCGGTTCGACCTGCCCACGGAGGACTTCCTCGGCGGCGGCCCCAACGGAGCCGAGGAAGTCCTGTGGTTCCAGGGCGAGTACTACCCGCGCGAACAGGCGGAACAGGACTTCAACGCCGTCTACCAGGCCCTGCACCGCGACCTCATGGACGCGGGCGAGGTCTTCTGGAACCAGACCACCCCGACGGGCACCGCCCTGGACAACATGTCGATCCATGAATGGATCGACTCCCGTGTCCCCGGCGGCCACGACTCCCCGCTCGGCCGCTTCTTCGACGTGGCCTACAACGTCGAGTACGGAGCGGACACACAGGACCAGTCCTCGCTGGCCCTCGTCCTGCTGATGGGCTACCAGCCCAATCCCGGCAACTTCAACATCTGGGGCCTGTCCAACGAGCGCTACCACATCACCGGCGGCAACGATCAACTCCCGCGCGCCATCGCGGAGTTCCTGCCCGACGGCACCCTGCGCCACGGCTGGTCCCTGAACGCCGTACGGGCCAACGCGGACGGCACCCAGACGCTCACCTTCAGCGAGGCGGGCGCCACCCGCACGGTCACCGCCGACCACACGGTCCTGTGCGTCCCGCTGCCCGTCCTGCAGCAGCTCGACCTCGCGAAGGCCGGGCTCGACAGCCGGATGACGAACCTCCTGCGGGACGCCCGCATGGGCCACTGCACCAAGCTCAACCTGCAGTTCACCAGCCGCCCCTGGCGCGGCACAGGTCCCTGGCCAGGGACCTCGGCGGGCGACTGCTTCACCGACACCGACGTCCAGCAGACCTGGGACACCACCAAGATCCAGCCGGGCACGGGTGGCATCCTCATCCAGTACGGCAGCGGCAGCCTCGCCAAGGCGCTGACCCCGGCCGCTCCGTTCGCCACCGCATCGGATCGGTACGTGCGGAACCTGGCGGCGGAGCGCCTCGCCGGCATCGACGCGTTCTTTCCGGGCACCTCGGCCGCATGGAACGGCAGGGCCCAGCTCTCGGCCTGGCACCGCAATCCCCTCGCCCAAGGCGCCTACTCGTACTGGCCGGTGGGCTACCTCCACCGCTACGCCGGCTACGAAGGCACCCCGCAGGGCAACCTCCACTTCGCAGGCGAGCACTGCAGCTACGACTTCCAGGGCTTCATGGAGGGCGGCGCGACCGAGGGGGAGCGCGCCGCCAGGGAGGTGATCGGCAAGTAGGCGCTATCCGCCGTACGCCCCCGAAGCCGTCAGCCGCAACGCCGTGTCGATCAGCGGGACATGGCTGAACGCCTGCGGAAAGTTCCCCACCTGGCGCTGCAGCCGCGGATCCCACTCCTCGGCGAGCAGCCCCAGGTCGTTCCGCAGGGAGAGCAGCTTCTCGAAGAGCTCGCGGGCCTCGTCGACCCGGCCGATCATCGCGAGGTCGTCGGCGAGCCAGAACGAGCACGCGAGGAACGCGCCCTCGTCACCCTCCAGGCCGTCCACGCCCGCGTCGTCCCCGGAGGTCGGGTAGCGCAGCACGAAGCCGTCCTCCGTGGACAGCTCGCGCTGGATCGCCTCGATCGTGCCGACCACGCGCTTGTCGTCCGGCGGCAGGAAGCCCACCTGGGGGATGAGCAGCAGGGACGCGTCGAGCTCCTTGGAGCCGTACGACTGCGTGAAGGTGTTGCGCTCCGGGTCGTAACCCTTCTCGCAGACGTCACGGTGGATGTCGTCGCGCAGGTCGCGCCACTTGTCCAGCGGACCGTCGGCGTCCCCGGACTCGATCAGCTTGATGGTGCGGTCGACCGCCACCCAGGCCATCACCTTGGAGTGCACGAAGTGCCGCCGCGGGCCGCGCACCTCCCAGATGCCCTCGTCGGGCTGGTCCCAGTGGGTCTCCAGGTAGCGGATCAGCTTGAGCTGGAGCAGCGAGGCGTAGTCGTTGCGCGCGAGCCCTGTCATGTGCGCGAGGTGCAGCGCCTCGGTGACCTCGCCGTACACGTCGAGCTGCAGCTGGTGCGCCGCGCCGTTGCCGACTCGTACGGGCGTGGAGTTCTCGTAGCCCGGCAGCCACTCCAGCTCGCTCTCGCCGAGCTCGCGCTCACCGGCGATCCCGTACATGATCTGCAGGTTCTCCGGGTCGCCCGCCACCGCGCGCAGCAGCCACTCGCGCCAGGCGCGGGCCTCCTCGCGGTAGCCGGTGCGCAGGAGCGAGGAGAGCGTGATGGCCGCGTCGCGCAGCCAGGTGAAGCGGTAGTCCCAGTTGCGGCTGCCGCCGATGTCCTCGGGCAGCGAGGTGGTGGGCGCGGCCACGATCCCGCCGGTCGGCGCGTACGTCAGGGCCTTGAGTGTGATCAGCGAGCGGACCACGGCCTCGCGGTAGGGCCCGTGGTACGTGCAGTGCTCGACCCACTCGCGCCAGAACTCGTCGGTCGCCTCCAGGGCGGCCTCGGGCTCGGGCAGCGGCGGCGGCTCCTTGTGCGAGGGCTGCCAGCTGAGCGTGAACGCGATGCGGTCACCGGGGCCGACGGTGAAGTCCGAGTACGTGGTCAGGTTCTTGCCGAAGGTCTCCGCCTGGGTGTCCAGCCATACGGAGTCGGGGCCCGCGACGGCCACCGTCCGCCCGTCGACCTTGTGCACCCAGGGCACGATCCGCCCGTACGAGAACCGCATCCGCAGCGCGGAGCGCATCGGCACCCGGCCGCTGACGCCCTCGACGATCCGGATCAGCTGCGGCGCACCGTCGCGCGGCGGCATGAAGTCGGTGACCCGTACCGTGCCGCGCGGGGTGTCCCACTCGGACTCCAGGATCAGCGAGTCGCCGCGGTAGCGGCGCCGGTCCGCGGCCGGCGGCGGATCCTCGCCATGGGCCGGGCCGAGCCGCCAGAACCCGTGGTCCTCGGTGCCGAGCAGGCCCGCGAACACCGCGTGGGAGTCGAAGCGGGGCAGACAGAGCCAGTCCAGCGAGCCGTCTCTGCAGACCAGCGCCGCCGTCTGCATGTCCCCGATGAGTGCGTAATCCTCGATGCGCCCGGCCACGTGCAATCTCCCAGTCGAACGGCCACTTCCGCCCCTCCCGGGGCGCTTGCGTTGCAGTCAAGGGTCGTTGACGAGCACTTGGGTCCGGAGCGGGCGGGATGGTGCCTCTGCCGGCCGGCTCGCAGCGTATTCCGAGCAGGATACGCGCACCCTATTGATCTGTCCGGGCCTGTGGGCAAAGCGCTACGGCTGATCGGGTGAGGTGGCATCCAAGATTCATTCACGTCCACAATTTCGTATACGTCGCGTCAACCGTCGGCCACGGAATGTGCCCGTCCGCAACGGCCCCCCGGGTGGCCGGAAGCAGGCTCCCCGTGTCGCTGATACCCTGGTAGCCCGTGGACCGGTGGGCGAAAAACCCCCGACCGCAGCGACGGCCCCTCCCCTCCTTCATCTGACGGAGAGACCAGGGAGCAGCCGGTACGCAGACCACTTCGCGACCACGGGAGCCCCCTCTTGGCCATGCCGCCCAAAGCCACGACGACCAAGCACATCTTCGTCACCGGGGGTGTCGCCTCCTCCCTCGGCAAGGGCCTCACGGCCTCCAGCCTGGGTGCGCTCCTGAAGGCCCGGGGTCTTCGGGTCACGATGCAGAAGCTCGACCCGTACCTGAACGTCGACCCGGGCACGATGAACCCGTTCCAGCACGGCGAGGTGTTCGTCACCAACGACGGCGCCGAGACCGACCTGGACATCGGCCACTACGAGCGCTTCCTCGACGTCGACCTCGACGGCTCGGCCAACGTCACCACCGGCCAGGTCTACTCGACGGTCATCGCCAAGGAGCGCCGCGGCGAGTACCTCGGTGACACCGTGCAGGTCATCCCGCACATCACCAACGAGATCAAGCACCGCATCCGCCGCATGGCCACGGACGACGTCGACGTCGTCATCACGGAGGTCGGCGGCACGGTCGGCGACATCGAGTCGCTGCCGTTCCTGGAGACCGTCCGCCAGGTCCGCCACGAGGTCGGCCGCGACAACGTCTTCGTCGTGCACATCTCGCTGCTGCCCTACATCGGCCCTTCCGGCGAGCTCAAGACCAAGCCGACCCAGCACAGCGTCGCCGCGCTGCGCAACATCGGTATCCAGCCGGATGCGATCGTGCTGCGAGCCGACCGCGAGGTGCCCTCGTCCATCAAGCGCAAGATCTCGCTGATGTGCGATGTCGACGAGGCCGCCGTGGTCGCCGCCATCGACGCCAAGTCGATCTACGACATCCCGAAGGTGCTGCACACCGAGGGCCTGGACGCGTACGTCGTCCGCAAGCTGGACCTCCCGTTCCGCGACGTGAACTGGACCCAGTGGGACGACCTCCTCGACCGGGTGCACAACCCGAACCACGAGATCACCATCGCCCTGGTCGGCAAGTACATCGACCTGCCCGACGCCTACCTCTCGGTCACCGAGGCGCTGCGCGCCGGCGGCTTCGCCAACAAGGCCCGGGTCAAGGTCAAGTGGGTCACCTCCGACGACTGCAAGACCCCGGCCGGCGCCGCCAAGCAGCTCGGCGACGTCGACGCGATCTGCATCCCCGGCGGCTTCGGCGACCGCGGAGTCAACGGCAAGGTCGGCGCCATCACGTACGCCCGCGAGAACAAGATCCCGCTGCTCGGCCTCTGCCTCGGCCTGCAGTGCATCGTGATCGAGGCCGCTCGCAACCTGGCCGACATCCCGGACGCCAACTCCACCGAGTTCGACTCCGCCACCGCGCACCCGGTCATCTCCACGATGGCCGAGCAGCTCGACATCGTCGCCGGTGAGGGCGACATGGGCGGCACCATGCGGCTCGGCATGTACCCGGCGAAGCTCGCCGAGGGCTCCATCGTGCGCGAGACGTACGACGGCAAGGAGTACGTCGAGGAGCGCCACCGCCACCGCTACGAGGTCAACAACGCCTACCGCGCGGACCTCGAGAAGAAGGCCGGCATCCAGTTCTCCGGCACGTCCCCGGACAACAAGCTCGTCGAGTACGTCGAGTACCCGCGCGAGATCCACCCCTACCTGGTCGCCACCCAGGCCCACCCGGAGCTGCGCTCGCGTCCCACGCGTCCGCACCCGCTGTTCGCGGGCCTGGTGAAGGCCGCCGTGGAGCGCAAGACGGGTAAGTCCGGCAAGTAAAACCGCAGACGATACGGTTGCCGGGGTACGGGCCTCAACGCGAGGCGCGTACCCCGGTTTCTGCGTTTCTGGGCACGTGGGAGGACGTACGCCATGACGATCAAGGACACCGCCGAAGCGTGGGAGACCACGGCCAGCGCGACGCCCTTCGCCGGCAAGAAGACAAGCGTGCGCACCGACGACGTGGTGATGCCCGACGGGACCGTCGCACGCCGTGACTACCAGGTGCACCCGGGCTCGGTCGCGGTGCTCGCGCTCGACGATCTCGGCCGGGTCCTGGTGATCCGCCAGTACCGTCACCCCGTACGGCAGAAGCTGTGGGAGATCCCCGCCGGGCTCCTCGACGTCCCCGGCGAGAACCCGCTGCACGCCGCGCAGCGCGAGCTGTACGAGGAGGCGCACGTCAAGGCGGAGGACTGGCGGGTGCTCGTCGACCTGTACCCGACGCCCGGCGGCAGCGACGAAGCCGTACGCGTGTTCCTCGCACGCGATCTCTCCGAGGCGGAAGGCAAGCGCTTCGAAGTGGCCGAGGAAGAGGCCGACATGGAGCTGCGGCGCGTGCCGGTCGACGAGGTCGTGAGGGGCGTGTTCGCGGGCGAACTGCAGAACAACTGCCTGGTGACCGGTGTCCTTTCGCTGGTCGCCGCACAGCAGGGCGACGGGCTCGACGCGCTGCGTCCCGCCGAAGCCCCGTGGCCGGCCCGGCCCTTCGAGGTCTGAGCATCGGTGTGACCATCGGCTGATCCGATCGAGGGATCTGTCCGCCGCGCTCCCCGGCTTTCGTCACGATGCGTGAACTACGCTCGACGACGACGGAAAACGCCGGGGAGCACCCCGGTGTCCCCGTCTCTTCCCCGGCCGCAGCCGCGGCCGTGGCGGTGCGGCTGGACGGGAGCATGACCCGTGACGGATCAGGCGGTGGACACCCACTCGGCATCGACGCGGACCGAGGACGGCCTCGGACGCGCGCCGCGTGAATTCGTCGGCCGGCAGCGGGAGTTGAAGGAGCTGCGCGCCGACATCGAGCGCACCGGGCTCGACACCCTCGCCGGCCGCAGACCACCGCGTGCCCGCGTTCTGCTCATCGCGGGCCGCCCCGGCTCGGGCCGCACCGCCCTCGCCGACGAACTCGCCGGACAGCTCGCCGGCCGCTACCCCGACGGCACGCTGCGGGCCCAGCTCGCCGAGCCCGACGGCAGCCGGGTGCCGACCGAGCGCACCGCGCGTGAACTGCTCGACGCCCTGGACTTCCCGACCACCCCCGGCGCGGGCGAGGACGAGCTGGCCGAGGCGCTGCGGACCGCGCTCTCGGTACGCCGGGTGCTGCTGATCCTGGACGGCGCGGTCGACGCCGAGCAGGTCGAGCCGCTCCTCCCGGACGCGCCCGACTGCCTTGTCGTCGCCACCTCCGCGGGGCCGCTCACCGGGATCTCCGACGTACGGCCGTGCACCCTCGGCGGCCTCGACACCAAGTCCGCGCTGGAACTGCTCAGCAGCTGCACGGGGTCCGTACGCATCACCGTCGATCCGCGGGCGGCCGAGTCCCTCGCCGAGCTCTGCGCCCACCAGCCCGCGGCCCTCGTGCTCGCGGGCGGCTGGCTCGCCGCGCGGCCCAAGGCGTCCGTCGCCGAGCTGGGCAAGGCGCTGCGCAACGTGCCGGAGGACGAGACCGGCACCAAGGACTCCCTGGCCCGCGTCTTCCGCTTCCTGTACGAGTCGCTGCCCTCCCCGGCTGCCCGGATACTGCGACTTCTCGCCCTGGCCCCCGCGGGCCTCGCCGACGCGCACACCGCGTCCGCGCTGGCCGGCTGCTCGGTGTCGGCGGCCCGTACGACCCTTGACGACTTCGCCGCGCTCGGTCTGCTGCGGCGGGCGAGCGGTGAGCAGTACGAGGTGCCCGGCGCCCTGCACCCGCTGCTCAAGGCCCTCACCGAGGCGCACGACCGGCCCGCCGAGGTGCAGCTCGCACGGGCCAGGATGCTGGAGCGGACCGTACGGCTGCTGCAGTCCTGCCGCGCCGTCACCGAGCCGGACGGGTCTCCCGCCAGGAAAAAGCTCGCCGGACTGCCCCGCGCCCTGCGCTTTCCGCACCCCGAGGCCGCCGCCGCGTGGCTGCGGCAGCGGCGGCCCGCGCTGCTCGCCTCGGCGCGCCTCGCGGTCGCCGACGGTGAACTCGACACGCTCGCGCGCCGGTTGATGGCCGCGCTCACCCGCGCCCTGGTCGCCCACCACGGCACCGAGGCGGCGGCTCCCGAGCTGTACGGAATCCACGGTCTGGTCCTGGACGTGGCGGAGCGGCGCGACCTGCCGCGCGAGAAGGCCGCCGCCCTCCTGAACCTCGCGGACCTCGACGCGCAGACCGGCCGGACCGAGGAGGCCCTCGCCCGCTACCGGGCCGCCCTGGACACCGCACGGGCCGCCTCGGACCCGTACGCCTCCGGGCGCGCCATGGAGTCCATCGGCGGGGCCCACCAGGAGCTGGGGGACTGGCACCGGGCCGCCGACTGGTTCGGGCGCGCGCTCGCGCAGCGGCTCGCGCGCGGCGAGCGGGCCGAGGCGGCGCGGCTGTACGGGCGGCTCGGGACCGTGCACACGTATGCGGGCCAGTACGGCGAGGCACTGCGCAGCTGGCGCTCGGCGGCCACCGGGTACCGCAAGGAGGCCGATGTGCCGTCGTACGCGCGGGCGCTCAGCGAGATGGCACGGGTGCAGGAGTACGCGGGGCGGCCCGAGGAGTCGCTGCGCACCTGCCAGGAGGCCGTGGAGTGGGCCCGCAAGGCCGAGGACGTCCGGCTGCAGGCCGCGCTCCAGCTGCGCCTCGCGGACACCCTGGACCGGCTCGGGGACACCACGGCCGCCGGACTGCACCGGGCCGCCGCCGAGCGCATGCTGGGAGAAGAGCTCCACGGAACGCAATAGTCCGGCGGTCTGTGGGCAGCCGGAGCCGATGGCCTACGAAATCCGTAGTGCATCCAGATCAGATTGAAGCTTTCAAAGGCTAGACAGCGCGTCATCCTTCATTAGACTGGCTCCGCCGCCACCTTCCGCGGCCATTGCCCGGTGCGCTCTCTGCGTACGGGTTCGTACATCAATGCCCGTGAATTTCCCTGAGCCAAGGACCGTGATCGACGATGAAGGTCGGCATCCCCCGCGAGGTCAAGAACAACGAGTTCCGGGTGGCGATCACCCCTGCCGGCGTGCACGAGCTCGTGCGCCACGGCCACCAGGTCTTCATCGAGCGCGACGCCGGTGTCGGCTCCTCGATCTCGAACGAGGAGTACACCGCCGCGGGCGCGACGATCCTGCCGACCGCCGACGAGGTCTGGGCCACCGCCGACCTGCTCCTGAAGGTCAAGGAGCCGATCGCGGAGGAGTACCACCGCCTCCGCAAGGACCAGACGCTCTTCACGTACCTGCACCTCGCCGCCTCCAAGGAGTGCACGGACGCGCTCATCGAGTCCGGCACCACCGCCATCGCGTACGAGACCGTCGAGACCGCGGGCCGCGCGCTGCCGCTGCTCGCCCCGATGTCCGAGGTCGCGGGCCGTCTCGCCCCGCAGGTCGGCGCCTACCACCTGATGGCCCCGGCCGGCGGCCGCGGTGTCCTGCCGGGCGGTGTGCCCGGCACCCACCCGGGCAAGGCCGTCGTCATCGGCGCCGGTGTCTCCGGCTGGAACGCCACGCAGATCGCCGTCGGGCTCGGCTTCCACGTGACGCTGCTCGACAAGGACGTCAACAAGCTGCGCGAGGCCGACAAGATCTTCGGCACCAAGGTGCGCGCGATCATGTCCAACGCGTACGAGCTCGAGAAGGCCGTCCTCGACGCCGACCTCGTGGTCGGTGCCGTCCTGATCCCCGGCGCCAAGGCGCCGAAGCTCGTCACCAACGAGCTCGTCTCCCGGATGAAGCCCGGAAGTGTTCTTGTCGACATTGCGATCGACCAGGGCGGCTGCTTCGAGGACTCGCACCCGACCACCCACGCCGAGCCGACCTTCAAGGTGCACAACTCGGTCTTCTACTGCGTGGCCAACATGCCGGGCGCGGTGCCGAACACCTCGACGTACGCGCTGACCAACGCGACGCTGCCGTACATCGTCGAACTCGCCAACCGTGGCTGGGTGGAGGCGCTGCGCCGTGACCCCGCGCTCGCGCTGGGCCTCAACACCCATGACGGCCAGGTCGTTTACGGCCCCGTCGCCGAAGCGCACGGCATGGAGCACGTCGAGCTGAGCACCCTGCTCGGCTGAACTGAGCGCCCTCCCGGGGCGATCGGTCAACCCGCCGCGTCAACCTGACGCAGACGGCCGGATCTTGTGTACCAAGGTCCGGCCGTCTGTGTATCCCGTCACGTTTGCGAGGGACGGTCAACTCGCGTCGAACGTAACGGTTCAACCGTTTCGCACACCCGTGAAACCAGTCGAGTGGTCGCTGTACAGGCTCGGTCCACCCTTGACAGGCGGCTGTTCCTTTGCCGACACATCGGGCCGGGTCCGGCGGATTGTGTTGCTGCGGACCGGTGACACGCCATAGAGTCGCCAACCGTCGGCATGCTGTCACGCTGACCTATCGATAAATGTTCCTGGTCACCCAAGGAGGTAAGACGACTTGTGAATGAGTCGACATTTACTCCCGGGGGTGGCCAACCAGGAATGCCTGCGCAGGGATCGGTCCCCCCGGGGTCCGAAGCTGTCGGTCCTGTCGGGGCAGTCGGCTCAGTAGCCGTACGAACCTTCGCCGAGCGACAGAACACACAGCGCATCGCCCCCACGCAGACGCTGCACGCCCACCAGAGCATGGATGGCCATCAAGTGAACGCCATGGCCGGCGACCGGAGTGGTGAGACCCCGACGCAGTTCGCCGATATCGACGAACTGCCCGAGGGCCACTTCTACGACCCCGACGCCGAGTACGAGCCCGATCCCGAATACGCGGCCACGCTGGCCCCGGACGCTGCCCGCCAGCGTCGGGAGCGCATCGGCCCGACCGGGCGGCCGCTGCCGTACTTCCCGATCCCTGGTCCGCTGACGGACCACGGGCCCGCGAAGATCATCGCGATGTGCAACCAGAAGGGCGGCGTCGGCAAGACCACGTCGACCATCAACCTGGGCGCGGCGCTCGCCGAGTACGGCCGCCGCGTGCTGCTCGTCGACTTCGACCCGCAGGGTGCCCTCTCGGTCGGTCTCGGTGTCAACCCGATGGAGCTCGACCTCACCGTCTACAACCTGCTCATGGAGCGGGGCATGGCGGCCGACGAGGTGCTCCTGAAGACCGCGGTCCCCAACATGGACCTGCTGCCCAGCAACATCGACCTGTCGGCTGCCGAGGTGCAGCTGGTGAGCGAGGTCGCGCGCGAGTCCACGCTGCAGCGTGCGCTCAAGCCGCTGATGCAGGACTACGACTACATCGTGATCGACTGTCAGCCGTCCCTCGGTCTCCTGACCGTGAACGCGCTTACTGCCGCGCACAAGGTGATCGTGCCGCTCGAGTGCGAGTTCTTCGCGCTGCGCGGTGTCGCGCTGCTCACCGAGACGATCGAGAAGGTGCAGGAACGTCTCAACCCCGACCTGGAGCTGGACGGCATCCTCGCGACGATGTACGACTCGCGCACGGTGCACAGCCGTGAGGTGCTCGCGCGCGTCGTCGAGGCCTTCGACGATCACGTCTACCACACGGTCATCGGGCGTACGGTCCGTTTCCCGGAGACCACGGTCGCCGGCGAGCCGATCACCACGTACGCCTCCAACTCCGTTGGTGCGGCCGCCTACCGTCAGCTCGCCAGGGAGGTGCTCGCCCGGTGTCACGCCGAGTGAGTCTGCCCGGGGCCGACGAACTGTTCCGTACGACCGGGGGCATGGCGCTGCAGTCGTCGTCTCCGCGCAAGCAGGCGAACGGCGAGCCGCGGGTGCCCGCGCCCGCCGGTGAGAGCGACGCGGCGGCCGCGGCGTCCGGCAGCGGCTCCGACGAGGCCGAACACGCGCCCGCGGAGGCCGAGTCGGGGGCGGCCTCGCGGACGCGCTCCGAGGACGAGGAGCCTGCCTCCGCGCAGCGGGGCGAAGGTTCCGGGGGTTCGGGCGGTGCCAAGTCCGGTGCGGGGGCGGCTGCTTCCTCGTCCGGTTCCGCCCGCAAGCGAGGGCGCGCCACGCGGCGGCCCAGTGGGCGTGAGCGGCACGACGAGAAGATCACCGTGTACGTCTCCGCCGAGGAACTGATGGACCTCGAACACGCGCGGCTCGTCCTGCGCGGCGAGCACGGCCTCGCGGTGGACCGCGGACGGATCGTGCGCGAGGCGGTGGCCGTGGTGCTCGCCGATCTGGAGTCCCGCGGCGACGCCAGCATTCTGGTACGGCGGCTCCGGGGCCGGTGAGTTTCCGGTACGGCGTTCGAGGGCGCCGTACCGCGGGGCGGTAGCCTGCGGACTGCTCCGCCCGTTCCTGTCTGCCGCCGCCCTTGGACCACGATGACCGACGACCCGACCGCTCCCTCCCGCCGTTCCCGCCGCATGCTCGGGCGTGGTCCGGGGGCGGGGCCTGGGGTGGGTGTCGGTGACGGCGCCGGTGAGGACGTGGTGGAGGCCGAGCCGGTCGAGCCGGACGAGCCCGTCGTGGTCCCGCCCGAGCCGGCCGTGGACGTCGAACCGGCTGCCGTCGCGGTCGCCGAGCCGGAGCCCGAGCCCGACCTCGATCCCACCGAACCCCCCGCCGACGACGGCAAGTTCAAGGTGCGGCTCGCGAACTTCGAGGGGCCCTTCGACCTCCTGCTGCAGCTCATCGCCAAGCACAAGCTCGACGTCACCGAGGTCGCGCTGTCGAAGGTCACCGATGAGTTCATGACGTACATCCGGGGCCTCGGCAGTGACTGGGACCTGGATCAGACGACCGAGTTCCTGGTCGTCGCCGCGACGCTGCTCGATCTGAAGGCGGCCAGGCTGCTGCCCTCCGCCGAGGTGGAGGACGAGGGCGACCTGGCGCTGCTCGAAGCGCGCGACCTGCTGTTCGCGCGGCTGCTCCAGTACCGCGCGTACAAACAGATCGCGGAGATCTTCAGTGGGCGGCTCGACGACGAGTCCCGCCGCCACCCCCGTACCGTCGGTCTCGAACCGCACCACGCCGACCTGCTCCCCGAGGTCGTCATCAGCATCGGCGCGGAGGGCTTCGCGAAGCTCGCGGTCAAGGCGATGCAGCCCAAGCCCAAGCCGCAGGTGTACGTCGAGCACATCCACGCCCCGCTCGTCTCCGTGCAGGAGCAGGCCGGGATCGTGGTGGCGCGGCTGAAGGAGGTGGGGCGGGCCAGCTTCAGCGAGCTGATCGGCGACACCGACGACACCCTGACCGTCGTGGCCCGCTTCCTGTCCCTCCTGGAGCTGTACCGAGAGAAGGCGGTCGCCCTCGACCAGGACGAGGCCCTCGGCGAGCTGATGGTGCGCTGGACCGGGGAGGACGGGGCCGAGTCGCTGGTCACGGACGAGTTCGACCGGGCGCCCGAGGTGCCGGACGACACCAAGGAGAAGGTGTGAGTACCGCAGAGCAGAGCCCCGCCGGGCTCCTGGACGTCGCCGGCCTCGACCTCAGGCCCGCGCTGGAGGCGGTGCTCATGGTCGTCGACGAACCCGTCACCGAGGAGCATCTCGCCAAGATCATGGACCGGCCGCGGCGGAAGATCGCCGACGCGCTGCGGGAGCTGGCCGACGAGTACACCGTGCAGGGCCGCGGCTTCGAGCTGCGGCTGATCGCGGGCGGCTGGCGGTTCTACAGCCGGCCCGAGTACGCGGCGGCCGTGGAGCGCTTCGTCCTGGACGGGCAGCAGGCCCGGCTCACCCAGGCGGCCCTGGAGACGCTCGCCGTGGTCGCGTACCGCCAGCCGGTCAGCCGCTCCCGGGTTTCCGCGGTCCGCGGCGTGAACTGCGACGGCGTGATGCGGACCCTGCTGCAGCGGGGTCTGGTCGAGGAGGCGGGCGCGGAACCCGAAACAGGTGCGATCCTGTACAGGACGACGAACTACTTCCTGGAGCGGATGGGCCTGCGCGGCCTGGACGAGCTCCCGGAGCTCGCGCCCTTCCTGCCCGAGGCGGAGGCGATCGAGGCCGACACATTGGAAGGGGTCCCGTCGTTCGATCCGGATGCACCGGATACCGACGATGACGACAAGACGGAACTTTGATGCGTAGCAACGGCAGGAACAGCGGAAACAACGGCGGGAGCCGTGGTGGCAACAGCGGTGGCCGTAGCAGTGGGAACAGCGGCGGCCGCGGCAACTACCGCGGGGCCGGAAACAGCCGCGACGACCGGCAGGGCGGACAGGGCGGCGGCGCGGGCCGTCCGCGCAAGCCGCGCCCCGAGGAGCGGCGCTATGACGTCGACCCCGCGGACGGCGGCGGCGCACCCAGGAGGGGCCGCGGCGACTCCGCGCGCGGTGGCGCCAAGGGCGGTCCCCGCACCTCGCAGGGCAGCGGAGCCCGCGGCGCACGCCGTACGGCGCCCGCGACCTCCCGCGAGTACGAGACCCGGCAGGAGGAGCGCAACCGGGAGCGGTACGCGGGCAAGAAGGACGTGAAGCTCCCGAAGACCTTCCCCGGCGCCGAGCAGGAGGGCGAGCGCCTCCAGAAGGTGCTCGCGCGCGCCGGTTACGGGTCGCGCCGCGCCTGCGAGGAGCTCATCGAGCAGGCCCGGGTCGAGGTCAACGGCGAGATCGTCCTGGAGCAGGGCCTGCGGGTGCAGCCCGAGAAGGACGAGATCAAGGTCGACGGGCTGACCGTGGCCACGCAGTCGTACCAGTTCTTCGCGCTCAACAAGCCGGCCGGCGTCGTCTCCACCATGGAGGACCCGGACGGGCGCCAGTGCCTCGGCGACTACGTGACCAACCGCGAGACGCGGCTGTTCCACGTGGGCCGGCTGGACACCGAGACCGAGGGCATCATCCTGCTCACCAACCACGGCGAGCTGGCGCACCGCCTCACGCACCCGCGGTACGGCGTGAAGAAGACGTACCTGGCGGCCATCACGGGCCCGCTGCCGCGTGAGATCGGCAAGATCCTCAAGGACGGCATCCAGCTGGAGGACGGCTACGCGCGCGCCGACCACTTCCGCGTCGTGCAGCAGACCGGCAAGAACTACCTGGTCGAGGTGACCCTCCATGAGGGCCGCAAGCACATCGTGCGCCGGATGCTGGCCGAGGCGGGCTTCCCGGTCGAGAAGCTGGTGCGTACGCACTTCGGTCCGATCGGTCTGGGCGACCAGAAGTCGGGCTGGCTGCGGCGGCTCAGCAACACCGAGGTGGGCATGCTGATGCGCGAGGTCGAGCTGTAAGCACCGTGGAAACGCGGCCGGTCCTTCGGGGCCGGCCGTTTTTTCTTGTGCCCGGACCCGGATTGTGTTTATAGTCAACTCGACTATTAAAGGGGAGGGGCGGGAATGAGTCTCCAAGACGTGCTGGATCCGTTGCAGCAGCCGTTGTTCACGCTGCTCGACACCCCGGTCAGCTGGACCGAGGTGCTCGGTTTCGGCAGCGGGGCGCTGTGTGTCTGGCTGGTCGCGCGGCAGCACATCGCCAACTGGCCGATCGGCATCGCCAACAACCTGTTCTTCATCCTCCTGTTCACGCAGGCCGGCCTCTACGCGGACGCCGGACTGCAGCTCGTCTTCATCACCCTTGCCGCGTACGGCTGGTGGACCTGGGCCCACGGGGGTGGTCCCGGCTCGTCGGAGTCCCTTCCGGTACGGCGCACGACGCGTACCGAGTGGATCTGGCTGGGCGCGGCAGGGGTGGTGGGCACGCTCGCGATCACGCTGCTGCTCGACCGGGCGACCGACTCCACGGTCCCGTTCTGGGACGCGCTGACCACGGCGCTCTCGCTCACCGCCACGTACGGCCAGTGCCGCAAGCGGCTCGAATCGTGGTGGCTGTGGATCGCGGCGGACGTGATCTACATCCCGCTCTACGCGTACAAGGAGCTGTATCTGACCTCGCTCCTGTACGTGGGCTTCATGGCCCTGTGCGTGCTCGGGCTGCGCAACTGGAGCCGTGAGCCGAGCCCGCGCGCGAAGGCGGTCCTCGCGTGAGCGGGCACGGCCTCGTCCTCGGCAAGTTCTATCCGCCGCACGCCGGCCACCACCACCTCGTACGGGAGGCGGTGGCGCGGTGTGAGCGGCTCACCGTGCTCGTGTGTGCGGCCTCGGTGGAATCCGTGCCGCTCGACGAGCGGGTGGCGTGGATGCGGGAGGTGCATCCGGACGTCACGGTGATCGGAGCCGTCGACGACGTTCCGATGGATCTGAACGACCCCGACGTGTGGGCCGCGCACATGGCGGTCTTCCGCGGAGCGGTGCCCGAGCCGGTCGACACCGTCTTCACGTCCGAGGCGTACGGGGACGAGCTGGCGCGGCGGTTCGGGGCGCGGCACGTGGCCGTGGACCCGGCGCGCTCGGCCTTTCCGGTGTCGGGGACGGCCGTGCGCGAGGACCCCGTCGGCACCTGGGAGTTCCTCGCCGCGCCCGTACGG
The DNA here is from genome assembly GCF_044458745.1 of Streptomyces sp. NPDC050418. Lineage (NCBI taxonomy): Bacteria > Bacillati > Actinomycetota > Actinomycetes > Kitasatosporales > Streptomycetaceae > Streptomyces > Streptomyces sp. NPDC050418. Next base: position 36,795 of record NZ_JBITIG010000004.1, read on the forward strand.
GCCGCGCTCGTACGCCGTGTCGTCGTCCTCGGCGCCGAGTCCACCGGGACGACCACGATGGCGCGGGCACTCACCGCGCACTACCGGGCGCGCGGCGGCGTGTGGGCCTCGACGCGGTGCGTGGACGAGTACGGGCGCGAGTACAGCGAGCGGAAGCTGGCCGCGCTGCGCGCGCGGCGGCCGGGCGCGGACTGGGCCGACGTCACCTTCTCCTCCGAGGAGTTCCCGGTGATCGCGCGCGAGCAGCGGCGGCGCGAGGACGCGGCCGCGCGCACCGGCTCGCCCGTGCTGTTCTGCGACACCGACGCCTTCGCCACGACGGTCTGGCACGAGCGCTACATGGACGGGCGCCCGTACCCCGCCGTGCCCGAGCCCGCGGCGCAGCACCTGTGGCTGCTCACCGACCACGAGGGCGTGGTCTTCGAGGACGACGGGCTGCGGGAGGGCGAGGAGCTGCGCCCGTGGATGACCGGACGCTTCCACGCCGAACTGGTCCGCACCGGACGGGACTTCCGCGTCCTGACCGGGGCACACGACAAGCGGCTCGCCGACGCCGTGGCCGCCGTGGACGCACTCCTCGGCGCCGGCGTGCCCTTCACCGACCCCCTGCCGGAGGAGCGATGACCCCACGCGTACCAGAGGGGTACGACCCCCAGGCCTTCACGCCGTTCGCCGTCGCCGTCGATCTGGCGGTGTTCACCGTGCGCGACGACGGGCTCCAGGTGCTGCTCGTCGAGCGCGGCCAGGAGCCGTACGCCGGGCGCTGGGCGCTGCCGGGCGGGTTCGTGCTGCCGCGCGAGTCCGCCGAGTCTGCGGCGCGGCGCGAACTCGCCGAGGAGACCGGCCTGTTCGACGTGTCGGGCCTGCACCTGGAGCAGCTGCGGACCTACAGCGAACCCGACCGCGACCCGCGGATGCGCGTCGTGTCCGTAGCCTTCGCCGCGCTCGGGCCCGATCTGCCGGAGCCGCGCGGCGGCGGCGACGCGGCGCGGGCCGTGTGGCGGCCGTACGGCACGTCCGAGGGCTCCGACGGGCTGGCCTTCGACCACGACCGGATCCTCGCCGACGCCCACGACCGCATCGGCGCCAAACTGGAGTACAGCTGCCTCGCGACCTCCTTCTGCCCGCCCGAGTTCACGCTCGGCGAGCTGCAGCAGGTCTACGAGACCGTCTGGGGCACCGCGCTCGACCGCCCCAACTTCCGGCGCAAGGTCCTCGCGACGCCCGGCTTCGTCGAGGCGGTGCCCGGCGCGGCACGGCTGACCGGCGGGCGCGGGAAGCCCGCCGCGCTCTACCGGGCGGGGGACGCGACCGCCCTTCATCCACCCCTGCTGCGGCCCGCACCCGCACGTACCCTGCCTTCGGAAGGACGTACACCGTGAACCACGCAGTGAAGCAGGCGGCCACCGGGTCGCTGATCGGGCTCGCGCTCGGGGACGCGCTCGGATTCCCCACGGAGTTCAAGGAAGTGCCGCGGATCCTCGCGGACTACGGGCCGTGGCGCTCGCTCGCGCTGCCGGAGCCCGCGATCGTCACCGACGACACGCAGATGACGCTGGCGCTGGGGCGGGGGCTGCGGTCCGCGATGGACCGGGGGCTGCTCGGACCGAAGCGCATGGAGAACGCGGTACGGCCCGAGTTCGTGGAGTGGTATCAGTCGCCCGAGAACAACCGGGCACCCGGGCGGACCTGCATGGTCGCCTGCCGGCTCCTCAACAGCGACCGGCCCTGGCAGGAGGCCAGCCAGATCGGCTCCAAGGGCTGCGGGGCCAACATGCGGGTGGCGCCGGTCGGGCTCGTGCCCGGGCTCAGCGAGGAACAGCGGGCGGGTGCCGCACAGTTGCAGTCCGCGCTGACGCACGGGCACCCGACGGCGCTCGCCGCGTCCGACCTCACCGCGCGGGCCGTGTACCTCCTCGCGCAGGGCGCGGACCCGACGGCCCTCATCGGGCTGCTGCGCTCGTACGCCCTGGAGCAGCGCACCACGTACCACGAGCGCTGGCTCGGCGACCTGTGGACGTACGCGCAGGACCCGACGGCCGAGCACTTCATCTCCCGCGGCTGGGACGAGTGCCTCGACATGCTCACGCGCCTCGCCGAGGCGGTGCACTCCGCGAACGAGGAGACGGACCCCTGCCTGGCCGTCGGCGAGGGCTGGATCGCCGAGGAGGCCCTGGCGGCAGGTCTGCTGTGCTTCCTGCTGTTCCCGTCGGACCCGGTGACGGCGGTGCGGCGCGGTGCGGTGTCGTCCGGCGACTCGGACTCGATCGCCTGTCTGGCGGGGGCGTTCGCGGGGGCGCACCTCGGGGCCGGGCGCTGGCCCGACGCGTGGGCGGAGCGGATCGAGTACCGCAGCGAGCTGGTCTCCCTCGGGGCGCTGTGGGATGCGTGAGCCGATGACCGGGGCCGGGGTGCCCCTGGGCGACCTCGCCGCCGCCGGGGTGCCCGCGGTGGACCTCGCTCCGGTGATCGTCGAGCAGCCCGATCCGCTGCTCTTCGCGACCGTCTCCGGGGCCCATCTGTACGGATTCCCGTCCCAGGACTCCGACGTGGACCTGCGCGGCGTCCATCTGCTGTCCGTCGAGGCGCTCGTGGGTCTGCGGGAGCCCGAGGAGACGCGGACCCGGATGTGGGACCGGGACGGGATCGAAATGGATCTCGTCACGCACGACCTGCGCAAGTTCGTCCGCCTGATGCTGCGCCGCAACGGCTACGTCCTGGAGCAGCTCCTGTCACCGCTGGTGGTGCACACGTCGGACGCGCACGCCGAACTGGCCGCGCTCGCGCCCGCCGTCGTCACGAGCAACCACGCGCACCACTACCGCGGCTTCGCGACGACGCAGACACGCCTGTACGAGAAGACCGGCGAGCTCAAGCCCCTGCTCTACGCGTTCCGGGTGCTGCTCACCGGCATCCACCTCATGCGCACCGGCGACCTCATCGCCCATCTGCCCACGCTCGCCGGTCTCGTGGACGGCCCGGCGTATCTGCCGGACCTGATCGAGGCCAAGGCCTCGGCCGAGCACGGCGCGGCGGACGTGGACGAGGCGCGGGTGCTCGCGGACCTGGCGGGGCTGCACGCCGTGCTCGACGCCGCCCAGGAGGCTTCGGCCCTGCCGCCCGAGCCCGCTGCCTCGGCGTACGACGCGCTGCACGAGTTCGTCGTACGGGTCCGTACCCGGCGTTGAGTCAGAGGCCGGCCGACCTGCGGCGCGCGCGGAACAGGAAGTCCTCGACGGCCGCGGTGTCCGGTGCCGCGGGCAGAGGGGACTTGGCGGCGACCGCTTCCGTCTCCTGTGCCAGGGCCGCCATCCGGCGCTCCACCTCCGGCCAGGGAACCTCGCCGCGCTTCACCGCGAGCAGGTCCTCCCGGGCCTCGCCCACGTCGATGGTGAGCTCGCCCGTGCGGAGCAGATCGCGGCAGGACAGGAGGAGGCGGAGCAGATGCATCGCGTGCTTCCAGCGCGGGGCACCGTGGGTGCGGACGTCCGCGTCCAGCTTCTTGCGCTGGCCGAGCGCGTAGCGTGTGAACGTGTCGTACGCCTGTCGGGAGAGGAACGCGCCACGCAGCGAGAGGAGTTCGCGTCCTGTCGCGTCGATCCGTTCGACCAGCGGCGAGTGGAGGCACTCCAGGATGTTGGGGTTGGCGCGCAGGGCCAGCTCGCAGAAGCGTTCCAGTTCCCAGGAGAACTGTTCGTCCAAGGGACCCTCGACATGGGTCGGGGGCTTCTCGAAGCGCCAGTAGAGCGGGGTGGGCGCGAGGAACACCCCGCGCCGGTCGGTGTCACTGGAGTCGGTGGCGAGCCCGAAGGCACGCGAGCCCATCACACAGGAGTAGACGGTGTGGTCGCGGACCAGGTCTTCGGGGCGCATGAGGACGGAGGGTACGGGATGGGCGAGGGCCACGCCGTGTGGCGGCTGATGCGCGGGGACGTACTGCTGGGCAGCATCGTCGTGGACGAGGCGGACTTTCCCTGGAGGTACGGCCGCTTCACGGCGGAGCCGGAGTTCGAGGAGGTGCGGCCCTGGTTCGAGGCCGTCCTCGCGGTCCTGGAGGCCGAGGACTACGACCGCTTCGACGCCGTGTACGCGTCGATCGCCGAGGAGCTGACGTTCCTCGCGCCCGCGGGCCCGGTGACGGACTTCCTGCTGCATATCGAGGGGGAGCGGGCCTGGTTCAGGTGAGCCGGATCGAGTCCCCGGACACGGTGATCCGCCGGGCATCGAGAGCGCGCGGCGCCGGGCCGCCCGCCACCGAGGCGTCGTCGATGCGGTACTTGGAGCCGTGGCAGGGGCAGTTGATCGTGCCGTCCGCCACGGAGGCGACCGTGCAGCCCGAGTGGGTGCAGACCGCCGAGAAGGCCTTGAAGTCGCCCTCCGTGGGCTGGGTCACGACGACCTTCTGGGCCTCGAAGACCTTGCCGCCGCCCACCTCGATGTCCGAGGTCTTCGCCAACTCCGGTGCGTCGTCGCCAGGGTCTTCCTCGCCGTTGCCGCCGCCGCTCGACGGTGAGCCGGCCGGCTTCGGTTCGTCCGTCGCGGCCGGCGGCGCGGGCTCCGGCTGCTCCTCGCCGTACTTCTGGCAGCCCGCGAGGACGGGGAGCGCGAGCCCACCCGCAACGAGGACTCCTCTCCTTGTCGTCATGTCGTCACCCCGAACGTCCGGAAGAACCACAGCGCCGAGGTCACCCACACCACAGCGAGCCCCGCGAACACCGCACCGCCCACCACGGGCAGGAGCCAGCCGGGGAGGCGGTCGTGGCGCAGCAGAAGCATCTTGGCCGTGAACGCGCCGAAGAAGAAGCAGCCGAGGAGCGAGTGCCACAGCACGCGGGTGTCATAGGTCTGGTAGCCGAGCGCGTAGAGGCAGTGGACCGCCACGGGCACCGCGAGAAGGAACGCGACCCGCCCCGACCAGCGGTGCAGCCCCGGCATCCAGGGCTTCGACGTGATGCCCGGCAGCCGTCCGTACATCGCGAGGGCGGTGACGAACTGCAGGACCGCGAAGGCGAACGCCCCGGTCCCCAGCCACGACTTGACCGCCCCCGTGCTGCTGAAGCCCGCGAGGTTGAAGGACGTGCCGGCCGGATCGTGCACCCGTCCGTAGACCCCGAGCCCGACCGCCACCGCACCGGCCACCAGGAACGGCAGCAGGAAGCGGGCCGGGTGCGGGCGGGCGTGCGCGGGGGAGGGGAAGTCCTGGGTGACAGCGTTCGGGTCGACGCTCATGACGAGGGCCTCCTGCCTCTCACGGGGTCACCGGCCGTGCCGTGAGATCCTCGCCGGTCACGGAACCGGAGTCCGGATCGATCTCCGGCGCGGGTTCGCGCACGCCGTCGCGCGTGAGGATGCCGACCTGCTCACCGCCCGGCAGCACGATCCAGCCACCGTCGAGCCGTGCGCCGCGGACCGTCTGCGTGGCGCGGTAGAGCCCCGAGGGCTTCTTCGCCCGGTCGGCGGTGAAGGCATAGGTCTTTTTGTCGACGATCGCCTCGCCTGTCAGCTTGTCGCCTCTGACGGCGGCATCGAGGCGTGCGCCGCCCTTGCCGGTGAGCGCCATCGAGCCGTCGCCGTCGACGGGGCCCTTCAGCCAGGACTCGCGGTCGCGCCCGTCGCAGAAGTACGCGATGGCCTTCCCGTCCCGGACGGTCACGGCGATCGCCGACGAGTCGTCGTCCGTACGGCCCGCGTAGTCGGCGTCCGGCGCCCGGCTCGGTGACTCGCTGGGGGCGGCGCTGGTCGGCGGGGCGCTCTTCGAGGGCGAAGGCGAAGGCGAGGCGGAGGGCGTCGGCGTGACCTTGCCGCCGGCCGGGGCGGTCACCGTCCCCGTCATCGCGTTGACCGCAAGCAGCACCAGCGCGAGCGCCAGCCCGGCCAGCAGCGTGAAGAGGGGTCCGGAGCGCTTCATGGAGCCTCCCCCGAGGCGCGGGCTGCCACGGCGCGAAAAGCCGGGCCCACCCATGCAAGCGGACCCGCACCCACGGCGTCCAGAGGGGCGGAGGGTCCGGTTTGCGCCAAGTGGCAGGAGTGCGGGGATCGGGTGACATTTGGACTGTCAACGCTAGGTGGGGGGCTCGGTGCGGTACGCCCGCCGGGCCCCGGCACATTCTCGAAAGGCGGGACCATGGCGGGTAACAGCGGCGGACCGGATCTCGGCAGCCTTCTCGGCAGCCTTCTGGGCGGCGGCGGTCAGGGCGGCTCCGGCGGAGGCGGCAACATCCTCACCCAGCTTCTGCAGTCGTTCCTGGGCGGCTCCGGCGGAGGCGGCGGTGGACAGGGCGGTGGCAACAACCCGCTCTCAGGGCTGCTCGAAGGCCTCAACAAGGCCGGTCTGACCGAACAGACGGACTCCTGGGTCGGCAAGGGCGACAACCAGCCCGTCACCGGCGCCCAGGTGCAGGAGGCGCTTCCGACGGACGCACTGCACCAGGTCGCCGAGAAGAACGGCATCTCCGAGGAGCAGGCGGCCAACGAGATCGCGGCCCAGCTGCCGCAGGCCGTCGACAAGCTGACCCCGCAGGGTCAGGTGCCGACCTCGCTCGAAGAGATGCTGAAGCAGCAGAACCTCTGAGCGGCCGGTTCCCCGCACGCGGCGCCCGTCTCGTCAGACGGGCGCCGCGCGCTGTGCGCGTCCGTGCTGACTAGGCTGTTCGGAGCACGCGAACAGGTCCGGCGAGCGGGCCGGAAGCAGACACGGACGAACGGCAGGGAGCAGCAACGGTGGCGGTACGAGCGGTCCGCGGCGCGGTCCAACTCGAACGGGACGAGGCCGGGCACATGGACGAGCAGGTCGGTGCGCTGCTGACCGAGGTGCTCGCCCGCAACGGGCTGACCGCGGACGACCTCATCAGCGTCTGGTTCACCGCGACACCCGATCTGCACAGCGACTTCCCGGCGGCCGCCGCCCGCCACCTCGGCATCACCGACGTCCCGCTCATCTGCGCCCAGGAACTGGACATCGCCGGCGCCATGCCGAGGGTCGTACGGGTCCTCGCGCACATCGAATCCGACAAGCCGCGCTCCGAGATCGCCCATGTGTACCTCGGTGCCGCCGCCGCTCTGCGCAAGGACATCGCCCAGTGAGAACCGCACTCGTCATCGGCACCGGCCTGATCGGCACCTCCGCCGCGCTCGCCCTGGAGAGCCGCGGTGTCACCGTGTACCTCGCCGACCACGACCCCGAGCAGGCCCGTACGGCGGCGGCGCTCGGCGCGGGCACCGACGAGCCACCCGCCGGTCCGGTGGACCTCGCGATCGTCGCCGTACCCCCGGCGCATGTGGCCACGACGCTCGCCGACGCGATGCGGCGCGGGGCGGCCCGCGCGTACCTGGACGTCGCCAGCGTGAAGGCCGGGCCCCGGCGGGAGCTGGAGGAGATGGGGCTCGACCTGACCCCGTACATCGGGACGCACCCGATGTCCGGCAAGGAGCGCTCGGGGCCGCTCGCGGCGACCGCGGACCTCTTCGAGGGCCGGCCGTGGGTGCTCACGCCGACCCGGGACACCGACACCGAGGTCCTGAACCTCGCCCTGGAACTCGTCGCGCTGTGCCGCGCCGTCCCCGTCGTCATGGACGCGGGCGCGCACGACCGCGCCGTGGCGCTCGTCTCGCACATGCCGCACCTGGTGTCGAGCATGGTCGCGGCACGTCTGGAGAACGCCGAGGAAACCGCCGTACGCCTCTGTGGCCAGGGCATCCGCGACGTCACGCGGATCGCGGCGTCCGATCCGCGGATGTGGATCGACATCCTGTCCGCGAACCCGGGCCCGGTCGCCGACCTGCTCGCGTCGGTCGCGGCCGACCTCGACGAGACGGTCGGCGCGCTGCGGGCACTGCAGTCCTCCGACGAGGACAAGCGGCGCGGGGGCGCGGCCGGGATCGAGTCCGTCCTGCGCCGGGGCAACGCCGGCCAGGTGCGGGTGCCCGGCAAGCACGGCTCGGCACCGACGGCGTACGAGACGGTCGCGGTCCTCATCTCCGACCAGCCGGGCCAGCTGGCCCGGATCTTCGCGGACGCGGGCATGGCGGGCGTGAACATCGAGGACGTCCGTATCGAACACGCCACGGGCCAGCAGGCGGGCGTGGTCCAGCTCCTGGTCGACCCGAAGGTCGCACCGTCCCTGGCAGCGGCCCTCCGGGACCGTGGGTGGGCGCTGCGGCAGTAGGGCCGCACGGCTGCGCGCAGGCGTCGGCGGACGCCAGGGGACAGTGTGTCCGCGGGAGCCAGTAACCTTGGGGGTCGGCGATTTCGCCGGCCCCTCCGACACCCCGCCCTACGAAAGGCGCTCCAGCCCGTGGACTCCTCCGCCACCGCAGTGATCGTTGCCATCGACGGACCCTCCGGCACGGGCAAGTCGAGCACCTCCAAGGCCGTCGCCGCCCAGCTCGGCCTCAGCTACCTGGACACCGGCGCCCAGTACCGCGCGATCACCTGGTGGATGGTGCACAACGGCATCGACATCACCGACCCGGCCGCCATCGCCGCCGCCGCGGAGAAGCCGGAGATCGTCTCGGGCACCGACCCGGCCGCCCCGACCATCACGGTCGACGGCACGGACGTGGCCGCCCCGATCCGTACGCAGGAAGTGACCTCCAAGGTCAGCGCCGTCAGCGCGGTGCCCGAGGTGCGCGCCCGGATCACCGCCCTGCAGCGCTCCATCGCCGAGGGCGCCGAGCGCGGCATCGTCGTCGAGGGCCGCGACATCGGCACCACGGTCCTGCCGGACGCCGACCTCAAGATCTTCCTGACCGCCTCGCCCGAGGCCCGCGCGGCCCGCCGCAGCGGTGAGCTCAAGGGCGCGGACGTCAACGCCACCCGCGAGGCCCTGCTCAAGCGGGACGCGGCCGACTCCGGCCGCAAGACCTCCCCGCTCGCCAAGGCGGACGACGCCGTCGAGGTCGACACCAGCGACCTCACGCTCCAGCAGGTCATCGAGTGCGTCGTGACCCTGGTCGAGGAGAAGCGGGCCGCGAAGTGACCGAGACCCTGCCGTCCGAGCGGGGCGCGGAGGTCGGCCGCCGCATCGGCGTCGGGCTGATGTACGGCCTGTGGAAGCCGCGCGTCCTCGGCTCCTGGAAGGTGCCCGCGAGCGGCCCCGTGATCCTCGCGGTGAACCACTCGCACAACATAGACGGCCCGATGGTGATGGGCACGGCCCCGCGGGGCACGCACTTCCTGATCAAGAAGGAAGCGTTCATCGGCCCGCTCGGCTCGTTCCTCACCGGGATCGGCCAGCTCAAGGTGGACCGCGCCACGGCCGACCGCACGGCGATCACCCGGGCCGTCGACGTCCTCAGCGAGGGCGGCGTCCTGGGCATCTTCCCGGAGGGCACCCGGGGCGACGGCGACTTCGCGTCGCTGCGCGCCGGGCTCGCGTACTTCGCGGTCCGCAGCGGTGCGCCCATCGTCCCGGTGGCGGTCCTGGGAAGCACCGACCGCCCTGGACGGTTGATAAAGGGGCTGCCGCCGCTCAGGAGCCGTATCGACGTGGTCTTCGGCGACCCGTTCGAGGCGGGCGACGGCAGCGGACGACGCACGCGCAAGGCCCTCGACGAGGCCACCTTGCGCATCCAGGAGCGGCTGACCTCCCACCTGGAAAACGCCAGGCGCCTCACCGGGCGCTGAGTAAGACTTGAAGCACCACGTTCCGCCCGGCTACGGGCGCAGACGCGGTGAGTAGTGGCCCGCGCGCCTGTGCGGTCCATCGATGACTGATGACAGAGGTACGGACTTCATGAACGACCAGATCCCCGCCGAGGGCGCCCCCGAGCACGAGCACGACCATGGCGCGCTCGGCGACGCGGAGTACGCGGAGTTCATGGAGCTCGCCGCGGAAGAGGGCTTCGACATCGAGGACGTCGAGGGCGCGATCGAGGAGGCGGGCCACGGCCCGCTGCCCGTGGTCGCCGTCGTCGGCCGCCCCAACGTCGGCAAGTCGACCCTGGTGAACCGCATCATCGGCCGCCGCGAGGCCGTCGTCGAGGACAAGCCCGGCGTCACGCGCGACCGCGTCACCTACGAGGCCGAGTGGGCCGGCCGCCGCTTCAAGGTCGTCGACACCGGCGGCTGGGAGCAGGACGTCTTCGGTATCGACGCCTCCGTCGCGGCCCAGGCCGAGTACGCCATCGAGGCCGCCGACGCCGTGGTCTTCGTGGTGGACTCCACGGTCGGTGTCACCGACACGGACGAGGCCGTCGTCAAGCTGCTCCGCAAGGCCAAGAAGCCGGTCGTGCTGTGCGCCAACAAGGTCGACGGCCAGAGCGGCGAGGCCGACGCGTACTCCCTGTGGTCCCTCGGCATCGGCGAGCCGCACCCGGTCTCCTCCCTGCACGGCCGCGGCACGGGCGACATGCTCGACGCCGTCGTCGACGCCCTGCCCGACGCGCCGCCGGTGTCCTTCGGCACCGCAGTCGGCGGCCCGCGCCGTATCGCCCTGATCGGCCGTCCGAACGTCGGCAAGTCCTCGCTCCTGAACAAGGTCGCGAAGGAGGACCGCGTCGTCGTCAACGAGCTGGCCGGCACGACCCGCGACCCGGTCGACGAGCTGATCAACCTCGGCGGCGTCACCTGGAAGTTCATCGACACGGCCGGTATCCGCAAGAAGGTCCACCTGCAGTCCGGCGCCGACTACTACGCCTCGCTGCGTACCGCCGCCGCGGTCGAGAAGGCGGAGGTCGCGGTCATCCTGATCGACGCCGCCGACTCGATCAGCGTCCAGGACCAGCGCATCGTCACGATGGCGGTCGAGGCGGGCCGCGCCATCGTCATGGCCTACAACAAGTGGGACACCCTCGACGAGGAGCGCCGCTACTACCTGGAGCGCGAGATCGAGACGGAGCTCGGGCAGGTCGCCTGGGCGCCGCGCGTGAACGTCTCGGCGCGCACCGGCCGCCACATGGAGAAGCTGGTCCCGGCGATCGAGACGGCCCTCGCGGGCTGGGAGACCCGCGTGCCGACCGGCCGCCTGAACTCCTTCCTCGGCGAGCTGGTGGCCGCCCACCCGCACCCGGTCCGCGGCGGCAAGCAGCCGCGCATCCTCTTCGGTACGCAGGCGGGCACGAAGCCCCCGCGGTTCGTGCTCTTCGCCTCCGGCTTCATCGAGGCGGGCTACCGCCGCTTCATCGAGCGCCGGCTGCGCGAGGAGTTCGGCTTCGAGGGCACGCCGATCCATATCTCGGTCCGCGTGCGCGAGAAGCGCAGCAAGAAGAAGTAGCGGGGCGCACACCCCACGTACGACGAGGGCCCACCAGGCGTCTGCCCGGTGGGCCCTCGTCATGCGTACGGGTGCTGCTCACCGCTCCTTGCGCGGCCCCGGAGGCAGTGCCGCCGGGAACCCGGTCGGCCGCTGCGGCAGGTGCTGCCAGGTCGGCGGGGGTGGCTCATGGCGCGGGTGCCGGGCCGGGCCCGGCGGCATCGTGCCGAAGGCCGTGAAGCCCAGGTCCTCCTCGCCGACCCGGTCCCCCGGAAGTGCCTTGAACGACCTGCGCCACTCCGCGTAGAGCTCGTCGTAGATCGGGGTGGCCGAGCGGCTCGGAGGTGTCTCCCCGGAGGGACGCATACCGGGGATGGGCTGGCGGGAGTGGTCGTAAGGCTGCACGTACGTGCCAACGACCCCACGCGGGTTGGGATGCGGGACAGGCTGCATCGACCTCATGCCCGACGCAGCGGGCAGCGGGCCCGGACCAGCCGTCGTCACGTCCCGGCCAGCGGCATGGATGCGGTCACCAGCTGACCGTTCGCCGCGGCCTTGTCGAGGGCGTCGCGCAGCAGGTCCTCGCGGGGCTGCCGGCCGATGGTGCCGACGGGGGCCGCGAACACCAGGACCGTGTTCGTCTTGTTGGCGGCCGCCCGCCAGCCGTCCGTCACATGCAGCGGCTGGTGCGCCTGCCACCACGCCACCTGGCCGCCGGTCTCGCCGGGCTGCAGCAGCGCGTGCAGCTGGCCCATGGCGAGCAGCACGGACCAGCCGCCCAGCGTGGACGGCACTTCCTTGACCTGACTCACCGGCATGAAGCCCTGCTCGATCAGGAGCGGCAGGAAGTCGTCACCGCCGCCCGTGGCGCCAGGGCGGGCGATCGGGCCGGTGGGTTCGACGACGAGCGCGGGGTGCAGCTCGCCCCCGAGGAGCACCAGGCCGCTGGTCACGCCGAGCACGGCCTGCTCGGGCTCCTCCGCGGCGGGCGGCTCGGCGCCGGTGATGGACTGCACGGCGCCCTGGAGCTGCTCCTCGGGGACCTGCACGACCTGGGAGGGCAGACAGCCGGCGTGGGCGAAGGCCAGCACTGCGGTCTCCTCGCCGACGAACAGCACGGTGCTGGTGCGCTCCTGGAGGCTGTCGCCCGGGGTGCGGCAGGACGTGCAGTCGTAGCTGCCCGGGGAGTTGTCGCCGGAGAGCAGGCGGTCGGCCTCCTCGTCGCCGATCTCGGCGCGTACGTCGTCGCTGACGTCGAGCATGCGCTGCACGGGGGCTCCTCGGAAGTGAGTGCGTCGCGGTGGACCGGGATGATCCCGGCAAGGGGGACCGGCTGCTCCGGACCCCCCGAAAAGCCCGAAGGCTCATGAAGAGCACAACGGGTGAACCGTGGCGCAAGTCACGCGACCGAGCGAACGGAATCGCACCATCCTCAGCAGACGGTGAGGGCGGCGGCGGAATGCTTCACTCCACGTCAACCGCTGCTGAGTGCACGGAAGTTGTGGCGGTGAGGTGAGTCACAGATCGCCATGTCGCATGGTCGACAAATCGTGAAATCGCAGCTTCTAGTGGGTGGCCTGAAATCGCCGCTACTGCGGGTAAGGGCCAACTGGCCTGGAATGACAAGGATCCGGTTGAAACCGGGGCGAGCAGGTCCCTAGATTCCACCGCCGTGTGCATCGAGCACCGCCCGGGTACGTCCGCCGGCCGCACCAAGCCGACTCACCGCACCACCTTCCGGCGGACGGGACGCGACGGCTCACCGGCGTCGGATACGCCGGCGCCGTGGCGTCCGGGGGAGCCCGGGTCCTGCGAGAGGGAACTCTGTGTCCGCCACGTACACCATGTCCGCACGTACCGGGCGCCGTCGTACGACGGCCGTGCTCGCCGGGGCCGCGCTGGCCGCCCCGCTGGGCCTGCTCGCCGCGACCGGTCAGGCCTCGGCCGCCGACAGCGGCGTCTGGGACCGTATCGCCCGGTGCGAGAGCGGCGGGAACTGGCACATCAACACCGGCAACGGCTACTACGGCGGACTGCAGTTCGCCGCCTCGACCTGGCGCGCCTACGGCGGCGGGGCCTACGCGCCCACCGCCGACAAGGCGAGCAAGGCGCAGCAGATCGCCGTCGCCACCAAGGTGCAGAAGGCGCAGGGCTGGGGCGCCTGGCCCACCTGCTCGGCGCGCGCCGGGGCGAACGGGAGCGCACCGGCTGTGGGCGCGCCCGCGAAGTCCGCGCCGAAGAAGGCCGCGCCCAAGGCGGCCGAGCGCGCGAAGCCCCACACCACGCGTGGTGGGGCGCGCGGCGATTACACCGTCCGGCGCGGCGACACGCTCGGCGCCATCGCCGCCGCGCACGGCACCACCTGGAAGAAGGTCTACGCGGCCAACGAGGCGGTGATCGGCGGCGATCCCGATCTGATCCTGCCCGGGCAGCGGCTCGACCTGACCTGACGCACGGCGCACCGGTCCGCCCCGCCCGGTCCTCCGACCGGGTGGGGCCGATCCGTACCGGGGCGCGGCGGTCCGTGCGCGCGGCCCGGCGCTGCTTAGCGTGACGCATGCCGAAGACCCGACTGTGGACCCTGAGCCTGCTGGCCCTCCTGCTCCCGCTCCTGCCGACCACCGCGCTCGCCCAGCCCGCACCACGCACCGACCCCGCGCCACCGGCGGCCGGATCGTCGCCGGGCGGCCCGCAGTCGTACTTCTTCGACGTGCCGTACGACTGCGCCGCCAAGGAGTGGCCGTGGAACTGCCTCGCCGAGTGCGAGAGCAGCGGTAACTGGCGCATCAACACCGGCAACGGCTACTACGGCGGTCTGCAGTTCTGGCAGCCGACCTGGGAGGAGCACGGCGGCCTCAAGTACGCGCCGCGCGCCGATCTGGCCACCCGCGAGGAGCAGATCAAGGTCGCCGAGGAAGTGCTGCGGCGGCAGGGCTGGGGCGCGTGGCCGGTGTGCTCCGCGCGCTACAAGCTCGCGGGCCGGATGCACACGGTGCGCAAGGGCGAGACGCTCTCCTCGATCGCCCGCCGCTTCAAGCTCAAGGGCGGCTGGCAGGCGCTGTACGAGGCCAACCGCGAGATGATCGGCAATCACCCGGACCGTCTGAACACCGGCACGATGCTGCTGATCCCCGAGGAGGCGAAGGCCGGCAAGGCGGACAGGCCCTAACTCTGCGGACCGGGTCCCGTCCGCTCCGTGGCCTCTCCGCTGGACACCACTGCGCCGCGGCGCAGTTCGTGGACGAGGACGGGGCGGGGGCCCGGGGTGCGCAAGGGTGGGGGCAGGCGTTGTTCGGCGGTGATCACGGTGGCGTCGAGTGTGCCGAGGAGGTCGTATGTACGGGTCGTGACCTCGGGGGACATGCCCTGCGTCGGCTCGTCGAGGAGAAGGACGCGCGGGCGGGAGAGCAGCGCGGCGGCGAGGGCCAGCATGCGCTGCTCGCCGCCCGAGAGGGTCGCCGCGCGGCGGGTCAGGAGCGGGCGGAGCTCGGGGTAGGCGTCGAAGGCCGGGCCGAAGTCGCTTGCGGCTCGGGCCAGTTCGAGGTTCTCGCGGACCGTCAGAGCGCCGAAGACGGCCTGACGGTCGGGCACGAAGCGCATTCCCTCCGCCGCCCGCTCGTGCGCCCGCATCCGCGTCACGTCCCGCCCTCGCCACAGCACCTGCCCCTCGGCGGGCCGGAGCGACCCGGCCAGGGCCCGCAGGGCGGTCGTCCGCCCGGAGCCGTTGCGACCGAGCAGCACGGTGATCCCCGGGTACCCGGCCGCCAGATCCACTCCGTGCAGCGCTTCGAGCGGCCCGTACCGCACCCGGGCGCGCCGCAGCTCGATCTCGGCGCTCATGGGGTGCCGCCGTGAACTCGGGGGCGGGTGTGCCGTGGATGCCGGCGCGCGGGGGTGGCGCAGAGCCTCATGTGGCGCCTCCCTTCGTACGGGTCATCGCGTCGAGGGCCCGGCGCGGCGGGCCGGGTGTGCCGGTGCCGCCCGCCGATGGCGCGAGGGTGCCGGCGCGCGGGGGTGGCGCAGAGCCTCATGTGGCGCCCCCATCCGTACGGGACATCGCGTCCAGGACCCGGCCCGGTGGGCCCGACGTGACGATGCGGCCCGACGTCAGGACGTGGACGGTGTCGGCCAGGTGGGAGACCAGGTCCAGGTCGTGTTCGACGATGAGGAGCGCCGTGCCCTCGGCGGCGAGAGCGCGCAGGACGCGGGCGAGCGCGTCGACCTCGTCCGTGTCGAGCCCGGCCGCGGGTTCGTCGAGGAGCAGGACGTGCGGGGATCCGGCCAGCGCGCGGCCCAGTTCGACGCGGCGCAGGGTGCCGGTGGGCAGGTCGGTGGCCGGGTGGTCGCGCAGGGCTTCCAGGCCGAGCAGCCGCAGCGTGTGGCCGACGGCGGCGGAGTCGCGGACGCGGCCCTGTTCGGCGCCGACGCGGAGGTTCTCCTCGACGGTCAGGGACGGGAAGACGGCCAGCTGCTGGAAGGTACGGGCGATCCCGAGGCGGGTGCGGATGTGCGCGGGGGCACGCGTGAGCTCCCGCCCCGCGAACGTGACCCGCCCCGCGTCGGGCCGCACCGTCCCGGCAAGACAGTGGAACAGCGTGCTCTTCCCGGCCCCGTTCGGCCCCACCACAGCGGTGATCCGCCCGGCCGGAACTTCCAGGGACACCCCGTCGAGCACGGTGAAGTCGTCGTACGCGACGACGAGTTCCCGGGCGGTGAGTGGGGTGGGGGATGGGGGACGGGAGGCGGTTCGGGGGCGGGAACGAGAGGGTGGAGGGGTCGTGTTGGCGCCTCCCGCCCGACCGGCGGACCTCACCGCACGGGCCACACCCTCCGCGCTCGGCGACGGCTCGCTCGACGAGGAGCCCGCCTCGTCTCGGCTCGGGTCTGCCGCGCTGGGTGACGTGCTTGACAGGCTTGACGTTCTTGACGGGCCGGACGGCGCGCCCGCCCCACCTGGCGACCCGCCAGCCCCACCCCGCACCGGACCCACTCCACCCTGCGACGACCCGGCCACCACCCCCGATCCCCTTCGCCCCCGCACCACCCGCGCCCGCACCGCTTCCCCCCGCGCACTGAGCCGCACCTCCCGCCGCGTCCCCTTGAACCGTTCCGCCGCCGCCCGTACCGCCTCGTAAGGCCCCCCGGGGAAGCGGCCGATGAGGATGGCGAGGAGGCCGACGAGGGCTGCGGCGATGCCGCCGCGCGTGCCTGCGTCCAGGCCGACCAGAAGGGCCGCGGCGCCCAGGGCGCCGACGAGGGAGTCGCCGCCCAGGACGACGACCGCCGCGAACCACAGCAGGCCGCGGACCGGGTCGAAGGCGGAGGGGTCGAAGGCGCGCAGGCCCATCGCGAGCATGCCGCCGCCGAGCGCCGCGAGCGCCGCGCCCGCGACGAACGCGCCCACTTTGAGCAGTGGTACGGGCACGCCCGAGGCCGACGCCCCCGCCTGGTGATCGCGCAGGGCCGCCAGCGCGCGTCCGGCGCGGCCGCGGCGCAGGAGCAGGACGCAGAGCAAGGCGGCGGACAGGAGGGCGAGTTCGAGGAGGTAGTACGCGCGGTCGTCGGTGAAGCCCGGGGGCCGGCCGATGCCCAGACCAGACGTGGCGTACGGCTGGTCGAAGACGAAGCGGCTGACGCCGACGCCCACCGCGAGCGTCGCAAGCGCCAGCGCGAGGCCGTGCCGGCTGATCGCCGGCCAGCCGGTGAGCAGCCCGAGCGGTGCCACCAGGAGCACGGAGACGAGGAGTGCCACCAGCGTCGGCAGCTCCGGCAGGCCGGGGAAGCGGCCCGTGGCGAGCAGCGCGGTGAACAGCGCGCCGAGGCCCGCGTACGCCGCCTGCCCGAGCGAGATCTGCCCGCCGCGCCCCGTGACGACCACCAGCGAAAGGAGCACCACGGCGAGTGCCGGGACCTGGATCGCCGTATGGAGGTCGGAGCCCGCGAAGCCGAGCGGCAGCAGGAAGAGGACGCCTGCCACCACCCACACGCCCACCGGCGTGCGGATCCGCGCGGTGGCCGTACGCGGCAGCGCGTCGCGTCCGCCGATCCCCGGTAGGACGAGCGCGGAGACGAGCAGCGCGACCACGAAGAGGTTCGCGCCGACCGCCTGGAGCAGCGGCTCGCCCCAGCCCGAGGGGTGCAGCCGCGTCAACTGGGCCTGGACGACCCCGATCCCGAGGGCCACCGCCACCGCGATCGGCAGACTGTGCATCCCGGCGCCCACCGCGACCGCGATCACCTCCATGACCAGAAGCGGCAGACCGTAAGGATCAAGGCGTACGAGCGAGGCGAGCAGAACTCCGGTCAGACCCGCCGTGAACGAGCCGAAGGCCCAGCCCACCGACGCCACCCGGTCCGCGTCGATCCCACGGAGCACCGCGAGCGGGCGGTTGTCGACGACGGCCCGCAGCTCACCGCCGAACCGCGTCCAGCGCGTCACCGCCCACACCCCGGCCGCCAGCGCGAGCACGATCGCGAGCTGCCCCCAGGGCTCGTCGCCGAGCACCTGCGGCGCGTCCGAGCGCGCGCCCTGCCCCCAGACCAGCGCCGCCCCGCCGATCAGGAGCACGAACACCCCGATCGAGGCGACAAGCGTCTGCACCGGATCGCTCCCGAGCACCGCGAGCGGCCGGAACACCGCCCGTTCGAGCAGCAGCCCGATGCCCGGCGCCACCACGACCAGCGTGACCGTGGCCCCCAGCCACAGCGGCCAGCCCCACTCGACCGTGAACTGCCGCAGCAGATACGCGCACACCATCGCGACCGCGCCATGGGCGAGGTTGAGCACGCCGGTCGCGCGGTACGTGACGATCAGCCCGATCCCGGTCAGCGCCGCCGCGCTGCCGACGGCCAGTCCGGCCAGGGTGAGATCCCAGGTCAGCGAGTCCACGCTCAGGACTCCCGGCCCGCCGCACCCGGATCCGCGGCCGGTTCACAGATCGGGCACGGCCCCAGTTCCCCGTCCGCGAGCGCGTGCGCGTCGGCCGGTACCGCCTCGGGCTTGCCCGCCACCAGCGGGCAGTCGGCCCGGTGGTACAGCGTCCCGCCGGGCACAAGGAGCAGCTCGCCGCTGACCGCGACCGGCGCCGCCGCCGTCGGCTGCGGCTCCTCCTCCCGTACGAGAAGGGCGTACAGCTCGTCCATCCGGTCCGCGGCCGCGACACTGCGGGCCTGCGCCACGAGCACCGCGCCCGCCACGATCAGCGCCGCACCGGGCAGCGTGCAGGAGGCCAGATACGGCACCTGGCGTTCGGCGAAACGCTCGCCCGACACCCCGTACCAGCCCAGGACACACAGCACCGCGCCGAGCGCCGCGGCGCCGAGGCCCGCCCACAGGAGGGGGTGCACTGTACGCAGTCGAGCAGTCCGCATCCGGGCCCCCTGGGGATCCGCGTCACGTGTGGGTGCGCCGGCCAACCAGGCCGTCGGCTGTTCGTCTAGTCAGTCGGCTGTCTGTTCTTGTCGGCCGATCGCTTGCACTATGCCTTCTTGAAGCTGACCCTGAAAGCACCGGGCACTGCCCGGTCCGACACCCGGTGGTGAGCCAGATGGTCCTCGGGAGCAGCCCTCACATGCGATCAAGGACGCGACTGGCCGCGCTCGTCGCGGCTGCCGTCCTGGTCATCGGCCCGGCCGCGACGGCCTGCGGCGACGACGGCGGAGGCGGCAGCGACGATCCGCCGCCCACTCCGCCCAAGGACAGGACGAGCAGCGCGCCCGCCGACCCCACGAGCGCCTCGCCCTCCGAGGACGAGGGCGGCGGCGGAGGCGAGCCGGCGGACCCGGCGGCCGCCGAGACGGAGATCAAGACCAACTTCCAGAAGTTCTTCGACCCCAAGGTGTCGATGGCCGAGAAGGAGAAGGTCCTGGAGAACGGCGCCAAGATGCGGCCCGTCCTGCAGGCCTTCAGCGGTGACGAGCGCGGCGGCCAGGTCTCGGCGAAGGTCACGAAGGTCGACTTCACCTCGCCGAAGGACGCCAAGGTCACCTACGACCTGGCGCTCAACGGCGCCACCGTCCTGCCGGGCAGCGCGGGCACCGTCGTCGAGCAGGACGGCACCTGGAAGGTGTCGGTCAAGACGCTCTGCGGTCTCCTGGCGATGAGCGGCAACACCTCGCCGCTGCCCGGCTGTTGAGAGAACGGCATCGGGACGAGGCAGGATGAGGACGAGGGTGTGGGCGGCGTCGGCGGCGCTGCTCACCCTGCTCGCCGCCGGTTGCGGCAGCCGCCTGCCCGAGAGCGACTTCACCGGCCGCCCCACGGGACCGGTGGGACCGTCCGACACCTCGCCGCTGCGCGTCGGGATCATCACGAGCGAGACGAGCCCGGTGGGCGGCGAGGCCTTCACCGGGCCGCGCGACGGCGCTCGGGCGTACTTCGAGCGGCTGAACGCGGACGGCGGGATCGGCGGCCGCAAGGTCGAGGTGCACACCTGCGACGACGGCGGCAGCGGCGTCGGCAACAACGAGTGCGTGCACAAGCTGGTCGACGAACAGAAGGTCGTCGCCCTGGTCGCCACCACGGTCCTCGACTACGACGGCGCGCCCCGGGTCTCCGAGGCGGGCGTGCCGGACATCGGCGGCCAGCCGATCGGGCCCGCCTACGACACGTATCCGCATCTCTACTCGATCTACGGCTCGCTCGCGCCGCGCGAGGGCGGCAAGGCCGGCTGGGACGGCAAGCAGTACGGCGGCACCGAGATCTACCGCTACTTCAAGCGCGAGCACGGCGCCCGCACCGCCGCCGTCGTCTCGTACAACCAGGCGGCGTCGGCCGGGTACGCGCAACTGATCACGCGCGGTCTGAAGGCCGAGGGTTACAAGGTCGTCACCGAGCAGGTCGACCTCGCGCTGCCGAACTTCCGTGCCGTGGCGGCCGACCTCAAGCAGCAGGGCGCGGATCTCGTCTTCGACGCGATCGACACGCACGGCAACGCGCAGCTGTGCAAGGCGATGGACCAGGTCGGCATCGAGGTCACCGCGAAGGTCACCAACGCGCAGAACTGGAACTCGGCGGTCGAGGAGGACTACAGGGACGCCCCGCGCTGCCGCAACGCGCTGTGGGTGACCGGGGCGAGCCGCAACTTCCAGGATCCGCAGGCGAAGGAGTTCCGGGACGCGATGAAGGGCGCCGGCCGGCTCTCGCAGTGGCAGCTCGAAGGCTGGGCCGCCGCGATGTGGTTCACGGACGCGGCCCGCTCCTGCGCACCGGACGGGATCACGCGGGAGTGCGTGGACGCGTACATGCAGCGCGACGAGCCCTACGACGCGGGCGGACTGCTGATCCCGGTCGTCTTCGAGCAGCGCCCGGAGCCGCCCGGGACCCGGCGCACGTGTCTGTCGGTGGCGCGCTGGCAGGACGGGAAGGGCTGGCTGACCGAGGGCGGCGACATGAACGCCAACTGCTTCGAGGTGCCGCAGCTTCCTTACGAGCAGTGACCGGCGGTTCCGTGCGCCGCCCCCGGTGCGTGCCGTGCGGGCGTGCGCCCATGAGCGTCCGCGACGTCAGGCGTTCTGCGGCGCGGGCTCGGGCGCCTTCTGCTGTGCTTCCGCCTCGGCCTCGGCCTCCGGCGGCGCCGACTCGGGCCGCACCATCACGCAGTCGAACTCGACCACCCGCCCGGTCGCCGGCTCCCGCGTCACCGGATACATCCCGGTGATGCCGAAACCCCGGCCCTCGTACGCG
This sequence comes from Streptomyces sp. NPDC050418, assembly GCF_044458745.1. Lineage (NCBI taxonomy): Bacteria > Bacillati > Actinomycetota > Actinomycetes > Kitasatosporales > Streptomycetaceae > Streptomyces > Streptomyces sp. NPDC050418. Next base: position 57,672 of record NZ_JBITIG010000004.1, read on the forward strand.
GCGATGGATTCGGCCATCGCCGGGCTGCCCTCGTACAGCCGCAGCGGCGCGACCTCCGACTGCAGTCCCACGAAGTCGTCGATCCGCTCGCCGCCGCCCTCGAAGACCTGCAGGTCGAACCCCTGCGTATCCATCTTCAGATACGGGCGCGGGTCGGCGATGCCGTCGAGCGCCTCGTCCATCACCTCGTCGAGGCGGCGGATGGTGATCTCCTCGGTACGGCCCTTCTTGAACCGCTTGTAGCGGCCGCGGCCGTAGTCGCTGGGCGGCAGCAGCGAGTTCATCGTGTTCCAGTCGATGTGGATCGTGCTGGTGCCCGCCTCGCTGCCGAGGGCGCAGTGGTGGACGAGCCACTCGGGGTCGTCCTTGGCGGCTTCCTGCAGCCGCTCGAAGGTGAGCGAGACCGGCTCGAAGGAGATGATCCGCCCCTTGTAGCCGGAGCGGCGCAGCCGCTTCGCGTACTGGCCGGCGTTGGCGCCCACGTCGAAGACGCAGTTCACGCCGTACTTCTCGAGGATTCCGGCCACATGGTGGTGACACAGGTACTGGGCGGCGGCGAGCTGGAACTCCCGCTCGTCGTCCACGGCCTGGCCGGTCTGCAGGAGCAGATGAGCTCCGGTGGCGCCGAACTTGGCCTGCTTCCACTTACCGGAGTCACGCACCAGCAGATCGGCCCCGGGGCCCATGGGTATCCGCCGTCGTGCACCGCGCCGCGAGATCACGGCGGCTCCCGGCTCCAGATCGAGCACATGAACACCGAACCGCGGAAGCGTGGCGAGCAGTCGTCTGAAAAGGGTCGTCATGGGCCCACCCTGGCAGACGAGTTGACGTACGAGGAGGGGCTTGACGCAAGAGATCCTCCTCAGGCGCGGACGAGGGGAACACCGGACCCGTTCCCTTTTCGCAATCACAATTGTCCAACGGTTGTGGAACAAGCTGATCAAAGAGCCCAACCCTTTCGTACACCCGGCCGTCGAACTCGGTGTCAGGCGGCCAACAGGGGGTGGCCGTGGGGGAAACGTGAAGCTTGGGGAAGCATGCGCATCTCATTCCTGATCAACAGTGCGTACGGGATCGGGGGGACGATCCGCACCACCTTCAACCTGGCCGAGCAGCTCGCTCAGCAGCATGAGGTCGAAGTGGTGTCGGTGTTCCGCAACCGCGACCGTCCGGTGCTCGCGCCGGACGGGAACGTTCCGTTGCGGCACCTCGTCGACCTGCGCACCCAGGAGGCGACCTATGAGGGAGATGATCCCGAGCACCAACTGCCGTCGCGCTATTTCGCGCGCCACGACGGCAAGTACGACCGCTACAGCCGGCTGACGGACCGGCGCATCGGCGACTACCTCGCCACCACCGAGGCGGATGTGGTCATCGGCACCCGGCCCGGCCTCAACACCCACATCGCCCGCCAGACGCGGCGCGGCCCGGTGCTGGTCGGCCAGGAGCACCTGACGTTCAAGACGCACCCGGTCCGGCTGCGCCGTGAACTGCGCTCCGTCTACCCGCGGCTCGACGCGCTGGTCACGGTCACCGAGACGGACGCCCGCGACTACCGCGACCGGCTGTGGCTGCCCGGCGTCCGCGTCGAGGCGGTGCCGAACTCGGTGCCCGAGCCGGCCGTCGAGCCCGCGGACGGCGAGGGCAAGTGGGTCGTGGCCGCCGGGCGGCTCACCGGGATGAAACGCTTCGACCTGCTGATACGGGCTTTCGCCATCGTTGTCGAACAGCGCCCCGACTGGCGGCTGCGGATCTACGGCAGCGGCGTCGAGAAGGCCGCACTGCGCGAGCTCATCGGCGAGCTCGGCCTCTACAACAACGTCTTCCTGATGGGTCCGGCCAGCCCGCTGGAGCCGGAGTGGCCCAAGGGCTCGATCGCCGCCGTCACCTCCAGCTTCGAACCCTTCGGCATGACCATCGTCGAGGCGATGCGCTCCGGCCTGCCCGTGGTCGCCACCGACTGCCCGCACGGCCCCGGCGAGATCATCACCTCCGGCGTGGACGGCCAGCTGGTGCCCAACGGCAACGTCGAGGCCATCGCCGACGCGCTGCTCGACCTGATCAACGACGACGCCAAGCGCACCGCGATGGGCCGGCACGCCCTGGAGCGCTCCCGCCGCTACGACCCGGCCACGATCGGCGAGCGCTACGAGCAGCTCCTGACCGAGCTGGTCGAGGGCCGCACCGGTCTGAGGACGGGAGCGCACCGCACCCGCGGCGCCCTCGTCGGCAAGGCGTACGCGGCACGCAATGTTGCGGGAGTGGTGAAAGAGGGCGTGGGTTACGCCCGCAAGAACGGTCTGAAGGCCGTGGCACGGAAGGCGCAGACCGTATGAACGCCCCGGCCCTGACCCCCGACGCCGGCCTCGCGACGGCCACCACCTCTGCCAAGGAGGCCGAGCTGCCCAGGACCGAAGCCGACTCCGGACAGGCCGACGGCCCGCGCGCCCACTGCGTGGCCGATGCCGCAGGCGGGATCACCTTCGAGCTGGAGGCCCCCGAGGACGTGGCGGGAGCGCAGGCCGTCCTGCTCCTGACGCGGCGCGGCGGCAGCGGCCCGGACGACGAGGTGCGGTTGCCGCTGACCGGCACGGACACCGGCCGGATGCGCGCGGCCCTGCCCGCCACGATGGCGTTGCCCGAGGGCCGCTGGAACGCGTATCTGCAGCTCGGCGGCGCCGGGACGACCCGCCTGCTGCCCGGCGTCAACGATCTGCGGGCGCTGCTCGACCGCGACCCGGGACCCGGCGCGGGCACGCTCGCGGTACGGATCCCGTACGCCACGAAGTTCGACAACCTCGCCGTCCGCGCCTGGCAGCGCGCCCCGCACGCGGAGGCCGGCGAGCTGAGCATCGGCGCGGAGCAGCTGACGGTACGGGGGCGGCTGTTCGGCGCCGCGGTGGGCGCCGGGGCCGATGTGGAGCTGGTCCACAGGGCGGGGGAGACGGGCCCGCTGAGCGCCGAAGTCACCGCGGACGGTACGGAGTTCAGTGCCACGCTCACGTACAAGGAACTGCGTCCCGGCACCTGGGACCTGTGGCTGCGCCCGGCCGGGACGGAAGGGCCGCGGGTCAGGATCGCGCGGCTGCTCGACGACGTCGCGGACAAGAAGCAGGTCTTCCGCTATCCCGCGCGCCGGATCGACGGCGCGTACGGCCCGGTGGACGCCGGGCCGTACTACACCACGGACAACGACCTCGCGGTCAAGGTGGCCGCCGCCTCCGACGCGGAGTGAAGAGGCGCACCGGCGCGGGCGTCAGCGCAGCGTACGGAAGAACTCCCGCACATCATCCAGGAGCTGCTGCGGCGCCTCCAGGGCGGCGAAGTGCCCGCCCTGCTCGTACTCGTTCCAGTGCGTGATGTTGTTGAGATCCTCGGCCCACCGGCGGATCGCCGGATCCTCATGGAAGTTGGCGACCCCGGTGGGCACCGTGCCAGGCGTGGCCGGGAACCAGTCGAGGTGGTGGGTGTTCTCGTAGTACATCCGCGCCGAGGAGCCGCCCGTGCCGGTCAGCCAGTAGAACATCACGTTGGTCAGGAGCGTGTCCCGGCCGACCGCGTCCTCCGGCAGCTCGGCCGAGGGGTGCGTCCACTCCTTGAACTTCTCGGCGATCCAGGCTAGCTGCCCCACCGGCGAGTCGCTCAGGCTGTACGCGAGGGTCTGCGGCCGCGTCGACTGCAGCTTGTTGTAGCCGAAGCCCTCGTTCGTGAACCATGCGATCTTGTCGAGCCGCGCCAGGTCCTTCTCGCTCAGCTGCGCCTTGAATTCGTCCGAGACGGGCCCGAGCGGGATGAACCCCACCGAGGCGGCGTTCAGATGGATCCCGATCAGCGCCTCGGGCTCGAGCCGCGCGAGCGTCGGCGTGATGATCGCGCCGAGGTCGCCGCCCTGGGCGCCGTACCGCTCGTATCCCAGACGGCCCATGAGCGTGTGCCAGGCGCGCGCGACCCGGCTCGCGTTCCAGCCCTGGTCGCGCGTGGGTCCGGAGAAGCCGAAGCCGGGGATCGCGGGGACCACCACATGGAAGGCGTCCGCCGGGTCGCCGCCGTGGGCACGCGGATCGCTCAACGGGCCGATGAGTTCCAGGAACTCGACGACCGAGCCGGGCCAGCCGTGCGTGAGGATCAGCGGCATCGCGTCCGGCTCGGGCGAGCGGACGTGCAGGAAGTGGACCTGTGCACCGTCGATCTCGGTGCGGAACTGCGGGATCTCGTTGATCCGCGCCTCGTGCTTGCGCCAGTCGTAGCCGGTGCGCCAGTACTCGGCGAGCGTCTTCAGATACGGCAGCGACGTGCCGTAGTCCCAGCCGGCGCCGGGCAGTTCGTCGGGCCAGCGGGTCAGGTCGAGGCGGGTGCGCAGATCGTCGAGCTGCGCCTGCGGTACGTCGATCCGGAAGGGAACAATCGCGGAGGGTGCAGTGGTCTCTGCCATGCCCCTCAACGTAGCGGCGGTCGCGGACAACCGCAGTCCGCAACCGGTCGTATTCCGTCCCGGATCTGATGGCAGACTCGGCCCCATGCTGGAGACCTCCGCCCGACTGCTGAAGCTGCTCTCCCTGCTGCAGGCCCACCGGGAGTGGTCGGGCGCGGACCTGGCCGACCGCCTCGGTGTCACCCCGCGCACCGTCCGCCGGGACATCGACCGGCTGCGCGAACTCGGCTACCCCGTCAACGCCTCACCCGGTACGGGCGGCGGCTACCAGCTGGGCGTCGGCGCCGAGATGCCGCCGCTGCTGCTCGACGACGAGGAGGCGGTGGCCGTCGCGGTGGGGCTGCGCACGGCGGCGGGCCAGGGCATCGAGGGCATCGGCGAGACCTCCGTGCGTGCCCTCGCCAAGCTGGAGCAGGTGCTGCCCGGACGGCTGCGCCGCCGGGTCAGCACGCTCAACGCGTTCACGGTGCCGATGCTGCGCGCGGGCCGGCCCTCGGCCGTGGACCCGGCGGTGCTCACCGAACTCGCGGGCGTCTGCCGCGACAGCGAGCGACTGCGCTTCGAGTACCGCGACCACGGCGGCTCCACGACCCGCCGCACCGTCGAACCGCACCGCCTCGTCTGCACCGAACGCCGCTGGTACCTGGTGGCCTGGGACGTCGACCGCGCGGACTGGCGCACGTTCCGCGCCGACCGCATCACGCCCAAGCCCCCGCACGGCCCGCGCTTCGAGGCCCGCACCCCGCCCGCCGACGACCTCGCCGCGTATGTCTCGCAGGGCGTCTCGAACCGGGCGTACGAGGCCACGGCGACGATCCGGCTGCACACACCGCTCCAGGAGGCACAGCAGCAGATCTCCCCGTCCACGGGCGTCCTCGAAGCCGAGTCGGACACCACCTGCGTGCTGCGCACCGGGGCCGCGAGCCTCGACGTGATGGTCATCCATGTGATGCTCCTGGGCTACGACTTCGATGTCCTCGCCCCCGCCGAGCTGACCGACCACATCAGACGGAACCGCGACCTTCTGACCCGGGCTCTGGAGCGGGCGGATCAGAGTCCGGAGCGGGCGGATCAGAGTCCGGAGAGGGAGGAGCAGGCTCAAGCACCTTCCGCTGCGCCGCGAACTCCGGATGGTGCAGATCGAACGCCGGGGACTCCGAGCGGACCCGGGGCAGCGTGACGAAGTTGTGCCGCGGGGGCGGACACGAGGTCGCCCACTCCAGCGAACGCCCGTACCCCCAGGGGTCGTCCATGGTGACCCTCCTGCCGTACTTCGCGGTCTTCCAGACGTTGTAGACGAACGGCAGGGTCGACAGACCGAGCAGGAACGCCCCGATCGTCGAGATCGTGTTGAGCGCCGTGAACCCGTCGGCGGCCAGATAGTCCGCGTACCGCCGTGGCATCCCCTCCGCGCCCAGCCAGTGCTGGACGAGGAACGTGGTGTGGAAGCCGACGAAGAGCGTCCAGAACTGGATCTTCCCGAGCCGTTCGTCGAGCAGCTTCCCGGTGAACTTCGGCCACCAGAAGTAGAAGCCGCCGAACGTCGCGAAGACCACCGTCCCGAAGACGACGTAGTGGAAGTGCGCGACGACGAAGTACGAGTCGGTGACATGGAAGTCCATCGGCGGCGACGCCAGGATCACCCCCGTCAGACCACCGAACAGGAACGACACCAGGAAGCCGATCGCCCACAGCATCGGCGTCTCGAAGCTGAGGGACCCCTTGAGCATGGTCCCCGTCCAGTTGAAGAACTTCACGCCCGTGGGCACCGCGATCAGGAACGACATGAACGAGAAGAAGGGCAGCAGCACAGCGCCCGTCGCGAACATGTGGTGCGCCCACACGACGACCGACAGACCCGTGATCGCCATGGTGGCGCCGACCAGCATCACGTACCCGAAGATCGGCTTCCGGCTGAACACCGGGATGATCTCGCTGATGATGCCGAAGAACGGCAGCGCGATGATGTAGACCTCCGGATGCCCGAAGAACCAGAACAGGTGCTGCCACAGCAGCGCGCCTCCTGATTCCGCCTCGAACACCATCGACCCGAAGCGCCGGTCGGCCTTCAGGACGAGCAGCGCGGCCGCGAGCACCGGGAACGCGATCAGGATGAGGATCGACGTGAACAGCACGTTCCATGTGAAGACCGGCATACGGAACATCGTCATGCCGGGCGCCCGCATCCCGATGATCGTGGTCAGGAAGTTCACCGCGCCGAGGATCGTGCCGAACCCGGAGAGCGCAAGCCCCATGATCCACAGGTCGGCGCCGATACCGGGGGAGCGCTCCAGGCTGTTGAGCGGCGCGTAGGCGAACCAGCCGAAGTTCGCCGGGCCCGAGGGCACGAGCAGCGAGCCGAGCACGATGAGGCCGCCGAAGAGGAACAGCCAGTACGAGAGCATGTTGAGCCGGGGGAACGCCACGTCGGGGGCGCCGATCTGCAGCGGCATGATCTCGTTGGCGAAGCCCGCGAAGGTCGGCGTCGCGAAGAGCAGCAGCATGATCGTGCCGTGCATCGTGAACGCCTGGTTGAACTCGTTGTTGCTCATCAGCTGCAGCCCGGGCCGGGCGAGTTCGGCCCGCATCATGAGCGCCATCAGTCCGGCGACGAGGAAGAAGCCGAACGACGTGATCAGGTAGAGATGCCCGATCTTCTTGTGGTCGGTGGTCGTCAGCCAGTCGACGGCGATCCGTCCCGGCCGGCGCACCGGAGCCGCGTCGGCGAGCTCCCGCACGGTGTCCGTCCCCATCCCTGCCCCCTCGCGTCGTCACGTCCGGGTCCTGGAGCACTCGCCATGATGCTCGCGCCGGGCCGTCTCCGACAGAGGGCCTGCGCAAGGAAGAGGGGATTCCGTGGGGGAACGATGAATTCCCCCTTGCGCCGTCAAGTCATCGGCGCGGCAAGGGGATCGTGATTACGGGACTATCACGGGCCGTCGGGCGGAGGGGAATTCACCGCGAAGCGGAGGGCCTTTATGTGGCAGCACTCGGACGGCACCGGGAGACCGCCGAAATAATTCCGAACCGCTCGTTCGTGTGAAGTGGGAGCGTATAAACCGCTGTCGTGAACCTGTGACACAAGCGTGACCGCCGGGGGACAGGTGACGCGCGGTGGCGTCCGCCGGGCCGGTCCGTTCCTGTACGGAGCCGCCGGGAGCCGCCTACGGTGGGCCGTATGGCACCGATACCCACACCCGGAGCAGAACCCCAGGAGAGCCTCGACAGCTATGTCGGCCTCGACGCGCAGAACGCGGAGCGGCGGGCTCGCGAGCACGGCTGGAACACGGTCAGAACGCTTCCGCCGGGCGCGATCATCACCATGGAGTACCGCGAGGGACGGCTGAACCTCGAGGTCACGGACGGCGCGGTGACGCGCTGCTGGAAGGGCTGAGCCGGCTTCCCGCGTGACCTCGCAGCTGCCGGCAGGTCCTCAGGCGCCCGTGACCGGACTGGCCGACGTGGAGCGGGTGACCCGGTCCGGATGCGCCGGCCGGCGGCTGCCGGCCGGCGTCAGAGGCGTCCGCTCGGAGCGCACCGCGTGCGTACGGTGCGCCCGGGCGGGGTGGACGGTAGCGGCGATCGGCTCGTGCGCCGGGACCTCGTCGTCGGCCGGGGTGCGCTGCGGGAACAGCGCGGGGACGCCCACCGGGACGGTGGTGCCCGCGGCGGCGCGGCGCTCGCGGATCCGGTCGCGCAGCGCGAAGATCCAGGCCTCGGCCCGGGCGACCAGCGGCTCGAACCAGGGCAGCGCGAGCAGGATGAGCAGGCCCGCGGCCCAGCCGAGCATGACGTCGCTGAGCCAGTGCGTGCCCAGGTAGACGGTGCTGAGGCCGACGCCGAGCGCCACGATCGCGGAGACCGCGGACAGATAGCGGCGGGTGCGCTGGCTGGAGGCCAGATACGCGAGGATGCCCCAGGTCACGACGGCGTTCGCGGTGTGGCCGGAGGGGAATATATCGCCGTTGCCGAAGTGCCACATCTCGTTGGAACCGATGGCCGTGGCGTAGTGCGGACCGAGCCGGCCCATACCGATCTTGGCGGCGCCGACCGTGACGTTGAGCAGCAGCAGTGCGGTACCGAGCACGAGCAGCGGCCGCAGCGTGTGCTGCCGCCACGAGCGCCAGCCGAGCCAGGCCAGGACCATCACGGCGGTGGGGCCGCGCTGGCCGAGCACCACGTAGTAGTCGATGAACGCGTGCAGCTCCGGCCACTGCTGGTAGGGCCGGAAGAACATGAGCTGCCAGTCGAGCCGGACGAGCCAGGACGTGTTGATGACGGCCACGATGATGAGCCCGTAGAACACCAGGGTCGAGCCGAGAAGCACGATCCGGTGCGGGCTCATCCGCGGAACGTCAAGGTTCTGCGGCCGCTCAGGCTCACGGTCCAGACGGGCGAAGAGCCGGTCCAGACGGGTGAGGTTTTGTTCGGTACGCACCCAATCGACGTTACAGCGGGTGAGGTAGGGCTTAGGTCAAAAGGGCGACTTCGTGATGACGATGTGATGTGGGATTGATCTCAGACGGACATTTATTCCCGTCGCCCGTCCAAAAGCAGATGACCATACGCCGGTAATTCATGGGCCGGTTCCGCGGTTGTTTTATCGCGCGTCCCAAATTCGTTCACCTGCAATCGGCGCCGATTTTCCCCGCCGATCACGGCGGGCCCGAGCCGTTCAGCCACAGCGCCCCGTACACCGCGGATGCCACGCCCACGACCGTCACAACCGCCGCCGACCTGGACGTTCGCAGCCGGGCCAGCGCGACGGCGAGGGGCAGCAGCAGCGGGAACGCCGGGAGCAGCAGGCGCGGCTTCGAGCCGAAGTAGCCCGAGGCGCAGAGCGCGAGTGCCACCACGATTCCCGTGTAGACCAGGAGCGGCACCGGCTGCTTCTGCCGTACGCCGGTCACGTACAGCCAGATCACCAGGACGACCCCGACGATGAGGCCGAGCCCGGCGAGCGCTGAGGGGAACGAGGTGAACTTGTCGGCGACGAAGCGCGCGAACGCGTAACCGAAGTCGAAGCCGTTGCCCCACTGCTTCTGCACGTCGAGATAGCCGAAGAGCCCGCCGCCGGTCTTCTGCCCGACCCACAGCACGTACCCGGCCGCCCCGAGCGGCGCGAGCACCGTGCCCAGGACCAGGCGCCAGGGCGCCCGCCTCTCCCGCACGACGAAGAGCACCGCCGCGACCCACAGTGCCGCGACGACCGCCATCCCGACCGGCCGGGTCAGACCCGCGAGCGCAGCGAGGAGCCCGGCCGTCACCCAGCGTTCGCGCAGCACCGCGTACAGCGACCAGGCGGCGAGCGCCGTGAACAGCGCCTCGCTGTACGCCATCGACGCCACGATCCCGACAGGCAGCACCGCCCACAGCGCCACCGCGCAGACCCCGGCCCGCCGGCCGTACAGCCGGTCGGCGATCAGGAAGATCCCCCAGGCCGCGGCGAGCGAGGCGAGCCAGGCGACCACCATCCCCGCGTCCGCGTACGACAGCGGGCTGATCGCCGCGAGGCCCCGCTCCAGCCAGGGCAGCAGCGGGAAGAACGCCAGGTTCGAGTGGACCGTGCCGTCGGGCAGCGTGGTCTGCCAGCCGTAGCCGTGCTCGGCGACGCGGGTGTACCAGAGCGAGTCCCAGCGCGCGGTGAGCAAGGTGTGCGGGTTCTTGCCCGTGCCCAGGCACCACAGCGCGAGCACCGCGAGACCGAGCGCACGCACACCGGCGTGGACGAGCAGTGCGGGTGCGGCATGGCGCAGCGCTCCTGCGAGGCGGCCGCTGCCCTGGGCAGGTCGGAGATCCAGATCGGTCACGGGCTCGATTATGGGCGGCGGCCGTCGCGAGGCCCGAACCGTGGTGTGCCCTGTGTGCGTGTATAGGGCGAAGAAGGGTGGTGTATCCCACAAGCACCTCGCGTGCGCGTGAGAGATGGACCACGCGCACCTGCGGTGAACTCGCGTAATCTGACGGCTCACTCGTACGGCGCGCCGGTCCGGCCCCACCCGACGGCAGCGTTCGAGGCCCCACTGGAGGTACACGGATGAGCGGGACGACCACGGCTGCCGCGCGGCGGCCCTCGGCCGCCTACCGCCGCCTGTGTCCCGAGGGCGGGGCCAATCGCTGGGTCGTCCTGATCGTCCTGTGTGTGTCCCTGGCGATCGTCGCGATCGACTCGACCGTGCTCCATGTCGCGGTCCCGGCCGTCACCGAGGACCTCAAGCCCGGCGGCATCCAGCTCCTGTGGATCGTGGACGCCTACCCGCTGGTGTGCGCGGCCCTCCTGATCCTCTTCGGCACCCTCGGCGACCGCGTCGGCCGCCGCAAGGTCCTGCTCATCGGATACGGGCTCTTCGGCGTCGCCTCCGCGATGGCGGCCCTCGCCGACACCCCTCATCTGCTCATCGCCGCCCGGGCGCTGCTCGGCGTCGGCGGCGCGATGATCATGCCCGCGACTCTCTCGATCGTCCGCCAGGTCTTCCCCGACCGGCGCGAACGGGCCGTCGCCATCGGTGTCTGGACCGCCGTCGCCGCGGTCGGCGCCGCGGCCGGACCGCTCCTCGGCGGCTTCCTCCTGGAGCACTTCTGGTGGGGCGCGGTCTTCCTGATCAACATCCCGCTGATGTTCGCGAGCCTCTTCGCCGGACGCTGGCTGCTGCCCGAGTCGACCGGTGACCGCGAGGGCCCGTGGGACGTGGTCGGCGCGCTGATGGCCGCCGGCGGTCTGTTCGGCGTGGTCATGGGTGTGAAGCGCGCGGGCGGCGGCGAAGGCGTGGTCAGTGCGATGACGCTGGTGCCGCTGGTCGTCGGCGCGGTGCTGCTCGTCCTCTTCGTACGGCGCCAGCGGCGGCGCAGGCACCCGCTCGTCGATCTGTCGATGTTCGCCCGGCCCGCGTTCGGCACGTCGGTGAGCTGCATCGTGCTCGCGATGCTCGCGCTCGTCGGCCTGATGCTGATCGCCGCCCAGTACCTGCAGCTCGTCCTCGGCCTCTCCCCGCTGGAGACCGGTCTGCGGATGGTCCCGCTGACGCTCGCCGCGATGGCCGGCGGTCTGGTCGGCTCGCGGGTGCTGCCGAAGGTCGGGCCGCGGGCCATGGTCGTCTCGGGCTTCTGTCTCACCGCGGCCGCGGTCCTCGTCCTCACGTTCCTGGGCCATGACGACAACCCGCCGCTGATGCTGGCCGGGTTCGTGCTGCTCGGCTTCGGTCTGCAGACCACGCTGTTCGGTTCGTACGAGTCGATGCTCTCCGAGGCGCCGCCCGGCCAGGCCGGCGGTGCGGCGGCGATCGGCGAGACCTCGTACCAGCTCGGCGGCGGCATGGGCATAGCGCTCCTCGGCAGCGTCATGAACGCGGCCTACGCTCCCGGGCTCGACACCGCGTCGGGCGTCCCCGAGTCCGCGCGCGCCGCGGCCTCGCACTCGCTCGGCGAGGCGTACGAGGTGGCGGACTCGCTGGGCGGCGGCGTCGGCGACGTACTGCGCTCGGCGGCCCGCGACTCGTTCGTGAACGGACTGCACGTCACGCTCCTGGTGAGCGCGGGGCTGCTGCTGCTCGGGGCACTGGCCGCGCTGCGGCTGCCGCGGGTCATGGCGTGCGGGACCGAGGACGTGATGGGCGCGATCCCGTCACCGGCACCCGCGCGCGACGCGGCCCCCGCTCCCGCGCCCGCCCCTTCCCGCGAACCGGCTGCGATCGAGTCCCGCGGCTGAGGTGGGGGCGTCTGCGGCGGGCTGAGTTGGTAGCCTCCCGGTTACCACTGCTAGTTTTCCGTGCCCGTATCGGAGGCCGGTCATGTCCGCACCCTCAGCTCCTCCCTTCGATCCCCGCGACCCCCTCGGTCTCGACGACCTGCTCGAACCCGAGGACCTCGCCATCCGCGACACCGTCCGGTCCTGGGCCGCCGACCGTGTCCTGCCGCACATCGCCGACTGGTACGAGCGCGGCGAACTGCCCGGTGTGCACGAACTCGCCCGTGAACTCGGCGGCATCGGCGCCCTCGGCATGTCGCTCACCGGCTACGGCTGCGCGGGCGCGAGCGCCGTGCAGTACGGGCTGGCCTGCCTGGAGCTGGAAGCCGCCGACTCCGGCATCCGCTCCCTCGTCTCCGTGCAGGGCTCGCTCGCGATGTACGCGATCTGGAAGTTCGGCTCCGAGGAGCAGAAGCAGGAGTGGCTGCCGAAGATGGCGGCCGGCGAGGCCATCGGCTGCTTCGGCCTGACCGAGCCCGACCACGGCTCCGACCCGGCGGGCATGCGCACGTACGCCAAGAAGGACGGCACCGACTGGGTGCTCACCGGGCGCAAGATGTGGATCACCAACGGCTCGGTGGCGAAGGTCGCGGTCGTCTGGGCGCAGACCGACTACGGCATCCGCGGCTTCGTCGTCCCGACGGACAGCCCCGGGTTCTCCGCCCCCGAGATCAAGCACAAGTGGTCGCTGCGCGCGTCCATCACCAGCGAGCTGGTGATGGACGAGGTGCGGCTGCCCGCCGACGCCGTACTGCCCGAGGTCACCGGCCTTCGCGGACCGCTGAGCTGTCTCAGCCACGCGCGGTACGGAATCGTCTGGGGTGCGATGGGCGCGGCCCGCGCCAGCTTCGAGGCGGCGGTCGACTACGCCAAGTCCCGTGAGCAGTTCGGCCGGCCCATCGGCGGCTTCCAGCTCACCCAGGCCAAGCTCGCGGACATGGCCGTCGAGCTGCACAAGGGGATTCTGCTCGCGCACCATCTGGGCCGCCGGATGGACGCCGGGCGGCTGCGGCCCGAGCAGGTCAGCTTCGGCAAGCTCAACAATGTGCGCGAGGCCATCGAGATCTGCCGGACCTCACGCACCATCCTCGGTGCGAACGGGATTTCGCTGGAGTACCCCGTGATGCGTCATGCGACGAACCTCGAATCGGTGCTCACCTACGAAGGCACCGTCGAGATGCACCAGCTGGTGCTCGGCAAGGCGCTCACCGGGCTCGACGCCTTCCGGTGAGACCTGCGTTCCGGTGAAGCTGCGGACGGCGGCCCGCTCACCGAGCGGGCCGCACGTCAGCTCTGGTTGAAGAAACCGTCGGCCGGCCGCGCGGCCGGCTCCCCGTTGACGATCTGGGTGTTGGCCGGGGTCAGCAGGAACACCCGGCCCGCCACACGCTCGATGGAGCCGCGCAGACCGAAGGTCAGACCGGCCGCGAAGTCCACCACGCGCTTGGCGTCGGAAGGGTCCATCGCCGTGAGGTTCACGATGACCGGGACCCCGTCGCGGAACAGCTCACCGATGCCGCGGGCGTCGCGGAAGCTGTCCGGCGTGATGGTGCCGATCCGCCGGCCCTGGTCCCCTGCCGTCTGCGACGCGACACGGACTCGCGGGTCGGTGACCCAGGAGTTGTCCGTACGGGACTCCTCGACCGCGTCGACCGCGTCGCCGTCGTCCTCGTAGCCGCCGTAGTAACGCTCGTCATCGTTGTCGTCGACGAGGCCAAGCCAGGCGCTTGCCTTACGTACCGATCCCATGGACGCCTCCTCTCACAGCGGTTCTGAACCCCGCACGTCCCCTATGGTCGTCCATGATGCTCAGCGGCATCCGCGTTGACCCAGCTGTTTTTCGCCGCGCCGGGGTTTCGTGACGGTACTGGTGCAGAACGTACCCCCCATGACTCAAGGGTCCTGACGGGCACGGCTGCTGACAGTGAGTGAAATAGTATTTGTTGTGGCGTACGGGTGATACCGGCGTGTCATGGAGATCTCGTGGCGGATACGATGCGGCCGCCTGTCCAAAGCGACCTCGCGGGGGAGAGTCGACGTGTTCGGAATCGTGCGACCGTGCAGCCATCACCTGGGCGAAGGGCTCAAGTCTCAGTGGATGGCCCATCTTTGCGGGCTCTGTCTCGCGTTGCGCAAGGACCACGGCCAGTTCTCACGGATCGTCACCAACTATGACGGCCTGCTGATCTCGGTTCTGACGGAGGCTCAGGCCGAGCGCAGCACCGACTGGCGGCGTACGGCGGGGCCTTGCCCGCTGCGCGGGATGCGCACCGCGTCCGTGGCGCAGGGCGAGGGCGCGCGCCTGGCCGCCGCCGTCTCGCTCGTGCTCGCGTCCGCCAAGGTCCGTGATCACATGGCCGACGGCGACGGGATGCTCGCGCGCAAGCCCGTCGCGGCCGCCGCGCGGCGGGTGGCGAAGGGCTGGGACCGGGCCGGGGCGCGGGCGGGCTCCGCGGTCGGCTTCGACACCGCCGTCCTGGTCGACGCCGTGGACCGGCAGACGGGGATCGAGGCCCTCGCCGGGCCCGGCACTTCACTGCTCACCGTCACCGAGCCCACCGAGACGGCGACCGCCGCGGCCTTCGCGCACACCGCGCAGCTCTCCGGGCGCCCGGAGAACGCCGTGGCGCTCGCCGAGGCGGGCCGGCTCTTCGGACGGCTCGCGCATCTCCTCGACGCGGTGGAGGACCAGGCGGCCGACGCCGAGTCCGGCGCGTGGAACCCGCTGACGGCGACCGGCACGTCCCTGCACGAGGCGCGGCGGCTCGCGGACGACGCGCTGCACGGGATCCGACTGGCGCTCGGCGATGTGCAGTTCACGGAGAAGAAGCTCGCGCATGTGCTGCTCGCGCACGAGCTGCGGCGCTCGGTGGACCGGACCTTCGGCTCGACGACCTGCTCGCACCAGCACCCCGGCGCGGGCGGCCCGCAGGGCTTCGGTCCGCCGCCGTCGGGGTTCGGCGGCCAGAACCCGTACGACGGCGGTGCGGGGAATCCGTACGGCGGGGGAGCGGGGAATCCGTACGGCGGGGGAGCGGGCGGGCCCGGCGGTCCCGGTGGATTCGGCGGCGGTTCCGGTGGGTTCGGCGGGATGCCCTCGCCGGAGCAGCCGAAGGGACGGCGCGGGTTCTGGGCCGGGTGCGGGATGTTCTTCGTCGTCTGCTGCACCTGCAAGATGTGCTGCGCCGAGTCGTACGAGGGCCCGTGGTCGCGCAAGAAGCGCGAAGGCTGCTGCCAGAACTGCGACTGCGGCTGCAACGGCGGATGCGACTGCTGCTGCCCGTGCGACGGCTGCTGAGCCGTACGTCCGAAGTGCCGAGGGTGAACGCCCTGCCGAGGGTGAACGCCCCGCCGAGTGGGTGCGCGGGCGCGGCAGCGCGGGAATAGCGTGAGGTGATCTTGCGCTCTGGTCTCGTGCCGCACGAGCCCGCCCCGTACGAAAGGCCGCCCATGAGCACCGACCCCGCCGACGCCTGGAAGCGCTGGCACGAGCAGCGTGTCGAGACCGTCTCGGCGCCCACCGGACCGCTCTCCCTCACCGGTACGCACTGGCTCGGGGACTATCCGGAAGGGCAACTTCCGGCCATTGCCGGGCGGTGGACCGAGGACGGGGACGCCGTACTGCTGCGGGCCACGGCCCAGGACGGTCTGACGCTCGACGGGCAGCCGTTCAGCGGCGAGGTGCGGCTCGGTGCCGACACCGGTCCGGCCGCCACACGCGTTGCGCTCGGCGGGCGGCGGCTCATGGTGATGGTCCGCGAAGGGCTGTGGGCGGTACGGGACTTCGACCCGGACTCGCCCGCGCGGCGCGCGTTCCAGGGGATCGAGGTCACGCCGTACGCGGCCGGCTGGACGCTCCCTGGACGGTTCACCCCGTATGAGAGCAAGAACACCGTCCAGGTCGAGAACGCCGACGGGCGCGAGCGCGGGCTCGGTCTCGGCGGTGAACTGGCCTTCCATGTCGAAGGGGCCGAGCACACCCTCCAGGTCAGCGTCGAGAGCGACGGGTCGCTGTGGGCCGTGTTCGCCGACGCGTCGAGCGGCCGTGGCAGCCACCGCTTCCGGTTCCTGCGGACCCCGCCGCCCGGGTCCGACGGGAGCGTGGCCGTCGACTTCAACCGCGTGACGCTGCCGCCCTGCGCCTTCGCGGACCACTTCATCTGCCCGTTCCCGCCGCCCGGCAACACCCTCGCGGTGGCGGTCGAGGCGGGCGAACGGAACCTCTCCGCCCGGTAGTCCGTCCGACCTGACACAGACGACCCCGGTGGTGTCCTTTCGTACGGAAGACGCCACCGGGGCAGAAGTGCGGGCCGGGGCAGACGGCCGAAAGGCGCCCTTGTGCCGCCAACTCACGGGCCGAATACTCCCGAACAGCGCTTGTCAGGGGCACAACGTATCCGGAATCTCGGCATACGGACGGTTTCCTGGCTGCGCCTCACGGGCCCGACCCCACAACACGGGCCCCCGATTCCCCTCGGGAGGAACGACAAGTGAGGAACAAGCGCACCACCCCCCGCAGCGGTATAGCGAGACGTACGAGGCTGATCGCGGTCGGCACCGGTCTGGTGGCAGCGGCGGCGCTCGCCGTGCCCAGCGCCAGCGCCAGCGCGGACCAGGCAGCGGCCTTCAGCGCCGCGGAGCTCGGCAAGGCGAGCAACGCGATGCTCAAGGCGGACGTCGGCGGTACCGCATGGAACATCGACTCCAAGACCAACCGCCTGGTCGTGACGGTCGACTCCACCGTCTCGCAGGCGGAGATCAGGGAGATCAGGAGCGCCGCCGGAGCCCAGGCCGGCGCCCTGAAGATCGAGCGCACCCCTGGCAAGTTCAGCAAGCTGCTCTCCGGCGGTGACGCCATCTACGCGTCCAGCTGGCGCTGCTCGGCCGGCTTCAACGTCCGCAGCGGCTCCACCTACTACTTCCTGACCGCCGGTCACTGCACCGAGGGCGCGGGCAACTGGTACACCAACTCCAGCCGCTCCACGCTGATCGGCCCGACCGCGGGCTCCAGCTTCCCGGGCAACGACTACGGCATCGTGCGGTACTCCAACACCTCGATCTCGCACCCGGGCACCGTCGGCGGCCAGGACATCACCAGCGCGGCGAACGCCACGGTCGGCATGTCCGTGACCCGCCGCGGCTCCACCACCGGCACCCACCGCGGCTCCGTCACCGGCCTCAACGCCACGGTGAACTACGGCGGCGGCGACATCGTCTACGGCATGATCCGCACCAACGTGTGCGCCGAGCCCGGCGACTCCGGCGGCCCGCTCTACTCCGGTACCCGCGCGGTCGGTCTGACCTCCGGCGGCTCCGGCAACTGCTCCACCGGCGGTACGACCTTCTTCCAGCCGGTCACCGAGGCCCTGAGCGCCTACGGCGTCAGCGTCTACTAGGCACCCGCGCGACACGACTGCAGCCGGCAGCAGGCGGCCCCCGTCCGGATCCCGGGCGGGGGCCCGCCCATGTCCGTTCCGTGTCCGTCCCGTGCTGCTCATCGCCTGCCCCTCCCCATCGCCCATCACGGGAGTTACCGTCGGAAGTGTCCCGAGACACGTCCCTTTCGGACCCTGGGGGGCCGCAATGGTCGAGGAGTTGGTGGCGGCGGGCGCGGCGGTGGCTTCCGCCGGTGCGGTGTACGCGATGGCGGCCGCTCGGGTCGTCAAACAGTACGAGCGGGGTGTGGTGTTCCGCCTCGGCCGTCTCAGGGAGAACGTGCGGGGTCCCGGGTTCACGATGATCGTGCCGTTCGTGGACCGGATGCGGAAGGTCAATCTGCAGATCGTGACGATGCCCGTGCCGGCCCAGGAGGGCATCACACGGGACAACGTGACGGTGCGTGTGGACGCCGTCGTCTACTTCAAGGTGGTCGACGCTGCGGACGCCGTCGTCCAGGTCGAGGACTACCGCTTCGCCGTCTCGCAGATGGCGCAGACCTCGCTGCGGTCCATCATCGGCAAGAGCGATCTCGACGATCTGCTCTCCAACCGCGAGAAGCTCAACCAGGGCCTGGAGCTGATGATCGACAGCCCGGCCATCGGCTGGGGCGTGCAGATCGACCGGGTCGAGATCAAGGACGTATCGCTGCCGGAGACGATGAAGCGGTCCATGGCGCGCCAGGCCGAGGCGGACCGTGAGCGGCGGGCGCGGGTCATCAACGCGGACGCGGAGCTGCAGGCCTCCAAGAAGCTGGCCGAGGCCGCGCACGAGATGGCCGAGGAACCGGCCGCGCTCCAACTGCGGCTGCTCCAGACCGTGGTGGCCGTGGCGGCCGAGAAGAACTCGACCCTGGTCCTTCCGTTCCCGGTCGAGCTGCTCAGGTTCCTGGAGCGCGCGCAGCAGAACCTGCCCGGTCAGGCACCGGTTCAGGACGGCGGCACGGGACGGGCGCAGCAGGCGGCGCTCGACGAGGGTCGCGATCAGGGCCGCGATCAGGGCCGCGATCAGGGCGGGGACCAGGGCAAGTCATCGGAGTAGCGGACTGATTCACGCCTCCCGAGGGGCGATTTCAAGACAGGACTAGTCCTCACAGGCTGCTGACAGCTTGCTCGCACGCGGTGTTTGCAGCGAAGAGCGGCCTGGGGTGACCCGCGGTCACCAACGCGCCGGGGGCGCACGCCTGTTGTCGTGCGCTCGTCCTGAAGTCGACCTTGTGTGCTACCAGTCGGTATCGGAATAGTGGGCGCCACAACATGGGCATGGACACGGCTTTTTCTCTTCGGCCGGGTCCTGACCCGTACGCCTTCCGGTCCCGGTGACCCCCACGCACCGGGACCGACCCCCCACAGGAGGTCGTGAAGTTGAAGCACCGACGCATACCCAAGCGGCGGGCCGCAGTGGCCGGCGCGGGCGTTGCCGCGCTGGTGGCCGCGGGATTGACGTTCCAGACTGCGAACGCGAGCCAGGAGGCCCCCACCCCTGAGCTCAAGACCCTTTCGGCGACGGCGGCCGGAAAGCTCGCCTCCACCCTCGGCGAGGACCTCGGCACGGACGCCGCGGGCACGTACTACGACGCCGATGCGAAGACTCTCGTCGTCAACGTTCTTGACAAGGCCGCGGCCGACGTCGTGACGGAGGCCGGCGGCAAGGCCAGAGTCGTGGAGAACTCGCTGGCCGAGCTGAAGAGCGCCCGTACGACGCTGACCGACAAGGCCACCATCCCGGGCACGTCCTGGGCCACGGACCCCACCACCAACAAGGTGGTCGTCACCGCGGACCGCACGGTCTCGGGTGCCGAGTGGGACCAGCTGAGCAAGGTCGTCGAGGGCCTCGGCGGCAAGGCCGAACTGCAGCGCAGCAAGGGCGAGTTCAAGAAGTTCATCGCCGGCGGCGACGCGATCCTGAGCGGCGGCGGCCGCTGCTCGCTCGGCTTCAACGTCGTCAAGGACGGTGCCCCGCACTTCATCACCGCGGGCCACTGCGGTGAGGCGGGCTCCACCTGGCAGGACGCGGACGGCGGCGAGCTCGGCGAGATGGTCGAGTCCTCCTTCCCCGACAACGACTTCGCCCTGGTGAAGTACGCGGACGGGGTCGAGCACCCGAGCGAGGTCAACCTCTACAACGGCAGCAGCCAGGCCATCACGGCCGCGGCCGAGGCGACCGTCGGCATGCAGGTGCAGCGTTCCGGCTCCACCACGCAGGTGCACGACGGTGAGGTCGTGGCCCTGGACGCCACCGTGAACTACGGCAACGGCGACATCGTGAACGGTCTGATCCAGACCACCGTCTGCGCCGAGCCCGGCGACAGCGGCGGTTCGCTCTTCGCGGGAGACCAGGCCGTGGGCCTCACCTCCGGCGGCAGCGGCAACTGCAGCTCGGGCGGCGAGACCTTCTTCCAGCCGGTGACCGAGGCGCTGCAGGTGTTCGGCGCCGAGATCGGCTGACGGCTCGTAGTAAAAGGCTCATTTGACGGCCCCGCTTCCCTTTCGAGGGGAGCGGGGTCTTTTTCTCGAAATTCTTGTGAAAGTTTTCACAAGCACGCAAGGGGCTTTGGTCCCAAAGGGAAGCCGCAGGTCGGATCAGGTTCCCATGGGTCGACTTTGATCTTGAAGGGACCTTCGACCCGGCTGTTCAGGCCTTTATCGGCCCTCCCGTGACCGCCTGCGGGTGTCGAATTGAGAAGTCAGCGAGAACGGTCGCAGCCGCAATGAAGGAGTACCTGCCATGCAGGCGAACGAAATGGTGGACGGGCTGGTCCAGGGGGCGCTCAAGTCGCTCGATCTCTTCGAGACCTATGACCAGGAGCAGGTCGACCACATCGTCAAGAAGGCCTCCCTCGCGGCCCTCGCCCAGCACGGCGAACTGGCCCGGCTGGCCGTGGAGGAGACCGGCCGCGGCATCTTCGAGGACAAGGCCGTCAAGAACCTCTTCGCGTGCGAGCACGTCGTCAACTCGATGCGCGGCCTCAAGACCGCCGGGGTCATCTCCCGCGACGAGCTGAACGGCATCACCGAGATCGCGGAGCCGGTCGGCGTCATCTGCGCCATGACCCCCGTGACCAACCCGACCTCGACCACGATCTTCAAGGCCCTGATCGCCCTGAAGACCCGTAACCCGATCATCTTCGCCTTCCACCCCTCCGCGCAGCACTGCTCCGCCGAGGCCGCCCGGATCGTGCGCGACGCCGCGATCGAGGCCGGTGCCCCGGAGAACTGCGTGCAGTGGGTCGAGGAGCCCTCGATGGAGGCCACCGGCCTCCTCATGAACCACGAAGGTGTCTCCACCATCCTCGCCACCGGCGGCAACGCGATGGTCAAGGCCGCCTACTCCTGCGGCAAGCCGGCCCTCGGCGTCGGCGCGGGCAACGTCCCCGCGTACGTCCACAAGAGCGCCAAGCTGCAGCGCGCCGTCCACGACATCGTGCTCTCGAAGGCCTTCGACAACGGCATGATCTGCGCCTCCGAGCAGGCCGTCATCCTCGACGCCGAGATCTACGACGCGGGCATCGAGGAGTTCAAGCGCCTTGGTGCGTACGTGGTGTCGGCCGCCGAGAAGACCCAGCTGGAGAACTTCATCTTCGGCACCAGCGCCTACGGCGAGAACTGCGCCGGCGCCAAGCTGAACCCGAACGTCGTCGGCAAGTCCCCGCAGTGGATCGCCGAGCAGGCCGGCTTCACCGTGCCCGAGTCCGCCTCGATCCTGCTCGCCGAGTGCCACGAGGTCGGCGACAGCGAGCCGCTGGCCCGCGAGAAGCTCTCGCCGGTCCTGGCCGCCCTGAAGGCAGGCTCCACCGAGCTCGGTGTCGAACTGGCCGCGCGGATGGTCGAGTTCCACGGCCTCGGCCACTCCGCCGCGATCCACGCCGAGGACGAGGAGCTGGTCGAGGAGTTCGGCAAGCGCGTCAAGGCGATCCGCGTCATCGCCAACTCGCCCTCCACGTTCGGCGGCATCGGCGACGTCTACAACGCCTTCCTGCCCTCGCTGACGCTCGGCTGCGGCTCGTACGGCCACAACTCGGTCTCCAACAACGTGACCGCGGTCAACCTCGTCAACATCAAGCGGATCGGACGGCGCAACACCAACATGCAGTGGTTCAAGGTCCCGCCGAAGATCTACTTCGAGCGCAACTCCATCCGCTACCTCGCCGAGATGGACGGCATCAAGAAGGTCTCGATCGTCACCGACAAGACCATGGTCGCGCTCGGCTTCGTGCAGAAGGCGGTCGACATCCTGCAGTCCCGGGCCGGCGGTGTCTCGGTCCAGGTCATCGACAACGTCGAGCCCAACCCGGAGCTGGACACCGTGCAGGCCGGCGCCGCGATGATGCGGGACTTCGAGCCGGACACCATCATCGGTCTCGGCGGCGGCTCGCCGATGGACGCCGCGAAGATCATGTGGCTGATGTACGAGCACCCGGAGATCGCCTTCGCCGACACGAAGGAGAAGTTCTTCGACGTGCGCAAGCGGGCCTTCAAGTTCCCGCAACTGGGCGAGAAGGCGAAGATGGTCGCCATCCCGACCACGTCGGGCACCGGCTCCGAGGTCACCCCGTTCGCGGTCATCTCCGACCCGAAGGCCGCCCAGAAGTACCCGCTGGCCGACTACGCGCTCACCCCGAACGTCGCGATCGTCGACCCGAACCTGCCGATGGGCCTGCCGGCCTCCGTCACCGCCGACTCCGGCTTCGACGCCCTGACGCACGCCACCGAGGCGTACATCTCCGCCTACTCGAACGACTACACCGACGGCCTCTGCCTCCAGGCCATCAAGCTGATCTTCGAGAACCTCGAGGACTGCGTGAAGCTCGGCGCCAAGGCCCCCGAGGCGCGCGAGAAGATGCACAACGCGTCCACGGTGGCGGGCATGGCCTTCGCCAACGCCTTCCTCGGCTTGGTGCACGCGATGGCCCACACCCTGGGCAACACCTTCCACGTCCCGCACGGCCGCACCAACGCGCTGCTCCTGCCGCACGTCATCCGCCACAACGGCACCGTGACGCACAAGGCAACGCCGTGGCCGAAGGCCGAGGTCTACCGGGCGCCGGAGCGGCTGCAGGAGATCGCGAAGATGCTGGGCCTGAAGGCCTCGACGCCCGCCGAAGGTGTGGAGTCCTACGCCGCCGCCGTCGAGGAGCTGCGCTCGCGGTGCGGTATCCCGGCCTCGTTCCAGGAGGAGGGTGTCGATGAGAGCGCCTTCATCGCGGCCCTGCCGCAGCAGGCCATGAACGCCTACGCCGACCAGTGCGCACCCGCCAACCCGCGGATGCCGATGATCGACGACATGCAGCGGCTGATGCGGCAGGCGTACTACGGAACGGGTGACGGTTCGCCGCGCGCCTGAGGCTGACGCAGAGGGGCCCTCCGGTGCGTACGTACCGGAGGGCCCCTCCGCTCACTCCTCGGGATGCTCCTCCTCCAGCCGCGGCGCGATGAACCGCCCCATCGGCAGGACGTTGCGCCCCCACGTCGATGCCAGGATCTGGCCCGCGAGGAGGTACAGCGCGCCCGCCGCGGCCAGCAGGCCCGACCAGCCCGTGACGCGGTTCCAGCCGACGCTGCCCGTGAAGCCGACCACCGTCATGCCGATGAAGGCGAGCAGGACGCAGGTGAACGTGAAGAGCAGGGCGATGTGGATGCGGCACGCGCCCAGCCAGAGCACGAAGACCACGAACACCCACGGCAGCGTGAACAGGCCCATCGTGTCGCCGCGCAGCGACGGATCGAGGGTCGGCGTCACCCACTGGAGCATCAGGCCCTTCGCCATCCAGAAGAGCCCGAACGAACCGAAGACCGTGGCGTGCCAGGTGTCACCGCGGTGCGCCTGGAAGAGCCCGGCCAGCAGCTGCGCGAGACCGCCGATGAAGAAACCCACCATCGGCAGCACGGAGTGCGAGAGCTTCTCCGGGAAGACCCCCGCGTCGATCCCGGTCGCGATGACCGTCACGACGATGAAGCCGGTGAGGCCGAGCGGCCCGAGCTGGGCCTGCGCGGACGGCTCCATCCGCTTGACGGAGAGGGCCTGGGCGAGCGGGCCCGAGCGGTTCAGGAGGTTCATGCGGACGCCTCCTCGGCGGCCGTCCCACGCTCCTTCTCCAGCTCCTTCTTGTCCTGCCGTACGAAGGCCATGACCAGCGTCACCGCCGCCGCGCCCACCGCCCACGCGGCCAGGGTCAGGAACGCTCCGCCGGCGCCGTTGCCCTTGAAGTACGCGATGGAGCGCGCCGCGAAGGTGCCCGCGCCGGGCGGCAGGACGGGCCCGATGTGCTGCCAGAAGCCGGGCAGCAGCGGATACGGGTAGGCGCCGCCGGCACTCGGGTTGCCGAGCACCACGACCAGCAGGATCGCGAGCCCGATGCCGACGATCCCGGCCAGGCCCTGGAACGAGAGTGTGATCGCGCCGACCGCGAAGACCAGCAGGGACCCCAGACCCCAGAACGCCATGACACTGCCCGGCAGCGCGTCGAGGATCGGCCCGGCGATCACCGCGCCGAGCAGCCCCGCCACCACCGCGTACACGGCCATCGTGGCCAGCCGGATCACCGCGCGCGCCGGGTTCGCGGGCTTGGCGCCCGCGCTGATGGCGAGCGCCGAGGCGCAGAGGTAGCCGCCCACGCACCAGCCGACGACGAGGTAGAACGAGGACAGACCGCGGGCGTCGCCGGCGGCCTCGGGTACCACGTCGACGACCTTGAGGGTCCGCTTCTGCGCGCCCTCGACCTTGACCATGACCTCTTCGAGCGCCTGCGAGAGCGAGGCGCCCGCACCGCCGGCCACCAGAAGCCGGTCCTCGGTGCCCGTCGGGCTGATGATCAGCGCGCCGTCCACGCCGCGGTCCTTGATCCGGGCGACCGCGTTCGCCTCGGAGCTGCTGGCGCTCGGCTTCAGCGGCTTGCCCGGTAGCTGCTTCAGGCGCTCGACGGCCTGGTCGGTGGCCGCCTCCATCCGCTTCTTCGCCGCGGCCGCCTGCGCCGGGTCCGCGGCGGCCTCGGCGGCGGGCGCGGCCACCGCTACGGCGATCGGGATCTCATGCGGTTTCGGCTGGTGGAACGCGCCGATGTACGAGGCGATGAAGGCGAGCTGCACGGCGAGCACGCCCAGGACGAGCAGGGCGGTCCGCAGACTCACCGCGTCCTTCAGCTCATGCAGGAATCCGGTGCTCGGATCGCGGTCGAGTCCTCCACGTGGGGTCATGTCCCCACGCTCAGGCCCGGTGGGGTGGGGCGCAGAGGTGGCGGGGCCGATCGGGTGACGAGGCGGGCCGGGCTCCGGGGGACGGGCACTGTTCGAATCCGGTGCGCGGCCGGGCCGTGTCCGCCGCGGATCTTCCTCGGATCCGGTGAGGAAATTCACCCAGGGCGTACGGGAGGGCCGATCTCCTTGCAGGGAACGGGAGTTGGGGCTCGGGCGGGTCACCGGGACGGGTGGGGTGTGCGGAGACGGCGGTGCGTCGCCTTGCGATATTCGCACGGTTGTTCGATCCTCAAGGTATGGCGTCAGCAGTACCGGTCCTCAGCAGGGACGATGCACGAATCGGCACCGGATTCCCGGTGGCTTCCGAGCTGGAGTCCCTGCTGCCCGGAGGCCGTCTCCAGCCCGGCTCCGCCGTGAGCGTGGGGCCGGATCTGCCACTGCTGCTCGCCCTGGCCGCACCGGCCGCCACCGAGGCGGGCGCGTGGGCGGTCGTCGGGCTGCCCCAGCTCGGGGTGCTCGCCGCCGAGTCGATGGGCCTGGACGTCGGCACCGGACTGTGGGTGGACCGGCCCGGCAGGCGCTGGCCCGAGGTCGTGGCGACGCTCGCCGAGGCCGTGCCCGTGCTGCTGCTCGGCCCGCTCGGACCGGCACCCGGCCGGCAGGGCCGGCGCCTTGCCGCCGTGCTGCGCCGCAGCGGAGCGGTGCTCCTGACCACCGGGGCCTGGGAGGGCGCCGGGCTGCGGATGGCGGTGACCGCGTCGCGCTGGGAGGGCGTCGGCGCCGGGCACGGGCTGCTGCGGGCCCGGCGCGTCCAGGTCTCGGCCACCGGGCGAGGGGCGGCGGGCGGGGCGCCGCGCAGCGTCCGGCTGTGGCTTCCCGGGCCCGACGGGCGGGCCTGCCCCATCGATCGCCCCGACGACCACTCCGTCGAGAACCCCCTCGAAAGCCCTCTCGAGGGCACCCCTGAAACCCCTCGTGCCGTGGACACCCCGGCCGGTGAGCCCCCCGCCGCGCCCGCCGGTGAGGTGCGCCGCGGCGGTCTGCACGTCGTCGGATGAGTGCCATCGAACGCGTCGTCTGTGTGTGGTTGCCCGACTGGCCCATCGTCGCCGACGGCAGCAACCCCGAGGGGGCACGCGCGACCGCCGTCGTCGCCGGCGGGAAGGTCGTCGCCTGCTCCGCCGCCGCCCGCGCCCTCGGGGTGCGGCGCGGGATGCGGCTGCGGCAGGCGACCGGCCGGGCGCCCGGGCTGCGGCTGTCCGAACGGGACGTGGCAGGCGAGGCCCGCTGCTTCGAACCGGTCCTGCAGTACCTGGAACAGCATGTGGCCCCGCGCTGGGAGGTCGTGCGGCCCGGGCTGCTCGTGCTGCCCGCGCGCGGGCCCGCCCGCTACTTCGGCGGTGAGCAGGCGCTCGCCGACCGGATCACCGAGGCGGTCGCCGCGGTCGGGTTCGCGGCGCGGGTCGGTGTCGCGGACACCGTCTTCGCCGCCGCGCTCGCCGCCCGGCAGGGCCGGATCGTGCCCGCCGGGGGTACGCCGCGGTTCCTCGCCCCGTATCCCGTGGGCGTGCTCGGCCGGCCGGAGCTCGCGGTGCTGCTCTCGCGGATGGGGCTGGCGACCCTCGGCGCCTTCGCGGCGCTGCCCGGCACCAAGGTGACCGCCCGCTTCGGCGCCGACGGTGCGGCCGCGCACCGTACCGCCCGCGGTCTGGAGGCGCGCGGTCCGAGTACCCGGGCACCCGGGCAGGACCTCACCGTCGCGCACGGCTTCGAACCGGCCGGGACGCTCCTCGAACCCGTCGCGTTCGCGGCGAAGGAGCTCGCGCGACGGCTGCACGAACGGCTCGCCGCGGCCGGCGCGGTGTGCGCGCGGATGGAGGTCGCGGTCGAACTCGCCGGCAGCGGCGGTCAGGGAAAGCGGCTGACCCGTCTGTGGCGGCACGAGGGCAAGCTGTCCGAGCTCGCCGTCGCCGAGCGGGTGCGCTGGCAGCTCACCGCGTGGCAGGAGACGGGGGCGCTCACCGACGACGGCGGTGAGGCCGCCGGGATCGTCCGGCTCGCGCTGCGCCCGGAAGGCCTGAGCGCGGCGACCGGGCGGCAGCAACTGCTGTTCGGCGGCCGGTCGGCGACCGCCGAGATGGAGGCCGCCGCGGCCAGGCTGCAGGCGATGCTCGGGCACGACGCCGTGACCCGGGTCGAGTCCGGGGGCGGCCGCGGGCCCGCCGAGCGGGCGATACGGGTGGCCTTCGGCGACGTACCGCCCGAGAGCCGGCTCCCCGACGGACCCTGGCCGGGCCGGCTGCCCGCGCCCTACCCCGCGTGGGTGCCGGACCGTCCGGAGCGGGCTCAACTCCTCGACGCACAGGGCGATTCGGTGGCGGTCTCGGCCCGGCTCGTCCTCTCCGCACCGCCGGCCCGGCTGCTGGTCAAGGGCCGGCGGCCCGCGGCGGTCCAGGGCTGGGCAGGCCCCTGGCCGGCTCTGGAGCAGTGGTGGAACACGGACCGCGCCCGCCGCCTGATCCGCATGCAGGTCGTCACGGAACCGGGCCCGGCCTGGCTTCTCGTCCTCGAACAGAGCCAGTGGTGGGCGGAGGCGCACTATGGCTGAACTCGCACGGGCGGGGGTGCGCCGGGGCGGGTTGCAGGGTGGGTGGGGGCGGAGGTTTCCCGGGCCCGGGCGGGTGCGGGGCTCCGTGGGGCGGCGCGTCCGGGTGGGCGCGGAGGTATGCCCGGTCCGGGGCGCGGAGGTACGCCCGGTCCGGGCGGGTGCGGTCATGGGCGCTCGGCGTGCGGGCGCGGCGCGAGAGGTGGCCCGCACCCGGTGCGGGTTCCGGTGTCCCGTGGAAGCGGGCGCCTGCATGCCGGCCCTCCACGCGCTCCGCAGGCGTGTCCTCCGGCGGGAGGTGAGCCATGGGTAAGGTCCTGCGGCTGCCCACCCGGGGTCCTGCCGTTGTGCCCGAACCCGTGGAGTGGGCCGAGTTGCATGCGCACTCCTCGTTCTCGTTCCTGCAAGGGGCCTCCGACCCGGAGGTGATGGCCGAGGAAGCGGCGCGGCTCGGGGTACGGACCCTGGCCGTGACCGACCGGGACGGGCTGTACGCCGCCCGGCGGCTGGCCTCCGCCGCCAAGCGGCACGGGCTCGGAACCGTCCACGGGGCGGAGCTTGGGCTGCCGGAACCGTACGGCCAAGTGCTGGTACTGGCGCGGGACCTGGAAGGCTTCTCGCAGCTGTCCGCGCTCATCAGCGCCGCCCAGCTCGCCGGCGCGAAACAGCAGCCCGTGCACGACCCGGCGCGGCTCGCCGAGGCCGTACGGGACGGGCATCTCGCGGTGCTCACCGGCTGCCCCGAGACGGACGCCGACCGGCTCGGCACCCTCATCGGCCTGCTCGGCCCCGACCATCTGCACGCCGAGCTGATCGACCACGCCCTGCCCACCGACTCCATGCACAACGACGCCCTGTACACCGCCGCCCGGCGGCTCGGCCTGCCGGTCGTCGCCTCGAACGCCGTCCACTACGCCCGCCCGCGCGACGCCCGCCTCGCCCAGGCGCTCGCCGCGCTGCGCCGCCGCGAGGACCTGGACCACGCGGCGGGCCATCTGCCCGCGGCCCCCACCGCGCACCTGCGCGCCCCCGACGACATGGCCCGGCGCCTGGCCCGCTACCCCGGGGTGTTCGACGCCACCGTGCGGCTCGGCCACGCATGCACCATCGACCTCTCGGAGCTCAAGCCCGAACTGCCCGGCTTCCCCGTGCCGCCCGGTCACACCGAGATGTCGTATCTGCGCGAGCTGGCGACCTCGGCCGCCGAGCGCCGCTACGGGCCGCGCGCCGCCGCGGACACGGCCTGGCTCCAGCTGGAGAAGGAACTCTGGACCATCGACCGGCTCGACATGGCCGGCTACTTCCTCATCGTGTGGGACATCGTCCGCTGGTCCGACGACCAGGGCATCTGGTGCCAGGGCCGGGGCTCCGCCGCCAACTCCGTCGTCTGCTACGTCCTCGGCATCACCGCCGTCGACCCCATCAAGCACCAGCTGCTCTTCGAGCGCTTCCTGTCCCTGGAGCGGGCCGAGACCCCCGACATCGACATCGACTTCGAGAACGCGCGGCGCGAGGAGGTCATCCAGTACGTGTACGAGCGCTGGGGCCGCAGCCACGCCGCGCAGGTCGCCAACATCATCACGTACCGCCCCCGGCTCGCCGTCCGTGACGCGGCCCGGGTGCTCGGCTATCCGATCGGCCGGATCGACGAGATGACCCGGCACATCCAGCACCACGAACCCCCGGGCGAGGACTCCGGCGTCCCCGCCGACGCCCTCGAACTGGCCGCCGAACTCGCCGGGCTGCCCCGCCATCTCGGCGTCCACTCCGGCGGCATGGTGCTCACCCGCCGGCCGATCGGCGAGGTGATGCCCGTCGAGTGGGCCACCGCCGAGGACCGCAGCGTGCTGCAGGGCGACAAGGAGGACGTGGACGAAGCGGGCCTCGTCAAGATCGACCTGCTCGGTCTCGGCATGCTCTCCGCCCTGCACACCGCCTGCGACCTGATCGCCGAACACGAGGGCAGCGTCTACGACTTGGCGTCCATACCGGCCGACGACCCGGCGGTGTTCGAGATGATCGCGCGCGCGGACACCGTGGGGCTCTTCCAGGTCGAGTCGCGCGCCCAGATGTCGACGCTGCCGCGGCTGCGGCCCCGTACCTTCCAGGACCTCGTGGTCGCCGTGTCCCTGATCCGGCCCGGTCCGATCCAGGGCGGGTCCGTACACCCGTATCTGCGGCGCCGGGCCGGGAAGGAAGCGGTCACGTACCCGCATCCGCTCGCCGAACGGGCACTGAAGCGCACCCTCGGAGTCCCGCTCTACCAGGAGCAGATGATGCTCCTCGCGATGGACTGCGCCGGCTTCGGACCCGGCGAGGCGGACACCCTGCGCAAGGCGCTCGCCGCCAAGCACGCCCCCGAGCGGGTCGCGGAACTGCGGCGGAAACTGCTGGCCGGGATGGCCGAGCGCGACATCCCGGAGCAGGCCGCCGAGGAGCTGTACACGATGATCCAGGCGTTCTCGGGCTACGGCTTCCCCGAGTCGCACTCCCAGTCGCTCGCGCACATCGTGTACGCCTCGGCCTGGCTGAAGCTGTACCACCCGGCGGCGTTCATCGCGGGTGTCCTGGCCAACCAGCCCATGGGCTTCTACGCACCGCTCACCCTCATCGGCGACGCCCGCCGCCGCGGCGTCCGGGTGCGCGGTGTGGACGTGACCCGCTCGCGGCTGCACGCGGGTCTCGAGGCCGACGAGGGCTCCAAGGGCGGCTGGGCGATCCGGCTCGGTCTGAGCGGGGTGCGGGGGATGCCGGACGCGGCGGCCGAGGCGGTCGTCGCCGGGCGCCCGTACCGCGACCTGGAGGACTTCGCCCGGCGCACCCGCCTGCCGGCGAAGGTCCTGGAGAACCTCGCGACCGCCGGCGGGCTCGTCGCGTTCGGTGTGGACCGGCGCGAGGCGCTGTGGGCGGCGGGGGCGCTGGCGGGCGCGGACGAGGGCTATCTGCCGGGCACGACGGCACCGCCCGAGGCGCCCGAACTGCCCGCCATGACCGTGGTGGAGCAGACCTTCGCCGACCTGTGGGCCACGGGGGCCAGCCCCGACAGCCACCCCGTGCAGCATCTGCGCGCCCATCTGGAGGCCTGCGGTGTGGTGACAGCGGCCGAGGTGCGCAAGCTGCCGGACGACACCCACATCACGATCGGCGGCCTCGTCACCCACCGCCAGCGCCCGCCCACCGCGAAGGGCACCTGCTTCCTCAACATCGAGGACGAGACCGGCATGACCAACGTGATCGTGCCGCCACCGGTGTGGGACGCGCACATGAAGCTCGCCGTCGACAACGCGGGGCTGCTGATCCGCGGACGCATCGAACGGGCCGACGGGGCGGTCAACTTGGTGGCCCGCAGCCTGGCGCCGCTCGTCGTGACGACGCCCACGCGGGGGCGGGACTTCCGGTAGGGCTCGTGACCGCGGCTTCCCGCTCACCTCAGCATGCGCCGCAGCGCGTACCCGAACACCACGTGCCCGGCCCGGGCCGTCGCCCCGTCCAGGAAACGGGGGAGGCGGGTGACGCGCAGGTCCTCGCGCCAGATGACGTACGAACCCGTGCCGCGTACCGCCGGACGGACCTCGATCTCGGCCCAGCCCGTCAGGGCCGTGCCCGTCTTCGTGAGGCGGCAGCGGGCAGCGGGGGACGGCGGTTGCCAGACGCTGATCTCCATCGGGTCGTCGAAGCCGAGACGGCCCAGGCCGGTGCGGGCCACGAAGCGGGTGCCCGCGCGGTTGGGGCCGTCCGTGAGGATCGTCGTGCGGGTGAACGGGATCAGCGCGGCATGCGCCTCCCAGTCCGTCACCCGCCGCCAGGCCTCGGAAACGGTCAGCGGGGTGCGGTGGGCGATACGGAATTCGGGCACGCCGGGATCGTAGGCGCTGTGGTGCTTCGCCCAGGGGTGCGACCTCAGATGTTGCTCAACGGATGGACGAAGGGCGTGTGAAGGGTTCGCACGGGGAGCATCATCGCTGGACTTCTGGTCCGTGCGGCGGGGATGGGGGCAGGCGCATGATGCGTGGGGGCATGGCGCGTGGGGTGCGGGTGGTGGCGGTGGCCACACTGTTTGCGGTGAGCGGCTGTACGAGCGGGGCGGGCGGCGCCGCGGTGCGGCAGCCGTCCGAGCCGGTCCCGGTGAGCCATGAGCAGGCCGTTGCCGTCCTGCGGCAGACCGTGGAGCGGGCGGTGTCGGCGGACAGTGCCGCGAAGTTCTGCGTGGTCGCGTATCAGCAGGGGCCGTGCGAGGACACATGGGAGACCGCGGCCCAGGAGTGTCTGAGGCCGGGCGGCATGCCGCGGGTGGTGCGCAGCGCCGACGTCCCGGCGACGGTCACGGGGCATGCGTCGACGGACGGCGGACGGGTGCTCCTGCTCAAGGGGCGTACGGCGGGCGGCAGTTCGTACGTGTCAGAGTTCTTCGTCACCGGGGCGGAGGGCCGGCCGATGGCCTCGGTGGGCGTCTACTGGTCGGGCCTGGGACTGGGCGGCTCCCCGCTGGGGGACGACGTCACCGTCATCCCCCGGCCGGAGTGCGCCTGAGAACACCCCGGACACCCCACCGCCACCACTCCCTGAGGTGGGGGAGGAGCGGTGGCGGTGGGGCCGGCGTCCGAGGGCCCATGTCCCGTGGCCCCAGGAGTCTGGGTCGCCGGTGTGGGGGGTGGTTCAGGGGTGCCGGCGTCAGCGGCTGTGGCGGCCCGTCGAGACGCGGCGGCGGACCGTGGCGAAGAGCAGCGCCGAACCCATGGCGAGCACCGCGGCGCCGCCCATCGCGATGTACGGGGTCGTCGAGTCACCGCCCGTCTCGGCGAGGTTCTCGTCCGCGGCCACGGGCTCCTCGGCGGCACCGGCCGCCTCGGGCGCGTTCTCCTGCGGGGCGGCGGACTCCGCGCCCGTCTCCGCGTCCTGGTCGCCGTGGCCGTTGTGCTCGACCGTCGACTCGTCCTGGCCGTCGGCGATCTGCTCCTCGCTCGGCGCGGCCGGCTCGTCGGCCTTGTCGGTGGCGGACGAACCGCCGCCCGCCGAGCCGTTGTCCGCACCGAAGACCACGTCGGAGCAGGTGTAGAAGGCCTCCGGGGAGTCCGAGCGCTGCCAGATCGAGTAGATCAGGTGGCGGCCGGAGCGCTCCGGGATGTCACCGGAGAAGACGTAGTCGCCGTTCTCCATCTTCGGGTCGGTGGCCGACGCGAACGGCTTGGCCTCCAGGTCCGACCACTTCAGCGGCTTCGAGGGGTCGTACCCCTCCTTGGTGATGTACAGGTCGAACGAGCCCTTGTGCGGGGCCGTGCCCTTGTAGCGGAAGGTGTGGCTGCCCGCGGAGAGCTTCGAGGACGGCCAGTCGCCGCGCGCCAGGTCGAGGCCCTTGTACTTGTCGTTGCCGGCGCTGCACAGCTTGCCGTCGGGGATGATCTCCTTCGACTTCCCGGCGGCGTTGGCGATGTTGACACCGTTCCAGTCGTAGAAGGCCTGCGCCCCGGACGCGGCCACGGCGGCCTTGCACGCCGCGGAGTCGGGCGACTCCGGACCCTCGGCGTAGCAGGCGGCGACACGGCTCACCGGGTCCGTCATCGAACCGTGCGCGGACGCCGGGGATATCGCCAGCGCCGTGAGCGCGAGCGGGGCGGCGGTGGCGGCTGCGGCGTAGGCGACCTTGCGGCGAGCAGACATGGGCGGAACTCCTTGAGCGGGTACGTGGGGTGTGGGGGATACGGGGCGGGTACGGTCCGTCGGTACGGCCCCCCGAATCTCGCGGTACCGACGGTCCGAACCCGCCCCCTACCTCATGCGCCGAGCGGGACAACCCCCTTCGGCGGACATGAAGTTAGCCCCTGGGATCCACGATTTCGCCTGCTGAGGCCCCCCTGCGGTGATCCTTATGGTCGCTTTAAGGAACGGCTCAGAGGCGGTTAAGCGCGCGCCTCGGATGTCCGTTACGTGCGGGGCGCGTGAGGCCCCTGTGAAGCAGCACGGGCCGGGGGGCCGGGGTCAGGCGGTGAACTCCGCGGCGTGCTCGCGCGCCCACTGCGCGAACGTACGGGCGGGGCGGCCCGTGACCCGCGCGACCACGTCCGTGACCGTGCGGCCCTCGACCGGGGTGTCGCGGTAGACCATGACAAGGAAGTCGATGGTCTCGGCCGGCAGCCCGTTCGCCCGCCACTGCTCGCGCGCCTGCTCCTCGCTCAGCTCGACGAGCCGCACCGCGCTGCCGCGCGCCGCCGCGATCGCGTCCACCTTGTCCTGCAGCGAGAGCACCTCGGGCCCGGTGATGACGTACTCCTGGCCGGCGTGACCCGGCGAGCGCAGCGCCTGCGCGGCCACCGCGCCGATGTCGGCCTCGTGCACCATCGCACTGAGCCGCCCGGTGAAGGGCTCGCTGACCGTGCCGTCGGCGCGGATGGAGTCCGCCCACTCCCGTGCGTTGGACATGAACTCCACCGGCATGATGACGGTCCAGTCGATCGGGCCGGACCGTACGACGTCCTCCAGCGGGCTCGCGCCACCGCCGTGCAGCACGGTGATCCGCTTCACCCCGGCCTTCCGGGCGAGTTCGAGGATCTGCGGCCCGGTCTCCAGCGGGGCGAACAACTCACCGCCGAACGTGATCAGATGGACCGCCTCGACGCCGTCGAACGCGGACACCAGACTCTCCGGATCCGTCAGATCGCCGCGCACCGCCTCGACGCCCTCGGGGAAGCCGGCCCGCTCCGGGGTGCGGCTGAGCGCACGCACCTTCTCGCCGCGGGCGAGAAGCTGCTCCACGATCTGCCGGCCGACGCTGCCGCTGGCTCCGGTGACGAGGATGGTCATGGCGGGCTCCTTCAAAGAGGGCTTCGAGGTCGTTTCCGGACCTGCTGACAAGACCACCGTAGGAAGCCTTCAGGTCAGCTACGGTCCTCAATGAAGGAGGGCTTCGGCAGACTTCGGGAAGGGTTCAGCCGACCCACCGGTAACGCCGCTCGGGCCGCCCCGTCCCCCCGTACTTGAGGGTCACTTCGGCCCGGCCCGTATCCGCGAAGTACTCCAGGTAGCGCCGGGTGCTGACCCGCGACAGGGCGCCGGCCTGGGCGCACTCCGTGGCCGAGAGGCCCTCGGGGTGGGTGCGCAGGACGCGTTCGACCAGCTCCGCGGTGTGGGGCGCGAGGCCCTTGGGGAGTTCGCGGGAGCCCGGCGGGCGAGTGCCGAAGATCTGGTCGACGTCCTCCTGGCGCGCCTCGGAGAGCGTGTCGAGGCGGGTGCGCAGGGCCGCGACATGACGCAACTGCTCCTGCAGCGCCGCCTGGTTGAACGGCTTGATCAGATAGTGCAGCGCCCCGGCGCGCAGCGCCGAGCGGATGACCTCCGCATCGCGTGCGGCCGTGATGAAGAGCGCGTCGACCGGCGTACGGGCGGGGTCCCTCTCCTCCGCGGCGCGCAGCTCCCGCAGCACCGAAATGCCGTCCATGTCCGGCAGGTACACATCGAGCAGTACGAGATCGGGGCGCACGCGCTCCGCCACGCGCAGGGCCTCCGCGCCGCTGTGCGCGACACCCGCCACGGTGAATCCCTCCATGGCGGTGACACAGCGGCTGTGCAATTTGGCCACCATGAAGTCGTCGTCGACCACAAGGACCGTCGTAGCGGGGGTCTGCGCACTCATCGGCGCAGGTTAAGCGCGTGGCCACAACGACCACAACGTCCGTTGCTTGCGGAAGAGAGACAGGTTGTTAACGCCCGGGCAACATGTGGGCCACCTCACACAACTCCCCAACCCAACCGACAGGTGGTGGCACGCGTGCGTCTGCGCACTCCCCTCGCCCTGCTCGGGGCCGCGCTCCTCGTCCTCGGGGTCCCGCCGCTGCTCTCGGCCGGCGACACCGACGACGGATCCAAGATCCCCCGGCTGCGCTTCATGGTCCCCAACACCCCCGGTGGCGGCTACGACGTCACCGCCCGCACCGCCGCCAAGGACGCGGAGGACGCCGGCCTCTCGCACGGCATCGAGGTGTTCAACATGCCCGGCGCCGGCGGCACCGTGGGCCTGGCCCGGATCGCCGAGGACAAGGGCAACGGCAAGCTCGCGATGTCCATGGGCCTCGGCGTCGTCGGCGCCGCGCGCTCCAACCACTCGCCGAAGACCCTCGCCGACACCACCCCCATCGCCCGGCTCACCGAGGAGCAGGACGTCGTGGTGGTCGCCAAGGACTCCCCGTACAAGACGATCGACGATCTCGTCACGGCCTGGAAGAAGGACCCGGGCAAGCTGCCGGTCGGCGGCGGTTCGGCGCCCGGCGGGCCCGACCACCTCGCGCCGATGCTGATGGCGCGGGCCGCGGGCATCGAGCCCAAGGACGTCAACTACATCCCGTTCGACGGCGGCGGCGAGCTGCTCGCCTCGATCCTCGGCAACAAGGTCGCCTTCGGCGTCTCCGGCGTCGGCGAGTACCTGGACCAGATCAAGTCCGGCGAGCTGCGGCTGCTCGCCGTCACCGGACCGGAGCGCGTCCCCGGCCTGGACGGCCCGACGCTCATGGAGTCCGGCTACGAGGTCAACTTCACCAACTGGCGCGGCATCGTCGCCCCGCCCGGCCTCGACGAGGACGAGCGCGGCAAACTCGTCGACTTCTTCGAGCAGCTCCATGACTCGCCCGAGTGGAAGAAGTCGCTGAAGACCAACGGCTGGACCGACGCCTTCCTCGCGGGCGACGAGTTCGGCGACTTCCTCGACGCGGAGGACAAGCGCGTGGTGTCCGTACTGAAGGAGCTGGGGCTGTGACCGCCACCGTCGAACCCCCCGAGGCCGAGGCGCCCCGCAAGTCCTGGCTGCGCGAGCACTCCGAACTCGGCGTGTCCGTGCTCCTGCTGGCGCTCGGCGTCCTCGTCCTCAGCGACGCGCTGACGATGCAGGTCGAGATCGAGCAGCGCGGGCCGATCGGCCCGAAGACCGTGCCGATCGTCGTCGGCATCGGACTCCTGGTCATCGCCGTCCTGCTCGCCGTCGACGTGCTGCGCGGCGGCCGCGGCGAGGCCGAGGGCGGCGAGGACATCGATCTGTCCGAACCCGCCGACGGGCGCACGGTACTGCTGCTCGCAGGCGTCTTCCTCGCCTTCGCGGTGCTCATCGGCCCGCTCGGCTTCCCCATCGCGGGTGCGCTGCTCTTCTGGGGCGCCGCGTTCGCGCTCGGCTCGCGGCGGACCGACCGCGACCCGCTCATCGCGGCCGTGCTCTCCGTCGTCACGTATGCCGTCTTCAACAACCTGCTCGGGGTCCCGCTGCCCGGCGGCCCGCTGATCGGAGCGCTGTGACATGAACGCTCTCAACTCCCTGATGGACGGCTTCGGTACGGCCCTGACGCCCATCAACCTGCTCTGGGCCGCCATAGGCGTGCTGCTCGGCACCGCGATCGGCGTGCTGCCCGGCATCGGCCCCGCGATGGCGGTGGCGCTGCTGCTCCCCGTCACGTACGGACTCGACCCGACCGGCGCGTTCATCATGTTCGCGGGCATCTACTACGGGGCCATGTTCGGCGGTTCGACCACCTCGATCCTGCTCAACACCCCAGGCGAATCAGCCGCCGTGGTGGCCGCCATCGAGGGCAACCCGATGGCCAAGGCGGGACGCGGCGCGCAGGCGCTCGCGGCCGCCGCGATCGGGCACTTCGCGGGCGGCATGGTCGGCACGATCCTGCTCGTCGCGCTCGCCCCGAAGATCGCCGACCTCGCCGTGGACATCGGCGCCCCGGACTACTTCGCCATCATGGTCCTCGCGTTCATCGCGGTGACCTCCGTGCTCGGCTCCTCCCGCATCCGCGGCCTCGCCTCGCTGCTCATCGGTCTCACCATCGGCCTGGTCGGCCTCGACCAGATGACCGGCCAGCAGCGCCTCACCTTCGGCTCGCTCCAGCTCGCCGACGGCGTGGACGTGGTGATCGTCGCAGTCGGCCTTTTCGCGATCGGCGAGGCCCTGTGGGTCGCGGCCCATCTGCGCCGCACCAGTGGTGAGGCCATCCCGGTCGGGCGGCCCTGGCTCGGCAAGGCGGACGTGAAGCGGTCCTGGAAGTCCTGGCTGCGCGGCCCGGTGATCGGCTTCCCGTTCGGCGCGATCCCGGCGGGCGGCGCGGAGATCCCGACGTTCCTGTCGTACGTCACCGAGAAGCGCCTGTCCAAGCACAAGAACGAGTTCGGCAAGGGCGCCATCGAGGGCGTCGCGGGCCCCGAGTCCGCCGCCTCCGCCTCCGCCGCGGGCACGCTCGTCTCGATGCTCACCCTGGGCCTGCCCACGACCGCCGTCGCGGCCGTGATGCTCGCCGCGTTCCAGCAGTACGGCATCCAGCCGGGCCCGCTCCTGTTCGACCGCGAGCCGGAGCTGGTGTGGGGCCTGATCGCCTCGCTGTTCGTCGGCATGGTCCTGCTGCTCTGCCTGAACCTGCCGCTCGCGCCCCTGTGGGCCAAGCTGCTGCGCATCCCGCGCCCGTACCTGTACGCGGGGATCCTGTTCTTCGCGGGCGTCGGCGCGTACGCGGTGGCCGGTGAGGCCATCGACCTGGTGATCCTGCTGATCATCGGCCTGCTCGGCTTCGGTATGCGCCGCTACGGCCTGCCGATCCTGCCGGCCGTCATCGGTGTGATCCTCGGCCCGGCCGCCGAACAGCAGCTGCGGCGCGCGCTGCAGATCAGCGACGGCAGCGTCAGCGGCCTGGTGAACACACCGTTCTCGGTCACGGTGTACGTCGTCATCCTGCTGCTGCTCGCCTGGCCGCTCCTGAAGAAGCTGGTGCTGCGGCGCCGGAGCACAGCGGAAGGTGACGCCTCGCAGTGAGGCAGTGACTCTTCGGTACGAGACGGGGTGCGGGGGCCGGATGGCGCTCGCACCCCGTCCGCATCCCTAGGTCTCCGGCCACCAGGTCTTGTGGATGTCCTCGCGCACTTCCGGGCGCGGACCCACCCTGCGGCGGTCTTCCTCGAAGCGCTCCCGCTCGCGGCGGAGCGCGGGCTTGGTGATGGGCTTGCGGATCGTCTGGCGGCGCATGGGTGGCCTCCTCGAGTCGCCCGGGTGCGGTCTGCCGTGCGTCGTTGGTTCACTCGGTTACGACCCGGGCGAGGAGCCTTACTCATCGCCGCCCGGTTTGTCTGTGGTCCGTGTCACGCTCCCTGCCTGGGTTCTTCCCTTACACGTCCCGGGTTGACGCTTCCGTATCACGATGTGGGACGGCGCCCGCGGGGAGCGATGTCCTTGCAGCGTGCGGGGGTTGGGGCCGCGGGAGCGGTCCGGCTCGATTGTCAGTGGCGGCTGCGACGATCGCCGTATGAGCGAAACACAGCGGGAAACAGTCGCCGGGTGGGGCCACGGCGTCGACTGGGACGCGGCCGCCGCCTCCTTCGACGAGGAGGCGGACCACGGGCTGCGCGACCCCGCGGTCCGCGCCGCCTGGGCGTCCCGCCTGGCGGCCTGGCTGCCGCGCAGGCCGTCCGATGTGCTCGATCTCGGCTGCGGTACGGGAAGTCTGTCGCTGCTCGCGGCGGAGCAGGGGCACCGGGTGACCGGGGTGGATCTGTCCGCACCCATGGCCGAGCTGGCGCGGGCGAAGCTCGGCGGGGCGGCGGAGGTCCTTGTCGGGGATGCGGCCCAACCTCCCGTGGGGGAGCGGCGGTTCGACGTCGTCCTCGCCCGGCATGTGCTGTGGACCTTCCCCGATCCCGAGGCGGTGCTGCGGCACTGGAGCTCGCTGCTGCGGCCCGGCGGGCGCCTCGTGCTCGTCGAAGGGGTCTGGGGCGGGGCGGGCCTGCCCGTCGAGCGGATCACCGAGGCGCTCGCGCCGCTCGCGCTCAGGGTGGCGGCCGAGGACCTGTCGGCGGACGCCCGCCTGTGGGGCAAGACGGTCGACGACCTGCGGTACGCGGTGGTGGCCCGGCACACCCCGCCGCGCCACCGGGAGATCGTCGACGTCCACCTCATCGTCCGCCGCGGCGCCGAGGTGCTGCTCGCGCGGCGCGCGGACACGGGATACGCGGACGGGCTGTGGAATCTGCCCTCCGGTCACGTCGAGGAGGGCGAGGACGTCCGGGCGGCCGTCCTGCGCGAGGCCCACGAGGAGGTGGGCCTGGAGCTCGCCCCGGCCGACGTACGGGTGGCCGCGGTGATGCAGCACCGCGGCCCGGGCGGCAGGACCCGCACCGGCTGGTTCTTCGAGACGACGACCGGGGCCACCCCGGTCAACCGCGAGCCGGACAAGTGCGACGCCCTCCGGTGGTTCCCGCTGTCCGCCCTGCCGGACGGGATGGTGGCCTACAACCGGGCGGGCATCGAGGCGTACCGGACGGGCGAGCGCTTCGTGCTGCACTGGCAGGAGGACGGGGACCCGGTCGAGCACTCGGCGGACCGCGACCGCTCCGAGGCGCTGCCGCCCACGGAAGCCGGACAGATCCATCACATCGAGCTGTGGACGGCGGACCTCGCCGAGGCCGAGCGCTCCTGGGGCTGGCTGCTCGGCGAGCTCGGCCATCTCCCGTACCGCAGCTGGAAGTCGGGCCGCAGCTGGCGCCTCGGCAGCACCTATGTGGTGCTCGAACAGTCCGGTGACCTGACGGGCGACCGCCACGAACGCACCGCCCCGGGCCTCAACCACCTCGCGTTCCACGTACGCGACCGGGCAGCGCTCGACGCCCTGGTGGCGGGCGCCTCGGCGCACGGCTGGTCCCTGATGTACGCCGAGGACCATCCGTACGCGGGCGGACGGCAGCACTGCGCCGCGTATCTCCAGGACACGCTCGGCCATGAGGTCGAGCTGGTCGTGCCCGGGCCGGACGGGGGCGCCTCCTAGTCGAGCAGCGTCGCCAACCCCGTGAGCTGGGCGACCACTTCGAGCTCGTCGAGCGCGCGGAGGGCCTCCTCGGCGGCCCGCGGGTCGTGCTCGGCGAGACCGCTCGCGGCGAACTCGTCCTCGTCGAGCCGCAGCACGGTCGCCCCGTCCGCCGAGACCCACAGGTCCAGGTCCAGGTCCTCGACGACAAGCTCACCGTCATCGAGGACCGCGGGCCGGGTGATGTCGCAGTACCAGCCCTTCAACGCGCCCTGTGCGGTACGGACTTCCTTCACCGCGTACCAGCGGTTGCGCCAGAAGTGCTCGGTGAAGACATCGCCCGGCTCGAAGCGTACGAAGCCGAAGTCCCGTACGCCGTCGGCCGCCCAGGGCGCGCGGACCGTCACCTGCGTGCCGTCGTCCGCGAGCAGCAGCGCGGGATAGCGGATCTTGGTGCGGCCCGCCTTGCGCAGATGCACCTTCAGCATGTCGTCGGCGGGCGCACCGCTTACGGGCGCACCACTTACGGGCGCACCGCCCATGGGCATATCGCTTCCCGCCGGATCATCCGAGGTCACGGACATGGCGTACCTCCGTCGCACATACCTCGTAGCCGAACCACTTGTTGATCGCCAGCATCGGACCGTTGTCCGCGTCGTTGCCCGTGAACGCCTCGGTGTAGCCGGCCGCGCGGGCCAGGTGCAGTGAGCGGTTCTTGGCCAGCTTCGCCAGGCCGCGGCCGCGGTGGGCGCGCGCCGTGCCCGTCATCCCCGAGCCGTAGCGCGTGGCGCCGTCCGTGCGCGCCGCGGTGAAGGCGGCCGGCACACCGTCGGCCACGGCCACCACGCTCAGGTCGTGGTCGAGCAGCGGATCGCGCCAGGTCGAGTCCAGCCACTCGTCGTAGTCGTCGAGCACCGCGTCGATATCACCCGGCTCGTCGGCCGTGCACTCCGCGTCGAGAGCGAACAGCGGCCGCGGATCGTCCGCCCACCGGGACACCGGCACGAGCTCGACCCCGTCGGGCACGGGAGCCTGCGGCGGCAGTGTGCCGTCGGCCAGGTCCAGGCGCAGGAAGTGCGCCGAACGGCTGGAGCGATAGCCGCGGCGCTCCGCGAAGGAACGGTTCGCCTCTCCTTCGAGCACCCATGAATGGACCGTGTCGGCCCCGGCGTCCGCGACATGCTCCTCCGCCGTCCGCAGCACCACCGTGCCCACCCCGCGCCGCCGGTGCTCCGGATGGACGTAGACATTCGCGAAGCCCTGACCGGGCGTGGTGCTGTCGTGCGCGATACCGGCCTCGCCGCGCGCCACGATCTCACCGCCGCGCTCCGCGACGAACAGCCGGTAGTGGCTCGCCGGTGCCGCATGGGCGCTGTGCCACAGCATGGCCTCGGGTGTGGTCACCATGAACGGCAGGGCGGCCCGCACCACTTCGGTGGCGGCAGGGGCGTCCTCGGGGCGGAAGGCGCGGACGATGACGGTCATGAGTACGGACGTTACGTGCCGAGCCGGAGGGCCGCCTCCCCATTTACGTGCGGTAGGTATACGGGACTTCGCCGTAGGTATACGTGCGGTACACGGCCGCGGAGGACGGGGACACGGGGCGGGCGGCACCCGGGTACGGGCGGGCGTACGGACCGTGCGCGCCGGGGGCTGTCACAATCGGGCGCGTGACTTTGAAGCTCCGTATCGACCAGGGCGCAGCCGAGGCGCCGTACGAGCAGGTGCGCGCCCAGATCTCCGAGCAGGCGCGCTCGGGTGTGCTGCCGGTGGGCTACAAGCTGCCGACCGTGCGCGGTCTCGCCGAGACGCTCTCGCTCGCGGCCAACACGGTCGCCAAGGCGTACAAGGCGCTTGAGGCCGACGGCGTGATCGAGACGCGTGGGCGCAACGGGACGTTCGTCGCGGCGGCGGGTGGGGCGGCCGAGCAGAAGGCCGCGGATGCGGCCGCCGCGTATGCCGCCCAGGCCAAGCGGCTCGGTCTCGACCGGGCGGCCGCGCTGGCGGCGGTCGAGGATGCGGTGCGGGCGGCGTACTCCTAGGGAGCGGTGCGCCCGGAGCGGCTGCCCAGGAGATGCCGAAGCGGCACCCCTAGAGATACAGCCCCGCATCCGCCCCGTCCCGGGGATCCGGTACCGACGTCGGGGACACGCCGCGTCGCAGCGCGTACAGCTCGGCGAGGGTCGCGCCGTCGCGGCCCACCGACGAGGCCGCGTCGGGGAAGTCGGGGCCCAGCCAGTCCAGGGACTCCTGGCGGTTCAGGCCGCCCACCTCGATCCGGGCGAGACAGCGGCCCGGGCGGACGACCGCGGGGTGCAGCCGCTCCAGATCCTCGTTGGTGGTGACGCCGACGAGGACGTTGCGCCCCTGCCCGAGCAGCCCGTCCGTCAGGTTGAGCAGCCGTGAAAGGGCCTGGCCCGCTGTGTGCTTGGCCTCGCCGCGGATCAGTTCGTCGCAGTCCTCGAGCAGCAGCAGCCGCCAGCGCCCCTTGCCGGTGCCGTCCTCCTCGCCGATCGCGATGTCCATCAGATAGCCGACGTCCGTGAACAGCCGCTCGGGGTCGAGCACACAGTCCACCTGGCACCAGTCGCGCCAGGAACGGGCCAGGGTGCGCAGCGCCGAGGTCTTGCCGGTGCCCGGCGGCCCGTGCAGGAGCAGCAGCCGGCCCGCGATGTCCTCGGGCGTCGTCTTCATCAGCCGGTCCATCGCATCGGCCACGGGCGCCGTGTAGTTGGGCCGCACCTCGTCCCAGGTGCCGGCCGCGATCTGCCGCGTCGTACGGTACGGACCGCGGCGCGGCGAGACGTACCAGAAGCCCATCGTCACGTTCTCCGGCTGCGGTTCGGGCTCGTCCGCGGCATCGTCCGTGACCTGCTTGACGATCCGCTCCGCGAGCTCCGCCGAGGTGGCGATGACCGTCACGTCGGCGCCCCGCGTCCAGCGCGAGATGAGCAGTGTCCAGCCCTCGCCGTCGACGAGGGTCGCGGTCCGGTCGTCGTCACGGACCGCGCGCAGCACCTTCGCCCCGGACGGCACCAGATCGAGGCCGGGCTTGACGCGGTCGATCGACACACCGTGCGAGTAGGGCTGCTCGCCGGTGGCGAAGCGGGCGAGGAACAGGGCGTCCACGACATCCGAGGGCGAGTCGTTGTCGTCCATGGTCAGCCGGATCGGCAGAGACTGCCGCGGATCGTTGTCGGACATGCGCTCCATGATCCGGCACGGGCGCTCCGGGTGCACGGGATTTCCCATGGGGGCGGGCGAGGCTGGTCTGAACGGGTGTGTTACAGACCCGTCGCACCGGAGTGTGTGATTCCGTCAACTGCCCCGATTACGCTTGCCCGTTGATGGGACGTCATGGGTGGAAAACGGGGGCGAGGCGGTGGCGGTTCACCGCGCTGCTCGGCGTGGGCCTGGCCGCGTTGGCGCTGGTTCTCACGCTCAGTGCCATGCCGGACAGCAGCGGCTCGACCGCCGGCACGACCGCGGACGGCGACAAGGTGTGGGGCTCGCCGACGATCCCCACCGGTGAGCCGGCGGCCGAGCTCGGCTGGGGCTTCACACACACCGAGCACAGCGCGGACGAAGGCGTGGACGCCTCCGTCGAGCGGGCCCGCAAGGCCCTGGCGGGGCCGCGGCTGCCGCAGGTCCAGCACCTCATGGGCTGGGGCTCGGACAATCCCGAACCCTCGCCGGGCCGCTACCAGTTCGGCGAGATGGACGCCCGGATGGACTTCATCCGCGCCACCAAGTCCACGCCCGTCGTCACGCTGTGCTGCGCGCCGGACTGGATGAAAGGCGGTGAGCCCGGCGTCGAGAACGTCGACTGGGACAAGCTCGAAGTGCCGCCCGAACCGGAGCACTTCAAGGATTTCGCGAAGCTCGCCGCCACCGTCGCCAAGCGCTACCCGGACGTGCGGCACTTCATCGTCTGGAACGAGTTCAAGGGCTTCTGGAACGACGCGGAGGAGCGCTGGGACTACGAGGGCTACACCAAGCTCTACAACCTGGTCTACCGCGAGCTGAAGAAGGTCGACGAGGACA
The DNA here is from genome assembly GCF_044458745.1 of Streptomyces sp. NPDC050418. Taxonomy (NCBI): domain Bacteria; kingdom Bacillati; phylum Actinomycetota; class Actinomycetes; order Kitasatosporales; family Streptomycetaceae; genus Streptomyces; species Streptomyces sp. NPDC050418. The sequence continues at coordinate 101,893 of NZ_JBITIG010000004.1, forward strand.
TCCTCGTCGGCGGCCCGTATCTCGTGATGGACAGCCTCGACCCGCGCCAGAGCGAGAACGCCTCCGACGAGCTGAAGGGCCCCTGGGGCAGCGCCGACCAGCGTGTCCTCGACGCCTTCGACTACTGGAACAAGAACAAGGCGGGCGCCGACTTCGTGGTCGTCGACGGCTCCAGCTACACCGCCGACGACGAGCTGATCCCCGACGAGTTCGCCGCCACGCGGAAGTTCACCGACGTCAGCCGCTGGGTGCGCGAGCGCTCCGGCGGGCTGCCGTTGTGGTGGGCCGAGTACTACGTCGAGCCCGGCGACCACAACGACAACCGCGACGACTGGCCCGAGACACGCCGCGTCGCCGTCCAGGCCGCCGGGATGATGGCGATGGCCCGCGGCGGCACCAGCACCGCCTTCTACTGGAACCCGCAGAAGCGAGGCAAGAGCTGCTCCGGCTGCCTGTGGACCTCCACCGAACTCGACGACGGCGGCAGGCCGTTGCCGATGCTCGACCTCATCGAGCGGTTCGCGAAGGAGTTCCCGCCCGGTACGCGGTACGAGGACATCACGCCCGCCACCGAAGGCGCACCGGTGAGTGTCCTTGCCGACGACAAGGCGCTGCTCGTGGTGAACACCGCCGACCGCACCACGAAGGTGACGGTCGACGGCGAGAAGCTCACGCTCGGCCCGTACGAGGTGCACTGGGCGCGCCGCTGACGGAGCACCGGGCGCGCCGCTGAGGCGCGCCCGGTCCACCTCGCTAGGCCAGGGTCAGGAACCGCTGCACCAGTGAGGCGAGCAGCACCGCGAGCAGCGGCAGGGCGAACCAGTACGTCGACTGCAGCCACTGCAGCTGCCGTACGCTCGGCGGCGCCGCGACCCGGACCACCTCGCGCACCGCGAGCAGGGCGATCAGGGCAATGGCCGCGAGCGCGCCTATCACCGACCACGGGGTCCAGGTGACCTGCGGTCCGATCGGTCCCGGATCGGCCTTCCGCACCTCGTCGTCCGGCTGCTGCCGCAGCGTGTACAGCGTGGCGTCCCCGTTGCTGTACGCCCGTTTCAGCTCGGGCCGGTCGTCGAGGTTGTTCATCAGCCGCTTGTCCCAGCTGCGCGGATAGCCGCCGTCGAGGTTGAGCGTGATCGTCTGGCCGCGGTTCACCATCAGATACGAGTTGGGGCCCGCGTCCCTGAGTGCCTTGACCAGGCTGCCCACGAGGACCGGGTCGAGGGGCGCGAGCGTCGGGCGGTACTCGACCTTCTCCATGTCCTGCTTGCCCCAAGGGGCCGCCGGAGTCACGTTGTTGACCTCGTCGTCGGTCAGCCAGAGCAGCCGTACGGTCGGGTCCGAGTGGTCGTAGACGTACTCCATGGCCGCGACCTCACCGGGCCTGACCCGCTCGAACGGCTCGTTGCCCCAGCGGGCGATGAGGAAGCCGCCGATCAGGAGCAGGCCTGCGAGCAGGGCCGCGAGCGGCGCGAGCGTCACACGGTCGCGGTCGCGTTCCTGCGCGGTGATCCCGGTGCGCGGGAAGAGCGCGAGGCCGGCCAGGAGCGCGGCGCCGGGGAGCGCGAACATGAAGACACGCAGCGCCATCTCGCCGCCGTACGACTGCATGCCGAACGCGAGGAACGGCACGAAGGTCAGCACGAGCAGCGAGCGCTCCGCGTACAGGTAGTTGCGGCGGCGCCACCAGCCCCAGCAGGCGAGCCCTATGACGAGGCCGGCCAGCGCGACCCGCGAGTACAGGACCAGCTGGTGGGTCGAACTGCCGCCCACGATCCGGCCGGAGACGGAGGAGGTGACATTGCCGCCGACGCCGCCGACGCCGCCGAACAGCTCGTCCAGGTGCCCCTGCCAGTACGGCTCGGCGAGGAAGCCGACCCAGACCGTGACCAGGATGCCGAACAGGATCGGCAGTCCACGCAGCTCGGAGCGGCCGACCAGGACCAGGACCGCCATCACACCGAGCATCACGAAAGGCGTGAGCTGGTGCGCCGGCACGGTGGCCGCGAACAGCGCTATCAGTACGAGGACGAGCGTGGCCCGCTGGCCGCGCGTGGTCGGCAGGACCTCGGCCTCGCCCGGACGCCGCTTGGCCCAGAGCATGCCGGGCGCGCGGAACCACACGAGGAGGACCGCCACGAAGGCGATGTAGAGCAGATACGTGAAGCCCTGCGGCGAGAAGTAGTCCTGGCCCACCCAGCCGCTGAGCACGAAGATCCAGATACCCGCCCACTTCGCGCGCCAGCTCGCCCGCATCGAGCGGACGAGGAGGAACATCGGGGCGAGGTAGGCGAGTTGGAGTGCGAGCGGCCACCAGCGGATGACCTCGCGCAGGTCGCTGACGCCGCAGGCCTCCGCGATGAACGTGGCCACGGCGAAGAAGCCCGGCCAGCTCCAGCGCGCATCCAGGTCGGGCACCGCGGAGCCGGTGCGGTCGATGTACTCCATGAAGCCGAGGTGCTGCCAGGCCGTCGCGAAGCGCGGCTCGGCCTCGATCACGGCGGGCAGCGCGTGCAGCGACACGAGCGTGCCGAGCAGTGCGAGCGTCAGGAGCAGCCGGTGCGGACGTTCGTGCCACAGCAGCGAGGCGAAGGTGACGACGAGCAGGGCGGCGCCAAGCAGGGTCGCGGGCGGCAGGACGGAGATCAGGCCGAGCCCGTTCATCGCGTCGAGATCCGAGTCGTCCATGCGCAGGACGGGGATCCAGTACAGGCCGAGGGCGACGGCGAGCAGCAGCCCGAGCGCGGCCGACCGCCCCGGGTGCTTCGGCTCGGCGACGGCACGGCGCGGCTGCTCAGGCACGGCGCCGCGCTGCGGGGGAGTGGAGGCCTGCGCGCGAGGCGGCGAACTCGCCATCCCCGACGGCACCTTGGACCGCTGCTCCCGTACGACAGGCGCCTGCTGCGGCTCCTCACTCGCCTCGTGCGAGGGCCCGGAGGCGGCGGCGGAGGCCTCGGACGGCGCGGATGGCGCGGACGCGGATGGCGCAGGCGGCGCGGGCGGCAGCGCGGAGTTCAGCCGGAGGGCCCAGGTGGGCCGGTGATCGCCGGGAGCGTCCTCGGCCGCCGCGGACGGCTCGCGGCTCGGGCCGCCGTTTGCATCGGAGGGTCCGGCGTCGTCGATGGCGTCGCCGGGGGGCGCGTCATCGTCGTGGGCCGGGACGGTGGCGTCGGTCTCGTCGGACGGGACGGTGACGTCGGCCTCGTCGTGTGTGGCGGTGGCGGTGGCGGTGGCGTCGGCCTCGTGGCCGGTGGCGGTGGTGCCGTCGGCCTGCTCCCCACCGGAGTCGGCCTCGTGTGCCTCCTCCTCGGCGGTGGTGGTCTGCGCCTTCCGTACGGAATCGGCGACTGCCTGCGCCTCCGGTACGGAGTCGTCGGTGCGCGCAGCGTCCTCGGTGTGGTCGCGGGGCGCGTCCGCGGAGTTTCGCGTGCCCTGCGGGTCACCCCGCACCTCGCCCCGCACATCGCCCTGAACGGCGTCCTGAACGGCGTCCTGAACGGCGTCCTGAACGGCGTCACCGGGCTCGTCGCCTCCGGTGCGTGCCACATCCTCCGGTACGGAGTCACTCACCTCGCCCCGTACGGACGCTCTCTCCTCGCCCCGTACGCGCTCCTGCTCCCCCCGTACCCGCTCCTTCTCCCCCTGCACGCGTTCCTCCTCCCGCCGCCGCAAAGGCTCCTCGTCCGACCCCCCGTCGGTCCTCTTCGCCGACCATGACGGACCGTCGCCCGAGGCGTCCGGTACCACCGACCTGACCTGTGAGGGGCCGGGCGAAGAGGCTGCTGTGGTGCCATGTGCCGCCCAGGCCGGGCCCTCGGCCGGGCGCGGGCGCGTGCGTTGGTGCGGGGCGCGGGGCGACTCGACCACCGGGATACCGCCCGCCGGGGTGCCGGGGCCGGGGCGGACGTCCGGGCGGCGCTCCAAGTGGTCGATGTCCACGGGCAGCGCGAGCTGCAGCGTCTCCGAGTCGAGTGCCGCGCGCAGCGCCCACGTGGGCCGCCGCACCAGCGGCCCCAGCGTCATGGTGGTCTCGCTGCTGGGCGCCGCGACGGGCTCGGGCGCCGTCGCCGGCGCGGGCGCGGTGGGGGCCGAGCGGACGACCCCGTACAGCTTCACGGCCGAGATCGCGGCGATCACCGTGAGGCTGGAGACCTCCGCGACACCGGCGCCGGTCAGCCCCATCCGCGGCAGCAGCACCAGCGTGAGACCGAGCACCAGGACGCACAACGCGCCCTGCAGATAAGCGAGTCCGGACGTACGGCTCTGTGCGCGCAGCACCGCGAAATACGTCTCGATGATCACGCGCAGCAGTGCGCCGACCGCGAACCAGCGCAACAAGGGTGTGGCCGTCTCGGCGTACCCCGCACCGAAGACGCCGAGGATGTACGGCGCCCCGAAGAACAGCACCGCGCAGACCGGCAGCATGATCCGCGCCATCCGCTTCAGTGCGGCACGGCAGTTGGCCGCGAGCCGCCCCGGGTCGTGGGCGCCCTCGACCGTCAGCGAGGCACCCATGTTGATCGCGAGCAGGTTGACGGTGCCGCCGATGGTCGCGGTGATGTAGAAGTACGCGTTGTCCGCCGAGCTGACCTGCGCCGCCACGATCACGGGGATCAGGTACACGACAGCCAACGAGAACAGTGAGCCGGTGTAGTCCCCGGCGAGGAATCGCCCCATCTCCCGTACCGACGGCGGCTGGGAGGTGTCCTTCGTGGCCTGCACATGCCGCGGCACGAGCCGCCGGAACACCAGCCAGCCCAGCGGCAGCACGGAGACGGCGATGGCCGCGACCCACGAGACGAACACCCCGGCCGTCGGGATCGCCGCCGCGAACGCGAGCAGCAGCACCAGCTTCACCAGCGAGAACACGGTGTTGCCCACCGGCACCCACAGCGCGTTGCGCAGCCCCGTGAGCACCCCGTCCTGCAGCGTCAGCAGGGACCAGGCGACCACGGCGAGCACGAAGCCGAGCCCGGGCAGCGGCCCGTCGAGGAACGCGAACGACGGCCCCCACAGGCCGAGCGTCAGGACGAAGATCCCCGCGGCGAACGCCACGGCCAGCGAACTGCCCGCATACGTACGGAGGATGAGCTTGCCCGTGGTGCGTCCCGCGACCGGGATGAACCGGGCGAGCGCCCCCGTGAGTGTGAGCGCCGCGAGCCCGGCGATCAGCTTCATCGCCGCGATGGCCGCCGACCCCTGGCCGACCGCCGCGTCCGAGTAGTACCGGGCGGCGGCCAGCCAGAAGCCGAGGCCGAGGACGGCGGAGATGCCGGTGTTCAGCATCAGCGCATACGCGTTGCGGAACAGCGGACTGCCGCCGCCCGAGGGCAGCCTGAGCTTGCGTCCGGCAGTCGCCGACCGTCGTCCGGCGGCTTCGTTCACCTCGGACGCTGCCTGGGCGGTGGTCGTGTCAGACACGGGTGAGGCCGGCCTTTCGGCGGAGCTTGCGGGTTCTTCGGACGAGGGCGTACCCCTTGGTCAACGCACGGTCCTTCGCGAAGGTTCGGGCCACACCCGAGCCCTCCACGCAGCGCGCGAATTCCTCGATGCCGGTGGTCCGGCGCACGGTGAGCCGCTGCAGCGCGTACGGTCCCTGACGGCGGCGGGCCAGACGGTTGCCGACCGCGAGGGCCTGGCCGTAACCGGTCGCGCGGACGAGGCGGCGCACTGCCGCGTCCGAGTAGCCGTAGGGATAGGCGAACGAGTGCGGGGCACCGCCCGTCTCGTCGGCGAGGATCTCGCGGCAGCGGAGCAGCTCGAACCGCAGCGCGTCCTCGGAGAGCTGGTCGAGCTGCGGATGCGTATGGCTGTGCCCGCCGATCTCCAGACCCGCGTGCGCGAGCTCCTTGACCTGCGGCCAGTCCAGCATCGTGTCGAGCGCGCCCCCGGTGTCGTACGCGCCGCGCAGCCAGCCGGTCGTGATGAACACCGTCGCCGTGAAGTCATGGCGGGCAAGCGCCGGCAACGCGTGCCCGTGCACCCCTTCGTACCCGTCGTCGAACGTGATGAGGACGGGCCGGGACGGCAGCGGGCGCCCCGACCGCCACGACGCGGCGAGCCGCGCCGTGGTGACGGGCGTGAACCCGCCCGCGGCCAGGACTTCCATCTGCTCCGCGAAGCTGTCCGGTGCCACCGACAGCTCGCGCGTCGCGGCCGCGGGCGCGTGCGCGACCGCGTGGTACATCAGGATCGGTACCGGCTGACTGCTCATGCCGCGGCCCCCTCGCCCCCGGCGTCCTCACCATCCCGCAGGCCGGTGCCGGACACCTCGGCAATGCGGAAGCCCCCCCTACGGGCCCGGACGCTCCCGATTACGTACCCACCGGCAGCCGCGGCCACTCCGGCCACGATCGCCCCGGCCCGCCCGGCGCCCCCGCGCCGGCCGAGCGCCGCGTCGCGCAGCCCGCGGGCCACGCCCGCCGGCAGGACCCGCGTGGTGTAGCGGCGCTCGGACTCGAGCCCCTTGTCGCTGCCGACACTTCGGGCCACGAGCGCCTTGGACAGGCCCTCCGCGTACGTCCTTGTACGGAAGTAGCCGAAGCGCTCGCGGACCGAGGGCACGCGGTGGTGGATCACCGCGCGGTCGTCGATCAGGAGCACCGCCTCGGGCATCGCGCGCGACAGACGGATGCAGAGCTCCGTCTCCTCGCAGCCGAGCGGCCGCTTGTCGCCGTCACGCCCGATCCCGGTCGCGAAACCGCCCGCGACCGCGAAGGCCGTGCGCCGGAACGAGGCATTGCCGCCCAGCACGTTGCGCACCCGGACCAGACCCTCGGGCAGTCCCTTGTACGTACAGCCCACGACCCAGTCGAACTCGGCCGGGAACCACGCGGGGCGGCGGCCCGACGCCCAGATGGGCATCGTGCGGCCGCCGACCGCCATCACGTCGGGATCGTCGTAGGCCTGCGCGAAGTGCAGCAGCCAGTCGCGCTCGGCCACCGCGTCGTCGTCGAGGAAGGCGATCACCTCGCCGTGCGAGGCGGCGATCCCGGTGTTGCGTCCGGCGGACAGGCCGCGGGGGCCCGCGTTCGCGAGCACCCGCACCTGGTCGCCGGCGTCCTTGAACTCCTTGGTGAGCCGCTCCAGAAGAGCCTCGTTGTGATCCACCACGAGAAGCGTCTCCAGCGCGGTCCACGACTGCGCCCGCACCGAGGAGACCGCCGCGAGGATGTCCTCCCAGCGCTCCTCGGTGTACACGCAGATCACCACGGAGATGCGCGGGTCTCTCAAGGCCGCTCGCCCCTCTCGCCCCTCTCGCCGAGCTCGCGCACCGGCTTCAGGGCGACGAACTGCCCGCGCCGGCGCCGCTGCTGGCGGTCGGCGCGCTCCTTGAGGATCACCTTGAGCACCCGGAACCCGTCGCGCACGGCCCGCAGATTGCTCGCGCCGTGGATGCGGACGTACTCGTGGCTGGGGATCTCCTGGACCTTCAGACCCGCCTTGACGACCCGGATGTTCATCAGGGTCTCGACCTCGAAGCCCGTGCAGTCGAGGTCGATCTTGTCGAGGCAGTAGCGCCAGAACGCGTTGTAGCCGTAGCAGAGATCGGTGTAGCGGGCGCCGAACTTGCGGTTGACCGCCGCGCACAGCGCCCAGTTGCCGAGCTTGCGGACCGGCGTCATGTCGTCGGTGCCACCGCCGTTGGCGAAGCGGGAGCCCTTGGCGAAGTCGGCGCCGGAGACGAGCGCGGAGACATAGGAGAGGATCTCGTGGCCGTCGGCCGAGCCGTCCGCGTCGACCATCACGATGATGTCGCCGGTGCAGGCCGCGAAGCCGGTGATGAGGGCATCCCCCTTGCCCTTGCCGCGCTGCGTGACGACCTTGACGTCCGGCCAGAGCTTCCTGGCGACGGCGACGGTGTCATCCGTGGAATTGCCGTCGACCAGGACCACTTCATGGATCCAGTCCGGCAGGGTCTCGAAGACGTAGGGGAGATTCTCCGCCTCATTCATGGCGGGGATCACCACACTCACCGGTGGCGCTATGGCCAGGTGAGTGGAGACCGGACGGTACTGGTCGGGTATTCGTCCGGCCTTTGCGGAATGGCCGTTCTCGGACGGCGTGATTAATGGATCTTTGCCCGGGACCGCCGGGCGCAGAAAAGAACTCATGAGTCAGGTCCCTCTCGTCCGGTGGACCGCCCGCCCCCGGGCAGTCCGGATGAGTTTCCGGTTCGAAAGGGGGGTTCTCACCCGAAGGCATGACGGCATGAACTCCCGGCACACCGGATGAGCTGGCTTGTGCTGCCGCGCGGCGCGCGCTTCGGCAGTGGTGCGATCACCGAGCACGGCACCCCCCTACCGCGCCCCGTACCGGGATCCATCGCGGCCCCTGGCCCTCCCCTGGGTCCGAAATACGTGATGGTCCGATGCGGGTGGATGTAAGACGGTATTGATGTTTGGGACTGTATGGCAAGACCTGGAACGAGGTCTTACGTTTTTGGCACCAATGCCTCGGTTTCCTGGAACTTCGGCCGACACATACGGAGTTATCCGTTCCTTGTATGTGTCCCTGAAACGGACGTCCGCGTCTTTCGTGATCGCAGCCGTCCCGCGGTCTTCAGCAATTTGTCGGCGGGCGCGAAAAGCTCCGGCCGGTTCTGCACGGTGTTGCGCAGGGCGCGGACGGGGGCGCGGCGCGCCCGGTGTCCGATCGCCACCGGATGACGGCGTGTCACCCAGCCCTCGGACACGGTGAGATCCCGTGTCTTGAGGGAGTCCTTGTATTCCTTGGTGCCGCGTCCGAGATCGAGATACGCGATCCCTTCCGCGGCCGCGGCCTGTGCCATCCGCAGATGGAGCAGCAGTCCCGGCGAGTACTTCGCGAAGTCCGGGTCGTACGCCGGGAACCAGCACGCGAGCACCCGCTCCGACTGGAGCCCGAAGTGGGCGGCGACCGGGCGGTCCGCCGCGTAGAGCACGGAGAGCCGGCCGGCGAACGTGTCCGTACGGGTGTGGAACAGCCGGTCGAGCAGCGCGTTGATCCACGGCTTCGCGAAGCGGTCGCTGCGGCCCGTCCTGCGGTACTGCGCCGACTTCCACTCCTTGAGCGTGCGCAGCGCCGCCGGATCCCGCTCGTCGTGCACGTACCGGAGCTCCGGATGGTCGCGCCCGAGCCTGCGGTCCTTCGCGAGCGTACGGCTGGTGAACTTGGGGGAGCGGACCCGCAGTTCACGCAGATACGCCGCGTACCCCTGGTCGATGTCCATCACCGGAGAGTCGAACGCACCGGTCCGCGTGGCCTCGAACGCGGGCTGCCGCTCCACCAGATGGTCGTACTCGAATACGGCGAGCGAGCAGGCCTTCAGCAACTCCTCGGCACGCCAGGTGAACCCGGGCCGGTGCACGATGCCCTGGCAGTCGGAGAGCCCGAGCCCGACGGCCCGGCCGACGCCCGCGAGCGTCCGCTCGTACGGGAAGAACGCGGCGGGCTCGCCGGCCTCGCGGACCACGGCGATCCGCACCCCGCGCCGCACCCGGCCCACCGCGAGCGCGAACTCCGGTGCGAGGAAAGGGTTCGCGAGGCCCGGCAGGCCGTGCAGGTGCGCCTTGGACTGCAGAGCGCTCCACGCCGCCCGGTCGGCGGCGGTCAGCTCGCCGGGGCGGTACACGCTGATGTCCATGTCGGCCCTACTCCTGGGAGCTCTTCGTGCTGCCACGCCCCGGTGTGGGATGGCGCCGGGTCAGCAGGGCCATGGCCCCGATCGCCAGCGACAGTCCGCACACCGCGACCATGCCGCCGCGCACCGACCACATGTGCATGGCCAGCATCGCTTGTGCCACAAGGAGGTTGAGTGCTGCTCCACCCGCTAGAGACGCCACGACGCGCCCCCACGGTTGCAGCCCCGACAAGGCGATGGCGATGGCGCCCGCAGGGGCGCCGAGCAGGAGAAGGAGAGTGAGCGGCCCGCGCAGGGGCGACTCGAGATCGCCGAACGCGAGCACCGCGCCGACCGCCACGACGGAGGCGGCCGCGCCGCCGAGGAACAGCCCCAAGTCGCCCGTGCGCGGGCGCCCTTCGGCCGCTCTGCCGTCCACTGAGTTGTCGCTGTCGTTCCTGATCGTCTGCATTGGCGACTTTGCCCCCCGACGCGCCGGATGCCGGGCTTCACTCTGGACCGGCCCGCAGCGGCCCGTCAAGACGGCGCGGGAGGCTGTGACCAGCCTGTGTGTGAACCCCTCTGTGCGGAAAATTCATGGCATGCACACTCCCCGTCACAGATGAGGACTGGTACCACAGTTGTGGCAGCGATCCTGCTGAGGGAGGTTCCTTTGAGACCAGCCCGTATCACGGCCTATGTCACTTCACTCCTCCTCGCTCTGGGACTTGCGCTCACCGGCGCGGGTTCCGCGGCCGGCGCTCAGGCGGCGGCGGAGAACTATGTGGCGCTCGGCGACTCGTACTCCTCCGGAGTCGGCGCCGGCAGCTACGACAGTTCGAGCGGCAACTGCAAGCGCAGCACCCGTGCCTATCCGCGGCTGTGGGCCAACGCCAACGCACCCGCTTCCTTCCACTTCGACGCATGTTCGGGCGCCACCACGGCCAACGTCGTCAGCTCCCAGTTAGGGCACCTGAGTTCGGCGACGACACTCGTGTCGATCTCCATCGGCGGCAATGACGCAGGGTTCGCCGATGTCATGACCACCTGCGTACTGCAGTCCGAGAGCTCCTGCGTCAACCGCGTCAACCAGGCCAAGTCCTATGTCGACACCACCCTGCCCGGGCGGCTCGACAACGCGTACGGCGCCATCGAGTCCCGTGCCTCGGCAGCCCATGTCGTGGTGCTCGGCTATCCCCGCTTCTACAAGCTCAACGGCTCCTGCCTGGCCGGACTGACCGAACGGGAGCGGTCCGCGATCAATGGCGCATCCGACCATCTGAACGCCGCCATCGCGAAGCGAGCCGCCGACCACGGCTTCACCTTCGCCTCCGTGGTGCCCCGCTTCACCGGCCACGAGATCTGCTCCGACAGCTCGTGGCTGCACAGCGTGAAGTGGACCAACATCGGCGAGTCCTACCACCCGACGGCCGCCGGCCAGTCGGGCGGCTACTACCCCACGTTCAGCGCCGCCGCGTAAACCCGGCCTCCTGCCGGGCGTTCGGCGTGTACGTGCCTCCGCCGTCATCGGTCGGGGGCACGTCCTCGCAGGTGACCTTGTACGTGACGGTGCCGGACTGCGCCGTCACGGGCTTGCGCACCTCCACCTTGAGGCTGCCCTCGTACGTGCCCTCGGCGGGATAGCCCGCCTCGACGTGGTTGACCTCCTGGGTCTTGGCCCCGTCGAACGCGAGGCTCTTCCAGCCGGGATCCGTGGTGCCGCCCGGCGTGGCCACCCACCGGTACTCGACGGTCACGGGAACGCTGCCGACCGTGAACGTCGCGGTGAACCGGGGGAAGTCGGCGTCGGCCGGCGGGCACGGGCCGGTGTAGTCCTCAGTGGTGCGCTTCAGCGTCACCGTGACCGAGTGGTCGGGCGGCGGGGTGGTCGTCGTCCCGCCGTCCGTGCCGCCGTCCGCACCGCCGCCACCGGAGTCGTCGCCGCTGCCGCCCGAGTCGTCCCCGCCGTCGGTGCCGCCGTCGCTCCCCGCGTTCTGGCCGTCGCCGGTCGAGCCTCCGCTGCCGCCCTGGCCGGAGCCGCCCTGCGAACCTCCCGACGGGTTCTTGTCGTCGTCCCGGTTCAGGAGCGCGTACGCGAGCCCGCCGAGCGCGAGCGCCAGGACGGCGATCCCCGCGATCAGGGCGAGGGCCGCGCGGCGCGGGCGGTCACCGGACTGCGTGGTCGTGGTCGTCGCGGTCGGGGCCGCGGGTGCGGCGTGCGGCACGGAGGATGCGGGGGTGGTGGGCTCGCGCAGCGGCGGCGGTGGCGAGGTCGCCGCGATCGTCGGCATGTACGGGATCTGCGAGGAGCTCGTCGTGGGAGAGCCGCCCGCGCCCACGAGCCGCAGATCGCGTTCCGCATCCGCCGCGGTGAGCCGCTCGGACGGTTCCTTGCGGAGCAGCCCCTCGATGACCGGGGCGAGCGCACCGGCCCGCCGGGGCGGCGGCAACTCCTCGTCCACGACGGCGCGGAGCGTGGAGAGAGGGGTGTCCTGCCGGAACGGCGAGTAGCCCTCGACGGCCGCGTAGAGCAGCACGCCCAGCGACCACAGATCCGACTCCGGGCCCGGGGTGCGGCCCAGCGCCCGCTCGGGCGCCAGGAATTCGGGGGAGCCGATCACCTCGCCCGTGATGGTGAGCGCGGAACTGCCCTCCACCATCGCGATCCCGAAGTCGGTGAGCACCACGCGCCCGTCGTTGGCGAGCAGTACGTTGCCCGGCTTCACATCGCGGTGCAGCACGCCCGCCTCGTGCGCGGCGCGCAGCGCGGCGAGGATGTCGGCGCCGATCCGGGCGGCGCGCTGCGGCGGCATCGGGCCCTCGGCGTCGAGCACATCGGAGAGCGAGAGACCGCGGACCAGTTCCATCACGATCCAGGGGCGGCCGTCCTGCGTCGCCACGTCGTAGACGGTGACGACACCTCGGTGCGAGATCCGGGCCGCGGCCCAGGCCTCGCGCTCCAGACGCGCGTACATCCGCTCGACGTCGCTCGCCGGAAGACCGGCCGGTGCGCGGACCTCCTTGACGGCCACCTCGCGGTGCAGCACTTCGTCGCGTGCCCGCCACACCGTGCCCATCCCGCCTTCACCGAGGCGGCCGAGCAGTCGGTAGCGGCCCGCGATCAGCGGCTGTTCCCCAGTGGCGCCCGGCACTTCACTCATGGGCGAATCCCCCCATCCGCAGCCGAGCCAATCCCTGCCAAACTATCTCAACCAAGCGCGTTTGCCGCCCCCTTGAGCGCCAATCCGCACCCGAGGGCGAAGACCACGAAGGCGCTCGTGAAGGGGGCCGTGCGACGCGCGACGGCTGTGAGACGCATGGCCGCGGGGCGGCGGTTCCGCCCGGATTCGACCCGTTCATTGATCCGTATGCCCATACGTACGACAAGGAAGCCCGCCGCGCTCAACGTCAGCGCGAGTCCCGCCCCGTACGCGACGACGAGCAGCAGCCCGAACCAGGCCTGGCCCAGGGCGGCGGCACCGACGAGCACCACGACGGCGGACGGACTGGGCACGAGCCCGCCGGCGAAGCCGAGGAAGAGGGTGGTGCGCAGGCGGAGGGATGGGGGGTGGGTGTGGTCGTGGCTGTGTCCGTGCCCGTGGTCGTGGCTGTGTCCATGGTCGTGCCCGTGGTGATGGCCGTGCCCATGGTGGTGACCGTGCGCGGTGCGGTGGCGCCAGGCGCGTCGCAGCAGGAGGGTGCCCGCGAGGGTGACGAGGACGCCGCTGGCGATGCCGAGCCATGTGACGACCGAGGGGCCGGCCGCCGAGCCGGTGGCGATCAGGGCGCCGAGCGCGAACACCCCGAGCGTGTGCGTGACCGTCACGGAGGCGCCGAGGGCGAGCACGTCGCGCGCGGAACGGTGCCCGCCCGCCGCCGCGGTGGCGGCCATGAGCGTCTTGCCGTGCCCGGGCGCGAGCGCGTGCAGGGCGCCGAGGCCCAGCGCGATGGCCAGGGCGAGCGCGGCGAACCCCGCGGTCAGGTCGTGACGTGCGACGAGGCCGGTGAGCGCCTGCGTCCAACGGTCGACGCCGCGTGGCAGGACCGAGGCGGCGGGCGGCTCCTGCTCGTCCGCCCCGGCCAGGGCAGGGCCGCCCGGCACCGCTTCGAGGACGGCCTCGGTCTGCTCGGGCGGGGAGTCGAGCAGACGCTGCGGATACGTGGTGAGCCGCCGGGACGCCGAAGTGGCCGGTACGTTCGCGGACTTGAGCGTCATACGGTCGCCCCGTGCGGTGATCTCCCGCCAGGCGGGCGTGTCGCCCTCGCCGGTACGGAAGGTCAGCGCGAGCACACGGTCCTCGGGCAGGGGCGCCCGGAACCGGCACTCCACCCGCAACGTGTCGAGCCCGGCCTGCCCGGGCCGCACCTGGGCGGCACTGCCGACGAGGGTGAGCGCCACGGCCCGCCCGCCGGCCTGCAGCCGCCGCCGCTCCAGCGCCGCCGCACACCGCTCCCGCGCCCAACTCGCCCGTCCCATCCGCTCGATGCGCTTCTTCTCCTGGGTGGCGGGAATCTCGGCGAGATCCTGCAGATGCTCGACACGCACCTCGCCGGGGGCGATGACGATTCCGTCGTACGCGGAGACGGTGAAGTTGCCCAAGGGGTGCGCGGACGCGCTCCGGGCGGGCAGGAGCGCGAGAACGAGCGCGACGAGAAGGAGACCGCCCGCAGTGGCGACGCGTCGGCGCCAGGCGCCGTACCCCCGCGCGGCGTACCCCCTCACAACGCACCCCCAAGCCGCCCGAGAAGCGCCTTCGCCGCCCGTGCCCCTGTCGGTGAGAAGCCCGGATCCAACTCCAGGGCCGCCGACAGGGAGCGGCGGGCCGCGGTGTCCCGGCCGGTGGCCGCCTCGATCGTGCCGCGGTGGTGGAGGAACGCCGCGTCGCGGTAGCCCGTTGCCGTGGCTTCGCGCGTGTACGGGAGGGCCTCGTCGGAGCGGCCGTTGGCGTGGAGGGCCCAGGCCAGTGCGTCCGCCGTGTGGACCGTCGCGCGGCGCGCGTACTCCGCACGCGCCGCCCTGAGCGCAGCCTTGGGGTCGCCGTGGTCGGCGGACGCGAGCGCCGTCTCCAGGTCCGTGTTGACCCCGTTGGCGCGGGCGAGCGCGACCCAGGCGTCGACCAGCGCGTACTGCTCGCGCGCCGCTCCCGACCGCCCGCTCGCCTCGTACAACTCCCCGAGCGCCACCAGGGACCCCGGAAGCGGTGCGCGGCGTACGACCTCGCGGAGGTCGCGCAGCGCCGCATCCGTCCGGCCGGTCGCGGCCCGGGCGCGCCCTCGGCCCTCCAGGGCCGGGAGTGCGGACGGGGACTCCCGCAGCGCGAGTTCGTAGTGGCGGAGGGCGGTCTTGTAGTCGCCGTGCCGGCGGGCCAAGTGGCCCAGCTCAGTGGCCACATACGCCCGGTCCGCGGGGGAGGAAGCAGAGGCCAGCGCCCGGGTGAGCACCGAGCGGGCCTGCGCCACCTCCCCGCGCAGCTCCAGCACGTACGCGTACCGCGTGAAGACGGGGACACCGGGCCGCCGCCCGTCCGCCTCCCGCACCGCCGACCACGCCCGGCCGTAGCGCCCGAGCTCGACGAGCGCATCGACCCGCAGGGCCAACGCCCGTTCGTTGTACGGGTTTTCCGCGAGCGCGGACCGGGCGAGGGACAGCGCGCCCGTGAAGTCGTGCCGCGCCGCGGCCAGCGCGGCGCGCCCCGCGAGCGCCGCGTCATGGCGGGGCCGCAGGTCGAGCGAGCGGGCGAGCGCGCGCTGGGCGAGCGGGTAGCGGGACGGGTCGCCCTTGACCCGGGCCTGCTCCACGTACGCCGTACCGAGCGCCGCCCAGCCCGTGAAGTCTTTCGGCTGAGCGCGGAGTTGAGCCTGGAGCGCCCCCACCGCACGGTCGAGATCCGCCCCGCCGAGCCGCGCCGGATCCGCCACCGCGACCCGTGCGGGCGCGGGGGAGTCGGGCGCGTCGAGGGTGAGCGAGCCGAGCGTGAGCGCTCCGGCGAGCACGACCACCGCGCCCACCGACGTACCGAGCCTGTTGGGCGCCATGGCCCGTCCTTTCACGCAGCAGAAGAAGAGGGTGGGGGCGCGGCCCGCTCGGAGGGAGCACGAGCGGGCCGCGCCGGTTCGGAGGGAGCACGAGCTCCGCGCCGGTTCGGCAGCCTCAGACGGACCGGCGGCGCATCCGCCACCAGGCGAGCCCGAGCCCGACGAGCAGCACACCCGCGGCCGCCGCCGCGCCCGACGCGATGAGGAGCGTCGAGTCGTCCGAGGACGAAGCGGTCGGTGCCGTACCGCCGTTGAGGGCGTTGCGCGACGTACCGCCGCCGTCCTGCGAGGCGGTCGGACCGCGGGAGCCCGAGGTGGGCAGCGCCACGTACGGGAACGTGTCGCCGAACTTCACGTCGTTGGCGTCGACGGCGTCGCCCAGATCGTTCTTCTGGCCGACCAGTTCGCCCTCGACGACCTGCAGCGAGATGTCCACGACGTCATCGGCGAGCCGGCGCCCGTTGGGATAGCCCGCGGTGTCCCCGTCGAGCACCCCGAGCCGCTTCGGATCGGCGGCCGGCGGGATCGACGTGTTGAGGCGCAGGGCCTCGGCGGGCCGCACGTTCGGCGGCTGGTTGAGGTCCTTCACGCCGGTCAGGAAGACCGACACCAGGTCGTTGCGGGGCTCGGCGGGCGCCTTGATCTTGTAGATCGCCTCGATGAGCTTCGGCAGCTCCGGCTTGGTGACGTACGGCAGGAAGTCCGCGTCGTTCCAGGGCGAGGACGCGTTGAACCTGTCCTTGTCCTTCATCGGCACGACGACCTCGTTGACCAGCGGCATCCCGAGCCGCGACACCTGCGTCCACTTGCCGCCCGCGTTCTTGCGGTGCGTCGTCGACCAGACCGATATCACCGGCTGCTTCCTGGACTGCGTGAGCTTCGCGGTCGGCACCTGCAGCGCGACCGTATTGACGTTGTAGCCCTTGAGCGTGTCCCGGCCGACCTCCGACAGATCGCCGCCGTACAGCAGGTCGAAGACCCTCAGGTCCAGGAAGAACGGGTCGTCCGCCTGCCCCACGTACGACGTGGACCCGTCGGAGAGCTGCCGCGTCGCCTGGTCGCGCAGCTTCCGGTAGTCCGGCATCGACGCCTTGCCGACATGCGAGGGCGCGACGGGCAGATCGTCGGCGAGCTTCGTCGTCGAGACGATCCGCTGCTTCTTCAGCTTCAGTACGTCGATGTCGTACGTCTGCGTCACGTTCAGGTCGGGATCGTCGAGCGAGGTCACCGGTCCCGTGTTGTAGAGGAACGTATTGCCGTTCCTGGTCCTGGTGTCGAAGGTCCAGCGGTAGAGCAGATCGCCCTGTGCGTCGCCGTCGCTGTCGATGTGGAGGTCGTAGCGTCCGTCCTCGGGGAACGGGTAGAAGTTCGGGCCGCCCGCGGGCTCCTCGAACGGCACCCAGTTCGCCACGAGCGTGGTGGTGTCCGGCTTGTCGGGGCTCACGAACGCGTACACGTCCGTGTTGTCGTACTGCGGCTGCCCCGAGATCAGCGGGGCTTCCCGGTGGCTGGAGGCGCTCGCCTGCCCGGGTTCGAGCAGGTTCACGCCGGCGGCCGCGAGTCCCCCGGCCGCCAACGCACCACATAACAGAGCGGCCAGGGACCTGCGTCCCCGCATGCTCCCGGTGAGTGCTGTCATCGCGTCCGTCCTCTTGGTCCGGCCCCGCGCCCTGAAGTGCGGGGCATTCCGTCGGTGGCCATTCGGGACGTGAGGCGGGACGGATTGCCCCCGTGCGGTTCCGTGACGAGCCGGCCACGAATCCGTGACAAAGAGAGCAGACGGTGCGCGAGGGAGCCGAGTGGCGAGGATCACCAACTGGGGCGTACGGGGGTGCGAACGCCCCGCTCAAAGGCCCCGGACCGGGCTGTGGACGGCCCGTTGTCAACCGTCACGCGATCTTCCAACTCGCCCTGGAATCAGACATATTCGAGGAGTAGTCGTCAACCTCCTTATCGTGCAGGTGAATCATGCGACCGGGATACACGAGTGTCATCACGGGGCGATAGGGTTAACCTGCCCGGGCCGGGAGCCCTCGTTTGGGTGGGGAGTGACATGGAACAGATAACAGTGCGCAGCAGGGCGCGAGTCCCTGCCATCACGTGTGGGAGCAGCGCGACCAGCTCGCGTCTCGACCGCCACCTCGCAGTGCTCGGCGGTCCCGCCGTGCCGCAGCGCGAGGCGGCCGAGGCGACCTTGCTGATGCGCGAGCTCACCTCACGCGATGTGCCGCGCGAGCGCACGGGCCGTGGTGCCCGGGTGCGCCGGGTCTCGCTGTTCGCGCCGCTGCGTCGGCTGACCCGCTCGCTGTTCGGCGGTCACTGAGCCGCCTGAGCGCGGACTGACCCGCGCTCAGGCAGCAACCCCCCGCGGGCCGTTCCCGCACTCAGGCCACCACACCGTCCCGGCGCAGCGCTGCGATCTCGGCGTCCGACTTCCCCACGGCACGCAGCAGCGCCTCGGTGTGCTCCCCGAGCGCGGGCACCGGCCCGAGCACCGGCTCCGTCCCCGGCATGGTGATGGGCGGCAAGAGGGTCCTCAGCGGCCCCACCGGCGTGTCCGCCTCCCGCCAGCGCGCCCGCGCCGCGAGCTGCGGATGCTCCGCCACCTCTGCCACGTCCCGCAGTCGCGCACAGGCGATCCCGGCCCTTTCGAGCCGGTCGAGCGCCTCGTCCGCCGTCAGTTTCCCGAGCGCCTCGGCGACCAGTGCATCGGTCGCGGTGCGCCGCGCGGTCCGCTCGGCATTCGTCGCGTACGCGGGATCCGATCCCAACTCCGGCCTTTCCAGCACGAATTCGGCGAGCCGGCGCCACTCCCGGTCGTTCTGCACCGACAGCAGGACCCGGGCCCCGTCCGCCGTCGGATAGGCGTCGTACGGGGAGATGACGGCGTGCGCCAGGCCCGTGCGCGCCGGGGGAGTGCCTCCGTGCATCGTGTGGTGCAGGGGGTGGCCCATCCACTCGACGAGCGCCTCCAGCATCGAGATCTCCACCGGTCCGCCGCGCCCCGTCGTCGCGCGCCGCAGCAGTGCCGCGAGGACACCGGAGAACGCGTACATCGCCGCGGCGATATCGGCCGCGGGCATCCCCGCCTTCACCGGCTGCTCGGGCGTCCCCGTCACCGAGACAAGACCGGCCTCGCACTGCACGAGCATGTCGTACGCCCGCTTGTCGGCGTACGGGCCCCCGGCCCCGTATCCCGAGATGTCCACCGCGACGAGGCGCGGGTGCGCCGCGCACAACGTGGCCGCGTCGAGGCCGAGGCGGGCCGCCGCGCCCTGGGCCAGGTTCTGCACGAACACATCGGCCTCCGCGACGAGTCGGCGCACCACCGCGAGACCGCGCGGATCCTTGAGATCGACCGCGAGGGACTCCTTGCCGCGGTTCGCCCAGACGAAATGCGAGGCGAGCCCGGCGGCGGCGGTGTCGTAGCCGCGCGCGAAGTCACCGCCGTCAGGACGCTCGATCTTGATGACACGGGCGCCCAGGTCGGCGAGCTGCCGGGTGGCGAAGGGGGCGGCGACGGCCTGTTCCACGGCGACGACCGTGATGCCGTCCAGGGGGAGCGGTGCGGAGATCATGCGCCTGATCCTCAACCCCTGGCCACGGCTTTGTCACCCAGGGGTCCGGACCGGTCCGTCCTAGGGTTGCCCCGTGCCTTCGACTGCTGCCGAGACCACCACCTTGCTGCCCGTCAACGCCACCCTCGGCGTGGTGCTCGCCGTCCTCCTCGTCGTGGCCGTCGCCGTCGCCGCGTACGCCCGGCTCACCGGGGACGGCGGGCACGGGCGCGGGCGGGAGATCGCCGTCGCAGGGGTGCGTGCGACCGTCCAACTGGCCGCCGTCTCGCTGCTCATCGGCTGGGTGGTCGAGGACGTCCGGCTGCTGCTCGGGTTCCTGCTCCTGATGTACGCGGTGGCGGTACGCACCGCCGGGCGCCGTATCACGACGAACGCCACGTGGTGGTGGGCCGCCGTGCCCATCGCCGCCGGGGTCCTGCCGGTGGTCCTCGCCCTGCTGCTCACCGGACTCGTCCCGCTCAAGGGCATCACGCTCATCCCGGTCACGGGCATCCTCATCGGCGGCGCCCTGACCGCCACAGTGCTCGGTGGGCGGCGCGCGCTCGACGAGCTGCACACACGGCACGGTGAGGTCGAGGCAGGGCTCGCGCTCGGTCTGCCCGAAGCCGACGCCCGCCTCGAAGTCGCCCGCCCCGCCGCCTCCGACGCGCTGCTGCCCGGCCTCGACCAGACCCGCACGGTCGGCCTCGTCACGTTGCCCGGCGCGTTCGTCGGCATGCTGCTCGGCGGGGCGTCACCGGTGCAGGCTGGGGCGGTGCAGCTGTTCGTCCTGGTGGCGCTGCTCGCGGTGCAGGCGGTGGCGGTGGCGGTGGTGCTCGAACTTGTGGCGCGTGGGCGGGTGCATCGGGAGGAGGGCCGCTGAAGCCGGGTCCGAGGCGTGCCGCCGCGCCGGACCCGGAGACGTGCCGGAATGCCGGGCTCAGAGGAGCGCGAACTGGCCGCCAGGGCCCTCCTCGTGGTGGTCGAGCACGGATGCGGGCCGGCGCGCGGTGTCCGGCGGCGGCAGGACGCCTGCCTTGCGCAGTGCCTTCGTCCCGATCCGGTCCGCCTCGGCCGCCGCCGACAGCTCGCTCCGGCGCGGCCCGAGCTCGGCCAGCAGCGCGAGCACCGTGATCAGTTCGAGCAGCTCCGAGGTGCGCTCCTGCGGCCAGGCCCGCGGACCGATCCCGGCGAGCCCGCCCGCCTCGGCCGCCGCCGTGCGCCGCGCGAACCACAGCTCGAGGACCCGTACGCCGCTGACGTGGAAGTCCCAGGCCTCGGCGGGCACGGGAGCGATCCGCCCTTCGCCCACGGACAGGGTCTCCTCGTCGCGGTCGTAGAGCAGTTCGGTGGGACGGGGCGGGAGGGCGGCGCGGACGTACGGGCGGCGGCCGCCGGGGAGTTTGGGGCGCTCGCCGGTGCGCAGGTGGAGCCAGAGCAGCCGGTGGCCGAGCTCGACGCCATGGGCCCACATGTCCGGGTCGGCGGGAAGCGGGACCCGTGTCCCGTCGGCGCCCGCACGCCCGGCCGCGAGCGCCCAGGTCAGCAGGTGCTCGGGCGGTACGTCCCGGCCGTACCGCTCCGACAGGACCTCCAGCAGCCCGGGAGCGAGGTTCGGCTCGATGCCGCCGGGCCTGCGGTACAGCGGCAGGATGCGGCCCGGGCGCCCGGCGGGCGAACGCCCCTCGGGCAGCAGGGACGTGGCGAGCAGCGGGGGACCGCCGGCGTCGGGCACGTACCCCTGCTCGACGAGGAACAACTGCTGGGGCCCGGCCACGCGCCACACCTCGGGCCGGGCGACGTCGATCAGCCGGTGGTCCGCTATCAGCCACTGCTCGTCGAAGGGTCCGTGCAGCACCTTGACGAGGCCCGCGCACGGGCCGGAGTCGTGAGCGAGCGGCTCGGTACGGGCCTGCTGCCCGGGCAGTTGGGCGACGCTCGTCCGCAGACCGCGCGACCGGCTCACCTGCAACAGCGCCGCGCGCTCACCGCCTTCGGACCGCACCAGCGCATCCCACCGCGCTTTCAGCGACGCGGCCTCGGGCGCGACCGGCCACCCCCGCCCGATCCGCAACGGCGCGACAACCCACGGCATGAGCTCACCCAGCAGCGGCGCTTCGTCTTGCGTCACGCCCAGCATCGTACTCACCAGGTGGGAACGGGGGTTCGGGGACGCAACCCACCACCCCGGACAGCGAACTCAGTGCGCGTCCAGCGTCACCGTGAACGAGAACCGGTCCCCCCGGTACAGAATGCGGGCCACGTCCAGCGCGAGACCCTCCTCGTCGAAGGTCACGCCCGTGTAGTGCAGGATCGGGCTGAGCAGCGGGACCTGGAGGAGCCGGGCGGTCTCCGGGTCCGCGAGGCGGGCCTCGACCGTGTCCGTGATGCGGCTGATCCGGATGCCCACCCCGTCGCGCAGGACCTTCGTCATCGGCCAGCGCAGCAGGTCCTCCGGGTCGATCCGCTCGGCGAGATCGGGGCGGACGAAGTTGCGCGCGTGATTGGTCGGCTCACCCGTCGCCTCGTCGCTGCGCAGCCGGTGGTACGTGGCCACCTCGGTGAACTCCGGGAAGAACTCGGCCAGTTCCGAGTCCACCGGTGCCCGGCCGTGGTCGAGCAGCCGGGTCGCCATGCCCGACTGCTGCGCCACGATCGCGTCGACCGAACCGAGCAGCCGCACCGGCGCACTGCGCTGCGCGCTCGGCTCGATGAACGTGCCGCGCCGCCGGTGCCGGCTGATCAGCCCCTCGTCCTCCAGCTCCTTGAGCGCCTGCCGCATCGTCAGCACGCTCACGCCGTAGTGCAGCGCCAGCTTTTCCTCGGTGGGCAGGCGCAGCGGCGCCTCGGGGGAGCGGCCCAGTATCGAGGCACGCAGGGACTGCGAAACCTGATACCAGAGCGGCAGCTTGCGGTTCAGGACGATCGAGTCCGGTGCGAAAGCGGTCACTGGCTACTCCGATCCGGTCGCGGCTCCATACTGCACGGCAGAGGCTTACGGCCTGAAGTGCCGTTCGAGACCCTGCCACACATCGTCGTACGACGTCTGCAGATGACCGGCGTCCCGGGCCTGCCCGGTGAGCGTCACCGGCCAGCGCGTCTCGAACATGAACGCGAGGCCGTCGTCGATCTTCTGCGGCTTCAGCTCGGCCGCCGAGGCCTTCTCGAAGGTCTCGCGGTCCGGTCCGTGCGCGGACATCATGTTGTGCAGCGAGCCGCCGCCCGGCACGAACCCCTCGGCCTTCGCGTCGTACGCGCCCTCGATGAGGCCCATGTACTCGCTCATCACGTTGCGGTGGAAGTACGGCGGCCGGAAGGTGTCCTCGCCCACCAGCCAGCGCGGCGCGAACACCACGAAGTCGACGCCCGCGAGTCCCGGGGTGTCGGTCGGCGAGGTGAGCACCGTGAAGATCGACGGATCCGGGTGGTCGTACGAGATGGTGCCCATGACGTTGAAGCGCCGCAGGTCGTAGACGTACGGGACGTGATTGCCGTGCCAGGCCACCACATCGAGCGGCGAGTGGTCGTACGTGGCCGTCCAGAGGTTGCCGCAGTACTTGTTGAGCACCTCGACCGGACCCTCGACATCCTCGTACGCGGCCGTCGGCGCCTGGAAGTCGCGCGCGTTGGCCAGACCGTTCGCCCCGATCGGGCCGAGGTCGGGGAGCTGGAACGGCGCCCCGTAGTTCTCGCAGACATAGCCTCGTACGGCCTCGGCGAGCGGCTCCACGCGGAAACGCACCCCGCGCGGGATCAGCGCCACATGGCCGGGCTCGGCGTGCAGCAGACCGAACTCCGTGCGGATCAGGAGGCCGCCGTGCTCGGGGACGATCAGGAGCTCACCGTCGGCGCTGCTGAACACACGCCGTTCCATGGGGGAGTCGGCGTGGTAGAGGTGCACGGCCATGCCGGTGCGCTGCGCCGCGTCCCCGTTGCCGCCGACGGTCCACAGGCCGGCGACGAAGTCCGTGCCGGGGGCCGGGTCCGGCAGCGGGTTCCAGCGCAGCCGGTTGGGGTCGGGCACCGTCTCCGTGAAAGGCGCGGTGCGGATCCCGCCGTTGTCCGTGCGCGTGAACGCCGGGTGCATCGCCGAGGGGTGGATGCGGTAGAGCCACGAGCGGCGGTTGTGCGCCCGCGGCTCGGTGAACGCGCTGCCGCTGAGCTGCTCCGCGTACAGACCGAGCGGTGCGCGCTGCGGGGAGTTGCGGCCGACGGGCAGCGCACCCGGCACCGCCTCGGAGCTGTGCTCGTTGCCGAAGCCGGTGAGATACGTGAGCTCCTGGGCCGTCTTCCTCGCCTGCTCGATGCCGTTCATGGTGGCGCTCCCGGTGCCTGAAGGAATCCTATGGACCACCGTAGGATTTGGTGCCGGGTCGCGTCAACGGGTGGGGGCCCGTACGGGGCGGTGAAGTGGGTCCGGGGCGGGCTCGGGAGGGCCGTTCCGTACGACTGAGAGAAAGTCCTGCGGGAGGGGATCCGGAAAGGTGAACAATCCTCTACTCTCACGCGCATGCCATGGACCCGAAGGCTTCTCGCCGTCCTCGTCGCGCTGTGTGCCGCGCTCCTGATCGCCCCGCCCGCCCAGGCACACGAGGAGCGGCCGGTGACGTTCCCGGACGGTTCGGGCAGCGTGCCCACCTACCGTGACGGGCCGCCCGACCTCGTCGTCTGCAAGGACGACAAGGCGGACTTCGAACGCCGGATATCCGGCTTCCCCGCGGATCTGCGCAAGGAGAACCTGGATCTCTTCGAGCGCTGCCAGGACAAGGGTTTCCGGCATCTGCAGGCTGCCGTCGACGCGGTCGACAAGCCCGGGATGAACATAGCGATCCTGCCCGGCCTGTACGAGGAGGAGCCCTCACGGCCCAAGCCCACCGGTGCCTGCACCAAGCTCAAGGCGAAGGACTCCGCGCTGGGGTACCAGATCCTGTCGTTCGCGCAGCAGAAGCAGTGCCCGCACAACCAGAACCTCGTGGCGATCCTCGGCAAGAAGGACCTGCAGATCGAGGGCACGGGCCAGTCACGGCTCGACGTGGTGATCGACGCCAAGTACTCCAAGCTCAACGCGATCCGCGCCGATGAAAGCGACGGAATCTACTTCAAGAACTTCACCGCGCAGCGCACCACCTTCAACTCGCTGTACGTCCTCGCGGGCGACGGCTTCGTCATCGACGACGTGCTGACCCGCTGGAACGACGAGTACGGCTTCCTCACCTTCGCCTCCGACCACGGGCTCTACAAGAACTGCGAGTCGTACGGCAACGGCGACTCCGGCATCTACCCGGGCAGCGCCTCCAACATCAACGACGGCCGCGGCTACGACGTCCCGCGCCACTCCATCGAGATCACCGGCTGCCGCAGCCACCACAACATGGTCGGCTACAGCGGCACCGCGGGCGACTCGGTCTGGGTGCACGACAGCGAATTCGACCACAACATGGGCGGCGCCTCCATGGACTCCGCCTTCCCCGGCCACCCCGGACTGCCTCAGAACCACGCGAAGTTCGAGCGCAACGACATCCACGACAACAACGCGGACTACTACAAGTACATCGCCGACGGCACCTGCAAGAAGGACCCCGTCGACCGCGGCTACGAGGACGGCGTGGTCTGCCCGCAGATCTCCATGCCGCCCGGCACCGGCATCATCACGGCCGGCGGCAACTGGAACCTCTACGAGAACAACTGGGTGTACGGACACGACCGCGCCGCCTTCTTCCTGAGCGCCGTGCCCGCGTTCATCCGCGGTGAGTCGGCCTGGTCGAAGCAGGCGGACACCTCGCACCACAACCGGTACGCGGGCAACAAGCTCGGTGTCGACAAGCAGGGCAAGGCGCGGCCCAACGCCACCGACGTGTGGTGGGACGGGCAGGGCAAGTCCAACTGCTGGCAGGGCTCGGCGGGCGCGTCCACCCCGCGCGCGCTGCCCGAGTGCGGGGCGGAGCGCGGTGACGTCTCGGGTGGCTCGGCGCGGCTCGCGGGTGAGCCGTCCAAGCTGGCCGCGCTGCTGGTCTGCGCGGACTACGACGCACGCGCCGCGCGGCTGCCCGCGGGCTGCGACTGGTACGGGGCCACGGGCATCGAGCGCATCGAGCTGCAGATCGCGCTCGGGATCGCCGTCGTCCTGACGCTGGTCGGCGGGGTCCTGTGGTGGCGGCGTCTGCGGACGCACCGGTGGGCGACCGTGGCCTGCGCGGCCGGGCTCGTGGGCCTGGTGCTCGACGTGGCCGGGGCGACACAGGGGCTGCAGTCCGGGTATCTGCCCGCGGTGGCGCTCCTGTTGGTGGGTGCCTGGTGGGTCGGCGCCGGCGTGGTGCTGCGGCGCGAGCGGCCCTGGTTCGGCTGGGTGACCGTGGCGCTCGGCGTCCTCACGCTGCTCGACGCCTTCGACAAGGCCGTCGTGATGCTGCCCTGGCTCCCGCTCGGACCGGCCTGGATCCGCGGTCTGCTCGGCGTGGTCTGGGTGATCTGGGCCGTGGTCGTGGCGGCCGTCCGCGAGGGCGCGGAGCCCGAGCCGTCACCGTCGTCGGAGGAGGACGAGGAGCAGCCGCCGTCCGCCGATTCCGATGCGGAGGTCCCGGCGTGAGCGACGTGCACCTCCCGTACGAGGCGGGCGCGCGCCCGGGGGCGCGGCGGTCGGGGCGGGCCCGGCGGACCGTGCGCGCGCTCTCCGCGACGCTGCTCCTGGCCGCCGTGGCGGCCGGGTGCAGCGACCGGCCGACCACGCACCACAAGCCCGGCACCGGGCATCAGGAGGCGAGCGGGTCCGCGGGGAAGCTGCTCGACAAGAAGGACGAGGCGGGCCACCGCTACCGGCAGGTCGGCGCGGCGGACGCACCCTCCGTCGACCTGTCGGTGCGGCGGGACTCGGTCGACGGCTGGAACCTCCAGCTCTCCGTCCGCGCCTTCCGGTTCACCCCGGACAGCGTGGGCGGGGGAGCGCTGCCCGGTCGCGGCCACGCCCATCTGTACCTGGACGACAAGAAGATCGCGCGGGTGTACGGCGAGTGGTACCACCTGCCCGCGGCGGCCGTCCCGAAGGGCGCCCACGAGCTGACCGTCCGCCTCTACGCGGACGACCACACGCTCTGGGCGGTCGACGGCAAGCCGGTCGAGTCCTCCGTGGACTTGACGGGGACGGGCGCGAAGGGCGGCCACGAGCACGAGGGTGGTGGGCACGAAGGTGACGAGGGTGGGGGCGGCAAGGGCGGTTCAGGTGACGGGGAGGAGCGCGACGGCGGTTCGTCCGGTTCCGGCTCGGACGGCGAGGGCAGCGCCGACCGCACCGTGACGATCACCGTCGACGGCACCGAGGTCTCGCCCGCGCCGGGGCGTGTGGAGGTGAAGAAGGGCGAGCGCGTCCGGCTCTCGGTCACGAGCGACCGTGCCGACACCCTGCACGTCCACGGCTACGACAAGGAGGCCGACCTTCCCGCGGGCCGCGCGGGCACGCTGACCTTCACCGCCGACCGCACCGGCCTCTTCGAGGTCGAGACCCACGTATCCGGCCTGCTCCTGACCCAACTCGTGGTGCGGTGAGGGGCGTTGAACCTGTACGCCGCCCAAGCGGCCTACGACGCCGCCACGGCCACCCCGACCCCGGGCACCCCCACCCCGGGCGCCCCGACCCCGGGCACCCCCACCTCCCCCCTCACCGAACTCGCCCACGGCATCGGCTCCCAGCACGACCTGCCGTTGTCCCCCTTCTACGCGTACGCCGGTGCGTTCGCCGCGCTCCTGATCTCCTTTCTCGCGCTCGGGCTGCTCTGGTCCACCTCGCGGTTCCGCGGTGACAGGTCCGGGCTGCCGCTTCCCTTCGCGGTCCAACGGTTCGCCGATGCCCGGCCCACGCGGCTCGTCCTGCGTGGGCTCGGGCTGGCCGCCGCGCTGTTCGTCCTCGCCCACCTCCTGTTCGGTCCCGACGACGCGGAGCGCAACCCCGCTCCCGGCGCGGTCCACGTGCTCTTCTGGGTCGGACTCGTCCCCGTATCCCTGCTGTTCGGTCCCGTCTGGCGGCTGCTCAGCCCCCTGCGCACCCTGCACGCCGCGGGCTGCCGTCTGCTGCGGCGCGAGCCCGCTGCCGGGCGTCCGCTCCCGCCGTGGCTGGGGCTCTGGCCCGCCGCGGCCGGCCTCTTCGCGTACACCTGGCTCGAACTCGCCTCCCCCGATCCGGCCTCCCGTACGGCCCTGCTCGCCTTCCTGCTGACGTACGGCGTGCTCCAACTCGCCGCCGCCGCCTGGTTCGGCGCCCGCTGGTTCGGCCAGGGCGACGCCTTCGAGGTCTACTCCGGCCTCTTCGCCCGCCTCTCACCGCTCGGCCGCCGCCGCGACGGCCGGCTCGTCCTGCGCAACCCCTTCCATGGGCTCGACGCCACCCCCGCCGTCCCCGGTCTCGTCGCCACCGTCTGCGTCATGCTCGGCTCCACCGCCTACGACGGCTACTCGGACTCCCCTTCCTGGATCACCACCCTGCAGACCTCCTCGCTCGGCCGCACCGGCGTGGGCACGCTCGGGCTGCTCGGCGCCGTGGCCCTCGTGGCCGTCCTCTACTCCCTCTGCGCGGGCGCCACCCGCGCCTTCGCCCGCCGCACCCCGCAGACCGCCGAACTGCCCCACCCCCGCGCGGCCTTCGCCCACTCCCTCGTCCCGATCGCCCTCGGCTATCTGATCGCCCACTACTTCACGCTCTTCGTGACGGAAGGACCACGCACCGTCATCCTGGCATCCGGCACTGACAACGCCGCCCCGCCCGATCCGCTCCTGGGCCCCGGCGGTGTCGCCGCCCTCCAGGTGATCGCGATCATCGTGGGCCATGTGCTCGGCGTGGTCGCCGCGCACGACCGGGCCGTACGCCTGCTGCCCCCGGCGAAGGCGGTCGCCGGCCAGCTGCCCCTGTTCGCGCTGATGATCGCGTACACCCTCGGCGGCCTGGGGCTGCTCATCGCCTGAACCACGCGGCGGGCGGGCCCCGTCGACGGTCCGGCCCACGGGCCGTGTCCGAGGCCCGCACGCCGCCCGGATCCGTACCGGAAAGGCCGCACCTGCATGATGGACTCCGTGACCACGACGCCTTCACTCAGCGATCAGTCCGCCGCCGCCCTGCGCCGCGTCCCCGTGCAGGAGCGCAGCGCGGAGCGGCTCGGACGGATACTCGACGCCTGCGCCGAGCTGCTCGACGAGGTCGGGTACGACGCCCTGACGACCCGCGCCGTTGCGGACCGCGCAGGGGTGCCGATCGGCTCCGTCTACCGCTTCTTCGGCAACAAGCGCGAGCTCGCCGACGCCCTGGCCCTGCGCAACCTCGACCATTACGCGGAGCGCACCGCGGCCCGGATGCAGACGCTCGGCGCCCCCGACTGGCGCGCCGCCGTGGACGGGGCGCTCGACGAGTACCTGGCGATGAAGCGGACGGTGCCCGGGTTCGGCCTGATCGACTTCGGCGTCCCCTCGGGCGGTACGGACGCCAACCACCAGGTCGCCGACCGGCTCGGCGAGGCGCTCGCGGGCCACCTCGGCAGGCCGGTCGACGCCCAGGTCCGGCGCGCCCTCCTCGTCGCCGTCGAGGCCACCGACGCCCTGCTCCAACTCGCGTTCCGCACCGACCCGTCGGGCGACCCCGACCTCATCGTGGAGACCCGCTCCCTCCTGCACGCGTATCTGGCGCAGCACTTCGACTGACCGGACGAGTTCGACCTCACCGGAGACCCGCTCCCCGATCCCCCTCCCCACCGTGCATACCGGTCGGTATGCTCAGGTCTACGCGACACCCGGCGCACCGCCACCGAGCCCCGTCGACCGCAGCCCCAGGAGGGCCCGTGTCCGCCAGCCCTGAGCCCGCCCGCCCCGCCGCCGAGCCCATCGGGGCGCCGGCCGAAGCGCCCGCAGCCCGGCCCACCCGCACCGCCCTGCGCATCTGCCCCCTCTGCGAGGCCACCTGCGGCCTGACGCTCACGATCGAAGGCACCCGTGTCACCGGCGCCCGGGGCGACCGGGACGACGTGTTCAGCAAGGGGTTCATCTGCCCCAAGGGCGCCTCCTTCGGCGAGCTCGACGCCGACCCCGACCGGCTGCGCACCCCGCTCGTCCGCGAGGGCGGCGAGCTCAGGGAGGCGGGCTGGGACGAGGCGTTCGACCTGATCGCCCGGAAGCTGCGGCCGCTCGTCGAGGAGCACGGACCCGACGCGCTGGGCGTGATGCTCGGCAACCCGAACGTGCACACCATGGCGGGAGCCCTGTATCCGCCCGTGCTGCTGACCACGCTGAAGATCCGCAAGCTGTTCACGGCCAGCACGCTCGACCAGATGCCTAAGCACGTCTCCAGCGGACTGCTCTTCGGCGACCCGTTCGCGATCCCCGTACCGGATCTCGACCACACCGACCATCTGCTCCTGATCGGCGCCAACCCGCTCGAATCCAACGGCAGTCTGTGCACCGCCGCCGACTTCCCCGGCAAGCTCAAGGAGCTCAAGCGGCGCGGCGGCACCCTCACCGTCGTCGACCCGCGCCGCACCCGGACCGCCCGTCTCGCCACCCGCCACCTCGCGGTGCGCCCCGGCGGCGACGGCCTGCTGCTCGCGGCCCTCGCGTACACCCTCTTCGAGGAAGGGCTCGTCGACCTCGGCGAGCTGTGGGCATACGTGGACGGGGAGGAGCAAGTCCGCGCTGCGCTCGGGGAGTTCAGCCCCGAGTCCGTGGCGGAGGCCTGCGATGTGCCCGCCGAGGAGATCCGTACCGTCGCGCGCGAGCTCGCCGGGGCGCGTACCGCAGCCGTGTACGGGCGGATCGGGGCGAGCACCGTCGAGTTCGGCACCGTCACCAGCTGGCTTGTCGACGTGCTCAACATCCTGACCGGCAACCTCGACCGCCCGGGCGGCGCCCTCTTCCCGCTCTCCGCCACCGACAAGGCACCCCGGCCCGCCGCCCCCGGCAAGGGCTTCGCGCTCGGCCGCTGGACGAGCCGCGTGTCCGGACACCCGGAGGCGAAGGGGGAGCTGCCGGCGGCCGCGCTCGCCGAGGAGATCGACACCCCGGGCGAGGGCCGCATCCGGGCCATGATCACCATCGCGGGCAACCCCGTGCTCTCCGCACCGGACGGCCACCGTCTCGACCGGGCGCTCGGCGGTCTGGACTTCATGGTCAGCGTCGACCCGTATCTCAACGAGACCTCACGCCACGCGGATGTGATTCTGCCTCCGCCGCCGCCCGCGCAGAGCGCGCACTTCGACTTCGCGTTCAACGCACTCGCCGTCCGCAACCAGGTCCGCTACACCCGCGCCGCCGTTCCCCTGGAGGACGGGCGGCTGCAGGAGAGCGAGATCCTCGCCCGGCTGATCCTGGCCGCGACCGGGATGCACGGGATGCCGCCCGAGGCCGTCGACCACATGGTCATCGAGCGCTCCCTCGGCAAGGCGGTCGCCGATCCGCACAGCCCCGTCCACGGCCGCGACCCCAAGGAACTCGCCGACGAGCTCACCGGGGAGAGCACCGTCGAGCAGCGGCTCGACCTGATGCTGCGCCTCGGCCCGTACGGCGACGGCTTCGGCGCGCACCCCGAGGGCCTCGGCCTCGCCCGGCTGCTCGCGCACCCGCACGGCATCGACCTGGGCCCGCTGCAGCCGCGCATCCCGCAGCTTCTGAAGACCCGCAGCGGCAAGGCCGAACTGCTGCCCGAGCCGATCGCGGCCGAGCTCGGCGCGCTCGCGGCGAGCAAGGACCGGGCGCGCGACGGTCTCGTCCTGATCGGCCGCCGCCATCTGCGCTCCAACAACAGCTGGATGCACAACGTCCGCACCCTGTCCGGCGGTTCCAACCGCTGCACCCTCCAGATCCACCCCGACGACGCCCTCCGCCTCGGCCTGAGCGACGGCACGCCCGCGCGCGTGAAGGGGGACGGCGGGGAGATCGAGGTGCCCGTGGAGATCACGGACGCCGTCCGCAGGGGAGTGGTGAGCCTGCCGCACGGCTGGGGCCACGACCGGCCCGGCACCCGGATGTCCGTCGCGCACGAGGCACCGGGCGCCAACTACAACCAGCTCCTCGACGGCACCCGCCTCGACCGGCTCTCGGGGACGGCCGTGCAGAACGGTGTGCCCGTCCAGGTCGCACCGGTGACCTCCGCGCTGAGCACAACGAGCTGACACAACCCTGTGACCTGGAGTTTTGCGCTTATTGCTCGCACGTCAACGTCTTGTTAACGCAACTTCACGGCACCTAACGTCGTCCGGACCGCCGCCTCTGGTGGGAGTTCTCACCGTCACCGCTGACGGTTCAGGCGAACGTTAGGTGTCCCCCATGCTGACCATCCTCGGCTTCGCCATGATCGCGACCTTCCTGGTCCTGATCATGCTGAAGAAGATGTCGCCGATCGCGGCACTGGTCCTGATCCCCGCGCTCTTCTGCGTCTTCGTAGGAAAGGGAGCCCATCTCGGGGACTACGTCCTCGAAGGCGTCACCAGCCTCGCGCCCACCGCGGCGATGCTGATGTTCGCGATCGTCTACTTCGGCGTCATGATCGACGTCGGCCTGTTCGACCCGATCGTCCGGGGCATTCTGCGCTTCTGCAAGGCCGACCCGATGCGCATCGTCGTCGGTACGGCGGTGCTCGCCGCGATCGTCTCGCTCGACGGTGACGGCTCCACCACATTCATGATCACCGTCTCGGCGATGTACCCGCTGTACAAGCGCCTCGGCATGAGCCTGGTCGTGATGACCGGCGTCGCCGCCACCGCCAACGGCGTGATGAACACGCTGCCCTGGGGCGGTCCGACGGCCCGTGCGGCCACCGCGCTCAAGCTGGACGCCTCCGAGATCTTCGTGCCGATGATCCCGGCGCTCGCGGTCGGTCTGCTCGCCGTCTTCCTGCTCTCGTACGTGCTCGGTCTGCGCGAGCGCAAGCGGCTCGGCGTCCTGACGCTGGACGAGGCCATCGAGAAGGAGCAGGAATCCGAGACGGTGCTGGTCGGTGCCGGTGCCGGCGGTGGCAAGGGCGGCAAGGCCGCCCTCAAGAAGCCGACGGGCGGCGCCGGTTCGGGCACGGACGCCGAGCCGGGCGAGGGCAAGGAAGCGGACGAGACCGAGGACGTGGCCTTCCAGGGCCTGGACCCCAACCGTCCGACCCTGCGCCCCAAGCTGTACTGGTTCAACGCGGGCCTGACTCTCGCCCTCCTCACCGCCATGATCATGGAGCTGCTGCCGATCCCGGTCCTGTTCCTGCTCGGCGCGGCCCTGGCCCTCACGGTCAACTTCCCGCACATGCCCGACCAGAAGGCCCGGATCGCCGCCCACGCGGACAACGTGCTCAACGTCTCCGGCATGGTCTTCGCCGCAGCCGTCTTCACCGGCGTCCTGCAGGGCACCGGCATGGTCGACTCCATGGCCAAGTGGCTGGTCGACACCATCCCGGACGCGATGGGCCCGCAGATGGGCCTTGTCACCGGACTGCTCAGCCTCCCGCTGACGTACTTCATGTCCAACGACGGCTTCTACTTCGGCGTCCTGCCCGTCCTCGCCGAGGCAGGCGCCGCCCACGGCGTCTCGCCGCTGGAGATCGCCCGTGCCTCGCTCGCCGGCCAGGCCCTGCACATGTCGAGCCCCCTGGTGCCCGCGGTGTACGTGCTCGTCGGCATGGCCAAGGTGGAGTTCGGCGACCACACCCGCTTCACCGTGAAATGGGCGGCGCTCACCTCCCTGGTGGTGCTCGCCTCCGGCATCCTCTTCGGGATCATCTGACCCGATGGTGTCGTCCGCCCACCCGCTACGGCCCGGCAGGGGCTGGCTGCTCCGTCTCGTCATCGCCTTCGGTTTCGCGCAGGCGGCCGTGTCGATGGCGCGACCGGCCGTCTCCTACCGGGCCCTCGGCCTGGGCGCGGACGAGCGTGCGATCGGTGTGATAGCCGCCGTCTACGCCCTGCTGCCGCTGTTCGCGGCCGTCCCGCTCGGCCGCCGCACCGACCACGGCCGCTGCGCGCCCCTGCTGCCGGCCGGAGTCGTCCTGATCGCGGGCGGCTGCGCGCTGAGCGGCCTGGCGGACTCGCTCGCCGCGATGGCCGCCTGGTCCGGGGTGATGGGCCTCGGGCATCTCGCGTTCGTCATCGGCGCCCAGTCGATCGTGGCCCGGCAGTCCGCGCCGGCCGAACAGGACCGTAATTTCGGCCACTTCACCATCGGCGCCTCCCTCGGCCAGCTGATCGGCCCGATCGCCGCGGGAGCCCTCGTCTCCGGCGGTGCGCACAGCGGCGCCATGGCCCGTACGAGCGCGCTCGCGCTGATCGTCTCGGCGGGCGTGGCCGCGGTCTCGTTCACCGCGCTCTGGCGGATCGAGCACCGCCGCGAGGGGACGAAGACGGCCGTACGGGACGCCAAGGTCCCCGTCCACCGCATCCTGCGCACCCGCGGGGTCCCGGCGGGCATCCTCATCAGCCTGGCCGTGCTCTCGGCCACGGACATCCTCACCGCGTACCTGCCGGTGATCGGCGAACACCGCGGCATCGCGCCGTCCGTGGTCGGACTGCTGCTCAGCCTGCGTGCGGCCGCCACCATCGCGTGCCGGCTGGTGATGACCCCGATGATCCGGCTGGTCGGCCGCACCGCGCTGCTCGTGTCGACCTGTCTGCTCGCCGGGCTGCTCTGTGCGGGCATCGCCCTGCCGGTGCCCGTCCGGGCGCTGGCCGTGATGCTGGCGGTCCTCGGCTTCTGCCTCGGGGTGGGCCAGCCGCTCTCGATGACGACGGTCGTCCAGGCCGCCCCCGCCGAGGCCCGCTCCACCGCCCTCGCGCTGCGGCTCACCGGCAACCGTCTCGGGCAGGTCGCCACCCCGGCCTCGGCCGGACTGATCGCCGGAGCGGCCGGGATCGGTGCACCCTTTGTCATGCTTGGCGGGCTTCTGCTCGGTGCGGCGGCTCTCGGCCTCCGCCGCCCGGCGCCATCCCCTTCGCGGGCCGCTTCAACTAACGTCACGGACCGGGACGTCCGGACCCCCCTGGCGCGAGAAAACTAACAGCGCTAGTTTGAGGGCCTGCGCAGCGCTGTCCGACACAGCGATACGGATGGTCCGGACGCGACCCGTACGCGGGGTGCGTACGCCGGCGCACGTCAGGGAGGTCGAGACATGAAGCCGCACGAGGGGCTCTACATCAACGGCGCGTGGACGCCCGCCGCGTCCGCCGACACCATCGAGGTGGTCAACCCCGCGGACGAGCAGGTGATCGGCCACGTGGCGGCGGCCGGACCCGCGGACGTGGACACGGCGGTACGCGCCGCCCGCGCCGCGCTCCCCGCCTGGGCCGCGACCCCGCCCGCCGAGCGCGCGGCGAAGCTCACCGCGCTGCGCGACGCGCTCGCGGCACGGCACGAGGAGATCGCCGAGACCGTCACCGCCGAACTGGGCGCGCCGCTCGGCTTCGCCAAGGCCGTGCACGCGGGCCTGCCGATCGCGGTGGCCGGTACGTACGCCGAACTGGCGGGCACGTACGCCTTCGAGGAGAAGATCGGGAACTCGACCGTGCTGCACGAGCCGGTCGGCGTCGTGGGCGCGATCACGCCCTGGAACTACCCGCTGCACCAGATCGTCGCCAAGGTGGCCCCCGCGCTCGCCGCCGGCTGCACGATCGTCCTCAAGCCCGCCGAGGACACCCCGCTCGTCGCACAGCTCTTCACCGACGCGGTGCACGAGGCGGGCCTGCCCGCCGGTGTCTTCAACCTGGTGACGGGCCTCGGCCCGGTCGCCGGACAGGCGCTCGCCGAGCACCCGGACGTCGACCTCGTCTCCTTCACCGGCTCGACCGCCGTCGGCAAGCAGATCGGCGCCACCGCGGGCTCTGCCGTCAAGCGCGTGGCCCTGGAACTCGGCGGCAAGTCCGCCAACGTCATCCTGCCGAGCGCCGATCTGGCCAAGGCGGTCAACGTCGGTGTGGCCAACGTGATGTCCAACTCGGGCCAGACCTGCAGCGCCTGGACCCGGATGCTGGTCCACACCGACCAGTACGACGAGGCCGTTCAGCTCGCCGCCGCGGCCGCCGCCAAGTACGTGGCGGGCGACCCGCACGACGAGGCGAGCCGCCTCGGCCCGGTCGTCAACGCCAAGCAGCAGGCACGCGTACGCGGTTACATCAACCGCGGAGTGGAGGAGGGCGCCCGCATCGTCGCCGGCGGCCCGGACTCCCCGCACCCCACCGGCTACTACGTCAGCCCCACGATCTTCGCCGACGTCCGCCCGGAGATGACGATCGCCCAGGAGGAGATCTTCGGCCCGGTCATCTCGCTGATCCGCTACGAGGACGAGGACGACGCGCTCCGCATCGCCAACGGCACCGTCTACGGGCTCGCGGGCGCCGTCTGGGCCGCGGACAACGACGAGGCCGCGGCCTTCGCGCGCCGGATGGACACCGGACAGGTCGACATCAACGGCGGCCGGTTCAACCCGCTGGCCCCGTTCGGCGGGTACAAGCAGTCGGGTGTCGGGCGCGAGCTCGGTCCGCACGGCCTGACCGAGTACCTGCAGACGAAGTCCCTGCAGTTCTGACCCGGGCTCTTCCCATCCGATCCGAGCACTCCCAAGTCCCTTCGCCGCACGAGGAGTACGTACGTGGTCCGCGCCGCCGTCCTGCCCGCCGTGGGCTCCCCGCTGGAGCTCGTCGAGATCGAACTGCCCGAGCCGGGCCCCGGGCAGGTGCGCGTGAAGCTCGCCGCGGCCGGGGTCTGCCACTCGGACCTCTCGCTGTCCAACGGCACCATGCGGGTGCCCACGCCCTGCGTCCTCGGCCACGAGGGCGCGGGCACGGTGCTCGCGGTGGGCGACGGTGTGGACCATGTGGCGGTCGGGGACGCCGTCGTCCTCAACTGGGCACCGTCCTGCGGCAGCTGCCACCACTGCACGATCGGCGAGGTCTGGCTCTGCGCCTCCGCGCTGAGCGGCGCGGCCGACGTGTACGCCCGCGCGGCGGACGGCCGGGACCTGCACCCGGGCCTCAATGTCGCGGCGTTCGCCGAGGAGACGGTCGTCGCCGCGAACTGCGTCCTGCCCGTACCGGACGGCGTCCCGCTCACGGACGCGGCGCTGCTCGGCTGCGCGGTCCTCACGGGATACGGGGCGGTGCACCACTCGGCCCGTGTCCGCGAGGGCGAGTCCGTGGCCGTCCTCGGCGTCGGCGGCGTCGGGCTCGCCACGCTCCAGGCGGCCCGGATCGCCGGGGCCGGACCGATCGTCGCGGTCGATGTCTCCCCGGCGAAGGAGGAACTGGCGCGCGCCGCCGGAGCCACCGAGTTCGTGATCGCCTCCGACACCACGGCCAAGGAGATCCGCAAGCTGACCGGCGGCCGGGGCGCGGACGTCGCGATCGAGTGCGTCGGCCGCGCGAGCACCATCCGTACGGCCTGGGACTCCACGCGCCGCGGCGGCCGCACCACGGTCGTCGGGATCGGCGGCAAGGACCAGGAAGTGACGTTCAACGCCCTGGAGTTGTTCCACTGGGGCCGCACCCTCGCGGGCTGCGTCTACGGCAACTGTGACCCGGCCGCGGATCTGCCGGTGCTCGCCGAGCACATCCGGGCGGGCCGCCTCGATCTGTCGTCCCTCGTCACGGAGCGGATCGGGCTCGACGGGATCCCGGCGGCCTTCGACAACATGCTGGCGGGCAAGGGCGGCCGGGCGCTGGTGGTCTTCTAGCGGTCCTGTGCACCGACGTTCTGCGTGTCCGCGGAGCCGTCCGTCTCGCTCACGGGATCCGGCAGCTCCGCGGCCCGCGGCCGCCCCTTCGACCGTGAAACACCCACACCCGCAAGGCAGATCGCACCGCCGAGCAGCGTCAGCCACCCCGGCACCTCGTCGAGCGCAAGCCACGACATGAGCACCACGATCGCGGGCACGGCATACGTGGTCGCGCCCATCTTTCCCGCGGTCGTACGGGCCAGGGCGTACGCCCAGGTCGTGAAGGCGAGCGCGGTCGGGAACACGCCCAGGTAGAGCATGTTGAGCGTCGCGGACACCGGGGCGTCGCCCACCTCGGACACCAGCACGCCCGCGAACGGCAGACAGGCCGCCGCGCCGATCAGACAGCCGAAGGTCGTCACCTGCAGCGGGCTCGCGTGCCGCAGCGCGGGCTTCTGCGCCACCACACCGCCCGCGTACGAGACGGCGGCCAGCAGACAGAGCAGCACGCCGAGGACGGACGCGTGCCCCTCGCCGGACATCGACAGGCCGACCACCGCGGCGCCCGCGAACGACACGGCCATCCCGGCGAGCAGCCGCTTCGGCAGCCCTTCCTTGAGCAGCCATCCGGCCAGCAGGGCCATCACGAGCGGCCCGACGTTGACGACCAGGGCGGCCGTCCCCGCGTCGACCTTCTGCTCACCCCAGTTGAGCACCACCATGTACAGCCCGAACCAGAGCAGCCCGGAGATCACGATCCCCGGCCACGCGGCCCGCGGCGGCAGCCCCTCGCGCCGTACCAGCAGGAAGAGGCCGAGCGTCACCGCCCCGGCGAGCAGCCGTCCGAGCGCCAGCGCGCCCGGCGAATACGCCTCGCCCGCGCTGCGGATGGAGACGAAGGCGGAGGCCCAGAGAACGACGGTGACACCGGCGGCGGCGAGGGCGAGGACTTCGGGGCGGCGGTTCGTCGCCGGTGCGGGGAGCATGGGCCCGACCTTAGGTCGGCGGTGGCACGTGGCCCCATCGAATTACCGTCGCGCAGCACCGAATCAGTGCCATCCTCACAGCGCGCCCCGCGCCCTCACAGCGCCCTGAACTGCTGCTCCAGACCGTCCAGCAGCGCCGTCAGACCCGTCTCGAAGGCCCGCTCGTCCACCTTCTCCTGCCGCTCCGCGAGCAGATGCGCCTGCCCCAGATGCGGATAGTCCGCGGGGTCGTACGCGGTCTCGTCGTCCACGAAGCCGCCGGCGAACGAACCGAGCGCCGAGCCCATGATGAAGTACCGCATCAGGGCCCCGATCGAGGTCGCCTGTGCGGCCGGCCAGCCCGCCGCCGTCATCGCGCCGAAGACCGCGTCGGCGACCTTGAGCCCCGACGGCCTGCGCCCCGGTCCCCGGGCGAGCACCGGGACGATGTGCGGATGGTCGCGCAGCGCGGACCGGTACGACACCGCCCAGTCGTGCAGCGCGTCCCGCCAGGGCCGCCCGTCCTCGAACATCGACAGGTCGACCTGGGCACTCACCGAGTCGGCGACCGCCTCCAGGATCTGGTCCTTCGTACGGAAGTGGTTGTACAGCGAGGGCCCGCTCACCCCGAGCTCCGCCGCGAGCCGCCGTGTGGAGACGGCCGCGAGCCCCTCGGCGTCCACCAGCGCACGCGCGGTGTCGACGATGCGGTCGGTGCTGAGGAGGGGCTTGCGCGGTCGGGCCATGCGGCACATAGTAGGGCCCTGACGCGTAAAACTAGCACTGTTAATTTATGGAGTGGGGCGGGCGCCGGTGAACCTGGAACTCAGTGACGAGCAGACGGCCGTACGCGAACTGGCCCGTGACTTCACGGCCCGCGAGATCGCCCCGCACGTCACGGAGTGGGACCGTGCGGAGAACGTCGACCGCGGCATTGTGAAGAAGCTCGGCGAGGTCGGCTTCCTCGGGCTCACCATCGGCGAGGAGTACGGCGGAAGCGGCGGCGACCACCTCGCGTACTGCCTTGTCACCGAGGAGCTCGGGCGCGGCGACTCCTCGGTGCGCGGCATCGTCTCCGTCTCGCTCGGCCTCGTCGCCAAGACGATCGCCGCGTGGGGGAGCGAGGAGCAGAAGCAGCGGTGGCTGCCCGGCCTCACCTCCGGCGCGATGGTCGGCTGCTTCGGCCTCACCGAGCCCGGCACCGGCTCGGACGCGGGCAACCTCACCACCAAGGCCGTACGCGACGGCGACACCTATGTCGTCAGCGGCACCAAGATGTTCATCACCAACGGCACCTGGGCCGATGTCGTCCTGCTCTTCGCACGCACCGGAGACGAACCCGGGCACAAGGGCGTCTCCGCCTTCCTGGTCCCCACCGACACCCCCGGCCTCACCCGCCGCGCGATCCACGGCAAGCTCGGCCTGCGCGGCCAGGCCACCGCCGAGCTGGTCCTGGAAGACGTCCGCGTCCCGGCCGGCGCGATGCTCGGCCCGGACGGCAAGGGCTTCTCCGTCGCGATGTCCGCGCTGGCCAAGGGCCGGATGTCCGTGGCGGCCGGCTGTGTGGGCATCGCCCAGGCCGCCCTCGACGCGGCCGTCAGGTATGCGGGAGAGCGCGAGCAGTTCGGCGGTCCGATCGCGCGCCACCAGCTGGTCCAGGAGCTGATCAGCGACATCGCCGTCGACGTGGACGCCGCCCGCCTGCTGACCTGGCGCGTCGCCGACCTCATCGACCGCGGACAGCCCTTCGCGACCGAGTCCTCCAAGGCCAAGCTCTTCGCCTCGGAGGCCGCCGTCCGCGCGGCCAACAACTGCCTCCAGGTCTTCGGCGGCTACGGCTACATCGACGAGTACCCGGCGGGCAAACTCCTGCGCGACGCCCGCGTCATGACGCTGTACGAGGGCACCTCGCAGATCCAGAAGCTGCTCATCGGGCGGGCGCTCACCGGGATCTCGGCGTTCTGAGTACGGCATGAGTACGGCGACGGATGTGACCCGGCGCTCCCGCGTCACATCCTGTCGCGCATGACTGACGCACCCATCAAGCAGCAGACCAGCACCGGCTTCTACGGGATGGCGGTGGCCTCGTTCGGCATCGCCCTCGGTTCCGTGGGCATCGCGCTCCTCTATATGGACGTCGATGTCTGGATCCGCGCGTTCATGGCCATCGCGATCCTGTACCTGACGACCTCCGCGATCACCCTCTCGAAGGTCGTACGGGACCGTCAGGAGGCGGGCAGCATTGTCAGCCGGGTCGACCAGGCCCGTATGGAGAAGATCCTCGCGGAGCACGACCCGTTCCGTAATCCGGCAGCCTAAGCGCTTGCTCACCAGTCGGGGTATGGTGTTCGCCCGTGACTGGAAGGGGCGAAGGATGAGCGCGACCGAGGAGACCCAGGACGTGCCCTGGGGCGACGTCACGCCGGACGCCGCGCGGCGGCTGATGGTCGCGGCGGTCGAGGCCTTCGCCGAGCGCGGCTATCACGCCACGACGACCCGCGACATCGCGGGCCGCGCGGGCATGAGCCCCGCCGCGCTCTACATCCACTACAAGACCAAGGAAGAGCTGCTCCACAAGATCAGCACCATCGGTCACACGAAGGCTGTGGCGATCCTGCAGACGGCCGCCGACGCGGAGGGCACCCCCGCCGAGCGCCTCGCGCAGGCGGTGCGGCACTTCGTGGTCTGGCACGCCGGGCACCACACCACCGCACGCGTCGTCCAGTACGAGCTCGACGCGCTCGACGCCGAGCACCGCGCCGAGGTCGTCCAGCTGCGCCGTCAGTGCGACGCGGCGGTGCGGCGGATCCTGACCGACGGCGTGAAGGCCGGCGACTTCGAGGTCCCGGACATTCCCGGCGCCACCCTCGCCGTGCTCTCGCTCTGCATCGACGTGGCCCGCTGGTTCAACGTTGCGGGCCGCCGTACGCCCGACGAGGTCGGCGCCTCGTACGCCGACCTCGTCCTGCGGATGGTGGGTGCGGGCCCCCGGCTGTGACGGCCTAGAAGTAGAAGCGCGAGACGGACTCCGCGACGCACGCCGGCTTGTCGCCGCCCTCGCGCTCGACCGTGACCTGCGAGGTCAGCTGCACGGCGCCGTCGGCGGTGTCGGCGACCTCCTTGACCACGACGGAGGCGCGCACCCGGGAGCCCACCGGCACGGGCGAGATGAACCGCACCTTGTTGGTGCCGTAGTTGACGCCCATCTTCACGTTCTCGATCCGCATCACCATCGGCACGAGCGCCGGCAGCAGCGACAGCGTGAGATAGCCGTGCGCGATCGTCGTGCCGAAGGGGCCCGCGGCCGCCTTCTCGGGGTCGACATGGATCCACTGGTGGTCGCCGGTGGCCTCCGCGAAGAGGTCGATCCGCTTCTGGTCGACCTCGAGCCACTCATCGCCGACGAGCTGCTCGCCGATCGCCGCACGCAGTTCGTCGGCCGACGTGAAAATCCTGGGCTCTGCCATCGTGTCCCTGCCTCCCATGAGTTCCTAAGCGACTGCTCAGCATGCTGCTCGCTCCAGCCCCTGTCAACGGAACCGCTGTGACCGGTGCGGGTAGGGTCCCTGACGTGCCGCAGATTCCGGAGAAGATCCACGAACTGACCGTCGGCCAGCTGTCCGCGCGCAGCGGCGCCGCGGTCTCGGCCCTGCACTTCTACGAGGCGAAGGGCCTGATCACCAGCCGTCGCACCAGCGGCAACCAACGCCGCTACAGCCGTGACGCGCTGCGCCGTGTGGCCTTCGTGCGCGCGGCCCAGCGCGTGGGCATCCCGCTCGCCACGATCCGCGACGCCCTCGCCGAGCTCCCCGAGGAGCGCACCCCCACCCGCGAGGACTGGGCCCGCCTCTCGCAGACGTGGCGCAGCGAGCTGGACGAGCGCATCAAGCAGCTGGGCCGGCTCCGCGACCACCTCGCCGACTGCATCGGCTGCGGCTGTCTCTCCCTGGAGACGTGCGTCCTGTCCAACCCGGACGACGTCTTCGGCGACCGCCTCACGGGCTCGCGCCTCCTTGCGGAGAAGAAGGTGCCGAAGGAGAAGAAGCCGGCATGACGGGAAAGGGGGCGAGCCGACCGGCTCGCCCCCTTTCGCGCACTCACTCGTACTCGGTGCCGCCCTTACGCGTCAGATACGCGGGGCTGACCGCCTTCGCGATGGCCCTCGACCCGAGCAGCTCGCTGCGCCGCTCCTTCGCGGGCCGCACCACGACACCCTCCCGCAGATGCAGCTCCCGGCCGGAGACCGTCTCGCGCCCGGAGGCGTACGCGAACACGAGCTCCTCGTCGTACGGCCCCTCGTAGAGGGTCGGCACCAACGGCAGCCGCTCGGTGAGCAGTTCGGCCAGCTCCGCCGGCTCCAGCCAGCGCACCTGCCCGTCCACCTCGACGGAGGCGTCGAACACCGCGTACCCGAGCGTGTCCCGCCGTCCGTCCGCGCCGTACGTCAGGTCCTGCACACCGGCCCCGTACACCTCACCGAACAGGCCGACCCTGCGCGCGCCGAGCTTCTCGGCGAGGACGGCCGCGACCGCGGGGGCGTCGTGGCCGCGCACGGCCCGCCAGTACAGATTCCGCGGGTCCTCCTGCAGCGCGAGGTACTTGCCGCCGAACCCCTTCGAGGTGACCTGCACCCGGCCGCTCTCCGCGTAGTACGTGACGAGACAGGCGGTGCCGTGCAGCTTCTCGGTCAGGACGACCGGCTCGCCGGGCTCGAAGATGCCCGGATAGCGCTGCAGGTTCTCGATGTCGACCCAGGGGAGCAGCTCCGGCGCGGGCTCGACGAGACCGCTCATCGTGGTCGGCACTTCGGGCACCCACTTCGTGATGCCCAACTGCTCCGCGAAGTCCGTGCCTTCGGCCGCCGCGGCGGCGAGGTCGACCCCGGCGAGTGCGGCCGGCCGGCAGACAAGTCCCTGCGAGAGCTCGCCGCGCAGCCGGATCGCCTTCACCCGGTTCGACCTGGCCCCCGCGAGGCGCCCCGTGAGCCCCAGCTCCTCGACCAACTCGACGGGCAGGACCGCCTGCTCGGGGATGTAGAGCGCGTAATCACCGCTGCGGTACGCGCCCTTGGCGACGACCGCTCGGTACAGGCCCACCTGGGCCAGTTCGAGGGCGTCGGCCCCGGGATGCTCATGGACGGTCAGCTCTTCGGCGGTGACGCGCAGCGTCGACATGGCAAGGACTCCTTGTGCAGTCAGTTCGGTTTCATCAGCTCCCACTCTCCGCAGCCGAATCGGCTGGATCGAACGGATTTCTTTCTGGTAGAGGGTGTCCGCCGGCCAGGCGGAGCGCGTGGGTCACCAACTCCGCGTTGTCCCGGGCCCGTCGGCCGTCCGGCAGCAGCAGCGTGTCCTCCAGGCCGATCCGCGCGGCGAGCCCGCGCTCCAGCGCCAGCCTGAGCACCGGCCATGCCCCGCCCTCCTCGCCGTGGAGCAGCACCGGGCGGCCGTGCGCGCTGCCGATCCCGGCCAGGAGCGCGTCCGCGGTCGCCGCCGCGGAGGCCGCCGAGGTGTCCGTCACCTCGGCGAGCACCCGCACCACCCGGGCGGCGAGCGGTGACGTGAGGAAGCGCGCGGTGCCGTCGGTGCCCGACCACAGCCCCGCCTCCACGGCCACACCTCGCTCCAGGAGGACGGCGGCCACCTCCTCCGCCCCCTCCTCGTGCCAGTTGACCGAGGCGTGGTCGGGCAGCACCGTCCACGAGCGGATCTGCTCGATACGACGGCCCGGGTCCGGCTCGGCCCAGGCGCCCGTGGTGACGCCTACCGGAACGGTCACCAGGGAACGTATGGCTTGAATCGTCGCTGCGACCGCTCGCGGCGACAGTGTGTCCTGTCCACAGGGCGACTTGGGGTGTACATGCACATCGCGAGCCCCCGCGGACACCGCGCGGGCCGCCGAACGGGCCATGTCCTCGGGGGACATGGGCACGGCGGCGCCGTCGGCCGGGCCGCGCGAGCCGTTGGGACAGATCTGAAGCCACACCATGCCGTCGATGGTGCCAGGCGCATCCGACAACGCCCTGGCAGCGGAGAGGAGGGCGCGCCCATGGGGGTCGTCGTCTGTTCACTGAAATGGGACGCCGCGCAGGACGGGGCGCAGAAGATCACCTACGACCGGGACGGATACCACCTCGTGCGCTTCCCGTACGGCGAGGATCAGGAGTCGTACGACCCCTGGGGCATGCACAGTCCGGCCAAGGGCGGCCGGTTCCCCGACGCGGGATCCGGGCTGATCCACCCCAGCCACGAGGGCTGGGGCGTGCTGTCGGCGCTGGTGTTCTGGGAGCCGCGGTCCGGGGCGAAGGAGTACCGGGCCCGCTTCGTCCGCAACCCGCTCACCGGCGCGTACGACTCGACGGCGACCACCGACTCCGCGGCCACCGGGGGCGGTCAGTACCGCTCGTACATGTGGCAGATGTTCGTGCACAAGGGAACACCTGTCGGCCTGAAGATCTCCGCGCGCGGGTCGGGGGACAGCCGGCTCACCGTGCCGCTGATGCACGCACAGTTCAAGCTGGCCATCCACACGGAGGTGCTCACGCCCTGAGGCGCGGAGGTCCGGTGGGGCGCCGTGCCCCTCAGGCGGGCACGGCCAGCGCCACGGGCCGTTCGCCCCGCGCCCGGATCCGCACCAGCGCCTCGGGTGTGAGGACCGGGCGCGGCACCAGGATGCCGCAGCGCCCGCAGAGCGGGCCCGCGAAGGGCTCGTGGTTCAGTTCCTGCGTCCAGGAGATGTCCGCGGATTCGCAGACCGGGCAGACCGTCCCGGGGGCGCGCTCCAGGGCGGTGATCAGCCGCCGCAGGGCCGCGCCGAGGGAGGTACGGGGGTGGACGGCCGGGTCGTCGCACCACGCGATGCCGTGGCCGCCCCAGGTGAGGCGGTGCCAGTCGTCGATGACACCGGGCCGGCGCAGCCCGTCCTGCTTCTCGCGCCTGCGG
This sequence comes from Streptomyces sp. NPDC050418, assembly GCF_044458745.1. Classification (NCBI taxonomy): domain Bacteria; kingdom Bacillati; phylum Actinomycetota; class Actinomycetes; order Kitasatosporales; family Streptomycetaceae; genus Streptomyces; species Streptomyces sp. NPDC050418. The sequence continues at coordinate 146,637 of NZ_JBITIG010000004.1, forward strand.
CGCGCGGCGAAGTCGGCCTCGTAGGCGAGCCAGACGGCGCGCGCCTCCTCGAGTTCGTCGAGCGCGGCCACCAGCCGCGCCGGGTCGGGGGAGCGGTCCTCGGGGCCGAAACCGGCCCGGCCGCACAGATGGTCCCAGGTCGCACGGTGGCCGTACGGGGCGAACCGTTCGAGACACTTGCGCAGCGAATAGCGGCGCAGCGCCAGGTCGTTGTGGGGGTCACGCACCTGTCTCGCGAGGCTGCGGAATCCGGCCATCGCCATGCACCTCCGTATTTGGTACTCGGACGTCGCGGCTTGGACGTAACGGGATCCGATTCGGCTCCATCGGATTTCCGATGGCAGCCATCACTGCTGTTCGCGGGGCGGCGGGCGACCGAAGTGAGCGCCGGGTGTGGTGAATCGGCGAAGGTGACGCACGTTCACCTTCTGCCGGGCTCCTACCGCCAGTAACCTCCGGTGACCGCACGCGCAGGTGCTTCACTTCCGCCCAGGAGGAGCAGACATGCGACAGCGCATCGCCCGGCGCGCACCGAGCCGGAGAACCTCCAAGCCCACCCGTGTCGCGGCCGTCCTGGCCGCGACGGCCGCCCTCGCCGCCGGACTCCTCGCGCCGCTACCGCAGGCCGCCGCCGAGGAACCCGTCGCCGACTACTGCGGCAGCCAGTGCGACGACATCCTGCCGCCCGGCGCCAACGGCTCCGCGACCCTCGCGGAGATCCTCGCCCACCGCCTCCTCGGCACCAAACCACCGCACAGCGACGACCAGTTGCCCCCGTACGACGCCCTGTCCTCCGGCTACGGCAACCTCACCGACGCGACCCTGAACAGCTACTTCCGCGACGCGTCCTTCGGCGTCCCCGCGGGCCGGGTCGCCTCCGTCACGCGGCCGCGCAACGATGTGACGATCACCCGCGACAAGCAGAACGGCGTCCCGCACATCAAGGGCACCACCCGCTACGGCACCGAGTTCGGTGCCGGGTACGCCGCGGGCCAGGACCGGCTCTGGCTGATCGACCTGTTCCGGCACATCGGCCGCGGCGAACTCACCCCGTTCGCGGGCGGCGCACCCGCCAACCAGGGCCTGGAGCAGAGCTTCTGGCCGCAGGCCCCGTACACCGAGAGGGATCTGCAGGCGCAGGTCGACTACATCCTCAACGAGCAGGGCGAGCGCGGAAAGCAGGCCATGGAGGACGCGCAGGCGTATGTCGACGGCCTCAACGCCTATCGTGAACAGGCCAAGAAGGGGCGGTATTTCCCCGGGGAGTACGTCCTCACCGGAAAAATCGACGCGATCACGAACATCGGCGAAATCCAGCCGTTCAAGGTGACCGACCTCATCGCGCTGGCCTCCGTCGTCGGCGGGCTCTTCGGCGGGGGCGGCGGGGGAGAGGTCGAGCAGGCCCTCTCCCTGCTCGCCGCGCAGCAGAAGTACGGCGTCGCGGAGGGCACAAAGGTCTGGGAGTCCTTCCGGCAGCGCAACGACCCGGAGACCGTGCAGACCGTGCACGACGGCAGCAGCTTCCCGTACGCGGAGAAGCCCGCGAAGCCGCGCGGCAAGGCCATGCCCGACGCGGGCAGCGTCGAGCGCGAGCCGCTGATCTTCGACCGCAAGGGCGCGGCCGCCCAGCGGACACCGGCTAAGACCCCGGTCGAGGCACCCGCGAAACTGCGCAAGCTGCAGGGCCTGCACAACGACGGGGTGCTGCCCGAGGACCTGTTCTCCGCGAAGAAGGGCATGTCCAACGCGCTGCTCGTCTCCGGCAAGCACACCGCGAGCGGCAACCCGGTCGCCGTCTTCGGCCCGCAGACCGGCTACTTCGCCCCGCAGCTCCTGATGATGCAGGAGCTCGACGGGCCCGGCATCAAGGCCCGCGGTGTCTCCTTCGCGGGCGTCGGCATGTACATCCAGCTCGGCCGCGGCGTCGACTACTCCTGGTCGGCGACCTCCGCGGGCCAGGACATCACCGACACGTACGCGGTCGAACTCTGCGAACCGGGCGGTGCGCCGCCCACCAAGCAGTCGACGCACTACCGCTACAAGGGCGCCTGCCTCCCCATGGAGAGGATGGAGAAGACCAACGCGTGGAAGCCGAGCCTTGCGGACTCCACGGCCGCCGGCTCGTACCGCATGCAGATCTTCCGCACGCACTACGGCATCGTCACGCACCGCGCCACGGTCGACGGCGCACCGGTCGCGTACACCTCGCTGCGCTCCACGTACCGCCACGAGGCCGACTCGATCATCGGCTTCCAGATGTTCAACGACCCGGGCTACGTGAAGGACGCCAGGTCCTTCCAGAAGGCGGCCGACCACATCGGCTACGCCTTCAACTGGTTCTACGCGGACTCCCGCGACATCGCGTACTACAACAGCGGCTCGAACCCCGTGCGCGCAGAAGGCGTCGACGCCTCCTTCCCGGTGCGCGCCGAGGACGCCTACGCCTGGAAGGACTTCGAACCCGAGGGCAACAACGCCGCGTACACCCCGATGAGCGAGCATCCGCAGTCCGTCAACCAGGACTACTACATCTCGTGGAACAACAAGCAGGCGAACGACTACAGCGCCGCCGACTTCAGCTTCGGCGCGGTGCACCGCGGTGATCTGCTCGACGACAGGGTCAATGAGCTGATCGGCGACGGCGGTGTCACGCGGGCCTCGCTGACCCGGGCGATGGCCGAGGCGGCGGTCACGGACCTGCGGGGCGAACAGGTGCTGCCGGAGCTGCTCGCTGTGCTGCGCTCGCAGCCCGTGACCGACCCTCGACTTGCCACGGCCATCCAGCAGTTGGAGGCATGGCGGAAGGCGGGAACGCAGCGCAACCGGACCGCCGCGGGCTCGAAGACGTATGCGCACCCGGACGCCATCCGGATCATGGACGCCTGGTGGCCGCTCCTGGTGGAGGCCGAGTTCAAGCCGGGGCTCGGTGACGGGCTCTACGCGGCGCTGACCGGCCAGATGGGGGTCGACGAATCACCTTCCGCCGCCCACGGACCGACCGGAGCGCACGCCGGTTCGGCCTTCCAGCGCGGCTGGTGGGGCTATGCCGACAAGGATCTGCGGCAGGTGCTCGGCCAGGACGTGAAGGGCCCGCTCGCCCGTACGTACTGCGGCGACGGTGAACTCGCCGCCTGCCGCGACACCTTGCTCGCCACCCTCGCCCAGGCCGCCGCCGAGCCGGCGGCCCAGGTGTACCCCGGCGACGAGCACTGCGCCGCGGGCGACCAGTGGTGCGCCGACGCGATCATCCACCGCGCGGTCGGCGGGATCACGCATCAGCCGGTGCAGTGGCAGAACCGGCCGACGTATCAGCAGGTGGTCGAGTTCCCCGCCCACCGCTAGGACACGCGACGGCGGGCCGCATCCCAGCATGCGGCCCGCCGTCAGGCTGTGCGCCTCGCTCAGCGATACGCCAGGTACTTCCGTCGTACGGCACGGAAGGCGCCCAGCTCGTCCCGCCAGCCGCCGACCACCTCGTCCACCCCGGCGCCCGCGTTGATCATCGTGCGGACCTGGGTGGAGCCCGTGAGCTTGTCGATCCAGTTGTCGGGCCGCCAGGCGAATCCGCTCCACGACCGCTTGGCCGTGATCAGCAGGCCGATGCCCGTACGGACCGGATCGAAGGACTCCCGGTCGTGCACGTGGAGCTGCACCCCGCCCACGGTCTTGCCCTGGAACTTCGAGAAGGTGGGCGCGAAGTACGCCTCGCGGAAGTCCACCCCGGCCAGGCCGAGTTCATTGGCCGCCTCAGCCCACTTGCGGTCGATCCCCTCGGCGCCCAGCAGTTCGAACGGGCGCGTCGTGCCGCGTCCCTCGGACAGGTTCGTGCCCTCGAAGAGGCAGGTGCCGGAGTAGACAAGCGCCGTCTCGGGCGTCGGCATGTTCGGGCTCGGCGGCACCCACGGCAGACCGCTCTCGTCATAGAACTCGTTCCGCCGCCAGCCCGCCATCAGGACGGTCTCCAGCGGTACGGGGGTCGTGAGGAACTCCCCGTTGTAGAGCCGCGCCAGCTCGGCGACCGTCATGCCGTGCGCCTGCGCGATCGGCTCGCGCCCGACGAACGTCGCGAACTCCTTGTGCAGGATCGGGCCGAGCGCGGCCCGCCCGGTCACGGGGTTCGGACGGTCGAGCACGACGAAGCGCTTGCCCGCGAGCTGTGCGGCGACCATGCAGTCGTAGAGCGTCCAGATGTACGTGTAGAAGCGGGCGCCCGCGTCCTGGATGTCGAAGACGACCGTGTCCACGCCCGAGGCCGTGAAGATGTCGGCGAGCGGCTGACCGCTCTTGAGATACGTGTCGTAGACGGGCAGACCGGTCGCGGGGTCGTCGTAGTACCCCTCGGAGCCGCCGGCCTGTGCGGTGCCGCGGAAGCCGTGCTCCGGGCCGAACACGGCGACGAGGTCGACGCGGTCGTCGGAGTGCATCACGTCGACGATGTGGCGGACATCGCGGGTGATGCCGGTCGGGTTGGTGACGACGCCGACGCGCTCTCCGTCGAGCAGGGCGTAGCCGTCGTCATGGAGCCGCTCGAAGCCGGTGCGGAACTTTCCGCCCGGCCTCGGGTGGTCCTCGGCGGCGGCCGGCGTGATGCCCAGTGCGGTGGCCGTGGCGGTGGTGGTGGCTGCGGCGAGCAGCGCCCGTCTGGAGGGGTGCGGCATGTGCTCTCCTTGGGTTCGCTGTGGCTGAGGTGAGTTGCGCCTGCGGCGGGCCTCCTTCCCCGCCCCGCCCCTTCCCGAAACCGGGGCTTCGCCCCGGACCCGGAATCCGGACTTCGTCCGGATGGCCTCAAACGCCGGCCGGGCTGAATGGCTTGAGGTGGCGGCCGGGCCGACCAGGGGAGATCAACCCCTTCCCCACCACATACCGACTGGTTAGTCTGCAAGCGTCGGACAACGCTCCCGGACGGAGACCCCATGACCTTCGCGCACCAAAAGGCAATCGTCACCGGCGCGGGCGGCGGTATCGGTGCCGCTCTCGCGCGCAGGTTCGCCGCCGAGGGGGCACAGGTTGTCGTCAACGACATCGACGAGGCCAAGGCCAAGGCGGTCGCCGACGAGATCGGCGGGATCGCCGTCCCCGGTGACGCCTCCGCGATCGTCGAGGAGGCGCGGGACGCCCTCGGTGGCACCGTCGACCTCTACTGCGCGAACGCGGGCCTGGCGAGCGGCGGCACCGAGGCCGCCGACGAACAGGTCTGGGCCCGCGCCTGGGACGTCAACGTGATGGCACACGTCCGCGCCGCCCACGCTCTCCTGCCCGCCTGGCTGGAGCGCGGCGAGGGCCGCTTCGTCTCCACCGTCTCCGCCGCCGGACTGCTCACCATGGTCGGCGCCGCCCCGTACAGCGTGACCAAACACGGCGCGTACGCCTTCGCGGAGTGGCTCTCCCTCACGTACCGCCACCGGGGTCTGAAGGTGCACGCGATCTGCCCGCAGGGTGTGCGCACCGACATGCTCACGGCCGCCGGGTCCGCCGGTGAGGTTGTGCTCGCGCCGACCGCGATCGAGCCCGAGGACGTCGCCGACGCCCTGATCACCGGGATCGAGGAGGACCGCTTCCTGATCCTGCCGCACCCGGAGGTCGCCGAGTATTACCGTGTCCGGGCCGCCCAGCCCGACCGCTGGCTGGACGGGATGAACCACCTGCAGCAGAAATGGGAGGCGCACACCAAGTGACCTATGCCGACAAGCCGTGGCTGGCCCGGCTCAGCGACGCCCAGCGTGCCCCCGTGTCCCCGGCGCCTTCAGTCGTCCACAGCTTCCGCGCCGCCGCGGCGAAGGCCCCGGACCGTACGGCATTCGCGTACTTCGACGGGCGCCTCAGTTATGCGGAGGCGGACGCGCTCTCCGACTCCGTGGCCGGGTACCTCGCGGCGCAGGGGATAGCCGACGGGGACCGTGTCGCGCTGATGCTGCAGAACTCCCCGCACTTCGTGCTCGCGCTGCTCGGCGCCTGGAAGGCCGGCGCGACCGTCGTGCCCGTCAACCCCATGTACAAGTCCGCCGAGGTGCGCCACGTCCTCGACGACGCCGGAGTCACGGCCCTGATCTGCGCGGACCGTGCCTGGGCGGCGTATCTGCGCGAGACCGCCGCCGGTTCGGGCGTACGGGCCGTGCTCACCGCCTGCGAGCTGGATCTGCAGTCGCGCGGCGACGAGCGCGTCCTGAACTTCGAGCGCGCCCCGCGGGCCGACGACGCCGAGGACCTGCTCGAGGTCGCCGGCCGCGGTCTCAAGGCACCCGACGTTCCGGAACGCACCGCCACCGACCTCGCGTTGATCAGCTACACCTCCGGCACCAGCGGGCGGCCCAAGGGCGCCATGAACCTGCACGGCAACATCACCTACAACGCCGAGCGCCAGCGCACCGGCCAGGGGATCGCCGAAGGTTCCGCGTACTTCGCGCTCGCCCCGCTGTTCCACATCACCGGCATGGTCTGCCAGCTCGCGGCCTGCGCCGCCAACGCGGGCACCCTCGTGCTCGCCTACCGCTTCCACCCGGGCGTCGTCCTCGACGCGTTCGCCGAGCACGCGCCCGCGTACACGGTCGGCCCGTCCACCGCGTTCATGGCGCTCGGCGCCCAACCCGGCGCCACCCGCGAGCACTTCGCGTCCTTCCAGGTCATCTCCTCGGGCGGGGCGCCCGTCCCGCCCGCACTCGTCGAGAAGTTCCGTACGGACTTCGGGCCCTACATCCGCAACGGCTACGGCCTCACCGAGTGCACCGCGCCCTGCGCCTCCGTACCGCCGCAGCACGAAGCACCGGTCGACCCCGCATCGGGCACCCTGTCCGTCGGCGTACCCGGCCCCGACACCGTCGTACGGATCGTCGACGAGGAGGGCGCCGAAGTGCCGTTCGGCGAGCAGGGCGAGATCGTGGTGTCCGGGCCGCAGGTCGTGCCCGGATACTGGGGCCGGCCCGACGCCACCGCCGAGTCCTTCCCGGACGGCGAACTGCGCACCGGGGACATCGGGTTCATGGACGCCGACGGCTGGCTCTACGTCGTCGACCGCAAGAAGGACATGATCAACGCCTCCGGGTTCAAGGTCTGGCCGCGTGAGGTCGAGGACGTGCTCTACACCCACCCCGCCGTCCGGGAGGCCGCCGTCGTCGGCGTCCCCGACAGCTACCGCGGCGAGAGCGTCAAGGCGTACGTCAGCCTGCGTCCGGGGGCCGCGACGGACCCGGCCGACCTCGTCGCGTACAGCAAGGAGAGACTGGCGGCGTACAAGTATCCGCGCGCGGTGGAGATCCTGCCGGAGCTGCCCAAGACGACCAGTGGGAAGATCCTCCGAAGGGAGCTGCGCGACCGTGCGCAGTGACGTCAGGAGAAGGAGCGGAAGGCAGGTGGCGACAGTGCCGAGGACCACGGGGCAGAGCGCGACGGAGCAGAGCACCACACCCGTCCCGCAGCGGCTGCTCGCCGCCGCCACCAGGCTCTTCGCGGAGCAGGGGTACGACCGCACGTCGGTGCAGGAGATCGTGGAGGCGGCGGGCGTCACCAAGGGCGCGCTGTACCACTACTTCGGGTCCAAGGACGATCTGCTGCACGAGATCTACGCCCGCGTGCTCCGCCTCCAGCAGGAGCGGCTCGACGCGTTCGCGCAGGCCGACGAGCCGATCGAGCGGCGGCTGCGGGACGCGGCGGCCGACGTCGTGGTCACCACGATCGAGAACCTCGACGACGCGCAGATCTTCTTCCGCTCCATGCACCACCTGAGCCCCGAGAAGAACAAGCAGGTACGGGCCGAGCGCCGCCGCTACCACGAGGGCTTCCGCGCGCTGGTCGAGGAGGGCCAGAGCGCCGGGGTCTTCTCCTCGGCGACGCCCGCGGACCTGGTGGTCGACTACCACTTCGGATCCGTGCACCACCTGTCGACCTGGTACCGGCCGAACGGCCCGCTCACCCCGCAGCAGGTCGCCGACCACCTCGCGGACCTGCTGCTGCGGGCGCTGCGGCCTTAGGGCCGGAAAGGCCCCAGGCGGTGTGCGGGGCTCAGCCCAGCGGGATGACCTTGCGGCCCCACGTCTCGTTCGTCAGCACACCGAACGAGGTGTACCAGGCGGCCGCCGCACAGATCAGACCGAGGAAGCCGCCGGTGTGCGCGAGACCGGTGGACTCGGTCAGATCGCCGAGCGCCAGGAACAGGAACGTCAGGCTGAGCGTCACGAAGACGACGCGGTGCGCGAGGTCCAGCTTCAGCGCGGCCACGGTCATGTACAGGGTGAAGACGAACCAGGCGATCAGGTAGAGCCCCGTCGCCAGGTGCGCGTCGGCGGCCGGCAGGCCCGGCACGACGAACTTCACGTACGCCGCGAACGACATCCAGAACGCGCCGTACGACAGGAACGCCGTGGTCGCGAAGGTGTTGCCGCGGCGGAACTCGAAGAGCCCGGCGACGAACTGCGCGAGCCCGCCGTAGAACAGGGCGAGCGGCAGGACGACGGCGCTCAGCGCGGCGTTCGCGATGAGCCCCGAGTTGAACATGCTGAGCACGAAGGTGGTCAGCGCGAACGCGGCAAGACCCAGCGGACCGGGGTTCGCGAGCCGGGGTGCGGCTGCGGCTGAGGCTTCGGCGGATACGGGAGCTTCGAGCAGAGCGCTGGGCATGGCGTGGGGACACTTTCTCTGGGCGGCCTTCCCACGCTACGTACGCCGCCCGCGGCGCCCCGCACGCAAAGGACCCCGCCTCCCCGGGCATGGGTCCCGGGGAGACGGGGCGAACGTCCTGCGAACCGCCGGTCCCTGTGCGAGCCGGACGTCAGAGGTACTTCTTCAGCTCCCGCCGGGCCAGCGACCGCTGGTGCACCTCGTCGGGCCCGTCCGCGATCATCAGCGTCCGTGCTCCCGCGTACAGCTCGGCGACCGCGAAGTCCTGGCTGACGCCGCCGGCGCCGTGCAGCTGGATCGCCTTGTCGAGAATGCCCACGACCGTACGCGGCGTCGCGATCTTGATGGCCTGGATCTCGGTGTGCGCGCCCCTGTTGCCGACGGTGTCCATCAGCCAGGCGGTCTTCAGGACGAGCAGCCGCAGCTGCTCGACGGCGACCCGCGCGTCCGCGATCCACTCGTGGATCACGCCCTGCTGCGCGAGCGGCTTGCCGAAGGCCTCACGGCTCACGGCCCGCTTGCACATCAGCTCGATCGCGGTCTCCGCCATGCCGATCAGACGCATGCAGTGGTGGATACGGCCCGGGCCGAGCCGTGCCTGGGCGATGGCGAAGCCGCTGCCCTCCTCGCCGATGAGGTTGCCCGCGGGCACCCGCACGTTGTCGAAGACGACCTCGGCGTGCCCGCCGTGCCAGTGGTCCTCGTAGCCGAACACCTGCATGGCGCGCTTGACGGTGAGTCCCGGGGTGTCGCGCGGGACAAGGATCATCGACTGCTGGCGGCGGATGTCCTCGCCGTCCGGGTCGGTCTTGCCCATCACGATGAAGATCTGGCAATTGGGGTTCATCGCACCGGAGATGTACCACTTGCGGCCGTTGATGACGTAGTCGCCCGTGCCGTCGGAGGCACGCTCGATCCGCGTCTCGATGTTGGTCGCGTCCGAGGAGGCCACCTCGGGCTCGGTCATCGCGAACGCCGAGCGGATCTCACCGGCGAGCAGCGGCTCCAGCCACTGCTTCTTCTGCGCCTCGCTGCCGAACTGGTAGAGCACCTCCATGTTGCCGGTGTCCGGAGCCGCGCAGTTCAGCGCGGTGGGCGCCAGATGCGGGGCGCGGCCGGTGATCTCGGCGAGCGGCGCGTACTGCAGGTTGGTCAGCCCGGCCCCGTACTCCGCGTCCGGAAGGAAGAGGTTCCACAGGCCCTGGCGCTTCGCCTCGGCCTTGACCTCCTCGACCACCGGCGGCACGTCCCAGGGCGAGGCCTGCTGTGCGGTCTGCTCGTGCATCACCTGCTGCGCCGGGTACACATGCTCGTCCATGAAGGCGAGCAGCTTGGCGCGCAGTTCCTCGGTGCGGGCGTCGAATGCGAAGTCCATGCGGAATCAGCCTTCCTGAAGGGTGGTCAGGCCGTGCTCGATGAAGACGGGGACGAGGTCGCCGATCCGGTCGAAGCCGGAGCCGACGGTCTGGCCGAGGGTGTACCGGTAGTGGATGCCCTCGAGGATCACCGCGAGCTTGAACCAGGCGAACGCGGTGTACCACGCCACCGAGCCCACATCGCGGCCCGAGCGCGCGGCGTACCGCTCGATCAGTTCCTGCGGTGAGGGGTGGCCGACGGCGGTGGCGGTCGTGCTGATGACGGAGTTCTCCAGCTCCAGCGGCACGCTGTACATGGCCAGGAGCCCGAGGTCGGTGAGGGGGTCGCCGAGGGTCGACATCTCCCAATCGAGCACCGCGTTGATCTTGTCGTCGGGCCCGAGCAGCACGTTGTCGAGCCGGTAGTCGCCGTGCACCACGGTCGGTGCGGGGGACTGCGGCATGGCCCGTCCGAGCGCGGCGTGCAGTTCGTCGATCCCGGCGAGATCGCGGTTGCGGGAGGCGTCGAGCTGCTTGCCCCAGCGGCGCAGCTGGCGGTCGAGGAAGCCGTCGGGCCGCCCGAAGTCGTCGAGGCCGACGGCCGCGGGATCCACGCCGTGCAGCTCGACGAGCGTGTCGACCAGCGAGAACAGTGCGGCGCGGGTCCGCTCGACCCCGAGCGGGGCGAGCTGCTCGGCGGTGCGGTACGGGGTGCCGGCCACGAACTCCATCACGTAGAACGGCGCCCCGATGACGTCGTCGTCCTCGCACAGGAGGACCGGCCTGGGCACGGGCACGGTCGTCGGGTGGAGTGCGTCGATCACGCGGTGCTCGCGCTTCATGTCGTGCGCGGTGGCGAGCACATGGCCGAGCGGCGGCCGCCGTACGACCCAGCGCGACGTGCCGTCGGTGACGTCGTACGTGAGGTTCGACCGGCCGCCCTCGATATGCCGCCCTCGCAGCGGACCTGTGACGAGACCGGGGACCTCCTGGTCGAGTCGGCCGCGCAGCCGGTCCAGATCGAGACCCGGCAGCTGGTCTGAGCTCATGCGTCGCTCCTCGTGATGGACTGGAATGAATGATGCCGACCAGTCGGTATGTCGTCCAGTGCGTAGCGTGGAAGTGATCGGTTTCTCCTGGTCACGCGCCCGAAGTGCCCCGTTTGGTGCGGGGTCGGTGGCGGTTCACGCGTGACAGGTCACCATCTGCCCGCCGTTCATGATCGCCATGTCACCGAACACGGTGGCCGCGTCCAGGGGCGAGCCCTCGGGCCGCCCGGCCAGCTCGTCGTACGCCCGGTGCAGGTTCGCCACGAACCGCTCGCTCTCCGGCCACGCGCCGAACTCGCCGAGATCCACGGACCGCGCGGCTTCGAGGGGCGTCCGGCCGGCGGCGTACGCGTCCTGGGCCGTCTCGGCAAGGAAGCGGAAGTAGCGCTCGGCGCGGTCGTACGCGGACGGGTCCGTGACCGGGCCGTGGCCCGGCACCACCGTCTCGGCGCCCAGCTTCCGCAGCACGTCCAGGGAGCGCAGCGAACCGCTGAGGGAGCCCATCGGCAGGAACGGCGTGCCGCCCTCGAAGATCAGGTCCCCGGTGAAGACGATCCGCTGCCGCGGCAGCCACACGATCGAGTCTCCCGTCGTGTGCGCGACCCCGGGATGGATCAGCTCCACCTCGCAGCCGGCCGTGTGCAGCGTCATGCGCCGGCTGTACGTGAGCGAGGCCGGGGTGATCGCGATCCGGCCGAAGTCCGTCTGCGGCCACAGCAGATGGAGCTGGTGGCCGTTCGCGAGCACCTCGGCGCGGCACCGCTCGTGCGCCACGATCTCGGCCTCGGGGGTGAACACCGCGTTGCCGTAGGTGTGGTCGCCGTGGTGGTGGGTGTTGACGACATGCGACGGCGGCGGCGCCCCGTCGGCGAGCAGGGCCTCGCGCAGGTCGCGCGCCCGCCGCTCGGTGGCCGCGGTGTCCACGAGCAGCGTGGACTCGCCGTCGGTCACCCACCCCGCGTTGTTGAGGCACCAGCCGCCGTCGGGCTGGATGTAGGCGCTGACGCCGGGTGCGAGGTGTTCGGCGTAGGGCTGCTGTGCGGACATGGTGGGTCCCCCGTGGTGGGTCGGTGCGGTCGTACGGTCTTCGGTGGCTGGTCTTCGGTGGCCGGTCTTCGGTGGCCGGTCTTCGCTGGTCCGGTTCTGTCACGAGCGGTCTGCTGTGGTCTCAACTGGTCAGTGTGATCCTGCCAGTTGGGAGTCCGGCCGAGGAGGTCCGGCAGGCGCCCGCGGGCCGAAAACCGGATGCCCCGGGCGTGGCGCGGATGGTCTCCTTGTCGCCATGCCGACCCCTCCCGAGCCCGCGCCGCCCCAGCCGTACCGCTGGGCCCTCTCGTCGTACGCGGGCGGGCACCCGGACCGGATCGGCGAGCTGCCCGCACCACCGCGCCACGCGGGCGACGGGACGGTCGCCGCCTGGTACCTCGACGCGCTCGTCGCGTGCACCGCGAAGGTGCTGGCCCGGGCGGGCGGTGCGGATCTCGTCTTCCTCGGACGGTCGCTCGACGGGATGTACGACCTGCTGACGGGGGCGTTCGAGGGCGGCGGATGGGAGGGGACGCTGGGGCGCCTCCCGCTGTCCTGCGGCAGCGACGCGTCCTGGACCCCGGCCCAGCAGCGCCGCTTCCGCGCGCATCTGGGGGCCGCCGGCTACGCCCCGTACGACCTGGCACGACGCAAGCGGCCGCTCGCCCTGGTGGACGTGGTGTCCGGCGGCAGCAGCTTCAGCGTCGTGCACGGGCAGCTCGCCGCCTGGATCGAGGAGAGCCGTGAGCCGTGGCCGGTGATCCGCCGCAAGCTCCGGTACGTGGGGGTCACACCGCGCGGCAAGTCGAGCCCCAAGCACGAGAGCTGGCAACAGCACCGGGACTGGGTGACCACCCTGCCGTCGGGCCACGTCGTGAACGTCTCGCTCGACGGCAGGCTGTGGCACGAGCTCGCGGACCACGAACCGAAAGTGACCCGTTGGTTCCCGCCCTGGCGCTGGCTGGAGGAGGAGGGACTGACAGGCGTCGCCCGGCACAAGAACCTGGCCCCCGCCCTCACCCGCGCCCAGGCGCTCGTCGCCGCCGGCCGCACCCGCGAGACCCGCGCCCGCCTGGTCCGCCTGATGGCCCGCGATCCGGGCTTCGCCCAGCGGGAGGTGCGGGCGGTCGCGACGGCGTTGAGGGGCTGAGAGGCCCGGCCGGCGGCCTGAGCACGAACTGAGTCAGCGGACGATGGTCACCGCGAACGCCGTGAACACCAGCGCGCAGACCACCGCGCCCCACGCGGTCCGCGAGGTCATCAGCGCGGGACGCGGCACGCTGAGCTCCTGCATCCGCCGGTGCGCCACCGTCAGGAACGCCAGCCAGACGCAGAGCGAGGCCGCGACCGCCAGCAGGCCGAGCGCGGTGGGCCCGCCCTGCAGCGCCTGCTTGCCCGCGAGGACCGCGGCGACCGTGCACGACAGGGTGGTACGGCGCCACGCGAGGCGGGTCCGCTCGGGCTGCAGCCCGGGGTCCCGTGCTTCCGAGGCCGCGGACGTCACTGATCCGCCCAGCCGAACAGCACCACCACGACCATGATCAGCGCGACGACGCCGACCGCGAGACTGAGCAGCGCCGGGAAGCGGCTCGCCGGCAGATCCTCGCCGCGCCGCATCGCCAGCTCGCAGCGCACCCAGTGGTTCACGGCCCGCAGGGAGCACAGCGCGCCCACCGCGAGCAGGGTCAGGGAGAGGCCGATCCGCCAGGCCCAGCGCAGGTCCGGCAGGAACTGATCGACCGCGAATCCGCCGCCGATCAGGGCGAGCGCGGTCCGCACCCAGGCGAGGAACGTGCGCTCGTTGGCGAGCGAGAAGCGGTAGTCGGGGGTCTCGCCCTCGTCCCGTACCCGGGCGGGCGCGAGCCACAGACGCACAGACGAAAGGAACCCGTTCACGCCCCGCACCCTATCCCCGGACGATCACCTGGCCGGCGCCGCTATGCCCGCAACTCCTGCAGGCGCCGGTACGCCTCCAGGCCGTCCGGCGTCCACTCCCACTCGGTGAGGCGCGGCCGGAGCTCGTCCTCCGTGAGGAAGGCGTGCCAGGCGATCTCGGACTCCTGCGGCGCTACGGGCAGTTCGCAGCGGACCTCGTAGACGGAGGACCACCAGCCCTGGCCGTCCTCCATGAACAGGAACTTGAACAGCGGGGACGGCTGCGGCAGGCCCGTGACGCCCAGCTCCTCCTCGGCCTCGCGCAGCGCCGCCTCGTCGTAGGACTCGCCGGCGCCGACGACACCGCCGACGAACACGTCGTACAGCGAGGGGTAGAGCTGCTTCTCGGTCCTGCGGTGCACGAAAATCCGGTCCTCGGCGTCGCGGGCGAGGATGAACACACAGCGGTGCCAGAGGCGCTCGCGATACGCGACCGAGCGCGGGGACTGCCCGACGACCCGGTCCTGGTCGTCCACGATGTCGATGATCTCGTCGCCGCTCATACCCGACATCCAACCGCAGCACGGCTACGGGACGTTCGCCGCCCCCGCCGGCACCCGCTCCCGTGTGGTCGCGCCCGCGCCCTTCGGCATCGACGGGTGGCGGCACAGGAGCACGATCCCGGCCACGATCGCGGTCAGCCCCGCCGCCTGCCACACCAGGGCCGCCGCGTCGGTCCGCAGCCGGTCGCCGAGGAAACCGATCCCGCAGACGATCCCGGCGAGCGGCTGTGCGGCGGTCAGCGCGGGCAGGGAGCTGCGCAGCGGTGCCATCTCGAACGCGCTCTGCACCAGGAGCAGCCCCGCGAGCCCGAGTACCAGGACGCCGTACGGCTGCCAGGCCGTGAGCAGTCCGAGCACGCCTTGCTCGGCGGAGACCAGCTGACCGCTGATCCGGGTGAGCGCGTCCTGCAGCCCGTACAGGAGACCGCCCGCCGCGCCGAGCAGCGCCGGACCGACGCCCAGCCGGAAGCGCCGGGCGACCAGGGTGAGGACCAGGGCCGCGCCGAGCACCCCGCCCACCACCAGCCAGTGCCGCAGCGGGCTGACGGTGGCGCCGGAGCCCTGCGGGTGGCCCGCGGTCAGGAAGGCGCCCACGCCGCCCGCGAGCAGCAGCAGACCGCTCCAGCCCTGGCGTCCGAGGCGGTGCCCGGTGAGGATCCGCACCAGCGCCATCGCGAACAGCAGATGCGTGGCGAGCAGCGGTTCGACCAGCGACATCTCGCCCTGCGCGAGGGCCACGGCGCCGAGTGCGGTGCCGCCGGACATCAGGGCGATCCCGGCGAGCCAGCGGGGCATCCGGACGAGATCGAGCAGCAGCCGCGGCGAGAGGAAGTCGCCGAGCGGTGCGCTCCGCGCGGCACTCTGCTGCAGGACGAAGCCGAAACCCAGACAGCAGGCGGCACCGAGCGCGAGAAGCAGGACGGGGAGCGTCACGAAAGGGACCTCAAGAGCGGTCGTACGTGGGGGACTTGGGCGACCATAGCGGGACCCGTCCCTTGATCGCCTCCCGTGCGGGCCGTCTGTGGGACGTCGCACACGGTTGACGGACGCCCGCCGCGAACCGAGGATCTGACCGACCAGTAGTTTTGCGGCCCTGGCAGCACCGGACCTGACAGAAACGGACGGCGACGATGGCGTACGACGCAGATGTGATCGTGATCGGAGCGGGCCTGGCCGGTCTGGTGGCCACCGCCGAGCTCGTCGACGCCGGCCGCAAGGTGATCCTGCTCGACCAGGAGCCGGAGCAGTCGATCGGCGGTCAGGCGCACTGGTCGTTCGGCGGTCTCTTCTTCGTGGACTCGCCCGAGCAGCGCCGTCTGAGGATCAAGGACAACCGCGATCTCGCACTGCAGGACTGGATGGGCACCGCGGGCTTCGACCGCGAGGAGGACCACTGGCCGCGCAAGTGGGCCGAGGCGTACGTGGACTTCGCGGCCGGTGAGAAGCGCTCCTGGCTGCACGCCCAGGGCGTCCGCTTCTTCCCGGTGGTCGGCTGGGCCGAGCGCGGCGGCTACGACGCCACCGGTCACGGCAACTCGGTGCCGCGCTTCCACATCACCTGGGGTACGGGTCCTGGGCTTGTCGAGCCCTTCGAGCGGCGGGTGCGCGAGGGTGTGGCGCGGGGGCTTGTCGAGTTCCGGTTCCGTCACCGGGTCACCGGCCTGTCCCGCAGCGCCGGGGCGGTCGACACCGTCACAGGCGAGGTCCTCGCGCCGTCCACGATCGAGCGCGGCCAGGAGTCGAGCCGCGACGTCACCGGCGCGTTCGAGCTCAAGGCCCAGGCGGTGATCGTCACTTCGGGCGGCATCGGCGGCAATCACGACCTCGTCCGCAAGGCCTGGCCCGCCCGCCTCGGCAAGGCCCCCGAGAAGCTGCTCTCCGGAGTCCCCGCCCACGTGGACGGCCTGATGCTCGGCATCACGGAACAGGCGGGCGGCCGCCTCATCAACGGCGACCGCATGTGGCACTACACCGAGGGCATCGAGAACTGGAACCCGATCTGGCGCAAGCACGGTATCCGGATCCTGCCGGGCCCGTCCTCGCTCTGGCTCGACGCCCGCGGCAAGCGGCTGCCCGTACCGCTCTTCCCGGGCTTCGACACCCTCGGCACGCTCGAGCACATCATGCACAGCGGCCACGACTACACCTGGTTCGTGCTCAACCAGCGCATCATCGGCAAGGAGTTCACGCTCTCCGGCTCCGAGCAGAACCCGGACCTCACCGGCAAGTCGGTGCGCGGCGTCATCGACCGGGCGCGCGCGGACGTGCCGGGACCGGTCAAGGCCTTCATGGACCACGGCGTCGACTTCATCATCGAGGACGATCTCTCCGCCCTCGTACGCGGCATGAACGCCCTCACGAAGGACGACCTCATCGACGAGGCGGAACTGCGCCGCGAGATCACCGCGCGCGACCGCGAGATCGTCAATCCGTTCACCAAGGACCTGCAGATCACCGCGATCCGCGGCTCCCGCAACTTCCTGGGCGACAAGCTGATCCGCACGGTCGCCCCGCACCGCATCCTCGACCCGAAGGCGGGCCCGCTGGTCGCCGTCCGGCTCAACATCCTGACCCGCAAGTCGCTCGGCGGTCTGGAGACCGACCTGTCCTCGCAGGTCCTCACCGAGGACGGCGCACCGCTGCCCGGCGTGTACGCGGCGGGCGAGGCGGCCGGCTTCGGCGGCGGCGGCGTCCACGGCTACCGGTCCCTGGAGGGGACGTTCCTGGGCGGCTGCATCTTCTCGGGCCGCGCGGCGGGACGCGCGGCCGCGAAGGCCGTGAGCTAGCCGCCGGTCAAAGCACGCGCGTCACAGCGACCCGCCCGTCGGCTTCGGCCCGGGCGGGTCGACCCGTTCCACGACGCGGAAACGCTGCGCCACCACCGGTGTCGCGTCATCGACCGTGAACGCGGGATCCTCCAGCGCCTCGCGCATCTCGTCGCTGTGCCAAAACCTCTCGTGCACCTCCCGCCAGGCGGCGACGGTCGTATACCCCTCACCCTCGTCGAGCGCGTGCCGCAGATCGACGTCGGCCAGCGGCAGCACCCGTACCTCGGTCATCTCGATGACGGCGACGACGCGTTCGTCCGAGTCGAGCACCGCGCCCAGCTCCCCGACCCGGGGCAGCGGGTCGCCCCAGTGCTCGTAGTCCACGACGAGTCCGGTCGTCGAGGTCTTCGCACCGTCCAGCACCGCGGCGACCAGCTGGTCGCGCAGCGGCCCGGGGAAGGCGAACTCGAAGGTCTTCAGGTCCAGGGAGTACGGCACGTTCTCGGCGTCAGGCATGAAGGCAGCGTAAGGCGGAGCGGAAACGGGGGACCCGGCCGCAGAAGATGACGAAACGCTGACGCCGGGCCGCGGCCCCTTCACTCCGCGCATCCCGAGTGCTCGAATCGAAGCGTGAACTCCCCAGCACCTCATGACGATCCGGCCGACGGCCGCGGCAGCCCCGTCGGGCGCCGTGTCGTCCTCGGCATGCTCGGCCTCGGCGTCGCCGGGGTCGCGGCCGCGCCCGTGCTGCAGCGCGGCGTCGAGGCGGTGGCCGCCAAGGACCCCACCGGGCTCACGGACGTACTGCCCGCGGGCGGCGGCTTCCGCTACTACTCGGTGGTCTCCTCCGTACCGCGCAAGAACGAGGACACCTACCGGCTCACCGTCGACGGTCTCGTCGACCACAAGGCGACGTACACCCTCGACGAACTGCGTGAACTCCCGCAGAAGCGGATCGTGCGGGACGTCCAGTGCGTCACCGGCTGGCGCGTACCGGACACGCCCTTCCAAGGCGTCGTGCTCTCCGCGCTCCTGGACGCCGCCGGGGTGCGCCCCGAGGGCCGGGCCGTCCGCTTCGAGTGCTTCGACGGTGCGTACAGCGAGAGCCTCACGCTGCGCCAGGCCCGCCGCCCGGACGTCCTGGTCGCCCACCGGATGCAGGACAAGGACCTCTCGCACGCCCACGGCGGACCGGTGCGGCTCTACGTCGCGCCGATGTACTTCTACAAGTCCGCGAAGTGGCTCTCCCGGATCACCGTCACCGACAAGGTCATCCCCGGCTACTGGGAGGAGCGAGGTTATGCCGTCGACGCCTGGGTCGGCCGGTCCAACGGCCGCGACGACAGCCCCACGGTCTGAACCATCCGCCCGCGTACGCCGGTTCAACGGCGCCGAGCGCTGGATCCACCGCACGACAGCGGCCCTGATGGCCGTCTGCGTGTTCTCCGCGGCCTGCCTCTATCTGCCGTCCCTTGCCCAACTGGTCGGCCGCCGCTACCTGGTGGTGACCGTCCACGAGTGGTCGGGGCTCCTGCTGCCCGCTCCCTTCCTCGCGGGGCTGGCCTCGCGCGCCTTCCGCGCCGACCTGCGCCGCCTCAACCGCTTCGCCGCCCACGACAGGGAGTGGTGGCGGCTGGCGCTGCGCCGGGACAAGGGCCCGCGTCCGGCCGGGAAGTTCAACGCCGGGCAGAAGTCCTACGCGGCGTGGATCGCGGGGGCGACGCTGGTGATGCTCGGCACGGGCCTGCTGATGTGGTTCACCGGCCTGGCACCCCTGACCTGGCGCACGGGCGCGACCTTCGTCCACGACTGGCTGGCGCTCGCCATCGGCATCGTGCTGGCCGGGCACATCGCGAAGGCGGTCGCGGATCCCGAGTCGCGGCGCGGCCTGCGCACCGGCTCGGTGGACCGCGTGTGGGCGCAGCGCGAGCACCCTTTGTGGAGGCCGTGAGTCACGGGCGGTGCGTCACGGGCGGTGCGTCACGGGCGGTGCGTCACGGGCGGTGCGTCACGGACGTGCCATGCCGGTCACCCACCGGCCGGTGAGCGCGTCGAGGACCGCCCAGTCGCACTCGGCCGGGAAGCCGTCCACGGTCGAGAGCAGTTCGTAGGCATCGAAGTCGTCCGCCGGTTCGTCGCCCGGCGGCGGGTAGGTTCCGGGATTCCTGGGGCGCTTGTCGGGCGGCAGCCCGGCCATCACCTCGTCAGCCTCGCGCCGGCACCGTTCGGTGTCCGCGTCGATCGCGTCGGAGCACGAGGCGTCCACGGCGAACGTCGTATCGACCATCCTGCCTGCGCGCCGGGCAGCGACCGCGTCCGCCGAGGCCTCGAACCGGGCCTCGTTCAGGACCTCGATCTGCTCGGCGCACTGCGCGGCCGTCCGCTGCTCCACCTGTTGTGGGTTGCGGTCTCCCTGGGTCGGACCGGCGTACGCGGCGACGGCCACGGCTGTGCACAGGACGAGACGCGACGCACGCCGCCCCATCGGACATCCCCCCTTGCCCGGCCGACCCGGAGCGGACCGGCACGCAGCCGCACACCTTAGCGATCACCGCGCGGCGCGGGCCGCCCGGGGCAGGGCTCAGCCCTCCCCGGCGCCGAGGAAGTCCCCGTCCACGTACACCCACGCCCCGTCGATCCGCACGAACCTGCTGCGCTCATGCAGTTCGCCCGGCACACCGTCGTCGGAGTAGCGCGCGCGGAAGGTCACGGTCCCCGCGGAGTGGAAGGCCGTGCCCTCGCTCGTGCCCTCGACCGACAGCCCCGCCCACCGCGTCCCCGGGTCGAACTCGACGGCCGGCGGCCGGGTGTCCGGGTGCCAGGTCCTGAGGAGGTACGCCTCGTCCCGTACGACAAAAGCCGCGTACCGTGACCGCATCAGGTCCTCGGGCGTCGCGGCCCGCACCGCGCCCGTGTGCAGGCGCTCGCAGCACGCCCCGTAAGGGTTGCCACGCCCGCAGGGGCAGGGTGATCCGGAGGTGGCCGCGGCGGCGGGAGTGCGCTGGGCAGGAGCCGCCTGAGCGCGGCGCTTAGGGCGTCGTGACATGCCCGCCATTGTCCCTCGAGGCCTGTGTCCCCGGTCACGGGCATGCTTCCGCAGGCATGTGCGGCGTACATCTATCGCCTGGGGATCTACACCAGGTGGAGGGAACGGGATCGTTCTCTACACCCAACGCAGTACACCGGTCCAGCCCCAGGGTCTGAGCGAATCACGGATTCCGCCGTTGACGATGGATGGGTACACCGGACAGAAGTTCCCGCTTTCTCCCGTCTGCCCGGTCTTCGTCCTGCCCGTATCCGACGGAAGCTTGGTCTCAGGTGGCTACGTTCCTTTATCGACTCGGCCGAGGCGCGTTCCGACGCCGCGGTCTGGTCGCCCTTCTCTGGGTGGCCATACTCGTGGGCATCGGCGGCGCCTCATCGGTCGCGCCGGCCGCGCCCGAAGACTCCTTCTCCATGCCCGGCACCGAGTCCCAGAAGGCCTTCGACCTTCTCGGCGAGCGTTTCCCGGGCCAGGCCTCCGACGGTGCCACGGCCCGAGTGGTGATCAAGGCACCCGAGGGCGAGAAGCTCACCGACCCCGCAGGCAAGGCGCACGTCGACAAGCTCATCGCCGACCTCGCGGACAACCCGCAGGTCAAGCAGGTTGCGAACCCCTTCGAGGCGCAGGCCGTCAGCAAGGACGGTTCGACCGCGTACGCCTCCGTGTCGTACAAGGTCAACGCCCAGGAGCTGACCGACAAGGCCCGTGACGCGCTCACCAAGGCCACCGACGACGCCCGCAGCGACGGCTACACCATCGAGACCGGCGGCGACGCCGTGATGGCCGAGCCCGAGATGGGCGGTACCGCCGAGCTGATCGGCATGGGTGTCGCGCTCGTCGTCCTGGTCCTGACCTTCGGTTCGCTGGTCGCGGCCGGAATGCCGCTGCTCTCCGCCATCGTCGGCGTCGGCATCGGCGTCTCCGCGATCGGCGCGCTCGGTGCCGCGCTCGGCCTGTCCGCCACCACCGGCATGCTCGCGACGATGATCGGCCTCGCCGTCGCCATCGACTACGCGCTGTTCATCATCGCCCGCTACCGGGCCGAGGTCGCCGAGGGGCGGTCCTACGAGGAAGCCGCCGGACGTTCCGTCGGCACCGCCGGTTCCGCCGTGGTGTTCGCCGGTCTCACCGTGATCGTCGCCCTCGCCGGCCTCTCGATCGTCAACATCCCGATCCTCACCAAGATGGGTCTGGCCGCCGCCGGCACCGTTGCCATCGCCGTCCTCATCGCGCTCACGCTCACCCCGGCGCTGCTCGCCTTCGCCGGCAAGCGCGCATTGAGCCGCAAGGACCGCAAGGCCCTGAAGGCCGGCACCGAGCCGAACAACGCCGGCAAGCCCAAGCTCGGCACCCGCTGGGCCCACTTCGTACTGAAGCGCCCGGTCGCCGTGCTGATCACCGCGGTGCTCGGCCTGGGCGTCATCGCCCTGCCGGCCTCCAGCCTCGAACTCGGTCTGCCTGACGAAGGCACCGCCGCGCCCGACTCCACGCAGCGCAAGGCGTACGACATCCTGTCGGACTCCTTCGGTGCCGGATTCAACGGTCCGCTGAACGTCGTCGTGGACGCCAAGGGCATCGACAACCCGCAGGCCGCCGCGGACGAGGTCGGAAAGAGGATCACCGACCAGGGCGATGCCGCGGCCGTCACCCCGGCCGTGTTCAACAAGGCCGGCGACACCGCCACGATGACCGTCGTGCCCAAGACCGGTCCGAGCGACCCGGCCACCGAGACGCTGGTCCACGACCTGCGCGACCTGGCCGGTGACCTCAAGGCCGAGACCGGCGCCACCGTCCTCGTCACCGGCATGACCGCGATGACGATCGACTTCTCGCAGACGCTCAACGACGCGCTGCTGCCGTATCTCGGCATCATCGTCGGCCTGGCGTTCATCCTCCTGATGCTGGTGTTCCGCTCGGTCCTTGTCCCGCTGAAGGCGGCCCTCGGCTTCCTGCTGTCGGTCATGGCCGCGCTCGGCGCCGTGGTCGCGGTCTTCCAGTGGGGCTGGCTCGCCGACATCTTCGGCGTCGAGCAGCCGGGCCCGATCATGTCGATGATGCCGATCTTCATGATCGGTGTGGTCTTCGGTCTCGCCATGGACTACGAGGTGTTCCTCGTGACCCGGATGCGGGAGGCGTACGTGCACGGCTCGTCGCCCGCCGAGGCCATCACCAAGGGCTTCACGCTGGGCGGCCGGGTGGTCGCCGCGGCCGCGGTGATCATGATCAGCGTCTTCTCCGGCTTCATCCTGGAGAACGACGACATGGTCAAGATGATGGGCTTCGGCCTGGCCGTCGCCGTCCTGTTCGACGCGTTCGTGGTCCGTATGGCGATCGTGCCCGCGGTCCTCGCCCTGCTCGGCAAGAAGGCCTGGTGGCTGCCCAAGTGGCTGGACCGCGTCCTGCCCAACGTCGACGTCGAGGGCGAGAAGCTGCACAAGCAGCTCGGCGACACCCAGGCGCCCGCCCAGGAGCAGCGCGAGCCCGAGCCCGCGGGCGTGTGATCCCGCGAGCGTCGGATCCTGCCGGAGTCTGATCCGGTGATGACGTGAAGTGGCCCGGTCCTGACCGTTCAGGACCGGGCCACCGCGCGTTCGCCCGCCCCTGCGGGTTCGCCGCGCCATCCCCCGTACCGGCGCATAACGTGGCAAGTGCGGTCCCCGGCCGCGAGGCGGGGCCGCACCCCCACCGAGCAGATCCCCGAGCAGGAGGCTTGACCATGCCCGCTTATCCGCTGGGCGCGCCGTGCTGGGCCGACGCGATGTTCCCCGATCTCGATGCCGCCAAGTCCTTCTACGGCGAGCTCCTCGGCTGGAGCTTCGCCGAGGGGTCCGAGGAGTACGGCGGCTACACCCAGGCACTCGTCGACGGCAAGGCCGTGGCCGCCGTCGTCCCGGTCATGCCGGGCATGGAGGGCCAGCCGCCGATGTGGAGCCTCTACCTCGCCTCGCCCGATCTGGAGGCCACCGCCGACAAGGTCAAGGCGAGCGGTGGCACGATCGCCATGGACCCGATGGAGGTCGGCCCGTTCGGCTCGATGCTCGTCGGGCTCGACCCGGGCGGCGTCGGCTTCTGCGTCTGGCAGGCCGGCGAACACCCGGGCTTCGAGAAGGTCAACGAGCCCGGCGCGTTCTGCTGGGCCGAGGTCACCACCCGCGACGCCGTCGCGGCCGACACCTTCTTCCCCGCGGTGTTCGGCTACAACACACAGCGGATGCGCGACGACACCATCGACTTCTCGGTCTGGGACCTGGGCGCCGAACCCGTCCTCGGCCGGATGAAGATGACGGAGGACTTCCCCGCGGAGGTCCCCCCGCACATCAACGTCTACTTCGTGGTCGAGGACTGCGACGCGGCGGTCGAGACCGTCAAACGCCTGGGCGGCGCGGTGCAGTTCGGCCCGATGGGCAGCCCGTTCGGCCGCTTCGCCACGGTGACGGACCCGCAGGGCGCGGCCTTCTCCGTGATCGACGTGTCGACGACGGAAGGCGAGATGCCGGAGATGGACTGAGCCGGATCCGGCCTGTCCGGTCCGCGGCGGCGTACGGCTCGTACCATCAGGCCCTAGCCATTGCGCGCCGCCGATCGCGGCGCCGCGGACCGGACGACCAGGGGGACCACGGGTGAACCGCTACGAGCGCCACGGCGAACTGCTGCGTCTGCTCGCCGAGCAGCGCCAGCTCGACGTGGAGACGGCCGCCAAGGACCTGGACGTCTCCGCGGCCACGATCCGCCGCGACCTCGACCAGCTCGCCGAACAGGGCCTCCTTATCCGCACCCGCGGCGGCGCGATGCCCAACGACGTCACCTACGACCTGCCGCTGCGCTACCGCTACGCCCGCGACTCCGCCGAGAAGGAGCGCATCGGCCGCGCCGCCGCGGCGCTCGCCGCACGCGGCATGGTCGTCGGCATCAACGGCGGCACCACCACCACGGAGGTCGCCCGCGCCCTGGCCGCCCGCCCCGACCTCCTGGAACGCGAACCGTCCGAGGGCCCCGCGCTGACCCTCGTCACCAACGCGCTCAATATCGGCCACGAACTGGCCGTACGCACCCACCTCAAGGTCGTCACCACGGGCGGCGTCGCCATGCCGCAGTCGTACGAACTCGTGGGCCCGCTCGCGGGGTTGATCCTCAAGGAGATCCGCCTCGACATCGCCTTCATCGGCGTCGACGCCCTCGACCCCGAACGCGGCGCGAGCGCCCGCAGCGAGGACGAGGCGAGCATCAACGCCCTCCTCGCCGCACAGGCCGACCGCCTCGTCGTGGTCGCCGACTCCACCAAACTCGGCATCCAGGCCTTCGCCCGCATCTGCCCGCCCCAGGCCATCGACACCGTGGTCACGGACGACCGCGCCCCCGAGAAGGCCAGGATCTTCGAGGAGCGCGGCATGAAGGTCATCCAGGCCTGAACCGGGCCGCCCGCACGGGCCGGGTCTTCGGGGGCGCGGGTCAGCCGAAGTAGCCGAACCAGCGGTTCATGAACCGCAGCGGCAGCGTCAGCCAGCGCCCCGTCTGCGACAGATGACGGGTGTAGACACCGTTCATCAGGAGCGCCACCGCGATGTCCACGGCGTCCACCGGGCCGCTCGTGGTGAACTCCACCTGCTGCGAGCTGCGCCAGCGGTCCCGGCGCACCTGGATCTCGGCCCCGCCGTCCCGTACGAGCCGGTGCTCGATCATCCGGACGCCCTGCCGGTACCGGTAGCTGCGCCCCGCGGCCTGGATCCGGAGCGCGCGCCCCTCGGGCGTCACCCCGCTCCGGCGCCGCCCCACGCTCCCTGGCTGCGCCGCGACCTGCAGCCGCACCCGCGAGGGCAGCGGCAGCCCGCCGAACTCCACACCTTCGAAGGTCGCGTGCGGTATCCCGGCTCCCGCCACCGCGTGCCGTACGAACTTCGTGTACGGCCCGTCCCGCTCGCCGTCCTCCCACCAGGTCTCCACGGCCCCGAGCCCCGGCACGTCCCCGCTGTACCCGGGCTTGCGCCCGCCGGGCCGGGGCGCCCCCGCCTGCTCCGCCTTGCGCAGTACGAACCCGCCCGTGCTCCCCATTGCCCCGCCCCGTCCCGTAACCGATGAGGCGCACATGATCGCCCAGGCTGCCGGGGAACGCCAAACGCCCGTCCTCAGTAACCCTGAAGACGGGCGCTCATGTACGGCAACCACTGTGTCCGAGGGGGGACTTGAACCCCCACGCCCGATAAAGGGCACTAGCACCTCAAGCTAGCGCGTCTGCCATTCCGCCACCCGGACCGGTGACCCGCGGTTTCCCGCGGCGACGTGGAAAACCATAGCAAACATTCAGGGGTCCCCGATCACACCCCCGGACCGGGCCCCACCAGCGGTGAACACCGCGCCCCACCAGCTGTGAACGCCGCATGTCGGGACGGGCCCGCCCTTGGGTACGGGCCGGGTACGCGGGAGGATGGCGGGGACCAGCGGCAGCATCGGCGAGAGGAACGCGGCGTGAGCGAGTCGGGCAGGAACGGGCAGGGCAGTGCGGGTGTCGTCGCCGGCGAGGACGAGGTCGTCGACCTCTGCCGCGAGCTGATCCGCATCGACACCAGCAACTACGGCGACCACTCCGGGCCCGGTGAGCGCAAGGCGGCCGAGTACGTCGCGGAGAAGCTCGCCGAGGTGGGCCTCGAACCGCAGATCTTCGAATCGCACCCCGGCCGTGCCTCCACGGTCGCCCGGATCGAGGGCGAGGACCCGTCCAAGCCCGCCCTCCTGATCCACGGCCACACCGACGTCGTACCGGCCAACGCGCAGGACTGGACCCACCACCCCTTCTCCGGCGAGATCGCCGACGGGTGCGTGTGGGGCCGCGGGGCCGTCGACATGAAGGACATGGACGCGATGACCCTGGCGGTCGTCCGCGACCGGATGCGCAGCGGCCGCAAGCCCCCGCGCGACA
The DNA here is from genome assembly GCF_044458745.1 of Streptomyces sp. NPDC050418. Lineage (NCBI taxonomy): Bacteria > Bacillati > Actinomycetota > Actinomycetes > Kitasatosporales > Streptomycetaceae > Streptomyces > Streptomyces sp. NPDC050418. The sequence continues at coordinate 172,840 of NZ_JBITIG010000004.1, forward strand.
TCGTCCTGGCCTTCCTCGCGGACGAGGAGGCCGGCGGCACGTACGGTGCCCGGCACCTCGTCGACAAGCACCCGGACCTCTTCGAGGGCGTGACCGAGGCGATCGGCGAGGTGGGCGGCTTCTCGTTCACCGTCAACGAGAAGCTGCGGCTCTACCTCGTCGAGACCGCCCAGAAGGGCATGCACTGGATGCGGCTCACCGTGGACGGCACCGCCGGGCACGGTTCGATGACCAACAAGGACAACGCGATCACGGAGCTGTGCGAGGCCGTCGGACGGCTCGGCCGGCACGAGTGGCCGGTCAGGGTCACCAAGACCGTGCGCTCCTTCCTCGACGAGCTGTCCGACGCGCTCGGCACCGAGCTCGACCCCGAGGACATGGACGCGACCCTCGCCAAGCTCGGCGGCATCGCCAAGATGGTCGGCGCCACGCTCCGCAACTCCGCCGCCCCGACGATGCTCGGCGCCGGCTACAAGGTGAACGTGATCCCCGGGCAGGCCACCGCCCACGTCGACGGACGCTTCCTGCCGGGATACGAGGAGGAGTTCCTCGCCGACCTCGACCGGATCCTCGGCCCGCGGGTGAAGCGCGAGGACGTGCACGGGGACAAGGCCCTGGAAACCGACTTCGACGGCCGGCTCGTGGACGCCATGCAGATCGCCCTCAAGGCCGAGGACCCGATCGCGCGGGCCGTGCCGTACATGCTCTCGGGCGGCACGGACGCCAAGTCCTTCGACGACCTCGGCATCCGCTGCTTCGGCTTCGCGCCGCTGCAGCTGCCGCCCGAGCTGGACTTCGCGGGCATGTTCCACGGCGTGGACGAGCGGGTGCCCACCGAGGGCCTGAAGTTCGGCGTCCGTGTCCTCGACCGGTTCATCGATGCCAGTTGATGACGGTGCCGAGGGCAGCTGAGGGCGGAATTCGCCCGCGCGTGCGCACTCGACTGAAAAGAGTGAAAGCGTCCATAGGCTCGTAGCCCGATTACTCCCTCCTCGTTACAGGTGGTGCAGTCCGCGGCTGGGACTGCATTGCCAACAAGGAGGAATAATGATCAAGAAGGTCGTCGCCGCTGCGGCTGCCACGGGCAGCATCGTTCTCGCGGGTGCGGGTATCGCGGCTGCCGATTCCGGTGCTCAGGGCGCTGCCGTGAAGTCTCCCGGTGTGCTCTCGGGCAACGTCGTTCAGGCCCCGATCCACGTTCCGGTGAATGTGTGTGGCAACACCATCTCCGTGATCGGGCTGCTGAACCCCGCCTTCGGCAACACCTGCACCAACGTCTGAGACGTAGTGCCTCACCCCATGTGGGTCTGAGTCCGTCGGCCCCGGAGTGCGTGCCATGCGCTCCGGGGCCGCCTGGCATATAGGCGCACCCGCACAAGGGAGCGGATGCGCACCCCAGTAGGTCAAAGGCAGGGAAGAACCTATGCGACAGGTCACGCGCAAAGGCCTGATCACCGTGGCGGCCGCGAGCGGAGTGCTCGCCGTCACGAGTGGCACCGCGTTCGCCGATTCAGGAGCCGACGGCAGGACCGCCGACTCCCCGGGCGTGCTGGCGGGCAACACCGTCCAGGTGCCCGTCAACATCCCCGTGAACCTCTGCGGGAACACGGTCAACGTCGTCGGACTCCTCAACCCGGCGGCGGGCAACAGCTGCGCCAACGTCTCCGAGGGCGGCGACGAGGGCAGCAACAACAACGGCAACAGCGGCAGCAACGGCGGTCGGAACAAGCCGTCCGGCGGAGGTGCCACGGCCGAGGGCTCGGCCGAGGGCTCGCCCGGCGTCATCTCGGGCAACGTCATCCAGCTGCCCGTCGACGTCCCCGTGAACGCCTGCGGGAACAGCGTCACCGTCGCCGGTCTCGGCAACGGCACCGAGGGCAACGACTGCACCAACGTGGCCGCCCCGCCGGTCAAGGAGCAGCCGCCCGCCGCTCCCGAGAAGCCGGACACCCCGGACCGCCCCGACAAGCCGTCGGAGCCGAACAAGCCGGAGACGCACACCGTCACCCCGCCGAAGGGCTCCCAGCAGCTGGCGCGGACCGGTGCGGAGACGCCGATCGGCGTCGCGGTCCCGCTGAGCGCCGGTCTGCTCCTCGCGGGCGCCGTGCTCTACCGCAGGGCGCGCCAGGCGGCCTGACGCAGTACCCGTACACAACGGAGTGGGGGGGGGGGGGGGGGGGGGGGGCGCCGCGGCCGCCCGGGGGGGGGGGGGGGGGGGAGAGTATGAAAAAGAGTATCAGGAGGACAAGAAAAAACAAAAAAAAAACAAGAGAAACACCAA